>JBKQMG010000039.1:0-12582 GCA_052146815.1 Streptosporangiaceae bacterium | reverse complement strand
GTGGGTGGACTGGCAGGGCGGGGATGATCGCGGCCAGAGCGTCGCGGCGGACCAACTCCAGGACCAGCGCACCGGGCCGGGCGGTGCGGACCCGGCACACCATCGCCCCGAACCCGTGCGCCAGGTTCTCCGCCCGGTTCGCGAAATCAGCCGCACTCTGACCGGATACCAGCCGGACCGCTACCCGGTCGGTGTAGGGGGTCGAGGACACCTTGCCCAGGACGGGCAGCAGCAGACGCCCCTGGTAGACCGGGGCGAGACGGCCGATGGTCATGACGGCTGCCCAGTGCCGCTGGTAATGCCAGCGCCGCCACTTCCCCAGCACCGGCCGGGTGATGAACCGGGCGAATCCCGCAGGCCACCGCCACCGCCAGGCCACCAGAGTCACTAGGACGACGGCGGCCACGAGGATTAAGCCGAGCCAGCTGAGGTTCAGCCAGGTCACCACGATTACCGCGGCGGCCACATCGAGCAGCGGGTGCCGGAGGAGGAAGCCGACTATGGCTTCCAGCAGCCGCCAGGCCTGGACAATGGTGATGATCCAGCCGGGCGTGTGATACACCGGGGACCGCCACACCGGCGGGGCGAACGGGTCGGGGTTGTTGACCTGGGCGATCTGATCGCCGGAGAACGTCGACATCTTCACGGCGCCGCCTCCGTTGCGGTCATCGTTTCGGCGCGGCGGCACAGGCCGCTCAGGTAGTACCAGGCGTCAGCGGCCACCTCGTGCGCCTCGGTCGTGCCGAGGTCGGCAGCGATCCGGGACAGCAGATGAGCCTTCCGCTCGTGGTAGGTGATCAGGTCGGCCAGAGTGGCGAGGGGGCCGAGCTGGCGGGCCTGGTCGAGCAGGTCGGATATCTCGCCGGGGCTAACCCGGCGGGGCTGGGGCTGATCAGACATGATGGGAGGCTCCTTCCTGAGGGGTCCTCGGGGAGTGGTGAAGGGGGCGGCTCGCAGTGGCTGCTGCGGGCCGCCCCGCCCGGTCACGCCGCCGTGCCTTCGGCCGCGCTGTCCTGGGCTGTGAGGCGCTGTTCGAGGTCGGTGATGTACCGGGCCACGGCGTCGGCGAGCCGCCGGGCGGTGTCCAGGTCCTCGGAGGTGACCTGACCGGAGTCGGGGACGGTGACCGACACCGAGACGTGGCCGTCATCGACCGACAGGATCGCCGGGCGGTCCGGGTAGGTGCAGCACTGGATATACGAGCAGCCGGTCAGCCGGAGCGAGGCGTCCACCGAGGCGACTCCCCCGGACCGGAACTGGACGGAAGCGGTGCTGGCGGTCATGCGGGCACCTCCTGGCGGGCGGGCAGCTGGGGAAGGCCCCGGTAGGAGCGCTCCACCTCGGTCGCGTACCTGGCGGTCAGGGCGGCCAGCTCGCGGGCGAACCGCACATGCCCCGCCTCGATCCGCTCCGGCAGGGTCAGGGTGACCAGCAGCGCGGGCCGGGTGGCCAGGATGGTCAGCAGCGGGGTCCGGCCGGTGTAGGACTCGAACGCCACCGCTGAGCGGCCATCCACGGGGACGGTCACGGTCGTGACCCTTTTGGCGGGCATCACGCGGCGTCCTTGGCCGCTGGCCGGGACGCGGCCTTCATGCCGGTGGCGCGCAGCGAGAACGCCATCCGGGCACCGCACCGGCCCCTGCCCTGGCACCGGCCGGTGTCCACGTACGGGGTGACTTGCAGGCCCTCGAACTCGACCAGCTCGAACGGCGCCCGGGTCGGCGGGACCGGCATCCGGTCAGAAAGGATCTTCACCACCGTCTCCCGCGACCGGCCCTCCAGCTCCGGGTCCATGTCCATCACCCGGCACGAAAACACCCGCTGCCCGGTGTACTTGTCCACCGCCGGGGACCGGCGGCCGGTGTTCTCGTCGTAGTCCTGCGCCTCCACGATCGAATCCGGGACCAGATGACACCCGTGCGGGAACACGTCCTGCATGCTCACGTGCAGCCGCGAGCCGTTCCTGAGGGCCATCGCCCTCACCTCCTCAGTGATCCGCCAGCCATAAGACCGGCTGGTCTCTAGGCGTCTACTCGACTAGAGAAGTTATCACATGTATAGAGGAGTGATGAGGGGCTGTCAACCGCTAATGCGCGGGCAGCTCGTAGGCCAGGACGTAGGCGTCGGCGGACATGATCGTGTCGCACACCTCGACGGCCCGGCCGTCGCTGTCGTAGGCGGTGCGGACCAGCCGGAACACCGGCACGCCCGGCGACAGGGCCAGCAGCCGGGATTCCTCCGGAGTCGGCATCCGGGCGGAGACTTCCTCGGTGAACCGCTCCAGCGTGTGCCCGGATTCCTCCAGCCGGGCGTAGATGCCGCCCGGGCCGGGGTTCGGGTCGGTGATCGGGGTGCCCTTGGCGAGATCGGCCGGGATGTACGACACTGCGGTCTCCACCGGCCTGCCATCCAGAGAGTAGCGGCGGCTCCGGGCCACGACGCGGGCATCCTCGCCGAGCCGCAGCCGGTCGGCGACCTCAGCGGAAGGCCGGGCCTCGGTCACCTTGATCAGGTCCACCAGGGGAGTCGCGCCGACCTGCTCGGATTCCACGGTGAACGCTGCCTTGCCTTCCTTGCGGTGCCGCTGGGCGAACCGGTCAGAAGCCAGGCGGCGGACCGGCGGCCGGGACCGCACATACACCCCGCGGCCGTGCTCGGCGGTGATCAGGCCCTCGTCCTGGAGCAGCCGCAGGGCGTTGCGGACCGTCATCCGGGCCACGCCGTAATGCTCCATCAGCTGCGCTTCGGACGGCAGCTGCTCGCTCTCGCGCACTCGCCCCTTGGCCACCGCGGTGCGCAGGTGGTCGGCGATCTGCCTGTAGACCGCGCGGTCACTGGCCGGGTCGATGTGCTCACTCAGTACGGCAGCGCCACTCACGGGATCGCTCCTCGACTCGTGCACACGTCTATTAGTGTTGAGATCAAGCCTACTCAGGAGGCGATCAGATGGACACCCAGCCAGCCCGTCACTCGGTCAGCGTGACCGGCGTCATCACCGACGACCGCGGGCGAGCCCTGCTCATCCAGCGCCGCGACAACCACCGCTGGGAACCACCCGGCGGAGTCCTCGAACTCGCCGAAGGCATCCACGACGGGCTGCGCCGCGAAGTCCGCGAGGAAACCGGCCTGGACGTCGAGCCCATCGCCCTGACCGGCGTCTACAAGAACATGAACCGCGCCATAATCGCACTGGTTTTCCGCTGCAAGATCACCGGCGGCCAGCTGAGCGCCACCGACGAGACCGAAGCTGTCCGCTGGGCCACCGCGACCGACATCCGGGAGCTAGCCAGCGAAGCCTACGCCATCCGCATCCTGGACGCCCTGCGCGACGACGCACCGGCAGCCATCCGCCAGCACGACGGCAAGCAGCTCCTCTAGCCGCAGCCAGTTCGCAGCGTTGCCGAATTAAGCCGTACTTAGATCAAGGCGGCGCCGCTGCGCGGCACCGCGGCGCGCCCGTCACCGGGCTTTGCGCTTGGGCGCCCGCCCGGCACGGGCGCGCCGACGCAGCCAGCATCGACCCGAAGATCAATCACGCTCATTCATAAAGACGACCAGGCAATGCGGCGGAGCCGTCTTCCTCGCTCTCGATTGTCCGGCTCGTGGCCGCCGCGTCTAGGCCGCCCTTATGGGCGTCGCTTCGCGATGGCTGCGCCAGCCTAGACCCGGCGGCCGCTCACTCGGGATTCGGCGCCTGCGAGTATGACGGGGGCGGACCAGGACCACGTCACACTCAGGATTCAGGCGGCGCGGCGCCGGACTAGCCAGATGGTCGCGGCGATGAGGAGCACCGAGAGGGCGAGCAGCCAGCCGCCCTCGATCCACTGGAACGGCCAGAACCGGCTGTCGGGCTGGTAGGTCGTTGTCAGCGCGTAGCCGTGCTGGATGAGGTAGTGCACCGGGTCGATGCTGGCCGGGGTTGCGGGTCCTGGCTGGAATTGTCCTGGGGTCACCGCCTGTATGTCGACTCCGTGGAGCGTCTTGTTGATCATGGACAGGCTGGCTGGCTGGCCGCCCCGGGTCCATATCTGGCTGAACACCCACGCAGAACCGGGGAAATTGGGGTTGGTAGTTACCAGCGGAGTCTCGTAGTGTCGGCGCAGGAACCATCCGGTCACGAACGCGAGCCCGGCCCACACGGCAAAGGTGGCGAACATCGCAGGGATGACCCGGCGGATCAGGATGCCGGCCAGGCCGCCGATTGCGAACGCGGTCAAGGTCCAGGCGGCGAGCGCGACGCCGCGCAGGTCGAAGATGGTGGGATAGAGCGGGCCGTTGTGGTCGCCCGCGCCGAAGATCGGCTGGATGTACCAGGAGACGAGCACGCTGAACGCTCCGGCGGCGCCCGTGACCGCGACCGCGAGCGGCACCAGCTTGGCGACAGCCCACCGTGCCCGCCCGAAGCCCTGGGTCCAGGCGTAGCGGAAGGTGCCAGTCTCCAGCTCCCTGGCCAGCACCGTCGCGCCGACAAACGCCCCGATCAGCGGCGGGATCACCTGCAACAGGCCGAGGACGGGTCCCACGCCGGGCGCGTTGCTATTCAGGAAGTTGTCGGCTACGCCCCGGCAGATACCTGAACCTGCGGGGTGGCAGGCGGCCACGGCGGCGTAGGCATGGTGCATCAGCAGACCGTTAATCAGCAGGTAGACGGCCGCTACGCCGAACAGCGCGGCCACCCCGGCCAGCGCGAGCCGGTGCTGGCGCCAGGTGACCCAAGCCATCTTGCGCCATGGCACCGGCCGCAGGGGTTGATGCTGTCCCGGCCGGGCGGGCACGGTCGACGTGATCATTTCGTCACCTCCGTCGGTCGTGCGTTCCTGGCACGGGCTGGGCCTGGCAGTGCCGCGGCGCCGGGCTCGCGCAGGTAGGCCAGGGCGAGTTCTTCCAGGCCGACCGGATAGGCCTCCCACCCCGGTGGCACCAGGTCAGTCGCTCCGCTGGTCCTGACCAGCAGGTGAGCCTGCGCAGCGCCGTGCCGGGCGTGCACCACGCTCAGCTGTCCGGCGTACCGGTCGGCGTGAGCGGCCGGGCCGGTCAGCACGCGGTGGCACGCGAGCAGGTCCTCGACCTCGCCAGCCACCTGGACCGTGCCCCGTGACATGAGGATGAGGTAGTCGGCCACCCGCTCGAGCTCGGCCAGCACATGCGAGGACAGCAGGACCGACACGCCGTCGTCGGCCACTGCGGTCATCACCGTGGCCATGAAGTCGTGCCGGGCCAGCGGGTCGAGCATCGCCATCGGCTCATCGAGCACCAGCAGCCGCGGCCGCCGGGCCAGCGCCAAGGTCAGCGCGAGCTGCGCCTGCTGGCCGCCGGACATGTTGCCGGCCTTCTGCTCCAGCGGAATGCCGAGCTCGCCCAGCCGGGCCTCGGCGTAGCCTTGGTCAAAGCGCCGGTTCAGGTTGCGAGTCAAGTGCAGCATGTCGGCGGCGGACAGGTTCTTATACAGCGGCGTGTTCTGGGCGACGAACGCGATGCCGTCCAGTGCGGCGGGCGATCCGGCTGGTTGGCCGCCGAGGACGCTGACAAAGCCAGCGGTCGGCGCCGCCAGGCCGACCGCCAGGTTCAGCAGGGTGGTCTTCCCCGCGCCGTTGGGGCCGACCAGCGCGGCCACATGCCCGGCGGGGATCGCCAGCGTGCACTCGCGCAGCGCCCAGGTGCTGCCGTACCGCTTGTCCAGGCCGTTGGTTTCGATGACGTTCATGCCACGCCCTCCGTCTCGCCGCTTGCTGGGTCGGCACGTTCACGACGGCCAGCGTGACGTTCATGGAAATCCCGCAGCGCGCTGGTGAACAGCGCGACCATCCCGTCCTTATCAAGCCCCGCCACGTCAGCGGCGGCCAACCAGCCGAGCAGGGCCTTTCTCAGTCCGGTGAGTTCGGGGAGAGCGACCTGGCTCAGCGTGGCCTGGATGAACGTGCCCTGGCCGGGCCGACCGAGTGCCAGGCCCTTGGTCTCCAGCTCCTTGTAAGCCTTCAGCACCGTGTTCGGGTTGATCGCCAGCACGGCGACCACGTCCCGGACCTTGGGCAGCTGGTCACCGGACTTGAGATAACCCAGCCGCAGGGCGTGCTCGACTTGGTGCACGAGCTGCAGGTAGGTCGGCACGCCAGAGGCGGGGTCGAGCCGGAACTGGATCGGTGATGCCGGTTTGCGCGCATCTGCCGCCGAGCCGCCGTCGCCGCCGCCCACGCCGCGCGCGGACGAGCCAGCCGTCTCGCTCGCCGGGCTGATCTCTTTATCTATAGCCACAGGACAAGGGTACAGCTGGGGATGTCGCTGTCAAGCAGAGGCGTGCTGGGCAACTCGAAGGACCAATCGGACAAGATCCGAAACACGCCCAGCGCGCGGCCCAGAATTGATAGGCGGCCTGAAACTCAGAGGATCTTGCTAACACCGTTGCTAACAACAGGTCTGGACGAACCCGGACCGATGCGGAACGGCTCTGCTCCCGCAAGGCTAGCCAGCGGCCGAGACTGACACGACAGGACAACCGTGGACCTCGATGATCTTGCTACGGATCAGATTGCAAGCGGCTGGTCGGCCGAACCTTATAGTCGACTCCTAGATAGCGGACTGACACCCAAGGTTGACACCAACGAGCCTGGACGTCGCCGGATCTTGATGGACCGTGGAGGCGAGATATTCCAGGCCAGAGACTGTGCTGGACACCCTGAATGGATTTTGCAAGCAGGGGACCAGGGGTTCGAGTCCCCTTAGCTCCACATGAAGTAGCAGGTCAGAGCGATGTTGATCTCTACGAAGATCGTTTGGGGGCCATCGCCGGGAGCCATTGGGGCGCTGCCCTGTCCGGCTCGGGTCCCGGCCTGGGTCGGCTGCGCCCGGGCTCAAGCCGCTGATTCTTTCCTGGCAACGGGGCGGCGCTGCGGGGCTGGAACAGCAGTTGCGCGCGCAAATAGCCGCCGATCTGTATGCGAGAGAGCTATTCGGCGCTGGATGGCAAGGCCGCGCAGATCAGGATGTTCTGTCGCGGCGACGCGTCTCTGCGAGCGATCAACATCCCGGACCCGATGCCTGCGGTTGGCTTCGCTGCGGCCTTGCGCGACCGGACCGGCGGCCCGGTCAGCACGGTCAGCAGGCCGCTCGACTGGTAGCAGTACCAGGTCGAGACGGCGAGCGTCCGGCCGGCCCGCGGTGCCTGCAGCCGTGCTCAGTACGCCAGCATGCACGCCGGCCAGGAACTCCTCGCGCTCGGCAGCGCTCACGGGAACCCAGCGGACGGCTTCTCACCAGAGCGGTGCCGGGTCCCGTGGCCTGCCCGATGCTGCCTGAGGGCTCAGAAGTGCCGGCCCGGGTACGCACCACCAGAAGGGCGGCCAGAATCCGGGCTGACGGAATCGGCGGGACGCCGCTCAAGGTGATCTGGCTATCCCCCCGCGGTCCAGGCTCCCCGGGCCTATTCTGAGAAAACCGGCTGGCTCTCAGCAAGATGGGGGATGCCATGCCAGATGACAACGCCCGTGCGGCTGACGACACAGGCAAGCTCCGGGCCAGGTTCCCGCGGTGGGGCATTCTGTTTGATCCCCTGGAAAGCGTGTGGGTCGCGGTCCGCGGCAAGCGAACGCTTGTCGCGGCCAGCAGCCCTGAGAAGCTGACCGAGCAGGTGGAGGCAGCGGCCCGGGGCGAGGCCGGACCGGATGAGGGCGACAAGACCCAGGCGTGGCGTGCCCTCCGCAAGCATGGGCGGGGCTAGTGGCTGCGGCAGAGAGGAACGGTGCCGCCCCGGGAGGGCTCCTGGCTAGCGGTAACGATGCGTCAGCGGCCTTGACACGCTTCAAATACCGAGCCGCCGTTCGGTATTTCCCGGCATGTTGCCGAGGGGCCGGGAGAGTGCGCCTGAGGGAACATTCTGCGCGGCGCGCTTAGCTGTCTACCCGTCGGCTCGCTCGGTTGTTCCCTGGGCATTACTGTTCGTCATTCCGGGGAGGCAAGGTGTGACTGGCGCGACGGGTCAGCTGCCCGCAGTGTTTGCTGCCGCGGCACCATCCTCGTTCCCAGCGCTCCCTGACGAAAGCCCGCATCGGCAGAGAAGCAGCCCGCGGCGCGTGCGCCTGGACGCGTCTATTTCTTCGGCGTGCTGCGGGGTCGGCGCGTCCTACTTCGGGTTGATCTTCCCCGTTGACCGGTGCCTTCCTCGGCCGCGCGCGCCCAGCCACCCGCGTGGCTGGCCTCGCGCACACCGCAGTAGCTTGGCAATCTGTAGTATCGGCTCGCCCGAGACTGTCCGGACCGGAGGCGTCATGGCTGGGTACTTCGTTGCGAACTACACGATCATGAACCAGGCCGAGTACAAGGAGTACGTAACGGCAGTCGGACCCATCCTGGAGGCCCACGGCGCCGAAAACATCGTCCTCGACCGCGACTCCGAGCTGCTTGAAGGATCAGCCGGCCAGGTCACCGTCGTGCTGAGGTTTGCCACCAAGGCTGCGGCCAAGGCCTGGTACGAGTCGCCGGAATACCAGGCCATCAGGCACCTCCGCATGGACAACACCGAGGGCATCGGGGTCATCGCAGAGGGCAAATAGCCCCACGTTTCACCGATTCTGCTTCATGGAGATGAATACCCGGTGCGCCAGGCGGCCGCCTTCTCATCTCCTGGGTGGGCGGAGTGACGACGACCGGCCGTCCGCGGTGCTGACCTCGGATCATGCAACAACGGGCGCAACAAGTCCTACGAACGCGGCCGAGTTCTCCTGTTCACCGCATAGCGGACACAACAGGCAGTCGAACTCGCCGGCCGGCTTGGCCTCTAGCCAGGCACCATATTGCGGCGCGGCACAGAACAACCCGCTCGGCGCGCCTGTCGGTGTTCCGGCCTGCCAGGCAACCAGCGCACCGAGTTGGTTGTTCTGCGCGGGCCTGCCGACGTGGCTGCCCGGCGCCTGGTGGCGCCGGGATGAGGGGGTCCTTTGCGGGGTTGGTACCGCAGATCCATGGGCCAGTGTTCGTGGCGCGTGGGGGGGCCCGATGGCGTGCGGTCGCGCTCGGAGCGGGAGAGGCCGGACTTCCGGCAGATCACGGTAGTCGCTGGGTTGCTCCCGGCAGAACAGCCGCGGAATACTCGTGCCGCGGCGGGGCGGCTGATCGGGACGTCGCGCAGTCGGGCGCGGCTGCCGGCGGCGGGATTCCAGTGGGCGGAGTTGAGGCGGATGGGCTGGGTTGAGTCCGGCCGGGCCTGGGGTGAGCGGGCGGCGGACTGGGCGTACCTGGCCGAGCCGTACGCGCGGCGCGCCAACGATGCGCTGTTCGACCAGACCGGGGTTGGCCCGGGGACCCGGCTGCTGGACATCGCCTGCGGTTCTGGTTACGCAGCGAGCGTCGCGGCCGGCCGTGGGGCGCAGGTGTGCGGGCTGGATGCCTCGCAGGCGCTGATCGCGATCGCGCGGGCGCGCACCCCGGCGGGTGATTTCCGGGTCGGGGACATGTTCGCGCTGCCGTTTGATGACGGCCGCTTCGATGTGGCGACGAGCTTCAACGGGATCTGGAAGGGATGCGAGGGCGCGCTGGTGGAGGCGCGCCGGGTGGTGCGGCCCGGCGGCCTGGTCGGGTTCACCTTCTGGGGGTCTCCCAAGCGCCTGGGCCTGCTGCCGTACTTCGCGACCTTGCTGGAGCTCTCGCCGGGCGATCACATCGACGCCACCATCAGCCAGGGTGACACCGGGCGGCCCGGGGTGGCCGAGCAGATGCTCGCTGATGCCGGGCTGGAGCTCGCGGGCCGGGGCACGGCGCAGGTCATCAACGAGCTGCCCGACCTCGACCTGGCCGTGCGGGCGCTCGCGGCGGCCGGGCCGTCCTGGCCCGCCCTGCAGCACGTCGGCTACGACCGGTTCGCCATGGCAATGCGCGAGGCACTGCGCCCGCTGCATGTCGAGGGCCTGGGCGTGCGGATCGACTCCGAGTTCGGCTGGATCACCGGCACCGTGCCCAGCGGCTGACACCTGCCCCGGGCGGGTCACGGCCAGCTCTGCCATGCTCGCTCAGTAACCTTTCAGGGCGCGCCGTTAGCCAAGTCCAGGGGTTAATTGTCAGATGCCGGCCGGCAAAGGTCAGCACAGGCCGAGCCATCGTCTGGCCATGGGCGGGGGTAAATCGGATGACTGGTGCGCGAGTTCCGGGCGGGTCATCAGCGCCAGGCCCTCCCGGTGACGGTCCCGGCAGGAGATCCACGCCCACCGGACCGGATGCCCTGGAGGCGGTGAAGCGGGCGGGCCTATCCGCTCCGTGAGGAGCGCTTGGCCTGCTTCGCTCGCCGCAGGGCAGGCCATCCTGCCCCGGTCAGGTGGCCGGGCGCCGGCTAGGGCCAGATCCGCTGGCTCTTCCTGGCGCTGCCAGAGGCAACGCTGCCAGGATGCGGCTAGTGCGGGCGCCGGTACCGTGCTCGTCGCACTCAGCCTTCACCCAGCCAAGATCATCGTCAAGGCCGTCGCGCTCGTCGCGCGTCCACGCAGCGGCTACTTATGTCTTTCAAGACAGCCTGGGTCGGCGCAGGCTCGGGTGAGGTGCCCCGGCCGGAGCGCTCTTCTTGCGGCTGCCCACCGTGTGGCGAGGTGTGGCTCTTTCATGGCATGCGGTCCGGCCGGGCGCCGTGGCGAGGCGTGGCAGCGTTGCCGACCGACGTCAGGGTGTGCAGTTGAGTGCGATCTTCACGGCCCGGCTGCGGATATGAGCCTTGTTGTAAATCCAGGCTGCTACCCAGCTCTTAGAATGCTGGGGCTTCCCGCAGGCGAGGTTGAAGGGGTAGCTAATTCTGTCGTGTCCGACAATGCCGTACGAAGGATGGGAGAATGCGTGATTTTCCTGGGCCCACCCGGCGCCGTTGATACCCACGAACCCGAAACCCTTGGCATCTTTGCCTGGATTAGTGTAAAAAATTGTGAAGTACACTAGACTGCCATTCTGATACCCGCTTACGGCTGTTATCCGGGGCCGCGGTGGCACCTTGCCGGACGGCCTAAACAATTTGCCGGGGTGGCGGGCTCCGTACGCGTAGGCACGCGGGAGCGGGCCAAGGATGCCAATGCTACTGGCGCGGTCGCTAGCGGCGGCCTCTGCCTTAACCGCGCAGTCAAAGGGCATCTCGAACAGGATGTTATAGACCGTTGCGACGTCGTTCGCGCGCTCGATGACTCTAAACAGCGCGCCTAGCTTCTTGCCGATTTTGAAGAGACCCAGCGTGTCGTTCAGATCTTTAATGTTCAGTCCTATATCGACTGGATCCGGGATAAGGTCTTTGAAACATGCGGGTCGGATCCCGAGATCATCCAACCACGATGGTAGGCTGCTCGGCAGGTGCGTGATCTCAAAGTCTGTGGTCGGCACAGGCTTACAGACCCCCGAAACGACGCTGCTCGTCACGACCTCGCTGTATGTGGTGTAGCCATGATATGTATGCGAGGCGATGAGATGCAGGCCCTTAGGTACGTCGACGAAGGTCCGGGTCGAACTGCTTCCGTCATTCCAGCTGACGTGGAACTTCATGGTGCATGAAGAGGCAGCTGCCGTCGACCTCCACCAGCGGTCGACTTTCGGGCTGGTGCTCTCGCAGTTCTTGTTCGGGCCGAACAACGGCTTCGTACACGGCGCCAGCACCGACGTAGGCGGTATAAACCTGGTCGGCCTGGCAGAGCCGCGGCTGGCCGCAGCCTCCGCACTCGGCACGCTCAGGCTGGCCCCTAGGGCCAGCAGCGCGATCACCGACACCAGTCTGCCGCGGACCAGACGTCTGTACATCGTGCTCCCCTCCCACTGCTCACGACGGAACCAGTCGCCGCGGTTAGACGCACCTTAGCCCCACGGCCGTTTCAAGATCGTTTAAGGATCAGCGTATTCCGTTGCGGATGACGTGATGTGTGGCGTTCTGTCACGATCTTGCGTCGGCCCGGCGTGGCTGATCATGGAGTGAGGCGAAGCCCCGGTAGTACGAGGTGTCTTCCTGCGGACCCCTCGCCAGCCGGAGCCTCGCCGTGTCTGATTGTGCCATTGCCGGTGGCGGTCCTGTGCCGGACGGGCAGCCCGCCGCCCTGTGCCCGGCGCCGGCTGCCTGCCGTGACCTGCCGGAATTGCTGGCCGGGGTGACGGACGGGCGACCAGGCCACGGATCCCCGTCCGGGCGGACGGCAAGACCGTCCGGGGCGCCCGGAACGCTGACGGCAGCCAGGTGCACCTGCCGGCCGCCCTGGCCGGCCGACGAGGCGTCGTAGCCGCGCAGACCGAAGCCGGGGCCAAGACGAACGAAATCCCGATGATCATTCCCCTGCCTGACGGCATGGCCCTGGACCGCACCCCAGGACCGCGGCGCCGCTCGGCTCGGCCTTCAAGCTCTACGTGCTCGACGCGCTGGGCAATGCCGTGGCGTCCGGCAAGGTGCACTGGAACCAGCAGCTGACCATCACCGCGCAGCTCAGGAGCCTCCCCTCCGGCGAGCTCCAGACCGAGCCCAACGGCACCAAGATCTCGGTGCAGGACACGGCCGCCAAGATGATCTCCATCAGCGACAACACAGCCGCCAGCATGCTGATCAACCTGGTGGGCCGGCCCGCGGTCGAGGCTGCGCTCACCACA
>JBKQMG010000038.1:0-11233 GCA_052146815.1 Streptosporangiaceae bacterium | reverse complement strand
CCTCCATCGCGCCGCCCGCGGCCTGCAGCGCGGTGCCCGCATGCTGCCACTCGAAGAACGTGATGCCGCCCACCGCGACCAGGAACAGCAGGCCCATGACCCCGGCCAGCACGTAGCCTTGCCGGTTGTCGCCGACCATCTTGCCGAACGTGCGGGGCAGCGCGAACGGGATCACCAGCAGCAGGAAGATCTCGAACCAGTTGCTGAACGGGTTCGGGTTCTCGAAGGGATGCGAGGAGTTGGCGTTGAAGAAGCCGCCGCCGTTGTTGCCCATCTCCTTGATGACCTCCTGCGAGGCCACCGGGCCGCCGACCATGGTCTGGTGCGCGCCGGCCACCGTGGTCACCGTGTGGTAGGCGGAGAAGTTGTCGATGACGCCCGTGGCGGCCAGGATCAGCCCGCCGATGATGGACAGCGGCAGCAGCAGCCGCATCACCGCGCGGGTCAGGTCGACCCAGAAGTTGCCCAGCTTGTCGGTCCTGGACCTGATGAAGCCCCGGATCAGCGCGATGGCGACCACCAGGCCGACCGCGGCGGACAGGAAGTTCTGCACTGCCAGGCCGCCCATCTGGGTCAGGTAGCCCATGGTCGACTCGCCGGAGTAGTTCTGCCAGTTGGTATTCGTCACGAACGACGCGGCCGTGTTCCAGGCGACAGCCGGGGGGACGTTGGCCATCCCGAGTGACAGCAGCAGGTAGTGCTGCAGCCGCTCGATGCCGTACAGGAACAGCACGCTGACGAAGGAGAACGCCAGCATGCTGCGCAGGTAGGCGCTCCACTTCTGATCGGCTGCCGGGTCGACGCCGATCACCTTGTAGATGCCGCGCTCCACCCGCCAGTGCTTGTCGGTAGTGAAAATGCGGGCCATGTAGTTGCCGAGCGGCACGTGGCAGGCGGCCAGGGCCGCCACCAGCAGGGCCACCTGCAGCCAGCCCGCAAGGGTGCTATTCATCAGAACCTCTCAGGCATGACGAGTGCCAGGAACAGGTAAACGGTCAGCAGAATGCCGGCGATCAGGCCGATCAGGTTCTCAGCGCTCAAAGCGCTCAACCCCCTTCAGCAGGAGGAAGAGCAGGGCGAATACCACGATCGTGAGGCCGATATAAAGCACGTCGGACACGGAGTCCTCCCTGGACTGTTGCGCGAACGAGTCCAGTGAATATCGCCCGTCAGGCGGAAGGCGCCACCCTTGCGCGACCCATGCGCAGCCGGCCCGATCCCTAACAGAACCCATGCGCGGGCCGCGGCTCAGCCGGGCCAGGCAGACGCGAAGCGGCCGCGATCCGCGGGCTACAGGGCGCCGCGCAGGGCCTCGATGCCCACGTCCGGCCGGGTGGCGTTGCAGGTGGGACAGCGCGGTCCCCGGCCGGGGATATTGAGCCAGTACCCGTCGACCAGCTCGCGGCTGACCCTGATCGCGGCCAGCAGCTGCTGGCTGTTCACCGGGGCACCCGGCGGGTTCGTCGACAGCCCGGACAGCACCCGCACCTCCGGGTTGGCGGCCCGGGCCTGGCCGGCCGCGGCCCGGACGAACTGTGCGTACGCGGCGGGGTCGCGCTCCAGGCTCTGTGCCTGCAGGTCGACGATGTCGGCGGTCCGCGCGGCCTCGGCCGCCAGGTGCAGATCGAGGAACGTGCGCCACCGCGGTGTGCGGCTGCCCGGTGCCAGCACCGTGGTGAGGTTCAGCGCCGGAGCCGCGATCAGCTGCAGCCCGTGGGCGTGAGCCAGCTCCGCCGCCCTGGCGGCCGCGGCCGTCGGCTCGCGCTGCTCGTCGGCCGGGGTGAACGGCCATGCCTCCGGGTCATAGAGAACCGCTCTGGTGCCGGCGGGCAGCTCGTGATCACGCAGAGCGGCTGCCAGCGGCGCGAGGGCGGAGAACGTGACCACCGGCACCGCCGGCAGGCCGGCCAGCGGCTCCTGGCCGGGCTGCAGGATCTCGTAGATACGCGACCGGTTCAGCCGGGCCCGGACCGCCGGGTCGGCGGTGACCTGCCTGAGCGCCGCGCGGGTCAGCAGCCAGATGGTCCCGGCCGGCGCGGCGGCGGAGGCACGGGCGGCCGGGGGCCGCCCCATGCAGCCTGCCAGCGCGCAGGCGACCGCGGCGGTGACCACGGCCGCGGCCGTGAGCTGGCGGCCGGCCGCGCAGCGCCGGAGCCTGCTCATGAGCTCAGCTCCACGTTGGCGGTCATGCCGTTCGGCGGCGCTGGCCCGCGGCGGCGCAGGACCTGCACGACGGCCAGGTAATCGGTGACATTGCCGGATATCACCGGAGTCGTCAGGACCTCGGAGATCCGGCCGGGCACCGCGGTCAGGCCCGCGGCGGGCACGCTGATCGTCACCGCCCGGCCGGCCTTGACGGTGGCCACCATGTTTTCGGGGATCAGCACGCCGACCTGCCAGATGCTGGACGTGCGCAGCGCGATCACCGGCAGCGCCAGCGCTGACGCGGCTGCGCTGGCCCTGACGCTGGACTGCGGTCCCTCGGGCAGCAGCGAGAACAGCGGCGGCTCGGTCACCGGCGCGGTCTGCGAGTCGGCCGAGTAGTCGCGGATGCCGAGGGCATCGGCGGACTCGCCCGGCGCGCCGTTGACCCCTACCACGGTCCCGGCCGCAGGCGCCACGATTCGCGTCCCGCCGACCTTGGCGCGGTCGATGGCCAGCTGCGCTTTCGCCGCGGCCAGCTGGGCCTGCGCCGCGGCCAGGCCGGCCGCTGCGCCCTGCGCCTGCGCGGTGGCCAGCCCAGACCTGGCGGCGGTGATGGCCGCCTTGTCCGCGGCCACGACCGCGATCGCCGTGGGCGCGGCCTCGGTGGCCAGCAGCTGTCCCTTCCTGACCTGCTGGCCCGTCTGAACGTGGACGGCGGCTACTGTTCCCGAACTCGCAAAATTCAGATACACAAGGCCGTTGCTCGTCACCGTGCCGGTGAGCGCCCCGCTGTCAGCCGACACGATGTCCGGCACGTACCAGGCCGCGCCGAACACGCACACGCCGGCGAGGAGCAGGGCCCCTGCTCGCTGCAGGCCGGTGATGTGCCGCCGCGAGCGGCCCGCGCCGTGACGCTGGCCGCCGGAGCCCCGGCCGGACCGGTAGCCATTCAACTGATCGGACGGTGACAAATAGTCGGTTTCAACCACGGACATATCCATAGAGGCTCGCCTTCGACAAATATCTCGCCAGATCCTGCAGCAAGGGACTCGCCAGATCCTGCAGCAAGGGAGTTGCAAATAATATTACTGGCGTGCGCCCAGTGAGCGTGCGTGTTGCCCTCGCGAACCAGGTCGGCGCATAGATCAGCATCCGGCGGCATGCCAATCTGCTGATCGCGCTTATTTCTGGACTGCCCCCTCGCCTTGCCCTTCTTACACGATGATCTCCGCCGACACGCCGAGGACAATGGCGGCCTCCCGTATCGTCCGCAGGACCGGCGCGCCGTCTGGCCGGGCAAATCGTGATCAGGTCCCCCTGGCGGCAGATTTATCGGAAACAGCCAGCATCGGGCGCCGCTCAGCACGGTCCTTCCAGCCGACCCCGCTGAACAGGCCATCTCTGGTAAGTTCTCCGCAGCCTCCAGTGGCGGGGCGGTCGCGGGGTATCGGTGGGGGGATAGGCAATGAATATGCCGCTGCTGGCGGCGACGGTTGGCCTGCTCGCTGCGCTTATCGGCGCGTGCCTTTTGCCGGTCCGCGCTGACAGTGCCGAGGATCGCGGTGACGGCCGAGCGGTGGTGGTCATCCCGCGTTATGTCCCGACATCGCCGCTGCGGCCACGGACCTGGGCTTTCCTGGGCATTACCGCAGTGCTCAGTTTTGTGTTCCTGGGCTGGCAGCGGCCATCGATACCCAGCCTCTGCGTGGGCGCCGTCCGTGACATCGCAGTGGCAATCACCCGCGATCCGGCGAGCGTCAACGGATATGTCGCGCGGCTGCATCCGGCCACGATGTTCCTGGCGGTCGCCTACATTGTCGCTATTTCGCTGGTGGTGCGCGCGACAATGGCCAGGCGGCTGCTGATGCTCAGCCACGTCTTGCTTTATGCGGCCCTGTCGGTCCTCGCCCAGGCGCTGATGGTGGCCGTGGGCGTCTGGACGGCGTGGCTGGTCGGGCCGTTCGGCATCGAGGCGACGCTGGCCAACCTGATGCTCGGCGGCCTGGTCGTCATGCGTCTGACCTTCGTCAGCTTCGCGCTGCCGCGTGCGACGACGCTCCCGGTCAGCCGGCGATTCTGGCCCTGGGACACCGTGCTGACCTGGTGCGCGCTGATCTGCGGCGCTGCGGTGCTGGTCATCGCTTACGCGATCTTGTCGGAGCCGGCCCACCTGACGTCCGCCTGGCAGGTGTTCCTGCCGCTGTACGCCGTCTGCCTGCTGCTGGTGATCATGCTGATTCCGCTGTGGCTGCTGTGGCAGGTCAGCCGCACGCTGCCGCAGCCTGAGCGAGCCCGGCCGCCCGTCGATGTCATCATCCCGGCCTACAACGAGGAAGAGAACATCGCCCGGCTGCTGCGCTCGGTTGATCAGGCCGCGGCGCGATACGGCGGCCTGGTCCGGGTCGTCGTCTCCGATGACGGCTCGACGGACTCCACCGCGCGGATCGCGGCCGCGGCGGTCGCCGCCATGCACTCGGCGCAGGGCCAGGTGCTGACCGCGCCGAACGGCGGTCAGTCGCTGGCGCTCAACCGGGCGCTCGCCATTACCGACGCCGACATCTGCGTCCGCGTCGACGCGGACTGCGTCATGGACTCCGAGGCGCTGGTCTACTCGGTTCCCTGGTTCCGTGATGCGGAAATCGGCATGGTGGGCGCCATGGAGGAACCCCGGATGGACACGGTGACGTGGTTTCACCGGCTGCGGACCCTGGAGGCGCTCTTCCAGTTCCGGTTCGCCCGCCTGGCGCAGACGGTGGTTGACGGGGTCGTGGTCATCCCCGGCACCTTCACGGTCTTCCGGCGGGCGCCCGCAGCGGCCGCCGGGGGCTTCCCCACCGGGATGAACGGCGAGGATACCGATCTGACCATGCAGTTCGGGCGCCTCGGCTACCGCGCGGTCATCGATCCGCGGGTCCGCTGTTACGAAGATGTGCCGCGCTCGGCGGCGGAATTCGTCGAGCAGCGGACCCGCTGGGCCAGGGCGGGCTTCCACGTCTACGCCCGGCACGTGCCGCTGCGCAGCGGGCTGGCGGGGCCCCGGGTGTGGTTCTGGACGATGCGACGCGCCTTCGCCTGGTTCTCCCTGCAGACCGGCCTGGTCGCACCCATCCTGATGGCCGAGTTCGCGCTGCTGGAGCCGAGCTACCGGCAGAACATCGTGACGCTGGTGGTCCTGTATCTGGCCGCGGGAGCCATCCCGGTGATCGTCAGCGTGCCGTTCGCCATCAGGTACCGGCGCTGGCGCAGCCTGGCCTGGATTCCGACCTGGTTTGCCTACGCGTTCCTGCGCCGGCTGGCCACGCTGGAAGCGGTCATCACCCTTCCGGTCCGGCCGGTGCGCGTACCCGTGCCCGCGACGGTGGCTGACCGGCTCCGCACTGCTCTGCCCGGCCGGCCTGCCGCGGCGCCGCTTCCTGCGCAGCCGGCGACTGCGCAGGAAGCGATGCGGCCCGCGAACTAGCCTTACGGAGCGCCGATGCTGCTGCGGAGGCTGCGCTGAGCGAGCCCTCAGCTGCCTGGTGCGGCGGCCAGGTCGCGCAGGCCGAGCTCGTCCGCGCGGGCCAGCAGCTCAGCGGGATCGGCGTACACGCGGTAGGCGCCGGTGCGCTCGAGCTCCTCGCGCCCGTATCCGCCCGACAGCAGGCCGACGCCGAGCGATCCTGCCCGCCGGGCGGCCAGCAGATCCCAGACGCTGTCGCCGACGACCATGGCGTGCTCCGGGCGCACGTCGAGCAGGGCCGCCGCGGCCAGGAACAGGTCCGGGTCCGGCTTAGCGTGCCGGACCATGTCCCTGGTCACCATCGGCGCGTCGTCGGGCAGCCCCAGCATCGGCAGGGCCCGCCGCGCGAGCTCGTCGCGGCCGCTTGTCGCGATGGCCCATGGCATGCCGTGCCCGGTCAGTGCCGCCAGCAGTTCCGCCGCGCCTGGCAGTGGCCGTACCGAGTCGATCTGGGCGAGATACTCGGCGGCGTGGGCGCGCTGCAGCGAGTCGATGTCGGCCGCCGACAGTGACAGGCCTGTCTCGCGCAGCAGCGCGGAGACGAACAGGCCGCCGCTCATCCCGATGCGGCGGTGAATGCGCCAAACTGACAGGTCGATGCCCAGCCGGGACAGCGCGTGCCGCCAGGCGATGACGTTCTGGTAGACGCTGTCGATGAGCGTGCCGTCCAGGTCAAACAGCAGGGCAGGCGGCGGGGGCTCGCGGTAACTCACCTGGCCGGTCATGCACTCCACCCTAGCCAGCCGGCGGCCGGGCGCTGGCGGGGGTGCGCGGTGGCCAGGACGGCCGGGCCGCGCCTGTGTCGCGTATCACGCGGTGCGATCGCCGTGTCAGCGCGCCGCCGCGTCATCAGGCCGGCCGTCCCGTCATCAGCCGAGAAATAGCCGCGCGTACTGGCAGATTCGCTCGCTCGCTTTTCCGTCGCCGAAAGGACATTCAGCCGCACTGAGCCGTTCCAGGAGCCCGGTATCGGCAATCAGCTGCCGGCCGAGCTCGCCGATCTGCGGGCCGGGACGGACGACATGAGCAAAACCCGCCGTCACCGACTCCGGTCGCTCGGTGGAATTCCGCACCACAATAAGAGGCCGCTTGAGCACGGTGCATTCCTCCTGGACGCCGCCTGAATCGGAGACCAGCAGCCGGGCGAGCCGGGCCAGCGCCAGGAAGGTCTGGTGGTCGACGGGCGGGATCGCGTGCAGCCGGTCCAGCGCCGCGCTCAGGCCGTGCCGGCCGGCCGCCTGGCGGGTCCGGGGGTGGAGCGGGATCAGCACGGGCAGGCCGAGCTTGGCGAGCTCGGCGAGGATGGTCTCCAGCCGGTCCGGGTCATCGGTATTCTCCGGCCGGTGGATGGTCGCCAGCACGTAGCTGCCCGGCTCGGCACCGAAGCGGGCCGCGATCTGCCGCGCGGCCGGCTCGGCAGGCAGCATGGCGAGGGTCGCCTCGACGATGGTGTTGCCCGTGAGCGCGATCTTGCCGGCCGGCACCCCTTCAGCCCGCAGATTTGCCACCGCCTGCGGTGTCGGCGCGCAGTGCAGGTCAGCGAGGACCCCGGTGACGCACCGGTTGATCTCCTCAGGCATTGCGCGGTCGAAGGACCGCAGCCCGGCTTCGACGTGAATGACCGGCACGCCACCGTAGCTGGCGGCCTGCGCGCCGGCTGACGCGGTGTTGGTATCGCCCTGCACGATGACTGCTGCGGGCCGGCCGCCTGCAAATGCCGTCCCGAGCTGTTCGATCATCCGGCCGATCTGCACGTGCCGGGGGGCGCCGCAGATTCCCGACAGCGTCTGCGCCTGACGCAGCCCGGCCGCAGCGAGAAAGACGCCGGACAATTCCTCGTCCTCGTGCTGGCAGGTATGCAGGAGCCGGGCGCTGTCACCCAGCCTTCGGGCGACTGGCGCGAGCTTTACTATTTCCGGACGCGTGCCGATAACAATGGCAATGTGCCCAGAATAGGTGTTCACGGTCACGTGGCTCTCTCATCCTCGCGCATTAAGCCCGACCGAGAGAATATCCGTGCGGCGGCCGACTGCGCTGAGAAGCCAGGACCTGCGTATTAATGCAGGCGGTTCTTCCGTTTCGCGTGCCCGGTGTATTTCACTAATGCGCGGTAAATTCAGGACACGGCGGCCGGGTGGGTCGGCCCGCGGCCCGCGGTGGGGCCGGCCCGCGCCGCGCCATTAGCCTGTGTGGCAGTGCACAGTCCGTGCGGCAGCGCATGCGGCGCAGCAGGAAGCGGGATCGGAGGAACGATGCAGGCGGCCAGCTCCTTTGTCGCCCTCGGCGACAGCTTCACCGAGGGCGTCGGTGACCCGGGCCCGGACGGGCCCGGCTGTCGCGGCTGGGCTGACCAGTTCGCGCAGCGGCTCGCCCGCCAGTCCCCGGGGCTGCGGTACGCCAACCTGGCCATCCGGGGAAAGCTGCTGACCCAGATCGCGCAGGAGCAGGTGCCGCGTGCGATCGCGATGGCCCCTGACCTGGTGAGCCTGGCAGCCGGCGGTAACGACCTGCTGCGGCCGCGCGCGGACCCCGAGGAGCTGGCGGCCGTCTTCGACGACGCGGTCACCAGTCTGCGGTCGGCCGGCTGCCAGGTCCTCGCGTTCGCCGGATTTGACCCCGGCACCTTCCCGCTGGTGCGGATGATCCGCGGCAAGGCGGCCGCCTATAACCGCCGCATCCGGGCCATCGCCGACCAGCGCGGCTGCATGCTCGTGGACCTGTGGACAATGACGGTGCTGGCCGATCCGCGAGAGTGGTGTGACGACCGGCTGCATCTGGGCCCGGACGGCCACCGGCGGGTAGCGCTGCGCGCGTGCGAGGTGGCGGGAATCCCGGTGGACGAGGACTGGCGTGCCCCGCTGCCCGCGGACCCGCGGCTGGCAGCCTCGGGCCGCGGCGCCCGGGGCTGGCTGGCGGCCCGCGGCGGTGACGTCCGGTGGGCCAGGGCGCATGCGGCGCCGTGGGTGTCCCGCAGGCTGCGGGGGGTCTCGAGCGGCGACGGCATGACCGCCAAGCGCCCTGAGCTGCTGCCGCTCTAGCGCGGCGGCGCGAGCGGAGAGCCAGCCCAGGCGCCCTGGTCAGGCGGACCGGCTCAGGCGGACCGCTCGATCGGGCAGGTCATGCAGCGCGGGCCGCCCCGGCCGCGGCCGAGCTCGCTGCCCCGGATGGCGATGACCTCGATACCGTTCTCCCGCAGGAACGCGTTCGTCGTGACATTCCGCTCGTAGGCCACCACCACGCCCGGCTCGACGGCCAGCACATTGCACCCGTCGTCCCACTGCTCGCGCTGGGCCGAATGCACGTCCTGGGTAGCGCTCAGCACGGTGATGCGGTGCAGCCCGAGCGCGGCGGCGATGGCCGAGTGCATGTCCTGCGGCGGGTGGTCGGTGACCTTCAGCTCCCGCGGCCCGGCGCCCGCCTCGACGGTGTAGGACGGCAGCATCCCCATTCCGGCGTACTTGATGAACACCCCGTAGTCCGCCATCGTCAGGACCGTGTCGAGGTGCATGAACGCCCGGGCCTTCGGCATGTTGATTGCCACCAGCCGGTTGGCCGCTCCGGCGGAGAACAGCCGGTGCGCGAGCATCTCGATCGCCTGCGGCTGGGATCGCTCGCTCATCCCGGCCAGCACCGCGCCGTTGCCCAGCACCAGGATGTCGCCGCCCTCGATCGTGGCCGGCGCGCTCTGCGCGCCGTGCAGCCACACCTCGAACCCGCCTCGGGCGAACATCGGATGCCACCGGTAGAGCGCCTCGCCGAGGATCGTCTCGGGCCGGCGGGCACGCCGGCGCATCGCGTTAATGGACACGCCGCCGTAGATCCAGCATGAGTTGTCGCGCTGGTAGAGGACATTCGGCAGCGGCGCCAGCACGAATCCGTCCATGTCCAGTGAGTGGAAGGCAATGCTCCGGGGCTCGGGCGCCAGTTCCAGGATCTCCCGTTTGGTGATGCCGCCGATGAGGAACTCGGCCAGGCTCTCGGCGTCGAGGTCCTCCAGCGCGCCGCGCAGCGCGTCCACGGCGAGCGGGCCGTGCAGGCGCGGGTCGAAGACACGGTCCATGACGTAGCCGCGTGCCTCGCCGATCGCCAGCGTCTGGGCCAGCAGATCGCGGTAGTAGTGCACCTCGATGCCCCGCTCGCGCAGCACGCTGGCAAAGACGTCGTGCTCGGCCTGGGCCTCCGATACCCACAGCACGTCATCGAAGAGCAGGTCGGCCGCGTTCTCGGGGGTGAGCCGCTTCAGTTCGAGCCCCGGCCGGTGCAAGATCACCTGCCGTAGCCGGCCGACTTCAGAGTCGACTCTGAACATGGCAACCCCCGGCTTCCGCAATCGGTTCTTGCTCTCAGTTATTTCATGTGCCCGGCTATGCTGCCGCCGTGAAGCTTGATCTTTCCCTGGATGCGGCGCGGCTAGCCATCGATCTGGTGGACATTCCCTCGGTCAGCGGCGAGGAAGCGGCCCTGGCGGACGCGATCGTCGCCGCGCTGGCGGGCCTGCCGCATCTGGACCTGCACCGTGACGGCAATGCGCTGGTGGCGAGAACGGACCTCGGACGGCCGGAACGGGTGGTGCTGGCCGGGCATATCGACACGGTACCGGTCGCGGGCAACCTCCCGGCGCGCAGCGAGGACGGCGTGCTGCACGGCTGCGGCAGCTGCGACATGAAAGGCGGCGTGGCCGTGCAGCTGAGCCTCGCCGCCCGGCTGACCGCGCCGTCCATGGATGTCACCTACGTGTTCTACGACTGCGAGGAAGTCGAGGCCGAGCGCAACGGGCTGCTGCGGATGAGCCGCCGCCGGCCCGAGTTGCTGGCCGGCCAGTTCGCCGTGCTGATGGAGCCCACCGGCGGGGTGGTCGAGGGCGGCTGCCAGGGCACGATGCGGGCGCGGGTCACGGCCGTCGGCCTGCGGGCGCACAGCGCCCGGTCCTGGATGGGCCGTAACGCGATCCACGAAGCCGGCCCGATCCTGGACCTGCTGCGCCGCTATGTGCCCCGCCAGCCCGAGGTGGACGGGCTGGCCTACCGCGAAGGACTGAACGCCGTGGGCATGGCGGGCGGAGTGGCGGGCAACGTCATTCCCGACGAATGCGTGGTCACGGTGAACTTCCGGTTCGCGCCCGATCGCAGCGCGCAGCAGGCGGCGGATTACCTGCGGGAGTTGTTCAGCGGCTTCGACGTCCAGATTGTCGATGTCGCCGAAGGCGCCCGGCCGGGCCTCGCCGACCCGGCGGCCGCCTCATTCGCGGCGGCCATGGGCGGGCAGGCGCGGGCCAAGCTCGGCTGGACCGACGTGGCGCGATTCGCGGCGCTCGGGATACCGGCGGTGAACTACGGGCCGGGTGATCCGCTGCTCGCGCATACCCGCGGGGAGCACGTCGAGCTGGCGGCCATCGCCACCTGCGAGAAGCGGATGGCGGCCTGGCTGGCCGGGTGAGCTGGCCGGCCCGCTCCTGGGTGAGGCTGATCCTGGTCAGCCCGGCAGAGCGTGCTGCGGGCCCGCGCCTGGCGAGTGCCCGGCGCTGGGCCGCCGCCGCGGCTCTGGGCGGGGTACGCGGCCGCCCGGGTGGGTACTGCGGGGGGGCCTGGC
>JBKQMG010000037.1:0-3918 GCA_052146815.1 Streptosporangiaceae bacterium | reverse complement strand
CTCGCGATCGGAGCCCTGCGCCTGGCCGGACGCCACGACACCACCGAAGCCACCCGCTGGGCCAGCCGCTACATGGACCGGCCCTTCACCATCCTCAGACTCACATCATGATCTTGAAACGGCCGTGGCTCCAGCCCCAGGAGACGCGCGGCATTGGCGAATTGAGGGTATTGCGCGGACGCATATTTATGCGATATTTCGCATGCGCAGTAGCGATCTTAAGCGGGGCTGCATTCCGGACAGATCGGCGAGTGGAAGCCGTAATATCTCCGGGTAGTCAGGTTGATGCGGGCTACGTCTGGTCGGCCGGTGAGCGCATGGATCAGTTGGAGTGCTCAGATCCACCAGGTCCAGAAGTGCATGGCCATGGTTGATCTTAACTCCCCGTCTGCCCTCCGGGCGGACGTGGTCCTTGCCGCACTGGTGATGCGGTTCGTGCGGCGGGGCTGCGGCGCGGACACGGGCAGTGAGGCAGCTGCCGGGGAAATGATCACCGGTATTTAGAGCGGACGGCCTGGCCACCTTTGCCTGACAATTCTTCGTTCCAGCACGCAATCCCTGGATACGATCATCGGTACCTGGTATCGTCCGCGCTGTCCCGGTAATGGCGAGCGAAGCCAGGGGGAGAGAAAATGCGCGGATATTTTCGTAATGCGTCGTGTTTGCTCGGAATGGGCGGGCTCGTACTGGGCGTCCTGACCGGCGGCCTGGCCGTCGCCTCGGCATCGGTCGCGCGGACCGGGGCCAGCGTGAGCAGCCATACCTGCTCAGGCACCGCTAAGGCGCCGGGCACGCTGGCCGGCACTTACTCCCAGGTGGTGGTCAGCGGCGTATGCGCCGTCAACGGCGGCCGGGCCCGGGTGCGCCACAACCTCGTTATCGCAAGCGGCGGTGCCCTGCTCGCGGTATTCGGACTCAACGACCATACCCGCCATGGCCGCTCAAGCCTGATCGTCGGCGGCAATCTGATCGTGCAGCCGGGCGCCAGCCTGGCCATGGGGTGCGATCGGCAGTATGACCATGCCTTCGGTCATACCAGCGCGAACTTCGCATGCGCTGATGATCCGCACCCGAACCGGCCGACTCTGTGGAGTCATGACACGGTGGGCGGCAGCCTGATCGCACGCCATCCGCTGGGGGTTGTGGTGCACAACTCGAGTATCCGCGGCAACGTGACCGAGACCGGCGGTGGAGGCGGCCTCAACTGCAAGCCAGCAGGCGTATTCAAGGTCTTCAAGAGCCCCGCCTACAGCGATTACGAGCACACCGGCATCGGCGGCAGCATGACCGTCACCGGGCTGCGCTCTTGCTGGTTCGGCTCTATCTACGACCACGTGCATGGCAGCCTCACCATCTCGGGGAACATCATGGCTGATCCCGACGCCATGGAGGTCGTGACCAACACCATCCGCCGTAACTTCGCCTGCCGCGGCAACCGCCCGGCCATCCAGTTCGGCGACAGCGACGGCGACTCCAACCGGGTAGGCCGCCGCGCGACCGGTCAGTGCGGATTCGGAGTCATCCTCCCGTCCCCGCCACCGCAAGCCCACATCCACGTGCACGTGAAGCACAAGCACATCTCGGTACCGCTGCATCACCGGTAACCGGGGGCCGACAGTCCTGATCATCGCCTGAGCCAGGACCCGCCGCCGCCAGCGGCCGGGCCCGGGCGCTGCATAGCGATGCGGCTGCTCGGCAATAAGGAAGCGCCGCTTCTGCGCAGCGTCGGCCATCTGCTCGAAACGGCGCAGCTGGCCATCGGTGCCGGGCCGATCGCGGACGTGCTTGACGTTCCATAGTCCGCTGCTGCGAACTGGCTGCAGGTAGGGAAGTCAGCGATCCATATCTGGTCCTCGCGACATAAGGGTTTTCCGCAGTGATGACAGACTGCGTCGATCCGGGTGTGTCTGTCTTCTCGCGCGTTGCATTCCCCGCATTCCCAGGACATCACGTCTCCCCACCGGCGAACTCCTGCTCGGCCCGCGCCTTCATCTCCTCGTACTGCTCCAGGGATATCCGCCCGTCAATTAGCGCCTCGTCAAGCTTGCCCAGGCGTTCCAGGAGCCGGCGGCGAGACGGGTCGGCACCGACCCCCGACGAACCGTTGGGTGTGGGCCTGGACGAACCGTTGTGTGCCAGCCGGGACGAGCCGTTATGCGCCGTTCCGGATGGGGCACCTAGATCATCGATATCCGGCCTTCTCGACGCCAGGGCCTGCATTGTCTCCCTGGTCAGGCCATGAAGGGCGTCCCATTCCCCTTTGATGCGGGCCTTCATTTCGTCGTTGGTGTAGGCCCCCTGGACCAGCCGCTTCGCCAAAGGATCAGCTGGTGCGCGCATGCCGCCGTGATGGATGCTACGGACATCTGCGTGCCGCGCCGCTTATTGAGTGCAGAACTGGATGCTCCGCGTCACAGGATGGCTGCCCGCCAATGCTCCCACATGCCGATGACAGCGAGTTCCGGCCATGCATCCTAATTCTCGCCCGTGCATACTCATAAGCCCTGTACATGATCAACCTGAGCGGCCGAGGGCTCCGCTGCTCGCACTAAACGCCGAATATTTTGCTCGTGACCTTTGCCGTGATCCCAGCGCTAGGGGCGCACAGAATGCCCAATCTGGCTCACGCCGTGGAATGATCCTCGCTCTCATCGCAAATGAGGGCGACCCAGCCGGGCAGCAGCGTCAGAACCGGAAGCGAGTCAGGCCGCCTGGCTCCGTCGCCAAGGTCACGATCGCCGAGCGTGGTTCAATGCGGTACACGTTCCACGGCGGTGGTCCTTGCGACGGTGCGTTGAACGGGGCAGTGATGCCCGGCCCGCTGTCGTCGGGTTCGGCCGGCCAGCCGTTGTCCGCCCACGCCTTCGCAGTACGCGCCAGTGCGCCCGGCGCGGTCACTCGCGCAGCATCACCCTCGATTACGACGTCCGCGTCGCGGATCGACACCGCGATCGAGCACCGCGGATCGCGCGCGACATTGCGCCCCTTCCGCGTGCCTGCGCCCGTCTGGAACCAGAACGTGCCGTCCAGCCACAGGGCACCGACCGCAGTCACATGCGGGCTACCATCCTCGTTGACGGTGGACAGCCACGTCGTGCGGGAGTTCGCCGCGCCCGGAGCTGGCGCCGACCCCGCATCAAGCTTCTCAGCAACTGCGGCCCAATCCACCGGCGGCAGCCCATCCGCCTTTCCCAGATTGGCAATCTCCATAAGGCAGCCCTCCCTTGTCCAGCGGACATCGCGCTAACAGCGTTTGGTAGATAAGACGCGCGACGACCGCGAAAGTCATCGCGCCTACGCGGGTCCCGAGCCGTCCGAGGCGCGCGCACATCGGTTAATCCGGTCGACCTGGGCGCCGAGCGACCTGATCGGTGCGCATGAACCGATGAGCATCGAGGCCGTCCTGGCCGCGCCGAACGGCGGCTACTTGCGCGGGCGCACGAAGACTCAGGTTGCTCTGCGTGACAGGCTCCCCGTCAGTCTCCGTCCTCGGCCGACAGCGCTCGCGACTGCCAGTTGACCACGAGGCACGGCCGGGGGTCATGCCATCCCGCGGCGCTCGACCCTGTCCGCGGCATGAGAGTAAGTATGAATGTTCCGCCGAGCGGATCTGGAGGCTGAGGATCTGACGAAGAGCTATCACGCGGAAGAATCCGCCGGGCATCAACCGGACGTCCAGAGTTGTTCCGTTCCGGCGGCGTACTGCGGCACCGGCAGATGGAGGCAGCCTGACTATGATGGCAACTGGTTTCACAGCGCCGGACCAGTGTTCAGTACCTCTTTTACCAGGTGCTCGACGCTAGCGCGTCTGTCTATTAGTCGGAGGAACTGGTTGTCGGGGCCAACTATCGCGACGAAATCACCACGTTCCTGAAGGACTTGCTCTCGAAGGTCGCCTGGCTTGGCATCAGGTGCCTC
>JBKQMG010000036.1:0-6578 GCA_052146815.1 Streptosporangiaceae bacterium | reverse complement strand
GGCACGAGCACCGTCTCCGGCACCTTCAGGCCGAGCCGCAGCATCGCGCAGTACGCCGCGTGCTTCTCCATCGACTGGAACGTGAACGGCGAGTTCAGCAGGTACACGTCGTCCATCAGCGCGATTTTCTTCAGCCACTCGCGCGGGTGCCCGTGCAAGCCGCATGGGCGAAGAGGGGAACGGGGGATCACATGACTTCCAGGATCATCACCACACCGGCACCGACAGTGGCCGCGCCCAGCCAGGACGAGCTGCTGGACATGATGCATCGCGCGGTCTTCGATGACGGCGACCCGAGCTTCGAGACCACGGACGGCCGCGAGACCGAGGCGGACGGCACGTGCCAGCACGGGCATCCGACATGGCTCCGCGCGAACGCGCTGATCTGACATGGCCATCAATCAGGCACGCCTCGATCTGGCCGAGCGGATCAGCGCCTACGAGCAGGGCGAGCTGGAGGACACGGCCATCTTCCAGTTGTTCCAGCACATGATCGATACGGGCATGGCGTGGCGTCTTCGGGGCAGCTACGGCCGGATGGCCGCCTACCTGATCGAGAACGGGCACTGCCATGATCCGATCCCCGGCGAGTCCGTGGATGACGACGAGTGGTCCGAGGATGCATACAGCATGACGTACTGAGCGCGGTCACCGTGGCCGCGCCCGAGGTAGTGACCAGTGGCTGCTCGGGGCTGCTGCTGTCCATGCCTGCACGGCAGGACATCACGTTGGCTCCCCTCGCGCCGGTCAACTCCTGCCCGGTGCTTACCGGACGCGGGGGATGTGAAGGACCCCGGTCGATCTACCTGGCCGGGTCCTCAATCATGTGCTGGGCCTGGGACTACGCGCTTCTGAGCAGTGGCTTGGCCCGGAACCGAGGCTGATGCCCGGCGGGCACTGCACGGTGACCTGATACGTGATCTCGGCAACGACCTGCGTCCCTGTCGTGCTGGTGTCCGAGCCACCGCAGCCAGCGAGCACGAGTTTTTCTTGCGCACAGGCCATCGAAATGCCGAGACGCCATTGACCTGCGCAGATGTCCGCCGAGCCTGGTTATCCACTTTTCCACACACACAGCAATCCACAGCCCGTGCACCGTTCTAGCGGCGTGTTTACCCAGCCCGTCCACAGCCCTGTGCACAGGCTGGAACGGCGAATGGGCCAAGCGGCGCGCGACTGTCGGAGCCGTTCGATACAACGGATATGGATCGCTGCCCGAAACAGCGACGGCCCCCCTGCTGGGAACAGGAAGGGCCGCCTGAACGAAGCTCCTCCTGGGACGAAGGAAGTTCCGCGACATGAACCTAACAGCGACGGCTGACATTTTGCTATCCGAAGTCCGGAGACGCAGGGCCGTGGCCTGCGGCGTGCGGTGATCACCGGTGCTGAAACGGCCCGGTGAGGGGCCGCCTGAGAAATGGCGGGCCATCGGCTCAGCCTTTGACGACACCGCCAAGACCGTGCGGCTCTGCGTGATCCTGCTGGTGCTCACGGTGCCGTGGATTGCAGTAGCGCTGATCATGCGGTGAGCACCTGACATGCTGGACCGATGGGCTACCCGGCTCCAGGCGGTGACCGAGCGCCGATCCTGATCGGGCCGCCGAGCCCGAGGGCGAGCACGAGCTTCCCGCCGCGCCGGACGCCGAGGTACGGGACAACGGCCGGGGAGACTGGATGCCGTGCACCGCGCCAGGCACCGGCTGTAGCACCGGCTAAGCGGGTAGTGCTGGTGCATAAGGCGAGGACTGACCGGCCATGACACTGCCGACCAGGCGATACCGGATCGTGGTCTTCGAGCTGACCGAGGACGGCAGCGAGGTTCAGGCCACATCGAAGGTCATCACGGCACCGGAGCCATGGAGTGCCATCACCAAGTGGGCCGAGGAGATGGCGGTGGAAGACTCGCTGTGACTGAGTTAGAGCTTCGCGAATGCTCAAGATCATCGGCTAGGAAAGACCGGCGGACCTTAACCGGCCGCGCACGAGGCGGGCTGGCCAGGACTGTCACACGCAGGGCCAGGACGCGACCAGCGCAGTGGCCTGGCCAGCCGACTACACGCGTGCAGCGCCGAGACCCTATGCCTTAACCGGAACACCTGGACCGGGCTGAGCGGCTAGCCTCTCGCCATGACCGGTGAGACCACCGGCGTCCAGGTGACCGGGGTTCGCAGGACTCGCGCCCGCACGGAGGCGGAGCGCGACCGCTGGCACTTCCCGCTCATGCCTCCAGGACAATAAGCTCTCCGCTACGCTCTGCGCATGTCCTATCGCTCCCGACTCATCCTCGGCTCGGCTGCGGTGGTTGCTGCACTGGCTGGCTGCGGGTCCGCCGCGCCTAGCACGATCACTCCGAGCGCGACCCCAAGCTCATCATCGGCCAGCGCCAGTCCGACGCCGACCGCGACGGCCACCGCAGCGGTCACGGTCAGGCCGAAGCCCGAGCCCGCGAAGACGTACTACTACACACCGGCAACGACGGCGCCCGCCTACGCACCCCCGCCGCCCCCTCCTCCGCCGACCACGGCCCCGGCCGCGTCGTGCTACCCGATCAGCGACGAGGGCACCTGCTACGAGCCCGGCGAATACTGCCGCGACGACGACCACGGGATGACCGGCCTGGCGGGCGACGGTGAGACCATCACCTGTGAGGACAACGACGGCTGGCGCTGGGAGCCGAGCTAGATGGCGCGTGCCTGGGTGACACCGGGCGAGCCTGGCTGGGCTGCCTGGGCAGGCCATGGTTAGGATCCTGCGGAGGGATCTCGGCTATACAGGACTGGCGAATACGTGCCGAGGTTCGGCTGACGGCGCGGCGCGGCTCAGTAGCCCTGGCAGGTGGCGTTGAGCCCGTTGGCGTCCTTCAGGAACTTGTCCAGGTCCGACAGGTAGGAACGCGGGTTGTTGGTGAGGGCATCGAGGTTGGCGGAGCCGAGGTCAAGTGCCGTCTTCTCGATGCTGACCGCCAGCTCCCTGGCTGCGTTCGGGCCGATCGGCACGCCGGGCACGTCGGCATCGTTCGCTGCATGCGTCAGCCCCGCATTCCAGGGCGTGCTGTTGTCCTGCACGATCGAGATCGTCCCGGCCGGGCTGGTGCCCGTGGGGAAGGCCGCCTGCACCTGCGAGTAGACGACGCCGAATGCCGCGCACTCGCTGGCTGCCACGCTGGCGATGACCTGAGCGGCCGGGGTGGTACTCGGCGTCGCCTCGGCGTGGCTGGCTGGCCTGGCACTTCCGCAGGCGGTCAGCGCGAGAGCACCAGCCAGTCCGGCTATGGCTGCACGTAGTCGCATGGCTACGTAGCGTACAGATCCGGGCGCTGATGCAGGCGGGAACGCTGACCGGCAGCTAATGGGCGATCATTGGCATGATCGTCGCGCCGTAGTGGGCCGCTGCCAGCCGTTCGACCATTGGCGAGAGGTATCGCCTGGGTCCGGGTGCCCAGGACGTCTCAGGACGTCGATGCTGTGTCTCCAGGGTGTCAGCTACCTGATGCCGCTGGTCGTCATGAGCGATCAGGTGCTCGATGGCAGGGCCACACGGCCGGATTCGTATGGGGCTTCACCGTGGCGGAGTACCCCGGACTCCAGTATTGGGTCAGGGGTTCGTGTCGAGGCAGGAGAGCAGTGTCCCGCTGGATGGGCTCCATCCCCACGCGGCGTGATCGGCCTCACGGACAGCCGCCACGAGCCCCGCGCTGGTAGCGTCCCCGACCGCGTTGCCGTACGCGTTGAGGACAGCTTTCCAGATCGCCGCGTCCCTGGCGACCGGCGGCGGGTTGCCGAGCGCGGTGGCGACGTCCGCCTGCAGGCTGGTGATGTCGGCCTGCAGGTTCGATGACCCGGTTCCCGAGTTCACGGCGTTGTCGTCGGAATAGACCTTGTAGACGTCCCCGCAGACGCTGGCGGCCTGGACGACGGTTGCGCCCTGGTACCACGTGTTCATCGCTGCCGCTTGCCCGGCTGTCAGCCTGGCTGTTGCTGACGCCCTGACTGGCACCTTGACTGGCGTCGCCTGGGCCTTGACAACCGGAGCCGGTGCTGACGACGGCTTAACTGCCGGGGCTGCTGCCGAGTGCGTGGCTATCGCACTGCCGCACCCTCCGATTGCCAGCAGGATGGCTCCTGCCGCCATGCTCGCGGCGTATCCTCCAGCATTAGCCCGGCGCGTTTTATCTGGTCTAACAGGCATAGCCAGTCCTCGCCCTCGGCAGTCAGCGCCGCGCCGATGGTGCGGCGCCCGTAGCGTATCCCGTCCCTGCCGGTCCAGGTCTGCCACGCCGGGTAGTCGCGGTTGATCTCCTGCCCTACGCCGCAACTTACGGCTGTTACCCGGACTGCTGGGTAAGCGCCGGTCGGGATGGCCCTCAAGATGAGGCTCGCAGCGCAATGGCCCCGATGACGAGCGGCGTACCGGGGCCATTCGCATGTCTCAGCTCAGCGGCCCCTGGGGAGCTGGCGGGCTGCCTGGCCCGTCTCCTGCGCAGGCTCCCGTGGCCAGGCCGTTGGCGATCGAGTAGCCCTGACTTACGTCGGCATTGACATCGGCAATGGCCTGGTTGCCCGAAGCAATGGTGCTGGCTATGGCATTCTTGGCCGACGTTATAGCCGCCGATGAACCATCGGGCGCGCTCTCGCCATAGCTGCTAAGCGTGCTCAGGTCGCCCTCGAAGGTCTTTATGTCGCCTCGCAGCGTATTGATATCGCTCTGGACGCTATCCACGTCGTTGGAGAGCGTGCTGACCTGATCGTTGTACAGCGTGCTGGCCGCATCGTTATAGACGGTGCTGGAGACATTCGTGCAGTAGCTGCCCTGGCCACCGGCCGCATCCGACTCTTCGCTCTTGAGGTCGCCGTAGGTGCTGGACGCGTCCCCCTGCAGTGTGCTGGCGTCCCCGCTGACCGTGGTTGCATCGTTGTCCATGGTGGACAGGTCGCTGCTGGCCTGCGTGACGGCGGACGCTGCAGCCGAGGCGCTGGCGGCTGCGCTGGAGGCGGCGGCTGAGGCGCTGGCCGAGGCCTGGGCCTGCTGCTGCTCCTGCTGGTTGATCTGGCTTTCCTCGGCGGTGTCCTCGGTCCAGCCGTTCGACGTGAAGTCCCCGCAGACCTCCTGGCCGACGTACTGGCCGCCGCCGTCGATCACCTCGGCCACGTCGCCACTGCTGTCCTCCATCACGCAGACCATCGACTGCGCCTCGTCCGGCTGCTGGGGCTGAGCCGTCCAGAAGCTGCCAGCGGATGAGAGCTGCTGAGCGAGCGCCTGGCACTCCCCCGAGCTTCCCTGCAGGACGGTGATGAGCGCGTTCGTGCCGCTGTCGTAGATGCTGCAGACGGCCGAGCTGGCCGGACTGCTGCCACCGGCTGATACCGTCGCCCGGCCGCCGTTGCTGCCGCAGCCGGCCAGAACGCATGCCGTAATCAGTGCTGCTACCGCTAGAATTCCCCTGATCATTGCCCTCATCGCCTTATGGCAGGTATTCCTCGGCAATTCTGCCTCGTGCGTCCGGCTCTTGCGCAAGCTTCTCGGTAGCCGCTACGTACTCGCGCGGGACTATGCTGTGCAGCTCGGTTCCCGACCAGCCGGTGCCCCCGGCCGGATTCCAGTCAGCCGGGGGCTGCTCCTGACGCGGCCTGACTGATGCCGTTCAGAGCATGTTCTCCGTCTCGAACACCGGGGGATCATTCACGCTCTTCGGTAAGTCAGCTCTGGACAGCCAGCGCATACCTGAGCGTGTCGCGGATCATCTTCGTGGCCGCCTCTCCTGCGGGCGCTCCGTCGCTCTCGCCGATGAAGTAACACCAGACCTCACTGCCGCGAATGCCTCCAGGCAGCGGATGCCTGCCCGTGATGTCAATCAGGGCGGTCAGGTCGATCGCCTCCATGCGTACTCCCAGCACAGCCTGCGGCTCGCCCGTGACCCGTCGGCCCAGCTCCCTCGTGAGGAAGTCGGCCAGCGCCTGCGGCAGCTCCAGGGCCGCCTCGATGCGCTCCCTCCAGGCTTTCGGGAGTCGCGGGTCCGCTGGCTCGTCGGCCTGGTCGCGCGGCTCGATGTGGAGGATCATGACCGCGTACTTCCGGTCGCGCCAGTCGGAGCTGACCGCGTACGGCAGCACCAGCCGGGCGGCCACCCCATCAGCTCCCTCAGCCGGAGCTAATACGGCGTCCAGGCCGCTGCCTCTTCCTGCCCACCGGAACCACCGGTCGCCCTCGTGGACATACGTGAGCGACCTCACCAGCGCCATGACCGGTGAGCTGCCCAGGAACTCCTCGAAGCGCTGCCGCAGCTCGTCCTCATCGACATCCGGATGGACCGCAGTGCAGGCCGTCATCACCACGAAGCGCACCCAGGGGGGCCGGTTCTCCTGCGACTGCATGAAGTTGCTGCCCGGCAGGTTGACGTTGACGGCCTGGCTGACCAGCCTCAGCACAGGGAGTCCGCCGTCGGTCGTGTACCGCCATCGGCTTGTCACCAGGCGCTGAGGCCACCGCAGTTTCTGCAGCGGCCCGGCAGCCCAGTCGGCCAGGCCGGAGAGCCACGCGAGCATGAACACGACGAAGGCGACAACTGCAACGATGATGCT
>JBKQMG010000035.1:0-11437 GCA_052146815.1 Streptosporangiaceae bacterium | reverse complement strand
CGAGGCCTTCGACCTGATCGGCGTCCCGATCCCGCTCACCTTGAAGTAGCCAGAACAAAACCTGGCCAGCCCGGCAGAACACCAGGTCAAGCCCAGAAACGCCTACCCAACTGGCCGTAACTTCGGCTTAGTGGAGCGGGTCGCGGACTTGGTAGACGAGCCGTGGGACGCGGCCGTGATACCACCGGCCAATGACCCGGCTTATCGCCGGACCGTGTTCGGCTCAGGCTACGGCCTGCTGTCGTTCCGGGTCGACGATGCTGCGGAGGTCATCAGCATTTTCGACATCCTCTGGATCGGCTGAGGGAGCGCGCCTACCCGCCGATAGGTGCGAGCGTCGGTCCGATCGTATTACGTCCGATAGCGTCCGTATCTGGGTGTTCTGTCGCACCACCCGGGAAGGCAGATTGCGTGGTAGTGCCATTAGCGCCAGAATCCGGGCTGACGGAATCGGCGGGACGCCGCTCAAGGTGATCTGGCTATTCCCCCGCGGTCCAGGCTCCCCATGCCTATTCTGAGAAAGACTGGGTGATCCGCTCGCCGAGTGCCAGCCGGTGACCGCCGGGCATCTCCACCACAAAGTCGCGCAGGCCCCACGGATGGTCGGTCAGGCCCGCAACAACCGGGGCGCCGCGTGCCGCGCACCGCTCATGCAGGTCATCCACGCCGGTGACACCGATATAGGCGGCGGTCGTGGCGTTGATGCCAGGGCTCGCCGACCGGACTAGCGCGAGTCCCACTGCGTCGCGGCGCAGCAGCATCAGGCCCATCTCCGGCTCGTCGACTTCGACCTCGAACCCGAGCACGTCACGCAAGAATGCGGCGGCGGGCGCCAGTTCGCCCACTTCCAGATTGGGCCGGCAGCTCAAGAACTCGGTCACCGCCGCATACTAGCCGCCGTGCGAGCGCTGCGCTGGCACGGAGATGACCGCGCGCATGGCTGATCCCGCAGCCCTGCCGGCCTGGGAGCGGCGCGCTTATCACCGCTGCAGAAGGCGGCCCGATACTTCCCGGAACCAGATCTGGATTTCACCCACGGTGGGTGACCGGCGAGCGGTCAGGATGCGTGCCCATCCCCGTCGATATGCGCGGCCGCCCGCAGGCCCCGCACTATCAGGTCGGGCTCGCAGAGCAGCCCGTTCTGGGCTCAGTCCACGAGGCTCAGTCAACGAGGAGCGTCAGTCGGCTTGTATCTGGCCGGCAAACCAGGGCGCCTGACCCCTGGCGCCACCGCACGTGCGCCGTGGGCGTCATGTGCCGGAAGGAATCGCTGTAAAGGAGGGTGTCTTGGACCCGGCCCGCTGCGTCATTCGCGGGCCGTGATGACGTTGGCGGATCGCCGACTGCTGTCACCTGGCGATGAGTGCGTCGGTGAGCGGGCCGATGCCGGCCAGGTTGGCGGCCAGTTCGTCGCTGAGCTGGTGGCGGGCAGCCAGCCAGGCGGGCGCGGAATAGGAGACCTTGACCTGCCCGGCGTCATCCCAGATCAAGACCTTCAGCGGCAGGTCGAGCGCGGCCAGCGGCGAGGCCTCCATGACGGGGGTGCCAGCGGCCGGGCTGCCGAAGATCACCAGAGTTGTGTCCCGCAGCCGTAGCCCGGCCCGGGCCGCTTCGGCGCTCTGGTCGATCACCGCGAACAGCTTCATGCCCTTCTCGGCGATCATGCCGGTCAGGCGCGGGACGGTCTCGGCTGCCGGTCAGGGGCTGAGCTTGGTGATGATGCCTGCCCGGCGCGCTGAGTCCTTACCGGTCATGGCGATCTCCTTTGTCCGGTCGCTGGCGTGCGTCAGGCACGCCGACGATGAGGTGTGCCGGTGCTGCCGAGCCCAGGGCAGGTGCCGGCGGGGGCCGCTGATGGCCAGGTAGGCGACTAGCAGGGCGCAGATTATTGCGCTGCTGGCGGCCGCGATGACGGCCGGCCACGCCGAGGGCCGGGGCGAGCCGGGATCCGCGTGTTCTTGAGTGATCACCGAACGGTGCTGGGCGAGACCGATCGTGGTCAGCAGCAGTCCCAGCGGCACCAGCAGAATGCCGATGTACTCGGCTAGGCGGGCGTGGCTGCTGTCGAGGCCGAACTTGGCGACCACGAACCCGAGCCCGGCATAGGAAACCGACGTGCGCAGCCAGGCCAGCAGCGTGCGGTTGCTTGCCAGCAGGTCTCGCATTCTCGCGCTGTCGGCTGCATTCAGCGGATGCTCGGCTCGGCTATGCGATCGGGAGGACATCGCCATGATGATCATCTGCCTCAGGGCGCGCATCTGCGAATGCAAAGTGAGAACGGGTGCCTTACGCCGCCTTCACGATAAGCAGGAAGGCCGCCATTATGAACCACAGGTACGTGACGGCCAGGAAGAACCGCTCGCACAAGCCAAAGATGCGACGGAACCGCGGGAGCAGCGTGACAACGACCAGAATCAGGCCCACTAGTGTCGCCACGGCCAGCCAGGTCAGAAGACCCTTCTCGGAGTGCCACGGATGGATCTTCACCAGAACCGGGGTCAGGCCTGATATTGCCGCGTAGGTGAACCCGAACGTCAAGATCGCGAAGAAATAGTGGAGCGCGCCGGTTCGCGTCAGCCGCTCGCCTTCCACGGTCGTGGGGAACATCGACTCACCGATCCGGCTGACGGCCACCAGGCCCAGAAAGGCGAGGTCCCGGCTGACCAGCGGCGGGGAGCCCACTCCCAGCGCCAATCCAGCCGGAAGAGCCGCCACGGCTATCGAGCCTGCCCAGAGGCTGACCCGGAACAACGGCGCGTACTTGCCGACACCATAGTCGCTCACGGCATTATGGCGGGGATCGTAGCCGGTTGGGAGAACATGCAACGCAACGACGACAACGACGTAGATGAGGCTTCCCAGCAGGCTTATTAGGGCGAACGGGAGGACATTGGCTTCCACGGGGGTGATCCTTACTGGGTCTTCGTTACAGGAATGTGCCGTGGGCAGTCACTGGTCGGGAATCCAGCTGCCGTGAAAGCCGAGCGGGATCCTGGCTGGCAGGTGGACGCGGGCGACTGGCTGGCCGGTGAAATCTTGTGCGGCGAGGATGACCAGGTCGGCGGCGCCGCGGTCCGGGTTATGGACGAATGCCATGACGTAGCCGTCGTCTTCGGCGGCGTCGGGTGCGGCCGGGGCGAAGACGGCCTCGCCGGCGGTGGCATTGCTGCCGAACTGGTGCGCCTGCACGGTGCCGGCGGCCAGGTCGTGCTTGAGCAGGGCGTTGGCGAACGCATCGTCGGCGAAGTCGCCACTGGGTGAGACGGTGGCCTGGCCGACTGCGCCGATCACGGCGCTGTAGCCGTAGCGGTGCGGCCAGGAGATGGCCCGGTCATCGACGCGGGGGAATTCCTGGGGGCGGTCATCGAGGCGCTGCTGGGTCACCGTCCCGGCGGCCGGGTCGATGATCCACCGGTCCAGCGTGAGCGGGCCGTGCCCCGCTAGCGCCGAGACATCGTAGGCGCCGTCGTACCGGACTAGGTCTACGACCACGCGGCCGCCGTCGTCGTGCGCGTTCAGGGTGTGAAAGACCCAGCAGGGGTCGACCTCGAACCAGCGGACGCCGCCTGAAGGGTTGTCGCGGGGCAGCAGGCCGACCCGGGCCTGGTGCGCCGGGTTCCACGTGTACGGGAGCTTGAGCCCGGCCGATACCGCGTCCATGCTGAAGGTGACCGGCAGGTCGAGCAGGACCACGTAGCTGGCGGTGAGCGCAAAGTCGTGCATCATCGGCCCGCCGGGGACCGGGATGTCGGTGGTGCTGCTGACCTGGCCATCGGCGCCGACGACGACGTACTGCACATAGTCCCAGGCCCAGAAGTAGGCGATGGCGTGCAGCTCCCCGGTGCGCCGGTCGGGCTTGGTGTGCGCGGCGAACCCGCCGGGCAGCGTCCCGCCGAAGTCGCACGGCCCGAGGGTTTCCAGCTCACCGGACAGCTCGTAGGGCAGCGGGCCGGCTTCCACGGTGGCCAGGATGCGCCCGGCGTGGGCGATGATGTGGGTGTTGGCGGCGAAATCCATGTCGGAGTGCACCGGCCCGGCCGGCCATTTCTCGCCGAGTGCCTCGGCCAGCAGCCGGGAGCGGACCCAGCGGTTGCGGTACCACTCAGCCTTCCCGTCGCGGAGCCGTACGCCGTGCACCATGCCCGGGCCCAGGAACCAGTGCCCTTCCCAGAAGCGGTAACCGGGATCCTCCAGGCCCAGCGGGTTCGGCCCGTTCCGCAGATAGCGTCCGGACAGCTCGGCCGGCACGCTGCCGGTCACTGGCAGGTCGAACGCGGTGACCTCATCCTCGACAGGGGCAAACGGGCCTTGCAGGAAGCGGCTCTGATCAGGCATTTGCTAGTTCCCTTCGAGTTGGTCACGTCCCAATCGGCTCCCCTGGGATGTGCTCCGCTGCGATCATGAACCAGCATGCGGGCCTGCGGAATCTGTCAAATGACTCGGCCTGGTCGGCTGCACGCCGGTCTGCGGCAGTCAGATGACCGGCGCCGTTGATCACTGGCGGCTACTCGCGCCTGCAGATCGGCGGGCGTATCGTGCGAGGAAGGGATCTTTCTACGCTCTGGGCTGGCCTTGGCTGGACAGCTTGGACAACCGGCGGGCAGGCTTGGCAGAGGTTCTGGTCGGACGTCGCGATGAGCTCGCGCTGATCGGCGCGTTTGTCGAGCGGGCCAGGACTGGCGGGGAGGCCCTGCTGCTCTTCGGGGAGCCGGGCGCCGGTAAAACGGCCCTGCTGGACGCGGCGGCCGACCTGGCAGCGGAGGCTGGCAGCTGGGTGCTGCGGGCTGCCGGGGCGGAGTTCGAGGCCGATCTGGCCTTTTCCGGGCTGCACCAGGCCCTGCTACCGCTGTTCGACGAGCTCGGGCAGCTCAGCGCCGCGCACCGGGATGCGCTGAACGTCGCCCTCGGCTTCGGTGAGGGGCCGCCGCCGGATCGGCTGCTGGTATCTGCCGCGACGCTCACGGTGCTGCGCCAGGCAGCCGCGGCCAGCCCGGTCCTGGTGATCGTCGATGACCTGCCGTGGCTTGACCGGACCAGCGCCGGGGTTCTCGGGTTCGCGGCGCGCCGGCTGGCCGGCAGCCGCGTCGGGTTCCTGGCTGCGTCACGGACGGGCGAGGAAAGCTTTTTCGAGCGAGCCGGCCTGCCGGACCACGAGCTTGGGCCGCTGGACGAGGAGGCGGCTCACGGCCTGGTGAGTTCCCGCTTCCCGGAGGTGGCGCCGCGGGTGCGCCGGCGGGTTGTGGCCGAGGCGCAGGGGAACCCGCTGGCCCTGCTGGAGCTCCCGGCGACGCTGAGCGGTGCTCAGCGCGCGGCAGCCGAGGCGCTGCCGGTGGTCCTGCCGCTGAGCCGGCGGCTGCAGGCGCTGTTCGCATCCCGGACCGCAGATCTTCCCGCACCGACCCGGTGGCTGCTCCTGCTCGCGGTCCTGGACGGCAGCGGGGACCTGCGCGTCCTGCAGGCGGCCGCCGGGCAGCCGGGGATCGACGACCTCGCTCCCGCAGAACAGGCAGGACTGGTGCACGTCGACGACCGCACCGGCCAGCTGGTCTTCCGCCACCCGCTGACCCGTTCCGCGATCGTCGAGCTATCGACCAGCAGCGACCGGCGCCGGGCCCACTGTGCACTGGCCGACCACCTTGCCGACCAGCCTGAACGGCAGGCATGGCACCTGGCCACAGCGGCGGCCGGACCCGATGAAGAGGTAGCGGACCTGCTCGAGCGGGTGGCGCACCGGCTGATGCGGCGCGGTGATGCCAACGGCGCGATAGCCGCGCTGCTGCGCGGTGCCGACCTGAGCCCGGGTGGCCCCGGCCGGAGCCGCCGGCTCGCCGAGGCCGCCAACCTCGGAGCGAGGGCGACCGGGGATACCGGCAGCGTCTCGCAGCTGCTCGCCACCGCGCGCAGCGCCGACCCGGAACTTGGCGAGTCGCTGCCCGCTGCGGTGGCGGCCGCACACATGCTGCTGAACGGAGATGGCGACGTCGACACCGCGCACCGGCTGCTCGCCGGCGCGATCGACCTCAGGCGCGGGCCGTATGACGCGAGCGACGACATTCTGATCCAGGGGCTGCAGACGCTCTTCCTGGTGTGCTATCAGGGCGGCCGCGCCGAGCTGTGGCCTGCTTTCGACGCAGCTTTCGGCCGCCTCGGGCCGCAGATCCCGAGGGAGCTGTCCCTGCTCCGCCAGACCATCGCCGATCCGGCCCGTACGGCCCCGCGGGTGCTCGCCGAGCTGGATACCGCCATCGCTGATCTGCGCGGCGAGGCAGATCACTGGCGCATCCTGATCGTCAGCGCCGCGGCCGGCTTCACCGACCGGCTGGCCGGATGCCGGGAACCGTTGCAACGGGTGGTCCGCTACGGCCGCGAGGGCGGAGACGTCGCCTCGGCCATCAACGCGCTGACCAATCTGTGCCTCGATGACACGATGGCCGGCCGGTGGGATGACGCTCAGCGGGCAGCCGACGAGGCACTCGAGCTCTGCGAAGCCACTGGCTACCCGCTGCTGGCCTGGACAGCTCGCCACCGCCGGGCGGCACTCGCCGCCGCACGCGGTGAGCACGACTCGGCACGGGACCTGGCTCAGGAGATGACCCGGTGGGGCGCGCCGAGAGGAGCTGGCCAGGCTGAGGCCGCCGCGCACCATGTGGACGCGCTCGCCGCGCAGGGGCGCAGCGACTTCGAGGACGCCTACCAGCATGCGGCAGCGATCAGCCCGCCGGGCGTCCTCGCCTCCCACGTCCCGCTCGCCCTGTGGGTGGCCATGGACCTGGTCGAGACCGCCATGCGCACCGGCCGGCCCGCCGAGGCCGCCGCCCACGTCACCGCCGTGCGCGAGGCCGGCATTGCCGCGATCTCGCCCCGGCTGGCCCTGCTGGCCGCAGGTGCGGAGGCGATCGCCGCGCCCGACAGCAGCGCCCCGGGGCTGTTCGAGGAAGCACTCGCCACCCCTGGCGCTGACCGCTTTCCTTTCGACCTGGCCCGGGTGCAGCTCTGCCACGGCGAGCGGCTGCGGCGCGCCCGGGCGATGAAAGAATCGCGGGCGCATCTCGCAGCTGCCCTTCACGTCTTCGAACACCTGGGCGCCCGGCCATGGGCCGCCCGGGCCGCTGGCGAGCTACGCGCGACCGGGCAGACCAGGGCCCCAGCCGATCAGCGAGAACCCGACTCTCTCACGCCGCAGGAACGCGAGATCGCGATGCTGGCCGCCGCCGGGCTGACCAACAAGGAGATCGGCCAGCAGCTTTACCTGTCGCACCGGACCGTCGGCGCCCACCTGTACCAGATCTTTCCCAAACTCGGCATCACGTCCCGGGCAGCCCTGCGCGACGCGCTCGCACCCCTGTCTCCAGCGGGCCGGGGCGAGAACCGCAGCGAGACGTGACCGCAGCGACAGCTCAAGGCGCCATGTCGCATGCCGGGGTCAGGGTCAAATGACAGATGCTGCTCGCCGCCCGCGGGGCCTAGCGTCGCATACGGCTTGATCGTCGCAGCAGACCCGTTCGTACGGCCCGTCTCGGGAAAGGTGGCGTCGTTATGACCATGTTCGACCGGCTCAATCACCCGAACGTGCCGACTATCCTCCCCCCGGGGAGCAAAGAGCCGTCTGGTTCCTGGGCGCGCTCATTCGCGTCCGGGCCGGCGCCAGCGCCACAGCGGGGCAGCTGGCGATCCTCGAGCACGCAAGACCGCGCGGCTACAACAGCCCCCTGCACCGCCACAAAGCCGACGAGGAGACCTTCCTCATCCTGGACGGCGAGCTGCGGGTCGAAGTCGGCGGCCAGGCGGTCAAGGCAGGGCCGGGCACCGCCGCGGTTCTCCCCCGCCAGCTCCCGCAAGCCTTCGTCGTCACTAACCCGCAGGCACGGTTCCTCACCCTGCACACGCCAGCCGGCTTCGACGGGTTTACGCTAGCCGCTGGATCACCAGCTCGCTCCCCGTTCGAGGAGCCTCCGGACGAACTGCCGCCCGACCTGGCAGCGCTGGCCGCGACCGCAGCCTCGTACGGCATCGAGATCCTCGGGCCGCCGCCCAGCCCCTCCTGACCGGCCGGCATCCGCCGCGCCACATCCGCTACGGCACGCCTGAGGAGAGTTTGATGTCGCCGCACGACAGCGAGATTTTTCAGCGCATCGCCGCCGGGTCGGGAATGAGATTCTGGACGTCGCTGGCCTGACCGTCGAGTTCCTCACCGGCCCGCAGGACGCGCCCCGCGACTTCTGTGTCATGCGGGGGGGGGATCCCGCCTGGCGCTATGGTGCCTATCCACAGCCACGACAGCACCGGAACGTTCCTGGTGATCTCCGGCACCAAGCAGGCGCTGGTGCCAGGCGATCAGGCCTGGAGTGGAAAGACGTGCGGACGGGCGATTACGTCCAGATAGCCGCCGGTCAGGCGCACGCCCAGCGCAACATCTCCCAGGAGCCGGTGATCGAGCTCATTATCACCAACCCCCGGCTCGGGGACTGGTTCCAGGAAGCGGGACGGCCGATCACCGGTGAGCCCGGCCCCGCACCCAAGAGCAAGATCACCCAGGACACTGCGCACACGCTGAGTGTCTGGCCCATTCCCGGACGGAGGAAGCAGATGACGGAGACCTCGGCCACGCGTACGGAAACCAACCGGGAGATCATCCGCCAGGCCTTCGATGCCTGGCGCCAGGGAACCGGTGCCATCACCGACGTGTTCGCCCCCGACATGGTCTGGCGTGATCACCCGCAAGGGCGGCAAGGTCGTCACCGTCCCGCTCGCACCACGTACAGCGCGGGCGATCGACCTGGCCATCGGGGAACGCTGCGAAGGACCCATCTTCCTGGCTCCCGATGGCCGCCGGCTAGACCGGCACGGCGCCGCCCGGATCGTCCGCCGGATAACCCGCCGCGCAGGGATCGCCAAGCCCGTCGGGCCTCACACTTCTCCGGCACGCGTTCATCACCGCGGCGCTCGACGCCGGCGTCCCGCTCCGCGACGTGCAGGAAGCCGCTTCCCACGGCGACCCGAGAACAACCATGCGCTATGACCGGGCCAGGGCTTCACTGGACCGGCATGCCACATACATCGTCGTCGCCTATGTCGCAGGTGCGGCGCGCTAGACCCGGCAAGCCTCGGTTGCTCCGCCTGGCCGACTCGCAACCGGCCAGGCGGCCGGCCTGAACCTCGTCAGCGTGCCAGGCCGCCTGGCCAAGTCACAGAGCGTAAGCAGCATAAACCGCACGAACCGCCCTTACGTGTGACTTTGGTGCTCAGACCCGTTGCCGCGCTGGCCGTCCATATCTGGATGCTCCGCGCGCGGCACTGGGGCGTCAGTGCGGCTGCGGGGCCGGTCCTGGGGTGGCATGCCTGCTCTGTGCCATCAGGTCACCGCAGCCGTGCGTACCCGTGTTCCTTCCTTTCCGGCGGGGCTGGGTGCCCGCTCCATACTGGAGGCGGGCGCCATCGTGCGCCGCGGGGCAAGGGGGTGGTGGGCCGTATGCGGAGGACCTCGCGTGCCTGGGCGATCGCCGGGCTGGCCGGCGCCGTCACGGGCGCGGTGCTGTCTGCCCGCCGCGTGAACCGGTGGGGAGCGACCGCCGAGGAGCTGTCGCGGCCGCTGCCGGGCGACGATCAGGTGCCGGATCCGCTGGTCGCCTCGACCCGGGCCGTGTCCATCCGCGCCCCCGCCAGCGCCGTCTGGCCATGGCTGGTGCAGATGGGCTGGCGGCGGGCGGGCTGGTACAGCTACGACCGCATCGACAACGACCGGATCCCCAGCGCTGATCGCATCATGGCGGAGTTGCAGGAGCTGCGGCCGGGAGACTTCGTGCCAGAAGGACCCGGAGCTGGCTGGACCGTCACCACGGTCGAACCCGGCCGCCTGCTGCTGCTGACCACCCACGGCCCGATGCGCGGCGTCAGCTGGGTCCTGCGGCGCGACAGCAGCTGGCTGTTCCAGCTCGACGACCTCGACGCCGGGCACTGCCGGCTGATCGAGCGCGCGCGCACGGCCATCATCACTAACAACGACACGGTCACCGGGAAGCTGATCTCCACGCCGCCCGGAGCCGCGGCGCTGTCCCTCGGCGACTTCGTGATGGCCCACCGCCACATGCAGGGGATCAGGCGGCGCGCCGAAGCTCAGTGGCGCGCCATTGCCCGGCCCGGCGCCGGGCCTTCGCCGCTATGACGGCGCGCTGCGGGCCGCCGCTGCCAGAGCCGCGGGCGGTTCGCTCCATCACACTCGGTTGCGAATTCCGCGTCGCTTGACGCGCCCGAGCCGCCGTTCGGCGCGTCCTGGCGCTCGGCCAGGATGGTCGTCCAGGCGCGCGAGAACGAATGTTCTGTCACGTCGCGCGCCAGCTCGGAGTGCGGCTTAAGATCGCTGGCCTGCTGCCTGGCTTACGTCGTCTGCCGATGTGAGCGAGTCGGCTAGGTCGCATGCCTATGCGCCGTAAAGCATGCCGATTCGTACTCCGAGCGAGCAAATGCCGCTAGATCGCTGATTCGGGCGCGCCGAGGCATGGGCCAAGTGTGTTCTACGTGCAACCGGACGACTTGAGCACCGCCGGGTCATGCGCGACAGCGCTCGCTCGACGTTATCGGACCGGCAGTCTCGGTCGCGTCGAGGTCACCGACCGCGACGACATGCCGCTTGGACTTCACGATCCACGTGCCGGGGCCCGGCGGGCCGAGGCAGTGCTCGACCCGTCAGCGGTCGGTGTCGTGCACGGGGCCGCCGGCAGCGGGACGCGGTCAGCCACGCAGTCGCACGCGATAAACCCGGCGACAGCCGGTGGTCATCCCCGCGATAATCGCCGACGTGGAGGGGGTCGAGGTCGTCGTGGCCCATCACGAGCGCGCGACCCTGCGCGTCGGTGACGTGTTCCTGAAGATCGACGCTGATCAGACGCGCACCGACGTCGAGGTCGAGGCGATGGCTATGGCGCCGATCCCGACTCCGGAGGTCCTGTGGCGGAAGCCGCCCGTGCTCGCGCTCGCCGCCCTCCCGGGGACGGCACTCGGCCGCCTCGGCGAGCCGTCGACCGCGTCGCCGGCGGCGTGGGCCGCGGCGGGTGCCGCCGCGCGGATGCTGCACGACGCGCCGCTGCCGCCACGGCCCGGTCGGAGCCTCGACGAGATCGCATCGCACCTCGACGGCGAATGCGAGTGGCTTGTCACGAACGGCGTCCTTCCCGCCGACGTGGTCACGCGCAACCGCCGGGTTGCCGAGGCTGCGCTCCGGCCGTGGGCACCGGTGTTCACGCACGGCGACCTGCAGGTCGCCCACGTGTTCGTCGACGGTGACGAGATCACCGGCGTGGTCGACTGGTCCGAGGCGGGCCAGGGCGATGCCCTGTACGACCTCGCCAGCTTGACGCTCGGACACCAGGAGCACCTTGGCGACGTCGTCGCCGGCTACGGCACCGACGTCGACCTCGACGTGATCCGCGCGTGGTGGTCG
>JBKQMG010000034.1:0-32331 GCA_052146815.1 Streptosporangiaceae bacterium | reverse complement strand
GATGAACGCTGCTCGCACCAGGGCGGCCGCGCGGGCCGGCGCGGCCGCGCGGGCCAGCGCGGCAGCAGTAACCGCCGTCGCGGCGACGCCGGCCGGGGCTGCGCAGGTGGCCAGCGGTTCTTCCCCTGCCGCCTCTGCCGCGCCGCCGAACGCCGTGCCGCCGAATCGTCTGGACGTAGGCGGAACCCGGCTGGCCAGCAGCGGCATCGTCGTCAACTACCCGGGCCGCGGCGCGCGGCGGCTGCCGAAGGTCCCCGCCTCCGCTTACGTCATCGCCGACGCCAGCACGGGGCGGGTCCTGGCGGCCAAGGACGCGCACGGCGAGTTCCCGCCCGCCAGCACGCTGAAGGTCCTGACCGCGATCACCCTCATCCCGCGGCTGAGCCCGAACGCCATGGTGGTCGCCACCCGGCAGGCCACCTCAGTCGAGCCCAATGTCGTCGGGCTGATCAGGGGCCGGCGGTACCGGGTCTCTGACCTGTTCACGGCCCTGCTGACGATCTCCGCCAACGACGCCGCGGTCGCCCTGGCGCAGGCGACCGGCTCGTTCCAGGCCGGCGTCGCGCTGATGAACGCCGAGGCGCATCATCTGCAGGCCTACGACGTGGTCGCGCGGCAGCCGAACGGGCTGCCGGCCCCCGGCCAGCATGCTTCCGCCTACGACCTGGCGCTGATCGCACGCCAGGCGCTGGCCATGCCCGCGTTCATGAAGTACGACTCCACCGTGGCGGCGCGCTTTCTGGTGAAGCCGCGGCACCGGGTGACCCTCGTCAACCAGAACACCCTGCTGACCGGCTACCGGGGCGGCATCGGCGGCAAGATCGGCTGGACGGAAAAGGCGGAGGCCACCTACATCGGACTGGCGCGCCGGGGCGGGGTCACGCTCATCGTCACGCTGCTGCACTGCACGCCGCTGCAGGAGATCACCTCGGGCGAGCGCCTGCTCAACTGGGGCTTTGCGATGGCCGGCCATGTCGCGCCCGTCGGCGACCTGGTGCCGCCGCTGCCCGCTGTCACGGCGGCGCATCCCGCGCCGTCCGCCGCTACGCGCTCGCCGGGCGCCGCCCTCAGCCCGGCAGCAGGCACCTCGGCCAGGCCGGCCGCAGCCAGGGCCAGGCGGGCGGTGGCCGCCGCCGAGGCCACGGCGGCGCCCTCCGCGCCTTTGCCGGTCATCCCGCTGCTGGCGGGCGCCGGCCTGGTCGCGGTGGCGGCGCTCGGGCTCGGCTGGCTCAGCCGGCTGCGCGGACGCTCGGGCTAGCCAGCGGGCAGGAAGCCGACCCGGTCCCGGACCGCTGCCATGGTCTTGCCTGCGATCTGCCGGGCGCGCGCCGCGCCGCCCGCCAGGATCCGGTCAAGCTCGGCCTCGTCGGCCAGCAGCTTCTCGGTACGCTCCCGGACCGGGGCGAACGCGTCGGCGACGACATCGCCCAGGTCCTTCTTGAACGTGCCGTAACCAGCGCCGGCGTAGCGCTGCTCCAGGTCCGCCACGCTCTCCCCGGAAAGCGCCGCGTAGATCCGCAGCAGGTTGGTGACGCCCGGCTTAGCCTGCTCATCGGCCCGGATCTCGCCATCGGCATCGGTCACCGCCCTGGCGATCTTCCTGCGGATCGCGGCCGGCTCTTCGAGGACGTCAATGATCCCCTGCGGGGACGACGCCGACTTGCTCATCTTGGCGACCGGATCCTGCAGGTCAGCGATCTTGGCGACATCGGGCAGGATGTAAGGCCCTGGCACCACCAGCGTCTGGCCGAATCGGTGATTGAACCGCTGGGCAAGATCGCGGGTGAGCTCGAGATGCTGGCGCTGATCCTCGCCCACCGGCACCTGATCGGTCTCGTACAGCAGGATGTCGGCGGCCTGCAGGATCGGGTAGGTGAACAGCCCGACGCTGGCCTTGTCCGCGCCGGACCTGGCCGACTTGTCCTTGAACTGGACCATGCGGGATGCCTCGCCGAACCCGGTGATGCAGCTGAGGACCCAGGCCAGCTCGGCGTGCTCGGGCACGTGGCTCTGCACGAACACGATGCAGCGATCGGGGTCCAGGCCGGCCGCCAGCAGCTGCGCGGCCGCGATCTTCGTCCGGCGGCGCAGATCGGCCGGATTCTGCGACACCGTGATGGCGTGCAGGTCGACGACGCAGTACACAGCGTCATGGGTCTCCTGCAGTGCCACCCACTGGCGCAGCGCGCCCAGGTAGTTGCCGATGTGGAAGGAGTCGGCGGTGGGCTGGATGCCGGAGAACACGCGGGCTCGGGACATGCGGAAATTCTAGTTGCGCGCGGGCCGGGCGCGGGCGCGGAGGCCGCAGCGGGGCCGGCCGGGACTCGCCGGGGCCTGCGCCGCCGGGCAGCGAGCGCCAGCCGCCGGCCGCTGGCCCCCGGCGAATAAGCGCCACCTGGGCGACAGGAAACCGGACGAAACGGCACTGGGATATCCCTATTTCTTGTGCTTAATACGGGCAAGTACTGCCAATTTGCTTCGGGCAAGGAACAGCCGTAATGGGGTCAATATGGGTGGATGAGGCGGTGAACGTGACACCATGATCCTGGGAGGGGACGTACACGATGATTGCTTCACAGAGCACCGCGCGCACCCCAGGACAGGCGCAGTCCGGCATGTTCATCACCAGGCCGCAGCCCCGGCCGTGGCTCTTCACCACGATCCCGGCAGCGCGGCTGGATTACGGTCGGGAGTAGCAGTCCATGGACAGCCGGGTGCTGGCCGGGGGGCCTTCAATTCCGCCGCGCGAGCGGGTGATGTCAGGAACGGTGCCGCCGCTCGCCGACGGCTTCATCAGCAGGCCGGAGACGGGACCCGGCCTGCAGTCCGCGCTGGGGCCGGGCGGCCTGGCCGTCCTGGTTCCGCACCGCGATGGCGTCGGCGGGCCGCCTGACTGGCTCGGATCCTGCGGCAAGTCTCAGCTCGCGATCTCCTACGCCAGGTCCGCGTGGCAGTCCGGCACGGTGGACCTGCTGATCTGGATCGTCGCCACCAGCCGGGCATCGGTGCTGTCCGGCTACGTGGAGGCAGCGGTGTCCATGATGGGGATCGACCCGGCCGACGAGGCCGAGTCGGTCGCCTCCCGCTTCGTCGCCTGGCTTGGCGAGACGACCCGGCAGTGGCTGGTGGTCTTCGATGACCTGGCCGATGCCGCGGATCTGGCGGGGCTGTGGCCGGAGGGCCCGGCGGGCCGGGTCCTGATCACGACGGATTCCGCGGCCTCAACGGGCGGCCACGGGGCGCAGGTCGTCCCGGTGGGCGTCTTCAGCACGCGCGAGGCGCTCAGCTACGTGATGGGCCGCCTCACCTCGGACCCTGATCAGCGCTTCGGCGCGATCGACATGGTCGACGAACTCGGCTGCGAGCCGATAGCCCTGGCGCATGCGAGCGCGCTGATCGCGGACTCGACGCTGTCATGCCGCGATTTCCGTGATTACTTCAGCCGGCGGCGCGAGGAGCTGGTGGCCGCGGCGGGCGAGAAGCTGCCGTCCGCTGCGGTCACCTGGACGTTCAGCTTCGAGCAGGCCGGCCGGCGGGTGCCGGGCGGAGCCGCGCACTCAATCCTGGCGCTGGCCACGATGCTGGACGGCCGCGCCATTCCGGCCGCAGTGTTCAACACGACGGCGGCGCTTGCCTTCCTCGGCGGGGACGGCAGGCCCCCAGCGACCCGCGACCGTGCCCAGGGCGCGGTCCTGCAACTGGAGCGCGCGGCCCTGCTGTCCGTCGACCTGGCGGGCACTGCGCCGACGGTCCGGATGAACCCGGCTGTCCAGGCAGCGGTCCGGACGGTGATGCCCCCGGGCCTGCCCGACCGTGCAGCCAGGGCGGCAGCGGATGCCCTGCTGGAGATATGGCCGGAGGACGAGCCGCGGGCGTGGACCACCGCGGCCCTGCGGTCATGCGCGGCCGCCTTGCGCCAGGCAGCAGGAGATGTGCTGTGGGCAGGCGGCTGCCATCCGGTGCTGCTGCGTGCCGGGCAGAGCCTGGAGAACGCTCGCCTGACTGGTCCCGCGGTCAGGCACTGGCGTGATCTCGCGGTGACCGGCGACCGGATCCACGGGCCCGGGCACCCCGACACGCTGATCGCCGGCGAGCATATGGCCGACGCGTACCTGACCGCCGGGCGGACCAAAGAGGCCCTGCCGTGGTTTGAGTGGGTGCTCGCCGCCCGGATGCGGGCGCCGGGGCCGGACCACCCTCGGACGATCGCGGCACGGTGCAATCTGGGACATGCTCTAGTCGTCGCTGGCCAGCTCGCCGAGGCGATCACCATCCTGAGCGCGGCCGTCGAGGATTACGAGCGCGTCCGCGGGCCTGACCACCTGGACACCGTCAGCGCTCGGGAGGAACTCGCGGCCGCCTACCAGGCAGCGGGGCAGTCAGCGGAAGCGATCGCGATTTACCGCCGGGCGCTGGCTGACCGCGAGCGAGTGCTCGGCTCACGCCATCCCGACGTCCTGACCGCCCGCTACCGGCTGGCCGGCGCGTGCCTGGCCGACGGCGAGCTGAAGGACGCCGTCTCTCTGTACAAGAAGACCCTGGCCGACCGGCAGCGCGTCCTCGGTCCTGATCACCTCGACACGATCGCCGCGCGCGGCGGCCTCGGCGCCGCCAACCACACGGCGGGCAAGATGGGCACGGCGCTGAACCTCTACGAGCAGACCAGCGCGGACTACGAGCGGGTACTGGGGGCAGCGCACCCCAGTACCCTGGCCTACCGTGCGAACCTGGCGCGTGCCTATTACACCGTAGGCCGGGTCGGCGATGCGATACCGCTGCTGCGCGACACCCTTTCGCTGTGCGAGCGGGTACTGCCGTCCGGTGATCCGCTGACGCAGGCGGTCCGCGAGAGCCTGACCAACATTGCCGGGTAATGACAGGAGGATTGATGCCGGCTGTCGCCGGAGACACCGCCAGCGGCGCCAGCGCGCTCATCGGGCAGCGCTGGCAGGCGATCGACCCGCTGCTGCCCCCGCCGGGAGCAGGCGGATCCCATTGCGGCGCGCAGCTTGCCGTCGCCGCGCCAGGGCGGCTGGCGACCGGAAGCTGCGAGCACTGGGCCGGGGCGCCCGGCTCGATGGACCTGACCTGGGGCGCGGCCCGCAGATTCCAGCTCACCGCTCAGGTCGCGGGACCCGACGTCAGCGGGGCCCTGGACGCGCTGCTGACCCAGTGGCGCGATCATCTGGCGGATGTGCCCGAGGCCGGCGGCGAGGACACTGCTGCGGTCGTCAACTGGCCGAGCCGCGACATCGACGGGGTCAAGCCACTGCTGCGGCACGGCCTCGTGCCGCTCGCCGTGATCGCGGCACGCGCGGCGGGCGGCCTGCCCGGCGCCCAGGCCGCCCGCCAGCAGCAGTCCGGCTCCGCACCTGACGCAAGCCCTGATCCGCAGGCCGCCGGCGGCCTGCGGATCAGGCTCGCCGAGTCCGCCGACCTCGACGCGGTCGTCCGCCTCGGCCTGGAGGTCATCCGGTTTGATGCGCACTTCGGCACCGTGATCGAGCGGCCCTTCACCGCAGACGCGCTGCGAGGCGAGGCCGCCGGCCTGCTGGCCGGCCCTGATGGCTGGACGTGGCTCGCCGAGCGCGACGGCGAGCCAATCGGGGTGCTGTATGCCGAGCAGCCACGGGCCGCGGCCTGGATCGCGCCGATGGCGGGCCCGGCGCCAGCCGCCTACCTTGAGCTGATGGGAGTCGCGCCGGGCGAGCGCGGCCAGGGTGTCGGCGCCGCGCTTGTTTCCCGGTTTCACCGCGAGGCCGACGCCGCGGGCGTGGCCGTCACACTGCTGCATTACGAACGGGTCAATCCGCTGTCCGCGCCGTTCTGGAGCCAGCAGGGGTACCGGCCCCTGTGGAGCACCTGGGAGGCACGGCCCGCGCGCCATCTGCGCTGACGGCGACTGAGCGACGCCAGCCCGGGGCGCGGCCCGGGCTGGCGTCGGCCGTCAGGCGCGATACCGCGCCCTCAGGTGCCAGTCACCGGCTGCCATGGCGCGACTTTTGCGGCGGCGACGCCTGGCTGTCGCTTTCCAGCGGGATCCTGAAGAACGGGGACCGCTGGATGAAGCGCGCGGAGAACATCAGCAGCAGACCGGCGATGACGATGCCCACCAGCGACCAGACCTGGGCAGCAGGCGCGGTCTGCAGCGATTTGTACATGATCCAGGCCAGGAACCCCGCCGCGCCGAGGGGAAGAAGGCCGAGGATCACAGCATCCCATACCCCGCTGAAGACCCGGCGCCGGTAATACGCGATCGCGGCGAGCGCGGTGAAGATGTAGAAGACCGAGAAAAGCAGGCCGGTCACGTCGATGACGTCGTAGAACGCGTTCTGCACCGTGGTAGCGAGGAAGTAGATGGTGCTGAGCGCGACGATGAGCAGCCCGACGATGACGCTGGCGGCGACCGGGGTGGCATACCGGCGGTGCACGTTGCTGAGGAACGACGGCAGCACCCGGTAGCTCGCCATCCCGTAGACGATCCGGGCGGACAGCACGATGCCGGTACCGGTGGTGGCGATCACCGACAGCGCGATCGACAGCGCCATCATCTTGGCCCAGAAGCCGCCGCCCAGGGCATTGGCGACGTAGATCAGCGCGGTGCCGTTCTGCGACGCGGCGGCGAGCTTAGCCGGGCTGACCACGCCCTGGAAGCCGACCTGAGCCAGCGTGTAGATGATGGCCAGCAGCGCGACCGCGATGATGGCGGCCCGGCCGGGGTTGACGCGCCGGTGCTTCACTTCCTCGTTGACGTACAGGGTGCCGTCCCAGCCGCCATAGACGAACACCGCGACCAGGAAACCCGCGACCGCGCTGCCGCGACCGCCGATCCCGCTGACGCTCAGCCAGCCCTTGCTGAACGGGACCGTGCCGGCATGATGCCCGGCCACGAAGACGATGCCCGCGATGGCCAGGCCGATGAGAATCAGGTACTCGACCAGCGCCATGCTGACCTGGACACGCGCGGTGATGCGGATGCCGACCACCGCGATCACGAGCATGATGAGGCCCATCGCCACGCCGATGCCGATATACGCCCCGGTGTTCGTGGCGCTGCTGCCGAAGACCGCGAGAACCGAAGGCCCGAGGATGAGAACCTCGGCCACCGTCCCGATGATGTAGGCGGCGATCATCAGCCAGCCGGTCAGGAAGCCCAGGTAGGGACTGATCGCACGGCCGACCCATTCGAACGAGGCGCCGCAATTCGCGTTCCACAAGTTACAGCGGCGGTAAGCGTTGGCGATGATGAGCATCGGGATCGCGGTGAGAATCAGAATCGGCCCGCTGCCGTAGGCGGTCGCCGCGGCCAGGCCCGCCAGCGACAGGCCGACCGTCGCCGCGGGCGCGGACGAGGCCATGCCGATGACCGTGTCCTGCGCCACGCCGATCGCGTTGGGTTCCAGCCGCGCTGCGGGGGGCGCGGCAGTACCTGCGACGGCAGCTGCAGATTGATCCGTCATTTGCTCTCCAATCGTGGCGGTCTGCAGGCGTGCGAGCTTGCCCGGGCAGGGAAATAACCTCGTCCGCTGCCTGCAGGGAACACACGTCACTGGCTGGCAGGCCGGGCACCCGACAAGGGCGCAACGCCCCCGCCGCGATCAGTGCTTCGGGTCACGGCGAGCGCAGGCACAACGTTGGCTGGCGCCCGGCGCAACCCGAAGATCGGCCACCTGGGCGAGCATAGCGGTCATTTACGGCAGCAGGCTATAAGCATCGAGAATTTCCCACTGCCGTGCGAGACCGGCCTTAACTAGTCGATCAAGACCACCGCAAAACGGAACAAGTCGTCGCTATTCATCGCCATACGCATAATTCATACGGCATCCACGAAACGGGGGGTCACCGTGCGTGGCGATGCAGTCCCAGCTTGCTTCCGGCAGGACGCGGCCAGGGCGGTCTTCCGCCGGCGACGCCGCAGCAGCCTCGGCTACCACTTCCAGTAATAGCCCACGACCGCATGCTCGATGGCCTCCAGGTACCGGTGCGCGGAGAACTCCTCGTCCAGGGTCACGGGCTCGCGCTCGACGATGGCCTCGCCAGGGTCCCGGTAGTCGGCCCACTCCGCCCACCACAGCCGCGCCGGCTGCCGGTCGGGATGGAACTCCAGCCGCATGTCGACGTGCTCGACGCGCCGGTGGGCACCGCGGCGGAACTCAGGCGCGGGTGCCTGCGAGTAATGGAAGATCGTCCAGTAATCGAGATAGGCCTCTTCGCCGTACCGCAGCGGGTGGTGGAAAGAGATATCCACGGCCCACAGGCCGCCGCCGAGCGGGTAGAGGCCGCCGACCCGGCCGCCGCGGACCATCCGCACGTCGGCCTCCGCCGTATCGACCCGGTACTGGTAGCTCGTCATCCCGTCGGTCAGTGACCGGACCGCCTGCTGGGTGTGGTGCCGGGCGGGCATTCCGCTGCGGCCGAGGAAGTGATGCTCGAACAGCAGGGTGGTCTCATAGCCCGCCGCCCGGTCGAGGGCCGGCGGCGGCAGCTTGCCGATGATGACCGTGGGCCGCAGATCCCCCCGGTAGAGCTCGCGGAGGCGCTGGGCGTCGCGCAGGGACAGCTGGAACGCCTCCTCGAACCAGCGCAGCGTCTGCAGGCTGAGCCCGCGGCCGCTGAACGCCCGGCTGACCCGGTCCTTCAGCATCCGCGCGAGCCTGGTGTCGGTGTCGTCATGCTCGCCCGACTCGTACAGATGCTCGGCGATGACCTGGCAGACGGCCTCCTGCCGGATCTCGTCGGGGCGGACGTCGCGGGCATGCTGCTCCCACTCGTCCCGGTAGTGCCCTGACCGGAGCAGGATCTGCCTCAGGTGCAGGCCGGCCGCCCGCTGGCCGCGTGCTTGTCGTTCGCTATGAGGCATCAGCGTTCTTCTGGGTCTTGCGACAGCCACGCGACAGGGGGCCGGTAGCTTCTCGCCTTGGGTTAAGGAGACGGTCCTCCCGGATGCTGGCGCTACTAGGCATATCCCGATGACGTGAAGCCGTGATGTAGCGACGTGCCAGGCAGCTTGAGGCTGAATGTAGCCAGCCGCCGCGCACGGAAGCGCCGAACCGCTCGAGCCTGCCTTCGGGGCGGCCGGCCTGGCCGGGCTGGCGCAGGCCTGAGCGGAGCCCGCACGCCGGCAAGCGTGGTGAACCGCCGGGGGGCGCAGAACGGGAAGGGGCGGAGTCAGTGACTCCGCCCCTTCTCGGCGCCCTGGCCTGCCGCCGGCCTCGCCCCGCGCGGATCGCCCGGGGCGGCGGCCCTAATACCCCCGGCGCCGGCCTCACCGCCCGCAAGCACGCTGGGCCACGGCGACAGCAGCCCGTCACCGCGACGCTTCCCCCGGGGCTCAGCGGCGCGGCGGCGCGCTCGGGGTAACGACGACCTCGACGCGCTGGAACTCCTTGAGGTCGGAGTAACCGGAGGTGGCCATCGTCCGGCGCAGCGCGCCCATCAGGTTCATCGACCCGTCGGCCAGCGTGGACGGGCCGTGCAGGATCTGCTCGATGCTGCCGATCGTGCCGACCTGCAGGCGGGCGCTGCGCGGCAGGTCGGGATGATGCGCCTCGCTGCCCCAGTGGTAGCCGCGGCCGGGCGCCTGCGTGGCCCGTGCCAGCGGCGATCCCACCATCACCGCGTCAGCGCCGAGAGCCAGCGCCTTGGCGATGTCGCCGCTCTTGCTCATCCCGCCGTCGGCGATCACGTGCACGTAGCGGCCGCCGGACTCGTCCAGGTACTCCCGGCGGGCCGCCGAGACGTCGGCGATGACCGTGGCCGTCGGCACCGCCACGCCGAGCACCGCCGCGGTGGTGTACCCCGAGCCGCCGCCGAATCCCGCGAGCACGCCCGCGGCCCCCGTCCGCATCAGGTGCAGCGCGGCAGTGTAGGTGGCGCAGCCGCCCACGATCACCGGCACGTCCAGCTCGTAGATGAACTGCTTCAGGTTGAGCGGCTCGGCCTTGCCCGAGACGTGCTCCGCGGAGACCGTCGTCCCGCGGATCACGAAAATATCGACCCCGGCGTCGATGACGGCCTTGTAATAGCGGACCGTCCGCTGCGGCGACAGCCGGGCCGCGGCGGTCACCCCGGCCGCGCGGATCTCCCCGATCCGGCGCCCGATCAGGTCTTCCTTGATCGGCTCAGCGTAGATCTCCTGAAGCCGGCGCGTGGCGGCCTCGTCGTCCAGCTCGGCGGCCTCGGCCAGCAGCGGCTCGGGGTCGTCGTAGCGGGTCCACAGGCCCTCGAGATCGAGCGGGGCCAGCCCGCCGAGCTGGCCGATCTCCACCGCCGTCCGCGGCGACACGACGCTGTCCATCGGCGCCACGACCAGCGGCAGCTCGAACCGGTAGGCGTCGATCTGCCAGGCGATCGAGACTTCCTCGGGGTGGCGGGTCCGGCGCGAGGGCACGATGCCGATCTCGTCCAGCGAGTACGCCCGCCGGCCGCTCTTGCCGCGGCCGATTTCCACTTGTGTCACTTCAGCAGCCTCCCGCCGCCGTCATTCGGCCGCCGCGAAGGCGCAGGCCGCCGGTCACGACCGGCGGCCGCCGTAGTTAGGCGCCTCGGCAATCATCTGGATGTCATGCGGATGGCTCTCGGCCAGGCCGGCCCCGGTGATCTGAATGAACCGCGCCTGCTGCAGCTCCGCGATCGTCGCCGCTCCGCAGTAGCCCATCGCCGCGCGCAGGCCGCCGACCAGCTGATCGGCCACGGCCGACAGCGGCCCGCGGTAGGGCACCTGGCCTTCCACGCCCTCGGGCACCAGCTTGTCCTCGCGCAGCACGTCGTCCTGGAAGTAGCGGTCCTTGGAGTAGGAGCCGCCGCGCTCGGTATTGCGCATGGCCCCGAGCGACCCCATCCCCCGGTACAGCTTGAACTGCTTGCCGTGGATGAAGACCATCTCGCCGGGGCCTTCCTCGCATCCGGCCAGCAGGCTGCCCAGCATGACCGTGTCGGCGCCGGCCGCGATCGCCTTGGCGATGTCACCGGAGTAATGCAGGCCGCCGTCGCCGATCACCGGCACGTTCGCCTGCCGGGCCGCCCGCGCCGCCTCGTAGATCGCGGTGACCTGGGGCACCCCGACGCCCGCGACGACCCTGGTCGTGCAGATCGAGCCCGGGCCGACGCCCACCTTGACCGCATCGGCGCCCGCGTCGATGAGCGCCCGCGCGCCGGCCCTGGTGGCCACGTTGCCGCCGATCACCTCGATCTTCGAGTTGGCCTTAAGCTGCGCCACCATGTCCAGGACCGCCTGCGAGTGACCGTGGGCGGTGTCCACGACCAGGAAATCGGCGCCCGCGTCGATGAGCGCCTGCGCGCGGCGCTTGGCATCCTCGCCGACGCCCACGGCCGCTCCGGTGACCAGCCTGCCTGCGCTGTCCTTGGTCGCATCCGGGAACTTCTCGCTCTTGGTGAAGTCCTTGACCGTGATCAGCCCGCGCAGCCGGCCCGCGGAATCGACCAGCGGCAGCTTCTCGATCTTGTTACTGCCCAGCAGCCGCAGCGCCTCCTCGCGGGCGACCCCTACCGCGGCGGTCACCAGCGGCATCGGCGTCATGACCTCGGTCACGCGCCGCTGGTGGTCGGCGACGAACCGGATGTCGCGGTTAGTCACGATGCCGACCAGGACGCCGTCGGAGCTGGTCACCGGAACGCCGGAGATCCGGTAACGCGCGCAGAGCTCGTCGACGTCGGCGACGGTCGCCTCCGGTCCGCACGTCACCGGATTGGTGATCATGCCCGCCTCGGATCGCTTGACCCGGTCGACCTGGAGGGCCTGCTCTTCCAGGGACATGTTGCGGTGCAGGACGCCGGCGCCGCCCTGGCGGGCCATCGCCACCGCCATCCGGGCCTCGGTCACGGTGTCCATCGCCGAGGACACCAGCGGCATGCGCAGGGTGATCCCGCGGCTGAGCCGGGCGCTCGTATCCGCCTCGCTGGGCATGAAGGCCGAATGCGCGGGCACGAGCAGCACATCGTCGAAGGTCAGGGCGGGCGGGCCGAACTTGGCGTCCTCAGTCATGTCACGTCCGTGCGCTCGGTGTGGGATGGATCAATTCTAGTAACCGCGCCGGCCCGCTCGTGCCCCGGACGCCGGAGGGCGCTCACGACACTGAGCCGGGATTCCTGCCACGGGGGAGCAGGGATCCCGGCTCAGCCGGGGGCGGCGAGCGCTGCGGCAGGCGGCCGGACGGGGGAAGTCCGGCGGCCGGCGGCGCTCTGGCGGGCGCCGGTCAGGCGATGTACTCCTCCCGGCTGGCCCACTCCTCTCTCGCGATGGCCCGCAGCCTGCTCAGCGCGCGGTGCTGGGCCACCCGGACGGCACCGGCGGACATGCCGAGCGCGTGCCCGGTCTCCTCGGCGGTCAGGCCGCTGAGAATCCGCATCGCGATCAGCTCGCGCTGATGGACCGGAAGGCGGGCGAGCAGGGCCCTGGCCCGCTCCGCCTCGATCCAGGCGACCACCGTCTCCTCCGGGCCCGGCCGGTCGTCAGGGCCATCGGGAAGGTCCTCGGTCGGGATCGCGAGCCTGGACGCGCTTCGCATGGCATCAGCCACTTTGTGGGAAGCGATCCCGAAGACGAACGACGCGAACGGGCGGCCTATGTCCTGATAGCGCGGAAGAGCCGAAAGAACGGCAATGCACACTTCCTGCGCTACGTCATCGGCCACATGATAATGTCCGGAAATTCGGCCGAGACGAGCCCGGCAATAACGCACGACCATAGGCCGGATCTGTCGCAGAAGCGACTCGATCGCTGCGGGCTGGCCTGCGGCCGCCCGCGCGGTCAGATCGCGAAGGTTGCCCCCATCACCCCCATCTGCCTGCGGTTCTACTCTTTTTTCCTTGACCAGCGGCAGTACCGCGCATCCCTCGTTCATAGCTCGATAATGCCTTGTCCGAAGCGATGAGCCAAGATAAAGAGAGGCAACAGAAAGGTCACATTAATGTGCGGGCGCGGTCGCGGCTTAGTTATTTAACAATGCGTAATCGGATGACTACAATGAGTATTGAAGACATTCTTGCCCGGCTATTCAGCGGCCCGGAAATGAATATTAAGAGGCACTGATTTACCCAGGAAAAGGCACAAGCAGGCCATGTCAGGATCCGCGCCTGCCCGCGCAGCGCGAGGGCGTCAGGAGACCGGGTCATCGGGCAGCTGGCCGCCGGGTCAGAATCCGTCAGCGCCCGCCGCGATAGCCTGACCGCCCGGATCGAGGAGCCGCTCGTGCCCCGCGCCCGCCCTGGCCAGGGCGCATGACCGGCGGCCCCGCCGGGGAAAGCCCCGGAGATCGCAGTCCTGCATTCCAGGGACGCCGCCCGGGCCCGGGCGACCGGCGCAGAGCGCCTGGAAGCTGACGTTCAGGCCGGGCTGCACTCCCGAAGATCGGACCACCGGGCGGCCAGGAGGCGGGAAGCCCCGCGGCGGGCGGCAGCAGAAAGCCCGGTGCCCGCCGCGCGCAAGCACGGCGGGCACCGGGCCGATCGTTCCTGTCGGGCGACGACCCCGTTGCGGGCCGCCTGATCCCGCCGCCGCCCGGTGTGCCGACCGGGACGGCCGCAGGCCTGGCTAGTGCTGGTGCCCGTGCCCCGACCCGTTGGCGGCCGCGGCCTCCGGCTCCGGCTTGTCAGAGACCAGCACCTCGGTGGTCAGCAGCATGCCGGCGATGGACGCCGCGTTCTGAACCGCGGAGCGGGTGACCTTGACCGGGTCGATGACGCCCTGGGCCACCAGGTCGCCGAACTCGCCGGTGAGGGCGTTGTAGCCGTGACCGGCCGGCATTTCGGCGATCCGGTTCACCACGACGCCGCCTTCGACCCCGCCGTTCTGGGCAATCCAGCGCGCCGGCGCGGTCAGCGCGCGCCGGACCACCTGGACGCCGATCGCCTCGTCGCCCGTCAGGCCGAGGTCACCGAGCTCAGCCGCAGCGTGCACGAGCGCGCTGCCGCCGCCGGCGATGATGCCTTCCTCGATGGCCGCGCGGGTCGCCGAGACAGCGTCCTCGAGCCGGTGCTTCTTCTCCTTCAGCTCCACCTCGGTGGCCGCCCCGGCGCGCAGCACAGCCACGCCGCCGGCCAGCTTCGCGACGCGCTCCTGCAGCTTCTCGCGGTCCCAGTCGGAGTCGGTGTTCTCGATCTCGGCGCGCAGCTGGCGCACACGGTCATTGACCGCTTCCTGGTCGCCGGCACCGTCGATGATCGTGGTGGTGTCCTTGGTCACCACGATCCGGCGGGCCTGGCCCAGCACGTCCAGGCCGACGTTCTCGAGCTTCAGGCCGACTTCCTCGCTGATGACCTCGCCGCCGGTCAGCGTCGCCATGTCCTCCAGCATCGCCTTGCGGCGGTCGCCGAAGCCCGGCGCCTTGACGGCAGTGACGTGCAGCAGGCCGCGGATCTTGTTCACGACCAGGGTCGACAGAGCCTCGCCGTCCACGTCCTCGGCGATGACCAGCAGCGGCTTCTTGGTCTGCGCGATCTGCTCGAGCAGCGGCAGGAACTCTGCCATCGAGGAGATCTTGCCGGACGTCAGCACGATGTAAGCGTCCTCGAGGATTGCTTCCATCCGCTCGGCGTCAGTGACGAAGTACGCCGAGATGTAGCCCTTGTCGAACTGCATGCCCTCGGTGAACTCGAGCTCCAGGCCCATGGTGGGCGCTTCCTCGACCGTGATGACGCCGTCCTTGCCGACCTTCTCGAAGGCCTCGGCGATCACCTCGCCGATCCGGGAGTCCTGCGCGGAGATCGTGGCGACGTTCGCGATCTCACTCTGCTCCTCGACCTCACGGGCCGACTTGAGCAGGCTCTCGGAGATCGCCGCGGCCGCGGCGTCGACCCCGCGCTTGAGGGCCATCGGGTTCGAGCCGGCGGCTACGCTGCGCAGCCCCTCGTGCACCATCGCCTGAGCCAGGACGGTCGCCGTGGTCGTTCCGTCACCGGCGACGTCGTTGGTCTTGGTGGCGACTTCCTTGGCGAGCTGCGCGCCCAGGTTCTCCTGCGGGTTCTCCAGATCCATCTCCCGCGCGACCGTCACGCCGTCGTTGGTGATGGTGGGAGCGCCCCACTTCTTGTCGATGACGACATTGCGGCCCCTGGGGCCAAGCGTCACCTTGACGGCATCGGCGAGCTGGTTCACACCGCGCTCGAGCGCGTGCCGCGCGTCCTCGTTGAAGTCCAAGCTCTTGGCCATTGAGCACCTCAGCCTACGTTGTGGTTTCGTTGATCATTTGCTTCTCATGCCACCGCCCCGGCGCGGCCGCCGCCCGCCGGAGATTGCCTCCGAGGGGCCGCGAACCGATCCGGGGCGGTTGCGGGCACATATGCGCCCAGGGCGCGGCCGAAGCCGCGCCGCAGGATCTGCTCGCTACTTCTCGACGACGGCGAGCACGTCACGAGCGGAGAGCACCAGGTACTCCTCGCCGTGGTACTTCACTTCGGTGCCGCCGTACTTGCTGTACAGCACTATGTCGCCGACCTTGACGTCCATCGGGACGCGCTTGGCGCCGGCGTCGTCGAACCTGCCCGGGCCGACCGAAAGGACTTCGCCCTCCTGGGGCTTCTCCTTCGCGGTGTCCGGGATGACCAGGCCGGATGCGGTCGTCTGCTCAGCTTCGAGCGGGCGTACCACAATGCGGTCTTCGAGCGGCTTGAGAACAACCTTGGTGGCGGTCGTCACGATCTGACCTCCCCCTCCGGAAAGGGCTAGCTGAAGAATTACTGGAAGAGGGCGACAACGGCCTGCCGTCGCGGGTGCCAGACCAACCTCGTCGCGTTAGCACTCTATCCTACCGAGTGCTAGTTCTGAACAGTAGCGGGACGGCGCTGGCACGTCAACCTGGCCGCCCGGGCAGGCGCGGCACCTGGTCCCCCGGGCCGGCCCCCAGGCCCGCGGCACCTGGCTAAACAGCCACGATACTGGTCACTGGCATCGCCGAATCCGCCGGGAACGTGGCCTCGGACGGCGCGGCGCCGGCCGCCACCAGCTCAGCGCCGAGCGCCGCCACCATCGCGCCGTTATCGGTGCACAGACCCGGCCGCGGTACCCGCAGCGCGATGCCCGCCGCCGCGCAGCGCTGCGCGGCCAGCGCCCGCAGCCGCGAGTTGGCGGCGACCCCGCCGCCGATCACCAGATGATCCACTCCGTGCGACCGGCACGCGTCCACGGCCTTGCGGGTGAGCACGTCAGCGACGGCCTCCTGGAACGACGCCGCGACGTCCGCCACCGGCACGGGCCGGCCGGCCGCCTCCCGCGCCTCGACCCAGCGGGCCACTGCCGTCTTCAGCCCCGAGAAGGAGAAATCGAGTGTCCCGTCGCGGTATTTGGCCCGCGGGAACGACACGGCAGCCGGATCGCCGGTCCCCGCCGCCGCGTCGATCGGCGGCCCGCCGGGGAAGGGCAGGCCCAGTACCCTCGCCACCTTGTCGTAGGCCTCCCCCGCCGCGTCGTCGATCGTCGCGCCGAGCGGCACCACCTCGGCCGTGAGGCGCTCGACCAGCAGCAGGGAAGAGTGGCCGCCGGAGACCAGCAGGGCAATCACCGGGGCGGGCAGCGGGCCGTGCTCGAGCTGGTCCACCGCGACGTGGGCGGCGAGGTGATTCACGCCGTAGACCGGCTTGCCGAGAGCCAGCCCGTACGCCTTAGCGGCGCATACCCCGACCAGCAGCGCGCCGGCCAGTCCCGGCCCGGCCGTCACCGCGATCGCGTCAATATCGGCCAGCCGGGCGCCCGCGGTCGCAAGAGCCCGGTCCACCGCCGGGACCATGGCCTCCAGGTGCGCGCGGCTGGCCACCTCGGGGACCACGCCGCCGAACCGCGCGTGCTCGTCCACGCTGGAAGCGACCGCGTCCGCCAGCAGCTCATGCCCGCGGACCAGGCCCGCGCCGGTCTCGTCGCAGGAGGTCTCGATGCCGAGCACCAGGGGTGCGGTCATGACGCGGCCTTCCCGGCGGCGCCGGGCTGGCCGGCGTCCGCCCCGTTCTCCCGCCGTGGCCCCTCATGCGCGGTCCGCTTTCCCGTCAGCTCAAGGCGCATGACCAGCGCGTCGGCTCCCGACGGCTGGTAGTAGCCCTGCCTGATGCCGATCTCGGTGAAGCCGTGCCGGCGATAGAGCTGCTGGGCGCGGTCGTTGTCCGTGCGGACCTCCAGGAATACCTCAGTGGCCCCGCGCCTGGCGGCCTCGGCGAGCAGCGCCGTCAGCAGCGCCGACCCGATCCCCCGGCCCCAGTGCTCCGCCGCCACCGCGAGCGTGACCACGTCGGCCTGGCGTCCGGCGGCGAGCAGGCCCGCGTAGCCCGCGATCACCCCGCCGTCGTCGGCGATCAGGTAGTACCTGCTGGCGGGCTGCTGGCGCAGTTCCCCCGCCAGCATCTGCCGCGACCAGGCTTCCTCGCCGAACAGGGCATGCTCCAGGGTGAGCACGCCGGCGATGTCGGCCGTGGTCATCGGCCGCAGGGCGGCGCTCACGCCGTGACCCGCTTGGGCCGGCCGGGCTCGCGGGCGTCGGGGCGGCGCAGGTACAGCGGCTCGAGCGGTCCGGCCGCGGCCCCGGCGGCGGCTCTTTGCACCGCAAGGGCGGCAAGCTCACCGGCGTCGGGGTACCGCTGCGGCAGCGGCTGCGCGGTGAGCCCGGGGTAAAGCACCGCTCCCTCGCCGGCCACGGGCAGGCCCGCCGGGAGCTCCGCCGGGCGCCCCACGGCCGGGCCGGCGATCCGCTGCCCGGCGGCCGAGTAACGCGCCCAGTACACCTCCCGGCGGCGGGCGTCGGTAGCGACGAGGAACTCCCGGCCGTCCGCAGCGTGCGCCGCGGCCGCGGCGATCACGTCCAGCGAGCAGATGCCGTCGGCCCGGATGCCCAGCACGCTGGCCAGGACCCGGGCGGTGACCAGGCCGGCCCGCAGCCCGGTGTAGGGGCCCGGGCCGGTGCCGACCGCGACGGCGTCGAGATCGGCCGGCCCGGCGCCAGCTAGGCCGAGCACCGCCGTGATCGAGGCCGCGAGCAGCTCGCCGTGCTGATGACCGGCGACAGCCGTCTCCCGCGCCACGACCCGCTGGCCGTCATGGACCGCGACGGTGACGGCCGGGGTGGCAGTGTCAAAAGCGAGCAGCAGCACGGTTGACCAGCGTAGGTGAAGTCAGGCGCAGCCTGGGCCGGACGGGCTCACGCCGTCGGCTCGGCCCCGGCGCGGGCGAGCACGTCACGCGCCGCGGCCACGGCCCCGGCCTGCAGGACGGGCACCGACACCGGCCCGTAGCGGCCGCCTCGGGTGGCGAGGCCCTGCAGCGTGACCGTGACGACGGTGTTGCGGTCGCGCGCGGTGACCGTGACCAGGTCGCTGGTGTCCCGGCCCGACCGGAACACCTGCACCGCGCTGAAAGCGGCCTGTCCCATCCGCGTCAGCGGCGAGATCACGGCCTTGGGCAGGTGCGACTTCCCTGGCGGGTTCTGCAGGCGAGCCTGCGTCTGGAAGTAGGCGTTGCTGGCGTTCTCAGTCGCGCTTCCGTTGCCGGGCGCCAGCGCACTGGGCTGGTAGGCCTGAACCGTCACCTCGAGCACGCGGAACAGCGGCCGGGCGTCCACGGTGAAGCTGCACTGGCTCTGCGCGCTCGTCGAGATGCTCTGGATTACCTTCCGGGCACTGGAGTCCGGCAGATACTGATTCAGCGTGCCGGGGCTGACCGCCCGGCAGGCGTTCGGCGCCGCGGTGAACTCGCCGTGCTGGAGCGCATTCACGAAGCTGCCGGGCCTGACCGGCTTAGGCCGGCTGATCAGCCAGATCACCGACGCGACCGCGAGCACCACCACCGCCGCCCCGATGACCCAGGCGTAGATGCGCTGCCGCGACCGGCGCTGACGGCCCGCCGCCACCCGGCTGCGGCCGGGCTGGCCATCCCCGGAGCCGTCCGGATCGTCGCCGTCATCTGGCAGGCCGGCGTCGAAACCCGGCGGCCGGATCGGCTTGCGGCCCGGCCCGACCGGATGGACGCTCAGCCCCGCCCACGGCGGCAGGTCGTCGCCGGTGTCCTCGAAGAGGTCAGGGTCCTGCCGCCCCGGCCGGTCCCGGCCCGGGCGATCCCGCTCGCCGCGGCCCGGACGGCCCGCGGCACGGGAGCGGCCGCTGCGGCCGTTCTCGGACAGCCGGACGGATCGACGGGGCGGTGAGCCCTGCTGAGCCACGGCGCGCCTCCCGGGTGGGCATCGGACCGTGCGTCACGACGGCTGACGGATACGGGCAACCGCGCGTGCAGCGCAGAGTCCGCTGCAGCGGAGTTGGACAGATCGGAACTATAGAACGTCCCGGGCACCGGCGAGACCCAGACGCGCCGGTTCGGCCGCCTCTTCCCACCGCTGGCCCCAGCCGGTGATCACGACGGTGCGCGGCTCGTCACCAGGTTCAGCCAGGCCAGCGGGAAACTCAGCGGAATCGGCGCCGGCCGCGGCCGGCCCGGCACTTTTCTCCTCGCGCTCGCGGGGCGCACGCCCGTCCCCGCGCACTCCGGGCTGCCCCATCGTGATCGTGATCTGCAGGTAGCCCGGAGCCAGATCCTCGGCCAGGCCCTCGCCCCACTCGACCACGGTGACCGAATGGCCGCTGTCGGCGTCCAGGTCCAGGTCGTCGATCTCCGCCCGGCTGCCAAGCCGGTAGGCGTCGGCGTGCACGAGGTCCGGGCCGTCGGCCAGCGCGGGATGGACCCGCGCGATGACGAAAGTCGGTGAGGTTACCGGTCCGCGCACGCCAAGGCCAGCGCCGATCCCCTGGACGAGCGTGGTCTTGCCCGCACCGAGCGGCCCGGTCAGCACCACCAGATCCCCCGCCCGCAGCAGCACCGCCAGCCGCTCCCCGAGGGCCCGCATCCGGGCGGCGTCGGGTACCGCGATCTGCGCGCGCAGGGCGGGCGCCAGGGCCGCCGGGCGGTCTGCGGCGTCTGCTCCGGCCCCGGCCACGCTAGGCCGTCCGCCCGTGCGAGCGGCCGGTCGCCGATGCCCTGGCCACCAGGCTCTCGATGGCGTCGTTGACCACGTCCGGCCGTTCCAGGATGACGATATGGCCGGCGCCCGGCACGCGGATCAGCTCGGCGCCGGGGATGGCTGCGGCCAGCCCGGTGCTGGACTGCGGGGGGACCAGCCGGTCCGCGTCGCCGATCAGCACGATGGCCGCGGCCCGCCCGAGGACAGCGAGCGCAGGACGCTCGTCGTGCTCGAGCAGCGCCAGGTAGAACTGGGCCACGACGTCGAACGGGGTCGCCCGGATAATGCGCTCCAGGAAGTCGATGAGCGCAGGGCTGACGCGCGGGTCACCGAAAGCCATGTGCCTGGTCCCGAGGAAGGCCAGGTCGCCGCCGGCCTCGCGGCTCAGCTGGACCAGCGCCCGGCCGCGTCCCTCAGCCGCCTCGCGCAGGACCGACGGCGCGGCCAGCCGCACGACCGGCCGCAGCAGCGGCGGCAGCCAGGCCACCGGATCGACGTCGGCGGCCATGGTGGAGATCAGGGCCACGCCGGCGATCTTGCTGCCGAACAGCTCGGGATGCTGGCGCGCCAGCGCCATGATGGTCATGCCGCCCATGGAGTGGCCGACCAGCACCACCGGGCCGTCGCCGGGCGCCGCGGCCAGCAGCACCGCGTGCAGATCCCGGCCGAGCTGGTCGATGCTCACGTGCGCGGGGTCGGACCGGCCGGACCGGCCGTGACTGCGCATGTCCCAGAACACCAGGCGCGCCGCCCCGGCGAGGCCAGCGCGCTGGTAGTGCCAGACGTCCTGGTTCAGCGTGTAGCCGTGGGTGAAGATGACGGTGACGGGCGCGTCATCGGCGCCGCTGATCTCGGCGTGCAGCGGCACCCCGTCGTCGGCGAGCACCGTCAGCGGCTTGCCCCGCAGCTGCCCGAGCGGCTCGTCCGCGGCGGGGTCGGGACGCAGCCTGATCCGCCCGACGGCGATCCGCTGAGCGGCCAGCAGCACGCCCGCGCTCGCGGCCGCCGCTCCGACGGCCACGCCTGCCAGGCCGGTCAGCCGCCGCCAGGTGGCCATGACTCCTCCTGTCGCCTGCGCAGATCCTGCCGCCTGCGCAGCTCCTGCCGCCTGCACAGCTCCTGCTGCTCGCGCGGGTCCTGCTGCCTGCACGGGGACGGCGGCCGCGCGGCCCGCTGCGCCGTCCGTGCCCCGCTCATCTCGCTGGCCCCGCGCATGGCGCGCAGGCCGCTTGTTCCACTGAATGGCCGTCACGCCGGGAAGCCACTACCCGGCCGGTCCGGCCTTATCCGCCGGGCAGCACCGTCCCGGCCAGCCCGGCGCTGGCCGGTCCGGCGCTGGGCGGCCCGACGCCCGCAGATCCGGCACTGGCCGCGCTGGCGGAGGCCGAGCGGCCGTTTTCAGTTACTCCAGAGTAGCTTCTCGGTACCCTGCCGCCGAATCTTGTCACGATGTCATAGGACAGTGTGCCGAGCGCGTCGGCCCACTCCTGTGCGGTCGGCTCGCCCGCGTCGCCGGGGCCGAAAAGGACCGCGAGATCATCGGGCGCCGCGGGCTCGTCGGCCAGGTCGACGACTACCTGGTTCATGCAGACCGTGCCCGAGATCGTCCACCGGCGGCCGCGGACCAGCACCTGCGCGGTGTTGGCGGCAGCACGCGGAATGCCCTCGTTGTAGCCGAGCGGGATCAGCCCGAGCGTAGCCGCCCTGCTGGTGACGTAACGGTGCCCGTAGGACACGCCCGTGCCGGCCGGGACCCGCTTGGTCTGGACCAGCCTGGCCTGCACCGTCATGGCGGGACGCAGCCACGCCGGGGGGCCGCCGGGCAGGGTGGCCAGGCCCACGATTCCGCCGCCCGGCCGGATCAGGTCGAACCACGTCTGCGGCAGCGTCAGCGTCGCCGGCGTATTGGCCAGGTGGCGCACCTGCGGCCGGGCGCCGGCTCGCTCGGCCTGCTCGATGGCAGCACGGAACGCGGCCAGCTGAGCGTCGATGGAGGGATGTCCCGGCATGTCCGCGCAGGCCAGGTGCGACCACAGGCCGATGATGCGGGCATGCCCGGCCGCCTCGGCGGCCAGCGCGGCCGCAACCAGCCCGGGCCATTCCGCGGCGGTGGCGCCGCCCCGGCTCATCCCGGTGTCGGCTTTCAGGTGCAGGCGGGCCGGCGCGCCCGCGCGCCGCGCCGCGGCCTCGATCTCCCGCATCAGCGGCACCGAGCCGACCGTCAGGTCGACGCCGCGGCCAATCGCGGCCTCGTGCTCGGCGCCCGGCGCGCCCATCAGGCACAGCACCGGCACGGTGAACCCGGCTGCCCGCAGCTCGAGGGCCTCCCCGATATGGCTGACGCCGAGCCAGTGCGCTCCGCCGGCGACCGCGGCGGCCGCCACCTGCGTCATGCCGTGACCGTAGCCGTCTGACTTGACGACCGCCATCAGCTGCGGGCCGCCCACGTGCCGCAGCAGTGCCTCGGCATTGGCCCTGACCGCAGCCAGGTCGATCAGCGCTTCGGGGTGTCCGTCCATCCGCCCCAGTGTGCCAGCGCGCGCAGACCAGCGTGCCCGGGTGCCACGCCGGCCAGCGCCGCGGCGCCGCGGCATGATAGGCAACGAGTCATGGTTGACCTCATTCCCGCCGCCGTGCTCTTCGGCAACCCAGAGCGGGTCAGTCCCCGGCTGTCCCCCGACGGAACCCAGCTGGCCTGGATCGCGCCGCACGACGGCATCCTGAACGTCTGGGTCGCGCCCGCCGGGCGCGACGGCATCGACTGGAGCCAGGCCAGCGTCGTCACCGACGACACCGACCGGGGCATCCGGACGTTCGCCTGGGCGCACGACGGGCGCCATCTCCTTTATCAGCAGGACGCCGGCGGCGACGAGAACTGGCACCTGCATGACGTCGACCTGCAGACCACGCAGCGTCGCGATCTGACCCCGTTCGACGGCGTGCAGGCGCAGCTCATCGGGATGGAGCGCAAATTCCCCAGCCAGCTGCTCGTGGGCCTGAACAAGGACAACCCGCAGCTGCATGACGTGTACCGGCTGGAGCTGGTCACCGGCGAGCTGGTCAGGGAGGTGACGAACCCCGGCTTCGTCGACTGGGTCGCCGACGCGGAGCTCACCGTCCGGGCGGCTGTCGCCCCGCAGCCGGACGGCAGCCTCGTCCTGCTCGTCCGCGACGCCACCGGGGACAGCGCCAGCCCCGGCAGCACCGGCACCGGGGACAGCGGTACCGATGGCTGGCGCCCGCTGCTGACCATCCCGGCTGACGACGCGCTGACCACCGCGCCGCTCGCCTTCAGCGAGGACGGGACCTCGCTGCTGATGGTCAGCTCGGTCGGCGCGGAGACCAGCAGGCTGGTCCGGATGGACGTGGCGACCGGCGCCACCGAGGTGCTGGCCGGGGACCCCGGCGCGGACGTGAGCGACGTCCGCATCGATCCGGACACCAGGCAGCCGCAGATCGTGACGCTGCAGCGGGACCGGTCGGAGTACCAGGTGCTCGACCCCTCCGTCGCCGACGATCTGCAGGCAATCCGGGCGCTGCATCCGGGCGACCCCGTGTTCATCGGCGCCGACGACGCGGACGCGACCTGGCTGGTGGCGTTCACCAACGACGCGGGGCCGATTCCCTACTTCGCCTACGACCGGGCCCGCCGGACTGGCCGCTTCCTGTTCGAGCAGCAGCCCGCGCTGTCCCGTTATGAGCTGGCGCCGATGGAGCCGTTCTCGTTCAGTGCGCGAGACGGCCTCGCCATCCACGGCTACGCCACCTTCCCGCCGGGCGGCGGGCGGTCGGGGCTGCCCACCGTGCTGTACGTCCACGGCGGCCCGTGGGTCCGCGATGTCTGGGGCTATGACCCGAGCGCACAGTGGCTGGCTAACCGCGGTTACCTCTGCCTTCAGGTCAACTACCGGGGCTCGACTGGCTACGGCAAGTCGTTCGTGGCGGCGGGCGACCGGGAGTGGGGCGGCAAGATGCACGACGACCTCATCGACGCCGTCTCTTTCGCCATCGCCCAGGGCTGGAGCGACGCCGACCGGGTCGCGATCATGGGCGGCTCTTACGGCGGCTACGCGGCGCTGGTCGGGGCGGCCTTCACCCCGGAGGTGTTCCGCTGCGCCGTCGACATCGTCGGCCCGTCGAACCTCAAGACGCTCATCGAGACCATCCCCGAGTACTGGGCCCCGCTGATCGCCCAGTTCCACCGCCGGGTGGGCGATCCGGCGGAGGACGCCGAGTTCCTCTGGTCACGCTCGCCGCTGTCGCGGGTCGCCGACATAAGGATCCCGCTGCTCATCGCGCAGGGCGCGAACGACCCGCGGGTGAAGCAGGCGGAGTCCGAGCAGATCGTGGCCGCGCTCGAGCAGGCGGGCATCGAGCACGAGTACATGCTGTTCCCCGACGAGGGGCACGGCTTCGCCAAGCCCGAGAACCGGCTGAAGTTCTACGCGGCCGCTGAGCAGTTCCTGGCCCAGCAGCTGGGCGGCCGGGCCGAGGATCCGCAGGCCGGCTAGGCAACCACGGTGCGCAGCGCCGCAGGCAGCGCGCCGAGCAGGTCACTGGCCCCGATGGGCGCACCCTCGGCGGCCAGCCGCGCGGCGACGCCATGCAGGTAAGCGGCCGCGGCCGCGGCCCGCTGCGGCTCCAGGCCCTGCGCGAGCAGCGAGCCGGCCAGCCCGGACAGCACGTCTCCTGACCCCGCTGTCGCCAGCCAGCTCGTGCCGGTCGGATTCGCCATCACCGGCTCGCTGGCCTCCGGTGCCGCGATCACCGTGGTGGAGCCCTTGAGCAGCACGGTGGCGCCGAGATCGGCCGCGGCCTGCCGGACGTACTGCAGGCGCCTGGCCTCGATATCGGCGCGGTCGGCACCGGTCAGCCGCGACAGCTCGCCCGCATGGGGCGTGAGCAGGGTCGGCGGCGAGCGCCTGAGCAGCTCACGGCGCTGCGCGAGCAGGGTGAGCCCGTCGGCGTCGACCAGCACTGGCACGTCGGTGGCCAGGACCGCCTCGAGCAGCTCGGCGGCACCGTCATCGGTGCCCATGCCGGGGCCGGCGACCCAGGCCTGGACCCGCCCGGCTGCCTCGATGACCTGCCGGCCGCTGCGCCCGGCCAGCTCGCCCGCGCCGATGACCGTGATCACGGCCTCGGGCCAGTACTGCCGGACGAGGGCGGCGGCCGGCGCGGCCGATACCAGGCGCACCATGCCGGCGCCGCCCCGCACGGCGCCGCCGACCGACAGCACCGCCGCGCCGGTGAACTGGTCGCTGCCGGCCAGCACGCCGAGCACGCCGCGCCGGTACTTATCCGATTCGGCCGACGGACGCGGGAGCCAGCGCGCGATGTCGGCGGCCTGCGGCGCCATGACCGCCGGCCGGCTCAGGTAGGCGTCGAGCCCGATGCCGACCAGCTGCGTCACGCCCGCCTGCGAGGCACCCGGATCGACGAGCAGGCCGGGCTTCCAGGTTCCGAACGTGATCGTCACGTCAGCGCGGACCGCGGCGCCCGCGACTTCGCCGCTGTCGGCGTCGATGCCGCTGGGCAGGTCGACGGCCACGACGATCGCGGCCGCCTCGCGAGCCAGCCCCGCCAGCGTCGCGGCAGGCTCCCGCAGGCCGCCGCGGCCGCCGATGCCGAGGAGCCCGTCGATGATCAGCTCGGCCGAGGCCAGGGCCTCGCGCGCGGCCGGGCTGACCGCGTCCGCGTCCGCGTCCGCGTCGACAACCCGGCCGCCGGCGTGCAGCAGCGCCGTCAGTCCCTCTTTTTGCACGCGGGACCCCGCCGCGATCACGGTCACATTCGCGCCCCGCCGGGCCAGGATGGTCCCGGCATAGAGCGCGTCGCCGCCGTTGTCGCCGCTGCCTGCGAGGACCGCGACGCGGGATCCGTACACCATCGGCAGGAGCCCCGCGCATGCCGTAGCCAGGCCGAACGCGGCACGCTGCATCAGCGCGCCGTCCGGCAGGGTGGCCATCAGCGCATGCTCGGCGACCCGGATAGCAGCGACCTGGTGCGCCTGCCTCATGCCCCTGCCCCCGCCGTCGCGTCCTGCGGGCCGCTGTCATGGCCGGCCAGAATCCAGCCCGGGTGTTCGCCGTAAGCGAACAGATGGCCGACCGGCCAGGAGGTCCCGGCAGGCCCGGGTCTACTCGTCAGAAGCGGCGTTGCCCGCACCACGTGCGGGGCGGCCGCGCTGATGCCCGTCATCACGCCCCCAGCGTGTCACGCCGCTTCGTTCACGTCCACGGGAGTGGTGTATGGGGTAGCTGATCCAGGTGTGACAGGTCTGCCTGTTCCTGGGCGTGTCGGCCCGCTTCTCGCGGCCATCACCGGCCTGCGCGCGGACCGCCCGGCCCGGCGGCCGCGGCCGGCTTGCGCTGCGCACGGCGGCGAGCCGGTCAGCGTGCGCCCGCGCCCTGACCGGCGGCCGGAGCAAGGTGCTCGGTGGCCCGTGCGGCAGCCAGCCCGGCCGCTGAGCCGGGACCTCGTCCTGCGGCCAGCCCGGCGCCGCGGCCTGCGGCCTGGCGCGACCGGATCTCCCGGACCTTGCTGGCCTGGGCCACGGGCATGGCCTCTGACCAGATGTCGGGCAGCCGGTGGCGGACGGCGAAGGAAGCGGCCTCCAGCCTCGAGTGCACGCCCAGCTTGGTCAGTACCGCCTGCAGGTGAGTGCGCACCGTGGTGCGCGAGACCCCGAGGCGGTCGACGATGGCCGCGGTATCCAGTCCCTCGACCAGCATCAGCAGGCACTCCCGCTCCCGCCCGGTGAGCTGCGCGGCCAGCCGCTGCGGCACATTCGCCCGGGACGGGCCGCGCACGGGGGCCGCCTCCGGGATATCGACAACGACCTCGCCGCGCAGGACCCGCTCGAGCGCGGCCACGAGGGCATCGACACCGCGGGACTGGTGCACATACCCCGATGCACCCGCGTCGAGAGCCCGGCGGGCCGCCTCAGCGCCATGATCGGCGCTGAGCACCAGGACCGTGGTGCTGCTGCTGGCGGCCAGCACCCGGCCGATGATCTCGGCGTCCTCGTCGCGGACGAGATGCCGGTCGATCAGGCAGGCATCCGGGCGCTCGCGGCGCACCGAGGCGATCATCTCAGCGGCACTGCTGGCCACCGCGTCGACCGTGTAACCATGCTGAGTGAGCACCGTGGACAGCGCATCCAGGAACACGACGTGGTCATCGCCGAGAACGAGGTTCGCCATCGCAGTCACCGGCTGCCCAGTGCTTTCATGCACACCGCGTCTGCTTTCACGGACAGCGCATCCGCGCAGACCGCTTCCACGGACGCCGCACGGACGGGCACCGCGGGCGCGATCAGCGGCCGCCCGGCCGCCGCTCCGCCCTGGCCCGTGCCAGCCAGAAACTCCATTGCTACTCCCCCGTCAGTCCACCAGTCGTCTCGTGTGCTGCCCGCTGGCCGCCCTGCAGTCCCCGCGTCCGCGGCACGGCATTCATGCCGCCCGGCGATCCCCTGACTGAACCGGCTCACATGGTAAAGACGCCCTGAGGCAGACTACCGTTTACGGGATATGGCTTCTCGCCGCAGATAGAAGCTAACTCTTTTTTCAAGCCTTCAGCAGATTTGTCCCTTCCAGGGCCGCCGCACCCCTGCTGACCTGCCCCGAGACCAATCCCCCGCCGCCCGCAACGTAGGCGGCCGCCAGCGCCGCGCGCAGGTCCCGCTCGCCGTGACGATCACCTAGCCGGGCCAGCGCGGCGCCGGCCATCGCCGCGGCGGCCTCCGGCGAGTCGAGCAGATAACCGATCGCGTCGGCCAGCAGACGCGGCCGGCGCGGCGGCACCAGCAGGCCCGTCTCGCCCGGGATTACCAGATCAGGCACCGCGTTGACGGCGGTCGCCACGACCGGGACCCCGCAGATCATCGCCTCCACGACGGCCGTGGGCAGCCCTTCGTACCGGCTGGGCAGCGCGAAGACATCCAGCGCCGGCAGCACCTCGAGTACGTCGGTGCGCTCGCCGGCCAGGACGACGCGCGCGCCGGTCAGCCGCCGGGCCTGCCGGCTGATGCGGTCAGCGAGCTCGCCGCCGCCGATCCAGATGCCGACGACATCGGGGCGGCGCAGCTTCTGCAGGGCGGCGAGGAAGTCCTCCGGTGCCTTCTGGTAAGTCAGTCGCCCCACGGTGCCGACGACCGCGGCGCCGGCGGGAAGCCCGAGCGCGCGGCGGGCGCGGGCGCGGGCCTCCGGGGCCCGGCCGGTCATGCTCGCCCGCAGCCGGGCAGGGCCGTCCACGCAGACGCCGATCGTAGTGACGCGCTGCGGCGCGATCAGCCGGCACCGGACGGCCTCGGCGGCTACCCCGGCGCCGACGCACAGGCCCGCGTCGGTGAACTGGCCGAGACGGCGCTCGATCGACAGGTACGCCTGCCGCCGGGCCGCGGACTGGAACTCATGAAACGGGAAGCCGTGGTAGGTGTGCACGATCCGGGGCACCCCCGCGCGGCGCGCGGCCAGCCGCCCCAGCGTGCCCGCTTTCGCAGTGTGGGTGTGCACGACGTCAAAGTTCCGGCTGCGGAACAACGCCTCCAGCCGGCGCAGCGCCGTCAGGTCACTGTGCGGGGCGATCGGCGTGCGCAGCGCGGGCTCGATCACGACCTCCAGCCCGGCCGCCGCGGCTGCGTCCAGAAGCCTGTCGCCGCTGCCGGTGATGATCGTCGGCACAAAGGCCGCCCGGTCCTGGCCCTGCGCTCCGCGCAGGGCGAGGACGCCAGCCCCGCCTTCCAGCCGGGTGATAACGACAGCCACCTGCAGCGGGCGGCTGCCCGGGCCCGGCCCGGTCCCGCGCCAGCCCGCCGGGCCAGCTGAGGTCACCGCCGCCCCCGGCCGGTGGGCAGCACCGGGACCGGTCCCGGCGGACGGATGTCGGGCTCGGCTCGCTGCGGCGGCCTAAGCCCGACGGAGCGGGCAACGCTCACTGCCTCCAGCCGGCTGTGCACATCGAGCTTGCTGAAGATGCTGCGCGTATGGGTGCGGACGGTGTCGGTGGAGATCAGCAGCTCCTCGGCGATCTGACGGCCGTGCTTGCCTTCGACCATGCTCGCCAGCACGTCCCGCTCGCGCGGACTGAGCACGTCGAGCGGGTTGCTCTCCTCCCGGGCCCGCCGGACGTCATCGCGCAGCTGGCGCAGTATCTCGCCGAGCATCTCCGGCGGGAACCAGGACTGGCCCGCGCATACGCCGCGCAGTACCGTCTCCAGGTCGTCGGCGCCCTGTTTCTTGGACACCCAGGCGTCGGCTCCTGCCCTGGCGGCATCGACGGCATGAGAGACGTCGCTGTCCGCGCTGACCACGACGACACGGGTGCTGGGCCAGGCCGCGCGCAGCCGCTGCACCACCTCTTCGACCGCGAAGCCGAGCGGCTCGACTTCGATCAGGATGACGTCGGGGCGCAGCCACCGGACGATTTCCGGCAGCTTCGGGTCATTGGTCGTGCAGCAGCCGGCCACCCAGAAATCCGGCGCGGCCGAGAGCCGGGAGGCAAGCGCTTCGGTCACCATCCGGTAGTCGTCCACGAGAAGCAGGCGCAGCACGTCCACGCGAACACTCTGGTACAGAGAAATGGCCGTGTCCTCATACAGATGAATGAGAAATTCTCGTCCTGATAATGGGGAGAAGGATGAGGCGGCCAAAGGATAACGCCGCGTAAGAACCTCTCACGCACCGGCGATCTATGTGACTTTCTGTATTGCTTTCGTGACGCCTTGCATTGATAACGCAGAGTGATCCACTAACAACAGAAAGTGCAAGCCCAGACCGCGGTGTTTCGTCCGCAGGTGGAGCTGAGGATTCGCCGCGATCATGGAAGCTCCTGCCGGGCGCGCAGGGCGGCCCTGGAAGACACCAGCGCAGGCCTGGACGGCACGCAGGCGGCCCTGGACCGCGCAAGCAGGGCGTACGCCGGCCCGTGCGGGCAGCGGTCAGGACCCGGCGGCCGCCTGGCCGCTGCCGCTGCCGCAGCCGCTTGAGCTGTAAATCGCGGCCAGCTCGCGGTTCCAGTAGCTCGGCAGCGCGCTGTACGGGTTGCTGCCGCTGAGGTTGGTCACATAGACGTAGCCGGCGTTGCGGGTCCTGGACAGCCTGATCGCATTGCTGAGCTGCGACGGCGAGGAGGCGTAGATGGTGTTCGCGAACCGGCTCGCCGGGTAACGGCTGACCCAGGCGGGCACGTGGTGGGCCACGTACTGCGCATAAGTGCCCTCGAAGTTCATCACCACATTGCCGACCGACATGTACTGGCGGTCGAGGTTATCGCCCGGGTTGAGCCAGACCGCGGAGCCGGGATTGACGTGATGGATATAGCTGGACAACTGCCGGTAGTAGGGCAGCTCGCTGCTGACGCCGTTGACGGAATCGAGGAAGATGCCGGTGACTCCGTACCAGGCTTTGTAGTTCCTGACGTCGGCCTCGATCTGCGCGGCAGGCCGGGTGCCGTATGCGGTCGACGAATAGCCGAGGACGGTCACGCCCGCCGCCTTCGCCTGGCGCACGAGGGACTGGAAGTGCGGGACGGGTGCGTTGCCGGGCCCGACGCCGGTGATGTCCAGGATCATGACGCTCGGCGCCGGGCTGGTGCTGACCGCGGGGGTCCAGCTGTAGAAGTAAGCCGGGATGAAGGCGCTCTGGCAGGGCGAGCCGGACTGCGAGCGGAGCGTCAGCGTCACCCCGGCCGCCACGCCGAGCACCAGGACGGCGGCGGCCACGATCAGCACCACCGGCTTCCTGGCTGCCCGGCGGATGCCCGCCGCGGATCGCGTCATGGACATGTCAGCGTCACTCCCGGCACCTGGTCATGAGCTCAGCCACTGCGGCTCCGGCTCGAGTCCGCCGGCGGGCAGGCCGTCGTAGGGATTGGCGCCGCCGCGCTCGGTCACGTACACCGAGCCGGCCCGGCGCCCCGTGGCGAGCAGGAACGCGTCCGCAAAACGGTCGCGCGGCACCGCGTACACGACGTGGTAGAACCTGTCCGCGGGCCGTGACCTGGTCCAGCGCGGCACCGAGAGCTGCAGGTAGGAACGCCAGGGCCCCTCGAAGGTGCCGAGTACGTCGGCATGCTCGGCGTAAGCCTCCAGCGGATGAGCACCGTGGTTGAACACGACGGTGGCGGCCCCGATGTCCCGGCTGGCCCGCGCCAGGCTCGCGTAATAGGGCAGGTCCTGCGCGGTGACCGACGCACGGTCGAAGCACACGCCGGTCACGTCGTACCAGCGCAGGAAGCAGTCGAGGTCGGCCATCGCCTCCTGGACGGGACGCTGGCCGTAGTTGCTGTCCACGTAGCCCACCACGGCGACGCCGGCGTCGCGCAGCGCGCTGAGCGCGGGGAAGAAGGCGGGGTCAGGCTCACGCCCTGGGCCGTTGGCCAGATTCAGGATGACCAGCCGCACCTTGGGTCCGTGCTCGGCCAGCGCCGCCCAGTCCGCCGGGCGCACGTCCGGCCGGAAATAGGCCGGGACGAGCAGCCGCGGCGCTGCCGGGCGGCGGCGCTCAGATGAGATCGGGGCCAAGGGGTGCCTCCCACAAGTCAGCCAGCGATGCCGCCAGATCGTGCCGCGGCTGCCAGGCCAGGTCCCGGCGCGCGCGCCTGATATCGGCCTGCTGCCAGAGCAGCCCGGCCGAGCGCTCAGAGCCCGCCGCATCCTCGTGCACAGTGCCGGTATATCCGCTTATGGCGACCAGTTCCTTGACCAGTATGCGGGCGGGCACCCCCGTGCCGCTGGCGATGTTGAGCACGGGGTGCGCGAGCGCCGGGATCTTCGCGGCAGCGAGCACCGCGTCGGCCACGTCGCGGGCGTCGACGAAGTCCCGCACCGCGTCCAGGGAGCCCAGCCGCACATCGCTGCCGCTGGCCCGGGCGAGCCGCAGCTGCGCGGCCACCCGGCCCGGCAGGCCGCCCTCGGGCGCGCCGGAGCCGACGGGATTGAACACCCGCAGCACCACCGCGTCCAGCCCGGCTGCCCGGCCCAGCTCCACCACGGCGGTGCCGCCCATTTTGGTGGCACCGTAGGCGGCGGCCGGCCTGAGCGGAGCGGACTCGTCCACCGGGACGCCGGGCTCCGCGCGACCGTATTCCGCCGCGGAGCCCAGGTGCACCAGCCGGGCGCGGCTGCCCGCCATCAGCATGGCCCGCACCAGCGCGGCGGCAGCGGTGATGTTGGCCGCCGCCAGGATTTCGGGACTGCCGCCGGTCGCGCCCGCGCAGTTAGCGACGGCGTCCGGCGCCACCGACGTGATCACTTCAGCGAGCGCCGCCGGCCCGTCGGCGGCCAGATCAATCTGGCGGTGCGCCGAAGAGCCGGGCAGCGCGGCCCCGCCCGCCCTGATCACGGTCAGGCCGGCCGCGCGGGCCCCCCGCCACACAAGGCGGC
>JBKQMG010000033.1:0-26816 GCA_052146815.1 Streptosporangiaceae bacterium | reverse complement strand
ACCGGCAGGCTGGCACCTCGTTCTAAAGCCAGACCGCACGCGGCCGGCAGGCGGTTCGGGAGCCAGCCCGTCGGACCTCACGAACGCTACGGCACCACCGCAGCGCCCTCAGGAACAATTAGGCGGCTCGGCGGTCGTATGGCAACGACGACGATTACGGAGCGCGCCGGGGATCTTGACGCGCATGCTCTCAGGTGCGGACGACCCAGTAGAGGTTGGGGTGAAGCGGGTAGCCCGCCAGGCCGACGGCCGATTGCAGGAACCCGGGGCTCTGCGTCGCTGCCAGGAATTCTTCGGCGGTTGCCCAGTGGGCGACGTTCACGAACTGATAGTCCGCATCCGGGGCGACCGCCTGGTGCAGGGCGGTGTCAATATGGCCAGGCTGCGATTTCAGGTAATCGCGCGTCTTTTCCCAGGCGGCGATGAACTGCTCAGCCTCCTCGGCTGGCACCTCGAACATATTGATCAGCACCAGTGGCTCGGCCATGGCTCCTCCGATCCGGTGCCCGCGATCAGGCGGTCACCCTGATGAACCTAGCCGATCGCAACGGCCCGGCCTATGGGCTGACCGATGCGAGGCGCTCCTGGCGCCGGGCAGGGACCGTGCGCTGGCTGGCCGCGTCTTGGCACGCTCACTGGCGCCAGGACACGGATCTCAGCCGTCTGGCCACGCCCGGCACCGGGTTTGCAAGGCCATATCGCCGCGCAAGGGCGGCCCGGCGCGCTGGCTCTCTTGACAAAGGCGGCCTTTGCGGTGAATCCTCCGGGAGGATTCGCCGACAAAATGGCGTGCATCGGCGCGTGGCCCCGGCGGTCCGGCGGAGGTGGAAATGGCACGCTTGGCCCCTGGTCGCAGGCGCGTCGTCAGGATTCTGGCCACATTAGCGACGGCTGGGGCGATGCTTCCGCTGGCTGCGTCCAGTGCGGGAGCCGCCACAGGTACCCGGGCCTCCGCCAGCGCCGGAGCCGTCACCACGACCAGGGCCCGGACCAGCGCGGGCAGCGTCGCGCCGGGCGGCCCCGGCACGATGTCGTACTTCGATCTTGCCCGCAAAGACTGCGTGGGCACGGCCACCGGCACCGCGTCGAAGGTCTGGTACACGCTTGCCGATGGTGTGCTGTCGGACACCTACGAACCCACCATCGACAACACCAATGTGAGCACGTTGCAGTACATCGTCACCGATGGCTCCACGTTCACCGACCTGCAGACCAGGGACATGAGCTATACGGTCAGCGCGGATCCCACCGGCATGGCCTGCACGGTGACTGCAACCGACGCCCAGCACGGTTACCGGCTGACCACCACTTACATCACCGATCCCGGCAGCGACACCGTGCTCATGCACACGCGGCTGAGTGCCCTGCCAGGCTCCGGAACTAACGTGGCCGCGCTGCACCTGTACGCGCGGCTGGACGCCCACGTCAACGGGAATGGCGGCGGCGGCGCCCAGAACGCCGGGGCCAACAGCGGGGTCGTGACGACGTCGGACGGGTCGGCGATCCCGGTCGTCTCCAGCACGAATACGGTCACCGACGCCACCAACCGGAACTACGCGGTGCCGACCTACATGGCGCTGGCCGACAGCACCCCCGCGCCGGAGGCGAGTGTCGGCTACGCCGGCACCGCTAGCGATGGTCTCACCCAGCTGGACACGTCCCACGCGCTGACCCCGTACACGTCCGCGCCGGACGGCCATATCGTGGCGACCCAGGAGCTGGCGCCGGGGCCCGGCGGCACGCTGACGCTCGCCCTCGGTTTCGGCCGCACGCAGGCGGACGCGGTGAGCACGGCTCAGCGCTCGCTCAGCGGCCCGTTCGTTCTGAAAGAACTGAGGTACCTGGCCGGCTGGGCGGCGTACGACGCGAGCCTGAACCGGCCGCCGGCTCATTATCCCGGCGAGCCGGCCAGCGCGACGGCGCGGCTGGTCGAGCACTACTACCTGTCCGCGAACGTGCTTAAGGCGAGCGAGGACAAGACGTTCCCCGGCGCGATCGTGGCGTCGCTGGCCAGCCCGTGGGGCCAGGCGGTGCCAGCCGGGACCGACTCCGGGGGTGAGCCTGCCTACTTCGGCTCCTACCGCGAGGTGTTCTCCCGCGACCTGTACGAGGCATTCACCGGACTGCTGGCCGACGGCGACCTGGCCACGGCGCGGGACGCCGTCCGGTTCCTGTTCGACCGCCAGCAACTGGCGGACGGGGCGATGCCGCGCAACTCGCTGCTCAACGGCCAGGCCGCCCCTGACACCGGCGGACTCCAGCTGGACGAGGTCGCCTACCCGATCCTGATGGACTACCAGGCGGGCCTGAGCGGGGACGCCACGCTGTGGGCCGACCACGTCCGGCCGGCGGCCGACTTCCTGGTCGCCCATGGGCCCTCGGACGGCAACGAACGGTGGGAGGAGCAGACCGGCTACTCACCCTCGACCATCGCGGCCGAGATCGCCGGGCTGACCGCAGCGTCTGCCATCGCCGCCGATCATGGTGACCAGGCGCGGGCCCGGCTCTACCAGGCGACTGCTGACTACTTCCAGCGCAGCATCAAGTCCTGGGACGTGACCACGACCGGGCCGGACGGGCCGCGCTACTTCATCAGGCTGTCCAAGACCGGTGACCCGAACGCGGCGATCACCTACAGCCTTGGCAACGGCGGCCCGACTGTGGACCAGCGCAGCGTCATCGACGGCGGGTTCCAGGAGCTGGTCCGGCTCGGGGAGTTGCCCATCAGCGACCCGGACGTGCAGGCCTCGCTGGGCGTGCTGGATAAGCAGATATCGGTCAGCACGCCCAGCGGAACCGGCTACTACCGGTACGGCACGTCGGCCGCCGACGGCAGCGCGGACGGCTACGGCGACTGCTACCAGCCGAGCCAGACTTCGTGCACGACCACCGGCGCGCCGTGGCCGCCCACCGACACCGGGACCGGTCATTTGTGGCCAGTGCTGTCCGGCGAGCGCGCCGAGAGCGACATCGCCGCCGGGCAGAGTTCCGGGGCCGCCAGCCTGCTGAACGCGATGCTCAATTTCTCCTCGGGCGTCGGCCTGGTGCCCGAGCAGGCCTGGGAGGACCCGGACCTGCCGGCGTCGCCCTACGGCAGTGACCCGGCGACCGCGTCGATCGGGTTCACCGACGGCAAGGCCGCAGGATCGGCCTCGCCCCTGACCTGGGCCCAGGCCCAGGAACTGCGGCTCATCGCGGGGCTCGGAGATGGCCGCACCGTCGAGACGCCGGCGGTAACGACGGCGCGCTACATCACTCACGGGGCGCCGGGTGCGCTGACGATTACCCTCACCGCCCCCGCCTCCGGTGCGACGCTTGGATCCGCAACCACGACGGTCACCGGGACCACATCGCCCGGCGCGTCGGTGGACATCGGGTCGGCGGATACCACGACGGGTGCCGCCGCGTCCGTGACTAGCACAGTCGCGGCAGCGGACGGATTGTTCTCGGCGACTGTCCCGGTCGGGTTCGGCAACGATGTCATCACCGCGACTTCCACCTCACCGGACGGGCGGAACACCGGATACGAGCAAGTGACAGTGGTCGGGGATGTGACCGGCGGCACCACGGTACTGAACGTCACCGATCCCACCGGTGACGACGACGGGCCCGGCACCTATCAGTACCCGACCGCCTCGGACTTCCACCCAGGCGCATTTGACCTGACCGATTTCCAGGTGATCAGCGACGGCGCCACCGCGTACCTGCGGGCCACCCTTGCCAACCTCGACCCGACCTTCGGTGCCGATTTCGGTGCCCAGCTCCTGGACATCTACGTGCACACCCCGGGCGCTAGCCAGACCTCGACCCAGGCCGCCTACGCATCCCGCAACTACACCATCGCGCCCGCGGGGGCCTGGAGCGAGCGAGTCGAGGCACAGGGCTTCACCTCTCCCACGTGGGTAGACGCAAGCGGGAACCCGGTCGGCACGGCGTCCATGCTGACCGACGACGCCAGCCGGACCGTCACGATCGCGCTCCCGGAGGCCCAGTTCGGTACGCCGGGATCCGGCTGGGCGTTCAGCGTCGTGCTGACCGGGCAGGACGGATTCAGCTCCGATCAGGCCCGGGCGTTCACGGCGACTCCGCAGGCCTATTCCTTCGGGGTGTGCGCCGTCGGCGGGACGAGCCCGATCTGCTCGGTGAGCCCATCGAGCGTCCCCAAGGCCATGGACGTCATCACCCCGCCGGGCGTGTCGCAGGCCACCGAACTCGACCCCACCCTGGGCCCGGTGGTGATCCAGCCAGTGACCGTGCCCTAGGAATGGCGCGGCGATCTTACCCAGAGCGTCTCCATTGCCCGCCAAGAGGACCGAACATGACTCCGGTCCGGTGCGCGAGCCTGGGCACTGTGGGCACTCTGTGCAGCAGGGCGGGACTGGGCGATCTGGCAGGCCCGCAGCCTTCAGGCTGGGCGCAAGGACGGCCGCGCCGGGGGGGATGGCACGGCCGCACCTCGGGTTCGAGCCGGGGCTGCCCGGCGGGAGGGCCGCCATTACCGGGGTCAGCGTGTTCAGGCTGGACTAACAGGCCCTGCGCATCGGACGGCTTCCGGTGGGCCACGCGGCGCAAGCGCCCGCTAGGTTCCGGACCAGGCAGCTAGCTGCTTGCCCCTCTCCGTCGTTCGCGCACTGCCCTGACCACCGTCAGCCGGCCTCGCCGAGCGCGTAGTCCAGCGTTCGGTGCAGCCCAGCGTGTCCCGGCAATACCAACGGACGTCGGCGCAGGCGCTGGTCCCGTCGGCTACCATTTGGCCGGCAGACAAGCGGACACCACACATCCAGCAGGACTTGACGACGCCTGCCGGGGCGAGGGTCAAACGCTCGTGATCAGCCATGCTCAGCTCCCCTCCGCTGCCAGCCGGCGCGAACCTGGTTCCCCGGTGCGTGTACGCCGTCATGACGCTTTCGCCCCTGCAAAGGGCCCGGGTTCACCGTCTGGGCTCTCGAATCCCCCACGGTCCTACCGCCGAATCACAGCCCGATAAACAAACGGTAACCGTACGGCTTATATATGAGCCATTTCGGCATGGGACATGGACATTTCAGTTTTCTGCCGCTGCACAGGGCGCGGATAGTGTTCTCGCAGGTAACAGCCCTTCCAAAGGTGCGGCCAACCGGGAATCCCGCCGTTTTATCCCCACGTTACGCACAGATTCGTCGCCCCTTTGCACAAGTCATCCACAGGCTTGCGCACAGGCAAGCCCTGGCTTGCCGAGGCGCCAGCCGAGAGATTGCCGGCGCCGCTGCCAGGCACCCGAACCCCGCGGGACGCACGGTTCATGCCCGCGATGGGCCCGCTGCTGCCGCCACAGGGCAAGGAGGGGTCGCCCGACTCCTTCAGGACCCCGATGATCGGCCAGTCGTCGGCATCGCCGTCGCCGACGACTGGCAAGGGACCCGGCGCCGGTACCACACTCATTCAGTGTTGATGGAGCGGCGCCCGGCGGCGGTCACGCGGCTGCGCACGGCCGCCGATGCCGGCAACCCGCGCATCACTGGCGCTGCTCGCCGGGACCGGAGACATGTCGTCGGGCGGGCCTGCCTGAAGGTGGCGTGCGCGTCGGCCTGGTTTGCCGGTGCGATTACCCGTCGCGCCGCCAAGGAGGTGAAACCATGACCTGAAGGGTCTGCCAGTACACCGGGGTGTCCTCTTTGCTGGATGCCCCGCGCGGAGCGGCTGGTAGAACGCTAGCCGGGGCTTCTCGGCCCACGTGCTGTGCCTGCGAGCGCTCCGGCGACCGGTCGTCGTGCAACGGGTTACCTGCCGACGACGGGTAAAGCCTCGGAGTCATGAGGGATTCCTTCGGCTCGGGGGCGGCCGAGAAGGTTTGCTGGCCGTGGCGGCGGTTCCCGTCGTGCCCTTGGGTGGCAATAGTGTTGCGGATGCTTGCAGTTTCCTGCCGGACGTCAACCGCGACACGCCGGTCTGCCCGGTATCTGACCTGGGCGCGTTGACCTTCCTTCAGGTTGTGAGGCTAGGCCGGCCAGCGGGGCGGAGTAACCCTCGCTCACCACCGCGGCCATGTCGTGCCTGTGGGCGGGCCGGGAAGCCTCAATGACAGGCCAGAGCCCGTCTTTCTCAATGCGCAGGATCTTGTCGCGGGACCGGTCCGGCGGGGTGCACGTCTCCACCTCCAGCGTGCACTGGCGCGCAGAAGCGGGAGCACGAGCCGGACGGTGAACGTGGCGCCCGCCAGCTACTACAGTGCCGGGGCTGCTGCCTTTCTGCCTCGTCATGACGCGAGGAAGCTGGTGATCAGGGGCGTGAGCAGGCTCGGGCGGGTCACCAGCTCGACGTGGCCGCCGTGGTAGACGTGCAGCGCCGCGTGCGGGATGGCCGCGGCGAGGATGCGGCCGTTGGCCACCGGGATGATCGGGTCCTCGTCGCCCGTGAGCACCAGGGTGCGCTGGCGGATGAGCGGCAGCAGCGGCAGCGTGGTGAACCCCAGCGCGGCGGTGTTCTGGTACAGGTAACCCATGCTGAGCGGGCTGATCCGCGCCTTGCGCAGGGCGCTGGTCAGCGCGTCCGGGTCGGTTTTCGCGCTTCCTCCCCACAGGTCGCCGTAGCGGCGCAGGATGAGGTTCTTCACCAGCGGCAGCGGGTTGGGCGGCACCATCGTCTGCGGCCCGGCTGAGGTCGCCACCAGGATCAGCCGCCGGCACAGGCGCGGGTTGCACAGCGCGAACTGCTGAGCCAGCCCGCCTCCCCAGGAGATACCCAGCACGTCGGCCTGCTGGTGGCCGAGATCATGCAGCATGTCGCGCAGGAGCAGGGCCAGGGTGGTGAAACGGTAAGGCAGACTGGGAAGCTGAGAGCCGCCGACGCCCGGAGCATCGAAGCGGATCACCCCGATGGCCGGGCCGAGTGCATCCACGAACGGCCGCAGGGCTTCCAGCCGCATGCCGATGCCGTTGCACAGCAGGAGCGGAGGCCCTGCCCCGGTGCCCGGCCGGATTGCGACGCGCAGCGGCGTCCCGCCCACCTGCATGATCTCTTCGCGTACGTAGTCATCCCTGACAGGCATGTCCGTTCCTCCCGGGACACGCCGTGGCTACCGCCTCTGTGACAGCAGTCACACGGTTACCGGGATAGTAACGATGCTTGAGATAGTACGCAACAGGGCAAGTCCGCTTAGCGCGACCGGCAGCAGCCCCGTCTCGCTACCGCAGGCGAGGGCTGCTGCCTTACCCTCATCGGCTGCGACACCGCACGCGTTATCCCGGTAGGTTGACGGACCTACCCGGCGCGCTTCAGGATGACGCCATGGCCCGGACCCTGCTGGTCGTGCCGAGCGCGGCCGGCGCGGGCCTCGCCAGGACGTGCCTCGGCCTGGTGCGGGGCCTCGACCGGCGCGGCGTGAACGTTGCCTTCGTCAAGCCGGTGGCCCAGCCCCGGCCCGGCGGTGGCCCCGACCGATCGACGGCGCTGGCCGCGGCCATATCTGCCCTCCGCCCTCCGGATCCGCTGTCCACCGCCGGGCTGGAGCAGCAGCTCAGCGAGGGCGGGATTGAGGCCGTGCTCGAGAAGATCGTCGCTGCCTGGGAGCCGGTCTATGACCGATCCGACATCGTCGTCGTCGAAGGGCTCAGCGCGGGCCCGGACCGGCTGTATGCCAGCGGGCTCAACCAGGCGCTGGCCCGGGCGCTCGACGCCGACGTCGTGCTGGCCGGCAGCTGGCCGGACGCGGACGCAGGGAGCCGCCAGCACCGGGCTGGCCGCGGGGCGGAGCCAGGGCCAGGCGTCACCGCGGGCATTGTCGAGGGCCTGGCCGAGACGCTGATCATAGCGGCGGGCGGATACCTGTCCGGCGAGCGCGCGCGCGTGGTCGGCTGCGTGGTCTCCAGCCTGCCGGCGGCGGATCCCTCTCCGGCAGAGCAACTGCGCGGGGCGCTGTCCCGGCGCGGCCTGCGCCTCATCGCTGCGATCCCGCATCGCCCCGAGCTGGGCTGGCTGCGGGTCCGTGATCTTGTCCGCGAGCTGGACCCACGGGTGCTCTCCGAGGGTGACTTGTCGCGGCGCATCAAAGACGTGGCGGTGTTTGCCCAGGGTGTCCCAGGGGGCTTCCGCGTTCTGACCGAGGGCCGACTGGTCGTCGTCCCCGGAGACCGCCACGACGTAGTCATGGCGGCCTGCCTCGCCGCGCTCAACGGGACACGGCTGGCCGCGCTGCTGCTGTCCGCCGGGATCGTGCCGGATCCGCGGGTCTGGGAGCTCACCAGGGCCGCGTCCGCCACCGGCCTGCCCATTCTTGTCGCCGACGGTGACAGCTACGAGACTGCGACACGAGTGCGCGACCTCGACCCGGGCCTTGCGGCCGATGACCTGGAGCGCGTCGATGGCGTGGTCAATAGCATCGCCGATGCGCTGGATGCGTCCTGGCTGGAGTCGCTGCCGGGCTCTGCGCGGTCCCGTCGGCTAAGCCCGGCAGCCTTCCGCTACCGGGCCGTAGAGCTGGCCCGCGCCGCCGACGCGCGCCTGGTCCTGCCCGAGGGAACCGAGCCGCGCACCCTGCAGGCTGCCGTCGCGTGCGCCGAGCGGGGCATCGCCCGCAGCGTCCTGCTAGGACCACCGGACCAGGTCGCCGGGCTGGCCCGCGGCCTCGGCCTGCAGCTGCCCCACGGCGTCACGGTGGTCGACCCTCTGACCATAGCCGAGCGCTACGTCGCCGCACTGGCCGAGCTGCGCCGGGAACGGGGCTGGACGGAGGACATCGCACGCGAGCACCTAGCCGACCCCGTCATGGTCGGCACCATGATGCTCCAGCAGGGCGAAGTTGACGGCCTGGTCGCGGGAGCGCACCGCACCACCGCGGCCACGGTCCGCCCGGCGCTGCAGATCCTGGGCACCAGGCCAGGCGCCCGGCTGGTGTCGTCGGTGTTCTTCATGTGCCTGCCCGATGAGGTAGTTGTCTACGGCGATTGCGCCATCAACCCGAAGCCTGACGCTGAAGATCTCGCCGACATAGCCATCCAGAGCGCGGCATCGGCCCGTGCCTTCGGCATCGAACCGCGGGTGGCAATGATCAGCTTCAGCACCGGAACCTCCGCTGTCGGCAGCGACGTGGACAAGGTCGCCGAGGCGACCCGGATCGTGCGCGAGCGCGAACCCGATCTCGCCGTCGACGGCCCGCTGCAATACGACGCCGCCGCCATTGCCTCGGTAGCGCGAAGCAAACGGCCCGGCAGTGCGGTGGCCGGGCGTGCCAGCGTCTTCGTCTTCCCCGATCTCGACACCGGCAACACCACCTACAAGGCCGTGCAGCGCAGCGCGCAGGTAGTAAGCATCGGCCCGATGCTCCAGGGCCTGGCCAAGCCGGTGAACGACCTCAGCCGCGGCGCCCACGTCGACGACATCATCTACACGCTCGCGCTCACCGCCATTCAGTCACGTGCCGGATAACCATCCCGCCAGGATCCGTCCGGCCGAGCGCCCGTCCCCGGCTTCGTCCCGATCGGGTCTGCATGAGCGGCGCCGGCATCAGTGGCGGAACATCTTTGGCAGGCCGGCGTCCGCTGGCGGTGGCCCCTGCGGGACAAGGGACTTCGACAACCGCTGGTCTCTCGAAGAGGCCATCTCATGATCGACGCTACGCCGGGATCAACCCACGTAACGCGCGACTAAGGGGCGCCCTCGTGCAGATAGCCCCCGGGGCAGCCACCTAGCCGAGGCCTCAAGATGCCCGCTGGCAGTCTGGCTGCGGTACGGCCGAAGCGTCAGCCTGCGCCCAGTCAGCAGCAGCCCTGCCAGCCCTGCCGCGTCGAGCCCTCCGGGAGCCAACGCAGTCGCATGCAGCTCGCGGAATCCAGCGCGGGCACCGGGGACCTGCCGCGCAAAGGTCGCTCAGCAGGACGTTTGGCACTAAACAAGAAATCCGCTTCAGGTGTTCAGTTGGTAGCGGGGAGTTCCTCCTACATGGGAGGCGGCGAACAGCTTGTCTCGGCGACTGATGTTTCTCCCCGGAGGTGGCTTCGCATGAAGTATGTTCCGCCCGGTAAGCCCGGCAGCATCGTCTCGGTCAAGGCGAGGTACGAGAATTTCATTGGCGGTAAGTGGGTGGCGCCGACCCAGGGCGAGTACCGGGTTAACCTGAGTCCAGCAACCGGACGGCCGATCACCGAAGTCGCGCAGTCCACCCCGGAGGATGTCGAACTGGCGTTGGATGCCGCGCATGCGGGGAAGGACGCCTGGGGTGAGGCATCGGCCACGGAGCGCGCTGCGGTGCTGAATGGCATCGCAGACGTGATCGAGAAGAACACGGAGATGCTCGCCGTTGCCGAAAGCTGGGAGAACGGAAAGCCCGTTCGCGAGACCCTGAACGCGGACATCCCGCTGGTCGTCGATCACTTCCGCTACTTCGCCGGCGCAGCCCGCGCGGAGGAGGGCCGCTCCACCGAGGTTGAGAAGGACCTTGTCGCCTACCACTTCCGCGAGCCGCTGGGGGTCGTCGGGCAGATCATCCCGTTCAACTTCCCGTTGCTGATGGCAGCCTGGAAGCTCGCGCCCGCTCTTGCGGCCGGAAACTGCTCCGTGCTTAAGCCGGCTTCGCCGACCCCATGGTCGATCCTGAAGCTGGCTGAGGTCATTGAGGATGTCGTGCCCCCCGGTGTGATCAACGTCGTCACCGGTCCGGGTGCTGAAATCGGCAAGGCACTGGCTGCGAATCCGCGGATCGCGAAGGTCTCTTTCACCGGTGAGACAGTGACCGGCCGGCTGATCATGCAGTACGCCGCGCAGAACCTCATCCCGTCCACTGTCGAGCTCGGCGGCAAGTCACCGAACATATTCTTCAGCGATGTCATGGCCCATGACGACGAGTTCTTGGACAAGGCCGTCGAGGGTCTGGTGCTGTACGCGTTCAACAAGGGCGAAGTGTGTACCTGCCCGTCGCGGGCCCTGATCCAGGCTGACATCTACGACGAGTTCATGGCGCGCTGCCTGGACCGGATCGGGAAGATCAAGCAAGGAAACCCCCTCGATACCGCGACCATGCTCGGCCCGCAGGTCTCTGCCCAGCAGCTCGAGAAAATCGCCTCGTACGTCCAGATCGGCAAGAACGAGGGTGCCGAGGTGCTCATCGGCGGGAACCGGGCGAACGTCGAACCCGAGTTCGCTGACGGCTACTACTTCGAGCCGACCGTGCTCCAGGGCAACAACAAGATGCGCGTTTTCCAGGAGGAGATCTTCGGTCCGGTGCTCGCAGTGACTACCTTCCAGGACGAGGCTGACGCGTTGGCGATCGCCAACGACACGCTGTACGGGCTAGGCGCCGGTGTATGGACCCGTGACGGAACCCTCGCATACAAGATGGGCCGCGGCCTCAAGGCCGGCCGGGTCTGGACGAACTGCTACCACCAGTACCCAGCTGGTGCCGCGTTCGGCGGGTACAAGATCTCCGGCATCGGCCGCGAGAACCACCGGATGATGCTCGACCATTACAGCCAGACCAAGAATCTGCTGGTCAGCTATAGCGCCAAGCCACTCGGTCTGTTCTGAGGCCAGATGCCTGACATTCCCAGAGCGGGAAGGCTCACGGTTACCCCGGCGGCGCGTGAGGCGATCAGTCGCCTCCGAGCCGCCCGGGGTGGCCCGGTGATGTTCGTGCAATCCGGTGGCTGCTGTGCCGGCAGCACTCCGATGTGCTTCCCGGACGGGGAGATGGTCATCGGCGACATCGACGTGCTGCTCGGCGACATCGACGGCTGCCCGTTCTACATCGACGCCCGGCTCGATGACGCGTGGGGGCGCGACCAACTCGTTCTCGACGTTGCCACGGGCCCACCGGAGGGCTTCTCGCTCGCGGCCGGTGACAACCTGCACTTCGTCACCCGCTCTTCCGCGTGCGCCGTGCCGAACACGCGCCAACAGAGCTGATCGCCGCGCTCGCGGTCGTGGACCGGCCCGGTGCGCGAGCCTGCAGTGGGTGCGGGCGGCCGCCTTCAGCTCGGCGAGGGCGCGGAGCCTCTTGTCGAGACGGGGCAGCTTGGCCGTTGCCTGTTCGAGCTTGGCGTAGCCCTCGAAGAGCCCGGGCACTAGGGCGCACATGTCCGGGCTGCCCGCGCGGCTGACAGCTTAGCTCAGGGCGGCGCCACCGCAGCCTCGGCATCCCGTGGCAAGCCCTGGATCACCCGGAGATCAAGGCCGACCACCGGGGCCGGTGCGCATATCAGGCTATTCGCGTGCAATGTGGCACGGGCATGGCCCTGCGCAGAGCGGCCATGGCGGACCCCCGGGTCAGAGGCCTGCAGACCAGGCCCGTCTCTGGACTTAACCGGCAGGCGCGCTCGTGAACTCAGGTCCCCGCGGAGGCGGAGGCTTGCCTTTCTCTCCTATCTCTGACGAACTGGCTGGCCTGTTCGGCATCGCGTGGCACGCCGCCGGCCTTGGACATCTCTATGACGAACCTTGTTGCAGATTCCACGCCGTTGAGGAACAACTGATTCTGCTGAGCCTGCGTCAGATCGAATTGGGTAGCAGTCAGGCCGGCGTTATCCACGAAGATCGTGCGCGCGCCGGTCGTCTGGTCGACGTCATAGCGATCCCATTCGTTCATCAGCGTGTGCAGGGCCCGGATGGCCACGCTGAGTGCCGTGCTGCAGGCCAGGGTCTCCGGGAACGTTCTCTGCAGTGAGGAGAGCTTGATGCCGATGGTGGGCCAGCGCGGCGGGGCGCCGTCGGCGCGCTCGAAGGCGCTGATCGGGAAGTTCTCCAGCATGCCGCCGTCGGTCCAGGTGACCGTGCCAGCGTCATAGTGCTGCCGGATCAAGCTGCCGTCGGGCATCGGCACGTCGATGTCGGCTGCCCGGGCCTGGATCGTGACCGGCTCGAAGAAGAACGGGATGGACATGGACGCGCGCACCGCCCCGACGACTTCCTGCTCATCACGGGTCAGCCCGTAGTAGTTGTAGTCCCATGGCAGGCGTACGAGCTGCGCACGCGTGATGTCTGAGGTATGCACGACGAGCCGGTACTGGCGCTCAGGCGGCAGGCTCATGCCCGGATCATCGGACTGGTCGATTTTCAGGTCACTGAAAGTCGTCACCCCGAGCTCGGTGAGAATCGGCTGCAGCCAGTGGGCCAGGTAGGTACCCGGATACAGTCCTATCCGGTGGGCGAGGATGGCCGCGTCGTCCGCCTTCTGGGCTGCTCCGCCCAGGTGATCAATAAACTGGTGGATCTTGCCCTCGGGCATGAAGTCGGTGAAATGCACTTCATTGAGGTAGCTGTACAGGGTCGGCATGGGCTTGCCGGCTTTGGAGATCGCGGCGATGAGGCTCGCGGCGATGGCGCCCGCGCTTGTTCCCGCGACCCGGGCGAATGAATATCCGGCCTCGTCTAAGGCGAGTACGGCGCCCGCCAGGCCGATTCCCTTCACGCCGCCGCCTTCAAGGGCGAGATCGGCGCGGAGTTGCTTGCGGTGCTGAGGGTCGAGCGGATCGGCGTAACCGTCGGCCTCGCGCAGGTGGTCGGCGGCTGCCTCGAACTCCTGCTGGAGCTGCGGAGTCCGCGCGTATCCCCGTTCGGTCTCCGGAGCAATTCGCACAGCCGGAGAAGACGACGAGCTGGGCTGCCCGGGACCGCTCACCGGTGCCTCCTGGTTGGGGCTAGCCATTCAGGCCTGGCGGCCCGCCAGTATTCTCCGCCTGGCGGCGCTCACAGGGAAGGCGCACGGCCCTAAAGGCCTCAAGCGGTCAGTGACATATCGTCAATTAAGTGCCCGTGTCCGTCATCGACCAAAACGACATGCGCGTCAGTCCACGAAGCTGACCTTCGCCAGCGGGCTGCCCTCCACCCACTCCTCGAGGACAGCTTTCGGCCAGGGGCTGTCGGGGCCATGGCGATGGTTGAAGTCGTCGACGAAGCCGATGAATACCCGACGACGCTCTACCGGATCGGTGATGACCGTGGCCACCGCCGGCAGATCGGCGACGACGCTGTGCTTGAGGTGGAAGATGAAATGCGGCTCGGCGGTCAGGTTGGCCAGCCAGTCCCGCGTGCGCGGTCCGGGGATTCCGCTCAGGTAGATGGAATCCTCGAACCGGTAGAAGCAGATTTCGATCCGTCGCGGCTCCCCGGAGCGCCGACCTGTCGTAGTGATGTCGATCGTGCGCTCCTCGATGGTCGAGGACCGGCCGATGGCCAGCGCCTGCCGCACGTCGTCGCGCATCAGATCGTGGTCCCGGCCAGCGATGCGGTCGGGCTGGCGGCGTAGGGGCCGTGCTCGAGGTCGTCGATCAGCAGGGGATGAGTCGGTTCCCAGGCCAGGCGGTCGCGAGTGATTGCGCTCGAGGCCGGGTTGTCCGCAGCGAGGAACGGTGCCAGCCAGCCGAACTGCCTGGCCGCCTCTTTCGGTGATGTCGCCGTGACCGGCACGTTCAGTTTCGCTCCGATGGCGGTGGAAACGTTGTTCTTCCGAGCGATTTTCATGAGCTGCGGATGAAGCCGCTGTGATCGCTGTCACCGTGGACCACCGGCGGGAGGCGCACCACCGAGGCGCGCACTCCGGTCGCAGCCAAGGCGTCCATGGCGCGTTCGGATGCGCCGCGCGGGCCGCCGGGCGCGCGCGGATCCACAGCATCCAGCTCCGTTGCCAGCCGCCCCGGGGTGAGCGCCATCGTCGCGAACGCCACGACAACCGGGCGATCCGGACCTTTCAGCGCGGCGCCGAGGGTCTCGATCGCACGCCGGTCTGCGCCGGCCGATAGGGCCATGAACCTCGACGGGATGCCCCGCGGGCTGCCACCGAGCATGACCCGCATTCGAGCGGGGACGCCGGGGTGCGAGAACGCGTGAAAGTAGGCGGTGTGGATCACGCCGTCCGCCGCCGCGGCGCCGCGGCGCAGGCTTTCGAGGTCCTCGAGCGTACCGCGGCGCCGGCGGCGACAAGCGACTTGGCCGCGGCGTCCGAGCGGGCCAGCCCGACCACCTGGTGGCCGTTCTCGATGAGCTCCTTGACGATGGCGGACCCGATGAACCCTGTGGCACCGGTGACGAACACGCGCATGACGAACCTCCGTGGGAAACCGTCCTCCGCACTGATGCGCGCGGCGGAGCGATGACACCTGGTGTCATGGAGGCACTGTACCAGCGATGTCACCTGGTGTCATAGCGGCGGCCGCGGTCACCACTCTCCCCCTAAGATCGGGGGATGGCACGCTGGGAGGCGGGGGCGGACGGGAGGCTGGCACAGGCCGCACTCGAGCTGTACCTGGAGCGCGGGTTCGAGCAGGTGACCGTGGCCGAGATCGCAGCGCGCGCCGGTCTGACGAAGCGGACGTTCTTCCGCTACTTCTCCGACAAGCGTGAGGTGCTGTTCGCGGGGTCGGCCATCTTCCAGGATGCCGTGGTCAGCGCAGTGATCGCCGCACCCGATGGTGTCGCTCCGATCGACGCCGTCGCTGCGGCACTGGCGGCCGTCGGAGGCGAGCTGACCCAGCTCGGCGAGCCCGTTCGCCGCCGCCAGCACGTCATCGCCGCGTCGACGGACCTGCAAGAGCGAGAGATGATCAAGCTCGCCTCACTCACCGCTGCGGTCGCCGATGCGCTGCAGCAGCGCGGACTCCAGCACGCGGCGGCGACCCTGACCGCACAAGCAGGCATCGCGGTCTTCAAGACCGCGTTCGAGCGCTGGGCCAGCGAGGACGGATCCGTGGGTTTCCCGGCGCTTCTCCACGAATCACTGAACGACCTGCGGACGGCCATCGCCGGGCAGTGATCCAGCTGCCCTGCTGGTCACCACACGCGACTCCGGTCCTCAGGCGCGCCCACCGCTGGCCTGTTCGGCAGCCGGCGGATTCCAGCTGATCTTCCCGGCAGGCTCGCGAACGCCCGGGCTGGCTAACGCGGCTGCAGGGCTGAATTTGGGGGGCCATTAGAAAAAGGAGAGGAGGAGAACTTGCCTGTTCAGAATGTTTGTCACCCTTGCGGCGCGTGCTAAAATTCCTGCAGTTCATAACCTGAGTGCGGTCTTGGCAGGGCCCGGCTCGCCGGGCTGGTGGGGGATGGGCATGGCGGACCAGATCGTCCTCCGCCTGAGCGCCGAGCAATGCGATATCGCGGCGCTGCGGGACGCCTACGGCAAGATGCAGAAACTCAGCGCGACAGACAACCGCAGCTGGATCTTCTGGGCGGACAAGCACGGATTCCCGGTCTTCGACTGCTGGCATCACTTCCGTGAAGGACCGGCGGATCATCGTTTCCCGTATGACCTGTTCCTGCCTTGGCACCGTGCGTACCTCGTGTACTGGGAAAACGTCGCCCGAGATCAGAACATGGACGCCATTCCGCCGTGGTGGGACTGGACGTCGGCCCGATCACATGCGATCGGCGTGCCCGAGGCTTACACCCAGCAGGCCGTGAACGGCCAGCCGAACCCGCTGTTCAACGGCCCGACACCGGACATGCCCGATGATCCTGCCCGGCGGACACGCCGGTTCCCCGGTTCCCCGGCGGACCTGCCTGCTCCGTCGGTCATCGGCAACTTGCTTGCCTTGAATGACTATCTGGACTTCTCCGCGCAGATCCAGGACGTTCACGACCAGATCCATGGGTGGACCGGCGGCATCAACCCGGACAATCCTCAGCAGGGCGGCGATATGGGCAATATTGCCACCGCCGCTTTCGACCCAATCTTCTGGGCGCACCACTGCATGATCGACCGGCTCTGGTACCTCTGGCAGCTCCGGCACGGCATGAACAACATCCCGCCCAGCTACCTCAGCCTCAAACTCGTCCCGTTCGGCTTTGACGTCCAGGGCGTCCTCGACATCCGCACCCTGGGCTACGGGTATGCGACGTCCGCTGCCGCCGGCCCCGGCCCGGCCGCCGTGGCAGCGGGGCCGGCCGCCGCGGCGGCGCAAGCGGGGAGCCAGTCATGATCGTCTCCAACATTTATCGCTCGCCGCAGATCAGTCTGGCCGACATTGATCGTGACTTCAGCCGGGCCGACATCGAGTTCCACGAACTGGATCATTCCGGAGCCTCATTCGAGGGCCGAGTGTTCCTGAACAACGCGGACGCCGACGAGAACACCGATACGACAGCGGCCAGCGGATACGCGGGATCTTTTCACGTCTTCGGCCACGGCGGGTGCTTCGGCGACGAAGGCCACTGCGACGTCCTGCCGCGGCGGACATATGACCCCCGGGCCGCACACCCCCTGACTCCCGCGGTGAAGGTGGTGATCGCCACCGAGGCGGTTAATGCCGCGCTCGGCGCCGACTCGGAAACGATTACCGTGACCGTGGTACCCGTGGTCACTAGCCTGACCGAAAAGTGCGGCGCGGACAACGTGCTGAGCTTCGAGTCCGTGCGGATCGTGACATATCGATAGGGAACGGCATCCTTTCCGGCAGCGGCCGGACCGCTGGCCACGATGCTGGCGATCGGGCCCCGGCACTGACGCGGCGATCATCTCCGATGATCTGGACCAGGCGCCGGCAAGCCAAGAATTCGGGCGAGGAACGCCGAGGACCGCTGCTGGTCGTGACACCAGACTAATGGTGTGGCCCGTCGGCTTGCTGGGCCGCAGACGGCCCCGCCCGCCGCCCCGTGGCAGGGAAGAACCACGCCCGGCCCCGCCGGATTGGCCGCTGGCTCAGGCTGCCTGGTGCAGTGTCGGCGCCATCGTCAGCGGCTGGCGGACGCCATGGTTCACGGCCCGCCTGGCGGTCAAGGCTCTCCGTGACGCCGGCCGCGGTCGGCTCGCGGACGAGATCGACGAGGTGATGGTCGGGCGCGACGTGATCGGCGGCTACTGGACTTTCCAGCTCGTGGAGCAATACGACGACCAGTACTGGTCGGTCTTTCGCGAGGTCGAGACCTACGCGCGGCGACAGTGCGACGACGCCAGCCGGCACCTCTCTGAAGCGGAGATGAAAGTCGCCGAGCAATCCGGCAGCGCGGGCAGCTGATCAGGCCGGGTGTCTCGGCCGGATCGCCCGCCCGTTCGGTCGCCTGTCAGCCGTAGTGCTTCAGGTGCGGCCATAGCGTGCGCCAGCCGGCCACCGGGCGGGTACAGAGGCCGATCTGGATGTCGGTCCAGTCGTTGTTCACGTGATACGGGGGGTTAAAGGTGGCCAGCATCCGGCAGCGGGTGAAGTAAGGCCGCAGCTGGCCGAGTGCGTCGACCACGAGGACCCTGCGGTCGGAGGCCTGCCCGGGCCCCCACATCCAGTAGGAATTGTGGCCAGACAGGACGGGCGGCAGGTGGTCGGCAGAGCCGAGGACCTGCAGCGCGCCGGCTTCTGCGTAGTACCCGGTGAAGATCGAGGTCGGCGCCTGGCCAGCGCGCACGAGAGCCGCGTCCTGCGCCGCGACCGAGCGGGTGAGCTGCGGCCAGCCGATGGTGTCGCCGATGTCGGAGCTCTGCTGCGAAGAAGCCGGCAAGTCGTGCACGTCATCGGCCGGCAGGAGAGGCAGGGTGAGCGGCAGGGCGATCGCCAGGCCCACGAGGGGCGCGGCTGTCATCACCCATCGCCGCACCCGCGGCCGCCGGCCGCGGGTGATCCAGCGCTCGGCGGCGGCGGCGCCGGCCGCGAGCACAGCCGGCGCCATTCCGTCGGCGTAGTACGGCTTGCCCGGGATCCAGGCCAGCACGTAGACGAGGATGAGCGTGGCGGCGACGGCGATGAACCGCAGCTCAGGAGTCCGCCAGAGCACGACGAAGCCCGCGATGAGCAGCGGTATCACCAGCAGCCCGACGTAAAGCAGCTGGGCTGGCAGCCCGCCGATGTAATCGGCGGGGCTGGTGTTCTCGTGGTGCAGCGCGGAGGCCATGGCCAGCTGCGGCCACCCGTGCGCGGCCTGCCAGATGACATTCGGCGCCCAGATCACCGCGGCGATGCCGGCCCCGAGCCACGGCCACCTCGTGCGAAGGACCGGGCGGTGGTCCGAGGCGAGGATGCCGATCGCGAGGCCGATCAGCAGCAGCACCACCAGGTTGTCGCTCTCGAGGCCGATCCCGGCCGCGGCGCCTGCGCCCAGCCACCACCGCGGCCGCTGCCGCAGCAGCGCCGTGGTCACGCAGAGCAGGACCGTCGTCCAGGCCAGCAGGTCCAGCGGCGTGGTATTGCCGATGTGCACGGCGCCGAGAAGGACCGGAGCGCACGCCATGACGAGGGCGGCCAGCACCCGGCCGAACCGGCCCGCGCCGAGCAATGCCGCGAACCTGGCCGCCATCACGACGATCGTCCCGCCGGCCAGCGCCGGGACGATCCGGACCGCCGCCGGGCTGACGCCGAGTATGCCGGTGATCCGGGTCAGCAAGGGGGCGAGCGGCGGCTGGTCCACATACCCGAATGCGAGATGACGCCCCGCCTCGATGAAATACAGCTCATCCTGCAGGAAGCCGTACCGGTCGCTCACCGCCAGCTCGACGGCCACGAACACCGCCGCGATGACCCACACGAGAGCCGGCACCCGATCGGAGGTCGAGACCGCCGCCTGCCCTTCCGGTCTGACGGCCGGGACGCCGGCCTGAGAGTGAGGGGCGGCAGAGCCGGCGGGCTGATCGGAGCCGGGGCCGCCGGTATCCGCCATGGACAGGCGGGTGATCTTGCTGAGCATGCCCGGCCCGAACGGGCCGGGCAGCCCGGTGGCTGTCAGCGACGGCCCGTCCGCCGTCGCGGCGTTGCCAGCCGGGCGAGTCAGGTTCTTGATCCTGATCATGGCTGTCCTGCCTTGTCCAGGGCCGGATCGCGGTGACTGGCATCCGCGCCGCGGTGCGGCTCTTGCCGAAAAAATAAGATATCAGTATGCTAGGCATGTGTTATCAGGCAAGTCAAGCGGAGGAGGCGCCAGATGGCTCCCCAGAATCCAGCCCCGGGCCTGCAGCTGACCGGCCGGCAAGTGACCGAGCGCGAAGCATGGTCAGCGCCCGGGGTGCCGGTCCTGGCGGCCGGCATCGCACTGCTGCTCGCCGGGATCGCGCTGCTCCTGCTGGGCATCGCCCTGGGCGGCGGAGTCGGCCCGACGGCGCTGATCGTGGTCGGCGTCCTTCTGCTGCTCGCCGGTGAGCTGGCCGTGCACGGCCTGACGTCCGTCATCGCCGGCGAGGCCCGCGCGGTCCAGCTGTTCGGCCGCTACCGCGGGACCATCAGGGACCCTGGCCTGCACTGGGTCAGCCCGTTCGCCCGCAGGCGCCGGGTGTCCACCCGGATCCGCAACCAGGAATCGGCTCAGGCCAAGGTCAACGACGCTGACGGCAACCCGATCGAGATCGCCGCCGTCGTTGTCTGGCAGGTCGCCGACACTGCGATGGCCCTGTACTCAGTCGATGACTTCACCCAGTTCGTCACCATCCAGACCGAGACCGCCGTCCGGCACATCGCCTCCAGCTACCCCTACGACAACCGCGGGAGCGGCGCCCTGTCGCTGCGCGACAACGCCGAAGAGATCACCCGGCAGCTGTCCGCCGAGATCAGCAACCGGGTCGCGCCGGCCGGCGTGCACGTCATCGAGTCCCGCCTGACCCGGCTTTCGTATGCCGCCGAGATCGCCCAGGCCATGCTGCGCCAGCAGCAGGCCAATGCCGTAGTCGGCGCGCGGCAGCGGATCGTGGAAGGCGCAGTCGGCATGGTCCAGCTGGCCCTGGCCCGGCTCGAGCAGGAAGGCGTCGTCGAACTCGACGAGGAACGCAAGGCCAGCATGGTGTCGAACCTGCTGGTGGTCCTGTGCAGCGAGCAGGCCACCCAGCCCGTCGTCAACACCGGCACCCTCTACTCGTGACGGCAGGCACGGGATCACGGTGACAGAACGCAAGAGCGTCCTGCTGCGGCTCGACCCCGCTGTCCACGACGCCCTGGCCCGGTGGGCGAACGACGAGCTGCGCAGCACCAACGCCCAGATCGAGTTCCTGCTCCGCCGCGCCCTCGCCGACGCGGGGCGCCTTCCCGGCCGCGCGCGGCCGATGCGCCCCCGCGGGCGGCCCCCTGCCGGCGGCCCGGCCCGCAGCAGCGCGCCGGCACATGGCGACGACGCGCCGGGCTAATGGCGACGACCCCTGGCTCATGCTCGTGGATGATCACGTGGCGGCGCTGTCTGAGGCGGCGGACCTGCGCTGGTGGACGCGGATCGCGGTGCCGTCGGCGGAGGAGCAGATCTGGACCAGGTCGCTGAGCTGATTGGCGAGCCAGAGCCCCGATCCTGTCGGGGCTGCGGGTCCGGGAGGCAGGCGGCCCGCAAGCGGGGCCGTGAGGTGGCCGCGGTCGCTGACCTCGCAGACCAGCCACTGGTCCTCGGTCCAGGCGCGCGCCTCGCCATGCCCGCCGCCGTGCTGGAGGCTGTTGCTGGCGACCTCGCTGGCCGCCGTCATCAGTGCGGCCGCCGACTGGCGGTCCAGGCCGGCGAGCCGGGTGTGCGCGGCGACGAACGCCCGGACGCGCTGCAGGCCGCCGGCCCCGAAAGTCAGGCAGGACGCACCGGCGGGGCGGGCGGGGAGCCGGCGGGCGAACGGGGCGGCCAGGTCGATGGGCCGGAACGTGGCGGACGGTCGCCGGCGCCCGCCGCGGGTAATGAACGGGTGGGTGCGGTGCGCGTCCTCAATCACATCGGCGCCCAGCGCACGCAGGTCGTAGGGACACAGCAGCCGCACTGGCGCCGAAGCGTCGAAGGCGATGTTCAGCAGGGCCTCATGCAGCTGGCATTCGGCCAGCTCGGCCGCGGAACGGCCGGGATGTACCGGCTCGCAGACTCCCCAGATCTGCGCGGCACCGGGGTGCACTCGCGCGAATTCGCGCCACGCGGGGATCAGCCGCGCCGGGTTGCCGTCGGCCCGCGGGACCTCGGCGAACCGTATCTGGCCGGCCGCATCGCCCATGGCCGCGCGGATAGCTTCCGCCTTGAGCCTGGTGGCGATGACGAGGGCCGGGTCACCCGCCCTGACCGCCTGGCCGAGAAACGACCGTGTTCCCGCGGTGAACTCGCCCATCCCCGAATACGGGAACGCCTCATGGCTGAACCCGGCCGCGGCTTTCCGCCGTGCCGCTTTTCGCAACAACATGTTCGGTACCCGTCTCCTGTTCAGCCCGGGCCCAGGTCGGCGCGTGAGCACCGGGGATGCGTCCGGAGATCATGGCCGGGTGACTGCCGGGCCGGCTCGGTGAGCGCATCCCGCTGGCTGAGCATGCGCTGGCCTGGAACGGCACAACGCGGCGCGGCGCGGAGCAAGCTCAAGTATCCGAGAGATTCCTGATTATTCACTGAAGACCGTCAGGAAGAAACCTGGATACTCGCTGAATGATCATGGGTACTCAGCCGGCCGCCGAGGCTCAGCGCGGGGTCCGCTGGCGGCGGGAGAACCCCTTTCGCGGCCGCGGGCAATGCCGGCGAGCCGAAAGGCGGTGGGCCTGCGGTCAGATCGCGATGGGCCGGCCCGGCAGCTGAAAGCGCCCCGCCAGCCCGGGGGTAGCTGGCGGGGCGCGCTCGGCGTTACCTGTCATGTCTGACAGGGCGAAGGGCGGTGCAGCCGGGTCCGCCGTCGGCTCGCCGGGGCACCCCGCCGGCCAGGGGACCCTGAGGGCAGGGCCTAGCCGGCGGGGCGTTCCAGGGCGCCTCGTTGCCGTGACGCCGCCACCGTGGCAGGCGCCGGGAGGAGCCAGGTAAGAGTCTCAGGGATCAGCCTGAGCAGTACCTGAAGACTTATTGCTGATATTCAGTAAGTTATCTCCAGACATGCTGCATTAACTGCGAAGATTTTCTCCAGGCTGGGCGGCGGCTCTCGTCAGGGCTCACCTCCGGCAGGGGTTCCCTGCGGCCCGGCTCTGCCCGCTGCACGATCAGCAGGGCCGGCTGCCAGCTCGTTCGCGCACTGCGCAGCGTGGGAAAGCACCCGAGGAGAGGATTCTCCATGAGCGTCGACGCACCTGCATGGCCGGATCCCGGCGGCGCTCGCCGACGTCGGCCCGGAGCTGCTGGCGAAAGATCCGGACATCCGGATGACGGACATCATTGCCGTGAAGTAAGCCTGCCCGGGTCAGGCCGTCGAACGCAGTCGGCCAGGCGACGCTGAGGACGTCGCGCGTCAGTGATGATCACCGTCGGCGCGGATCGCCGCCGCGGCTTCCTGCAGCGGCACCGATCCGCCCGATCGCCCTCCCGCGCGATCGAGGACCTCCGCCAGAGTCGGCTGATCTGCCTCTTCGATCAGCCGGGCACGCAGGTACTCCTGCAGGGACTGGTGAGCGGCGGCGGCCCGCTCGCGCAGCACCGCGTGCGTCCGCTCCGGCACATCCTCGATCTGGATGCTCGGCATAGCGCCCTTAAGGCGCCACTGGCACCAAGTGCAACCGCTGTCGTCTAGGCCGGGCATCCGCAGCTGATCGTGCAGCCGGCCTATTAGCCGTTCACGCGGTTGGCCCGGTCGCCCCACTCGGTGTCGCGCAAAATGAATTTCTGGATCTTCCCGGTTGATGTCTTCGGCAGCTCGACTGTGATGTCGACCTCGCGGGGGGCCTTGTAGCCGGCGATCTTCGTGCGGACGTGCGCGATGAGGTCCTGCGGAGTTGCGTTCTGCCCGGGCCGCAGCACCACGAATGCCTTCGGGCGCTCGCCCCACCTCTCGTCGGGGACCCCGATTACTGCCACCTCGAGCACGGCAGCGTGGGACATGAGCGCCTGCTCGACCTCGATGGTGGAGATGTTCTCCCCGCCGGAGATGACGACGTCCTTGGACCTGTCGCGCAGCTCGATGTATCCGTCGGGATACATGACGCCCAGGTCCCCGCTATGGAACCAGCCGCCGCGGAACGCCTCGTCGGTAGCCTCAGGGTCGAGGTAGTAGCCGGCCATCACGTTATTGCCGCGCATGACGATCTCGCCCATGGTGGCGCCGTCCGCTGGCACGTCGGCCATCTCGGCAGTCACGACGCGCAGCCCCTCGGCCTGGATCATGCTGACGCCCTGGCGGGCCTGGAGCACGGCGCGGTCAGCGGGGGACAGGTCAGCCCACTGCGGCTGGGACTGGCAGACCGAGATCGGGCCGTACGTCTCGGTAAGCCCGTAGACGTGCACGATCTGGAAGCCCATGCGCTCCATGTGCGCGATGGTGGTGGGGCTCGGCGGCGCGCCCGCGGTGGTGATCAGAACCGGCCGGGTCAGCGGGCCGACCTCGGCCGCGTTGAGGATGGTACTGACGACGGTCGGTGCCGCGTTCAGGTGGGTGACGTCGTGCTCGCGGACTTGGTCCCAGATGGCATCGCCGCGCACCTCGCGCAGGCACACGTGCGTCCCGCCGATGGCCGTCAGCGCCCACGGGGTGCACCAGCCGTTGCAGTGGAACATGGGCAAGGTCCACAGGTAGACGCTGTTCTCGTCGTGCCGGGAGTGGATGATCTCTCCGAACGAGTTCAGGTAGGCGCCGCGGTGAGTATAGATCACGCCTTTCGGGCGCCCCGTCGTTCCGGACGTGTAGTTGATCGCGATCGGAGCGAGCTCGTCCGGCACGGACCAGGGCAGCGGCTCCTGCGCGCCGCGGGCCAGAAACTCCGAGTAGCTCACCAGCCCCGGCTGCGCGGTCAGATCCGCGCCGGGAGCTCCCAGCTCGCCGTCCTCGGCGACCACCAGCTGCTTCACCGCCTGCGCGTTCTCGGCAGCAGCCGCAGCGGTCGGGAGCAGCCCGGCATCGACAACCATGATCTTCGCGCCTGAATGAGCCAGGATGTAGGACACTTCCTCAGCCGTAAGCCGGGTATTCACCGCGACAAGGACCCCGCCCGCCAGCGGGACCGCAAAATGGGCGATCAGCATCTCGGGCAGGTTCGGCATCAGGTACGCGACCCGGTCGCCCGGCTCGACGCCGCTTGCCTGCAGAGCGCGGGCCACTCTGGTCGCCTCGGCCGCCAGTTCGGAGTAAGTGAGCCGCCGGCTGCCGTAGATCACCGCTACCTTGTCCGGCCATACCCGCGTCGACCGTTCCAGGAATGACAGCGGCGAAAGAGCCGTGTATGAAACTGAGCTCACAGTCACCTCCACTACCTCCACGGGCCGCTCTGACCGCCATCTGGAGGTCAGCTCCCTGGGCACCGTTCTTCCTTCTTCTATGACTATCCCGACTTTGGCGGCAGAGGCAAAGGTCCCAGCGCAAGAGCTTTCCTGCCAGCAAGCGGCAGGCACTCGGCGACCCCGCTTTCACCGTGGATGACGGCACTCCCGTCGTCCTGGAGCGCTTCCGCGTCGTAGCTGACCCGGACTGCTTCGCACCGCGCCTTCACACTGCGCCCGGTCCCCGAGCAGTCAGTCGGTACCGGACTCGATCGCGGCGCGATCGAGGAGCTCGTCGTCTTTGTCCACCGCGCCGCGAGAGGCGATCGCCTCGGCTCCCCCTCGGGTCATCTCGCCCACCAGCTCCGTCTGGGCCGCTGCCCCGATCAGCCGGGCGTGGGCGGTGCCGACCATGCCGAGTCCGGCGTACTGCTCGAGCTTGGCGCGCGAGTCAGCGATATCGAGGTTGCGCATGGTGAGCTGGCCGATCCGGTCCAGCGGGCCGAACGCGGAATCCACGGTGCGCTCCATCGACAGCTTGTCAGGGTGGTAGCTGAACGCCGGGCCGGTGGTGTCGAGGATCGAGTAGTCCTCGCCGCGCCGCAGCCGCAGCGTGACCTCGCCGGTGATCGCGGCACCCACCCAGCGCTGCAGCGATTCGCGCAGCATCAGGCCCTGCGGGTCGAGCCAGCGGCCCTCGTACATCAGCCGGCCCAGCCGGCGTCCCTCGGTGTGGTAGTTGGTGATGGTGTCCTCGTTGTGGATCGCGTTGACCAGCCGCTCATACGCCGCGTGCAGCAGCGCCATGCCCGGAGCCTCGTAGATGCCGCGGCTCTTGGCCTCGATGATCCGGTTCTCGATCTGGTCGGACATGCCCAGGCCGTGCCGGCCGCCGATCGCGTTGGCCTCCAGGACCAGGTCGACTGGCGTGGTGAAGTCCGATCCGTTGATCGTCACCGGCCGGCCCCGCTCGAAGCCGATCGTGACGTCCTCCGGCGCGATCTCGACCGCCCGGTCCCAGAACCGCACGCCCATGATCGGCTCGACCGTCTCGATGCCGTTGGCCAGGTGCTCAAGGGACTTGGCCTCGTGGGTGGCCCCCCAGATGTTCGCGTCGGTCGAGTAGGCCTTCTCTGTGCTGTCGCGGTACGGCAGGTCGTGGGCGAGCAGCCACTCGCTCATCTCCCGGCGGCCGCCGAGTTCGCTGACGAAGGCCGCGTCCAGCCACGGCTTGTAGACGCGGAGGTTCGGGTTGGCTAGCAGGCCGTAACGGTAGAACCGCTCGATGTCGTTGCCCTTGAACGTCGAGCCGTCACCCCAGATCTGGACGTCGTCCTCGAGCATCGCCCGCACCAGCAGCGTGCCCGTGACCGCCCGGCCCAGCGGAGTCGTGTTGAAGTAGGCCCGGCCGCCCGTGCGGATGTGGAAGGCCCCGCAGGCCAGCGCGGCCAGCCCTTCCTCCACGAGGGCCGCGCGGCAGTCGACCAGCCGGGCGATCTCGGCGCCGTACGACTTGGCCCGCCCGGGGACCGAGGCGATGTCGGGCTCGTCGTACTGCCCGAGGTCGGCGGTGTACGTGCATGGCACCGCACCCTTGTCGCGCATCCATCCGACCGCGACCGAGGTGTCGAGCCCCCCGGAGAAGGCAATGCCGATTCGCTCACCGACGGGCAGGGAGTTGATGACCTTAGACACCCGCAAGATTATGCCAGTTTATGCATGAGTATGCAAACCACGAATTACGCGTACTGCGGCAGGTAATGGCGACCTCAGCCGACCGCAGCCCCGGTGGCGCGATGGGCGCCCGGCGCGGTATGCGGCAACTGGGCGGCCGTAGT
>JBKQMG010000032.1:0-53690 GCA_052146815.1 Streptosporangiaceae bacterium | reverse complement strand
CCGGCATCCTGCACGGCTGCCTCAAAACCCGCACCCACTACAACGAGGCCACTGCCTGGCCCCAGCACGCCACCAGGCAAACCAGGACCGCAGCTTGACACCGTTAGCCCCTGGGATGTCTAGACCGCGCTGGCGAGCCCGATCAGGTGACCTTCTGGGTCGGTGAAGTGGCCGACGAAGAGGTCTGTGCCCGGGTTCTGCTCGGGGCCCATCCGTCGGGTCCCGCCGAGGCTTGCGGCCTTCTGCTGCGCTGCCTCGACGTCGGGCACGCCGACGTAAATGATGGCGTGGCCCGCGTAGCTGCTCTTCGCGCCGATCCCGCAAACGCTCAACGCCCTGCTAGCAGCCGCCGGGGAATTTGACGCTGCCATCTCCGACGGAAGCGCCGCCGCTTTGGGCGACCTGCCGGCCCTTCACCGGCTCGTGCAGGCAGTCACCGTCGCCGCTCCTGGATAGTAACGAGACCCGGGCCCGGCGGACCACGGATGGGCCGGTGAATACCGGCTCGGCTGGGACGAGGGCAGCGGATGCGCCGGTTCCCGGCAATCACGTATTCGTCGGCGGCTCTTGCTAGGTCAGACCGCAGCCGTCGCCCGAACGCACTGGTCAGGGCTTCCCGGCGCCCGGCGCGGGCGCCGGGAACGCCACGACCCGCCCGCTGGGCTGCGCCGGCTCGGGTCCGCCGAAGTGCTGGCCCACGACGAACAGGTGCGGGTCCTGGCCCCGGCTGAGCGCGCAGGCGAAGGCGCCACGGTCCAGGTTGACCGTGGCTAGCACCTCACCGCCCTCGCGCACCCGCACGCAGTGCTGGTTGCCGACGTCGGCGTACCAGACGGCGCCCTCCGCATCCATGCAGATCCCGTCGGGGTGGTCGCCGGGCGTCTCCGCCCACACCCGCCGGTTGCCGAGGCCACCGTCCGCGCCGATGTCGTATGCCGTGAGCCGGCTGGCGTACGACTCGGCGACGAGCAGCGTTCCGCCTTCCGGGGTGATCGCCATCCCGTTCGGGAACGCGACGTCGCCGGCGACCTGACGGACATTGCCGTCCGGCGTGACGAGCACCACAAGACCCGGCGCGAACTCGCCGCCGGGGAAGTCGAAGCCAATGGTATTGACGTAGGCGTTGCCCCGATCATCGACCACGATGTCATTCCACGGCTTGGCGGAGACTCCGGACAGGTCAGCATGCGTGACCAGCGACCCGCCGGGCTCACGGCGCAGCAGCCGCCGCTGCGCGGAGTCCACGACCAGCAGCCGCCCGCCCGGCAGGAAATCGATGCACATGGGGAACGATGCGACGGTCACCACCACCTCGTGGCTGCCGTCGAGGCCGAGGGCGATCACCTGGTTCGCGCCCCAGTCAGAGAACCAGAGCCGTCCTTCATGCCAGCGCGGTGACTCGCCGAAAACGACTCCTTCCATCAGGACTTCAGCTGCGCCCACCTTGAGTCTCCTTCTCGCCGACGGTCTGTAAGGCAGACCGCACCGGGCCCCGGAACTCATCGCACATCCCCGGCTCCGCCGGCGCCGCCTCCTGAGTCTGCTCCTCCGCCGTCACCCTGGCCGGCCCGGCCGAACACCTGGCTCGGCCGGCGAACCCCGCCGCCCCACTGGCCATCGAGGTACTCGCGGCCGGAAAAGCACTCGGGGTACGGCACCACGAGGTTCGCCAGACACGTAAGGCGCATGCTCCAGCGTTGCAGCACATACCGAATATCCGGTTCTGGAACGCCGCTGCGCCGCAGCGACATACTGTCGGCGGCGCACCGAACGACGGATCAGGCGGGCAAGGTCACCCCGAGTGATCGGTCACGTTCGGTGCCTGCAGCCGGTGCTGCCAAGTCTCGGCGTGATCTTCTTGGGGCCGGGGTTGCTCGCCGCCGGCAGAAGCGGCGCATGGTGCTCGGCTGGCCAGGCACGCCAGGGGCAGCATCTTCATTTCCAGCCGGTTCCCCAGAAGGCATCGAGCGCATACTGGTCGGAGCAGTGGCCGCGGATTTCGGTGATGCGCCCGCCCTTCGGCCGTATGAGCTGGCAGCCCGTGACGTCCAGCTGCCGTCCCTGGTAGGCGGCTGTCGCGCGCTGCACCGCGACGGCGAACTCCTGCCCTACCGCGATACCGCGATATCCAGCAGCTCGGCCCGGAACGTGTGACCGGAAAGCGGCCCGAGCTTGGCCAGGACGCCATCACGGATCGCGGGCCAGCCCCGGTGCTCCCCGGCGATCACGCTCTTGCCCGGCAGGTGCCACACCGCATCGGGGGCGAAGCAGGCATCGTCTACGTGCACACCTGGCACCCCGACCCGGGCGACGTCGCTCCGGCAGACGGGGTGTCGGCCTACGGCGGCGTTGCCCGCAAGCCCTGATGCCACCGGGCGGACCTGGCCAGCGCCGCCGCCCGCCAGCTCGTGAAGAAGGCCGTCAGCCGAGGGAGTGAGCGCATGGGCGGGACGTTCGAGCACCGGGTCGATGTCAGGTGGCGCGACGTCGACGCTCTGGGTCATGTCAATCATGCGCTGTTCCTGACCTACCTGGGGAGGGCCGGGATGCGTTCTTCGCCGAGCACCTCGGCGCCGACTCCGTGTACGTCGTCGTGCGGCTGGAAGTCGACCTGCGCGCCGAGGTGCGCTACCCGGACCGGTGGGTGACCGCGCGGATCGAGGCTGAGCGGCTGGGAACGACGAGCCTCACGACACGCGAGACGATCCTGACGCCCGCGCAGGAGATCGCGGCGCAGGCGCGGGTCGTCACGGTCCGCTGGGACGCTGGCCAGCGTAAGCCTGTCCCGTTCAGCGAGGCCGAACGCGTGCAGCTGACGCAAGCCATGGCCAGGTGACCCGCCCGCAGCAGCCGTCCAGAAGCGGCACTGCGGCCCGCGGTGGGCGGCTGGCCTTTTAGGCTGGAGCCATGTTGGGCGGACGGCATGAGGCGGCGGCGGGCGAACTGACCGCGTGGTGGGAGGACCTGTGGCAGCGTCACATCGGCTCGCGCGCGGTCCTGCTGGCGGTGCCCGAAGGCTGGGGACGGACCACCGTCCTGGACCGCTTCGCGGCGGTGATCTGCCAGGAGGAGGCCCCGGTCCCCCTGGTCGTGCGCGTCAGCGGCCGGTCGCTGCCAGACGGACTCGGCGTCCAGGCCCTGGTGCTGCGCGACTGCCTGATGGAGGCCGGGGTGCGGCGGCGAGCCGCCGAGCTGCTGTGCCTGGAATGGCTGGGCGGCGCGGCCCAGATGGGCGCGACCAGCCTGTTCGCGTGCGGGCTTACCGCGGCGATGTCTTTCCTGCTGGCCGGCGTGGCGACGACAGCGGTCAGGGCGGGTGACGGTAGCCCGGCCGGCGAGAACGGGGCCGTCGCCCGGGCCGCGCGGGCGGCGGCCGCAGTGTCTGCCTCCGCGCCGGTCGTGGTGATCATCGACGACGCTGACTCCCTGGAACCGGGGCTGGCGGTCACCTTGATCGAGAACCTGATCGACCACCAGGACAGCCGCGTGCTCGTGGTGGCCGCGGTCGATCCGGGCAGCGGCCTGGCATCGGCTCTGACTTCCCGGGCGCGGTACGGCCGCACTGCAGGCCGAGTGCACCGCGCCGATGCCGACCCCCGGATGGGCGAGAAATCCCGCGCTGACCTGGCGGGCGAGCTATGTCCGCGCCTGCCGGCCGCGGCAGCCCGGCAGATCGCCCGGCGGACCCGGACATTCGCCGAGGTGTTCGCCGCGGCCCGATCGGGACTGCTGGCGGAGGCGACCGGAGAAGACGGCCAGCCCCGCGTGCCAGCGGGCGGTGACCATTCTCAGGGCTGAGCGCCGTGTTCCCGGCGGAATCCGTTCAGCGGCCCGCCGCTAATACGGCTCTTTCTCGTTAACAGCTCTTTGCGCACCGCAGGGATTCCGTATCCGTGAAGCCGGTAAGCCTGCTGTAGTCAGGAATCGCTTTCCAGGGTCTCTGACTCGTCGCCGCACTCTGGAGTGCCGGCAGCAAGGACAGCATGCCGGGACGTTTAAACCCCGGTATTTCCTATCGCTGTGCTTCGAGGATGGAGCGTTGCCCGGATATCTCGCTGGCACGAGAACAATTCTCGGCCATCACGCCCGCGACGCGGCCGTGGCTTTTTTCCCGGGCCGGGAGATCGTGCTGCTTCTCGTCGGCGCGGCGATCTGCCTCGGCTTCCTCGTGATGCCTGTGGTGTGGGGAAGCCTTTCCAGCTCTTTCAGCACGGCAGCGGAAAAAGCGGCACCGGCCACGTTCCTGACTGGACTGGGCTTTCTGCTCGCGGGCCTTGCCATGCGAGTCCTGATCCTCGACGGCATCGGCACCTGCCTGATGGTCGCGGTCATGCTGGGCTGGGTCGTGACCAACTACTAGGAGCACAGCTCGCCGGATCTCTTTCGGCAAGGCTGCGCAGCGAGGGCTTACCGGAAACGGGGCGCCGTGGGGTTAGCCCGGGGTTCCGGGCAGGCCGGTGATGCTCTTCTTGACGGTTTTCATCGTGAATTGCGAGTTCGTGCGGGCGACTCCGGGCAGGCCGACAAGCCTGGCCATGTAGAGGCGCTCGTAGGCCTCGAGGTCGGCCGTGGCGATCCACAGCAGGTAGTCGGGATGACCGAACATTCGCCGGCACTCGGTGATCTCGCTGATCTGGGCGATTTCCGCCTCGAATGCCTCAAGCGTGGCCCGGTCCTGGACGGCCATCTCGACGTGCAGCAGCACCTCGAACCCGCGGCCGATCGCAGCGAGGTCGACGGCGGCGTGGTAGCCGGTGATGACGCCGTCGCGCTCGAGGCTGCGCACCCGGCGCAGGCACGGAGAGGGAGACAGCCCGACGCGATCGGCCAGGTCGGTGTTGGCGAGCCGGCCGTCCCGCATCAGGTGACCGATAATTGCCTGGTCTACGCGATCCATGGCACTGAATGCTAACTCCATCCGTGTAAAGAGCAATATTTGGCATCGGATAGCTCAGGATCTGAGCTAATTTGCCTGGTAAGACCCGCTCCAGCCCGGAACCCCCGGAGGATGAATTGATCGCAGCGCTGCTTGGCTTCGCCCTCGCGGCGGCACTGCTAATTCTCGCGCCCGGCCCCGGACAGCCTGCTGGTGATGCGCAACGCCCTGCGCGGCGGCCGCCGCGCGGGGCGGATCACCGCCTGCGGCACCCTGTCCGGGCTGCTCGCCTGGGTGCTCGCCGCCGCACTCGGTCTCTCCGCACTGCTGCGGGTCAGCCACCTCGGCTACGACATCCTGCGGCTCGCCGGCGCCGCCTGCCTGATCTGGCTCGGCGTGAGCAGTCTCGGACTTGCGCGCCGCAGGCGGTCCACTCCTGGTACCGCCGCGTCCCCAGGTACCGACGCCGGCCCGACAGCGCGGGAGCGCCTGTTTCTCAGCGGGCTGGTGTCGAATCTGTGCAACCCCAAAGACCGGCTTCTTCTTCGTCGCGTTCCTGCCGGGCTTCATCCCCCGGGGCTTCCGCAATGTCGTTCTCTCTCGTCCTGGGGCTCTGGTTTACCGCCGAAACCGGCGCGTGGCTTGCCGTTCTCGCCTGGCTGGTCGCCCGCGGGGCGAGCTGGCTGCGGCGGCCCGGCGTGCAGCGGTCAGCCGAACGCGTCACCGGCCGTGCGCTCATCGGCTTCGGCCTGCGGCTGGCTACCCGGGGATGACGGGCCGGACGTGACCCGTTCGCGGGAGCGGCGGTGGCGCGCGAACCTGGCCGACCCGCGCCGGGCGGCTTACATCGCCGCTGACGCCGCTGACGCCGCTGGCGCGCTGCTCGGGTTCGCGCAGATCGGCGGCTGCCGCGACGAGGACGTGGACGGCGACGTCACCGGAGAGCTGATGGCGCTGCATGTCGGCGAGCCATGCTGGCGGCACGGCATCGGCTCTGCGCTGCATGCGCAGGCGCAGACCGCGCTAGCGGCCCGCGGGTTCACCGACGCGACATTGTGGGTGCTGACCGGAAACGCTCGCGCGCGGTCGTTTTATGCAGCGCATGACTGGACCGCCGACGGGCGGGCGCGGCACCGGGTTCTGCGCGGCGCGGACGTGCATGAGGTCCGCTACGTCAGCGGACTGCCGCTCGGTCAGATTGCTCCATAGCCAGTGGCGTTCCTCCCCGGAGCTGCCCTCAGTCCCAGAGTTGCGCCTTAGCCAGACCGCGCCGCGCTGGCGGGTTCACGGTCGCTGAGCGAGGGTGGTGAGGCCCTCGCCGGTCAGGTCCTTGTGCGCGCCCTTGCGTCCGGTCATGGCCAGGAGCAGCGAGATCAGCGGGCCGGTGACTTGCGGCCCGTCGCCGTGGGCCCACTGCGCATCAGTGGCCTGCAGCCGGAGGCCAGTGATCCGCCGTTTCGCGCCGATGAGCAGGTTGGAGTTCTTCCAGCTGTCAGCGACGGCCACCAGGGCGGGCTCTGGCGTCCGGTGCTTCAGGCCCAGGGGCCGGCGGGTGTCCTCGCCGTGGACGACGATCTCGCCCAGCATGGCCATCACAGGAGCGGGCGGATGATTGGTGGTCGATGTCCGGGCCTGCAGGCGGCGGATCAGCTCGTCGGGGCCGATGGATCCCAGCCGCCGGGCGTCGCGGTCGGTGAAGACATCGAACCTGAAGCCGGCCGAGATCAGCTTCTTGTAGAAATTCACCGGAGTCTGCTCGGCGGCAGCGAGTATGTGGCCGGCGGTGTCCTGAACTGACCAGCCGTCGCACCATGAGGCGGCTGCCCACTGGCCCGGAGACAGGTCAGACCACGTCTGCGCCATCTGGGCCCGTTCGGAATGGATGTACTGCCAGGTTTCCGCGGATTTCATGCCAGGCCCTCCTGTCGCACTGCGGCGGTGGATGCATGCGCGCGACCGCTGGCGGCATCCGGGATACACCTGATACGACGAACGGAAAGCGCCCCGATCGACAGCCGCGCGTCTCCCGGCACTTTCCTGCCGGCTGGTGCCCGAACAAATGCCTGCGAACCGGACTTAGCATCGTCCCTGATACCCCGGACATTGCGCCGTGGCCTGAATCTGGGCTTGCACGTGCCGCAGTCCTTGCGGCGAGTCACGACCAGCGTGCCCTGGCGCGCGCGAGGTACGCTTGGGCAGCTTACTGCGGGCGGCTGCCAGGCTCGTGCTCATTCCGCCTCTCGACGCGCAAGTGCGCACACGGAACGGTCCCTCATTCGCGGGCAAGAAATTTTTCCGTGCGGGAATTGGAGCACCCAGAAAAGTCGGTGTCGTGATGGGGGAAACTTCCAGCCGGGAACTGGCATCCTGGCTTCCGGCTGCTGGCCCGGCCCGTGCCTGAGGCAAATGCCGCCGTCCTGCCGGGCACCTTGCGCGTCGCCGTGGGGCAGGAGTTCGCCCGGGCTCTCCGGCCTCCGTACGAGACTCTCATTACGGTGGCTGCCAATGCCGCGCTGATGAGCTCGGCGTGGTTCTTTCTCCCGAAGGGGCTGAAGGGCGATGTGTTCACCCTGCACGGCTCGCTGGCGTTCGCCCTGGTTCTGGCCACGTGGATGTACTCCGACGTGCCGGCCACCAATGTGCTCGGCTCCGACCCGCACCGCGTCACGGCGGCTATCGACGACCCGGTCATGCTCAGCAGGCTCCTGTACGCCAAGAACATCGTGCTGTGGGCGCTTATCACGCCGGCCTGCTCGGTCATTGCCCTCCTCACCGGCATTCTCGGTCATGACCTGCTAGCGACCTTCTATACCGTGATCTGGATCGGCATCGTCCCGTTCGGCGCTCTGGGGATATCGGCCTGGGTGGGGATTCTCTTCCCTTACCACCCGGTGCCGCTGCGATACCGGTGGGAGCACCGCCGGCCTCTGTGGCGCATGCTCGGGCGGTGGCTGACGCTGCTGGTTACTCCTTACGCCGTGGTTCCGGCGCTGGCCGTCGTGCTGATGGTGCCATCACTGCTGGTCTGGGGCTTCACCTCGCTGCACGGCCTGTCCAGGAAGCTCCCCGACAACGACCTCGGCTGGGGTGTATGGATCGCGTGCGCCGTCGCCGTCCTGTGCTCATTCGGCAGTCACCGGCTGGCCGCCTGGCTGATCAGGCGCCGGCGGGCAGCGCTCCTGGCGTTCCTCGCAGACCCGGCTCGGGGCTGACAGCCACTCAGATTCCGTCATCCGGCACCGCGGCCGATGCGCGTCCGGCGTCCGGCGCCGTTATCACCGCCAGCGGCGCCGGTACCGCGCTCAGCGGGCCCGATCCCGCTGACGACCGTCGAGCCAAAGCGCCCAGGGCTCGATCGCGCCGATCCGAAGTACCCCAGCCCGCGTCATGGGCCAGTGTCACCGCAAAATTGGCCATGGCCGGGATGGTAATGACCGCTGGCGACATTCTGTCCGCTGCCCACCTTAAGGAGGCCCGATGACTGTCAGGTTCCGGCGTCTGTGAGCTCGGCGATGACCTCAGCGTGGCACCGCTCGGGCACGCACCAGCAGCCGAGCCTGCGCCCGCGCAGGCTCGGGAGCAGCGCCAGCAGGTCCTCGCGGCCGAGCAGATACTCGCGGTACCGGGCTACGACCTCCTCGCGGCCGCCGTCAGGGCCGGGCCGGAACGGACTGGCCAGCGGTGAGGCCGGCAGATGCCAGCCCCCCCGGTGCATCGCCCGGCCCACATAGACAACGTCAGCGAATTCCGGATCGCCGCGATGGCCCTTGAGGTTCACGACGGTCGTCGCGCTCACGCGGTCATCCTGGCGTAAGTCAGCGAAACCACGCCGGTGCTCAGGGTCCTGGCGTCCATGAGCTCAAGGCCGATCCGCCCGGTTGTCTCATCGAACAGCCGCATGCCGGAGCCGAGCACGACGGGGTGGATCATGAGGGCGAGCTCGTCGAGGAGTCCGCACCGCAGCAGCGACCGGACCAGGGTGGGGCTGCCGGGCATCTGGATGCTGCGGCCGGGCTGCTCCTTGAGGCTGCGGACCTCCTCAGCAAGATCGCCGGCGAGCAGAGTCGAGTGCGCCCATCCGAGCGTGCGCAGGGTGCGGGACACGACGTACTTGGGCGTGTTGTTCATGAAGTCGGCCATCGGCACGTCACTACCTAGGCTGGGCCACATCTCGGCGAACTCAAGGTACGTGCGCCGGCCGAGCAGGATGGCGTCCGCTTCGGCGATCCCGGCCGCGATTATCTCCGCCATCTCGTCGTTGAACCGCATCCAGTTCCCCTGCGAGGGCGCTTCCACCACGCCGTCCAGCGAAATGGCCAGCCCCGCCACGATCTTGCGCATCATTTCCCTCCCGGTTCCGGCCAGCAGCCGGTCCTTGCTGCCCGGCCGATTCCCCTCACCGTTCCAGACTGCGGCAAGGCGCGCCAGATCCTCGCGCCACGCGCGGAACTCGATGACATGCTCGACGACCAGGTCGCTGCCTGCCTCAGCCAGGGCCGGCAGCCACCGGTGGAATCCGGCGAAGAAATCGTGGGCGCATCTGCTCTTACCAGGCGAACGGGCCCTGCGGGTCACGCCGGGCCGGCAGCATCCCGCTCGCCACGAGCTGATCCGACGATACATACAGGAACGGCTCGGGCATCGCTTCCTGCAGCGCCTTCGCCAGCGTTGACTTGCCGGAGCTGGAAGCGCCGTTGGGGAGCATGATGCGGCCAGGACCGCGATCAGGCGGGCGAGATTCCACGCGAGCTCTCACCGCTTTCACCGGGTACCGCGCCCAGCCGGACCCGGACAAGGAAGAACGGTAGCGCAATGCGGCTGACGCCAGGACATGACATCGCGCTCATCTCCGGCCCGGAGCACCGTTGCCCTGCGTCCGGCGGCCCCGCGCGGTGATCTGGCCCTTGGCCAGGTCAAGAAGCTGAGACTGCCTTCATGCGCCTGCCGCCGACGCCGCGGCCGGGAGGCAGCGGCCTACCTCCCGGCCGCGACGCCCGGAGCCAGCGATTACCAGCAACCCCCAAAGCGCGACGGCAGCCGCTCGGTCAGGGATGCTCGGGCGGCGCTGGGTACTGCTGCCCGGACGCCGGCGGGTACTGCGGGTCCGGCTGGCGATACTGTCCCCCCGGCGGCGGATACTGAGGGCCCGGCGGCGGATACTGCGGCCCTGACGGCGGATAGCCGGACTGCGACGGATAGCCGCCGCCCTGCTGCGGCGGGTAGCCAGGCGGAGGGTACTGACCTGGATAGCCACCAGCCCCGGCCAGCGCGGCCGGGCCCCGGTACTGACTGTCGCCGAGCCAGAGGATGTACCAGAAGATCGGCCCTAGGAGCACAAGCCCCACTGTGAAGCCGCCGCCGCGCCCGAAGCTGCGCGAGATGTCGTTGAGGACGACGATGGCGACGACCAGCAGGGCGATGCTGCCGATGAAGGGAACGAAGGCCAGCAGCAGGAACCACGCCCACGCGGCAGGCCTGCCCGCGATCCTCAGCATGATGATGAAGTTGTAGATGGGGACGAACGCCGCCCAGCCTGGCTGTCCGGCTTTCTGAAACGATCCGTACATCCCTAGAGCAAAAGCAATATAAAGGACGATCCAGACAAGGAATAAGAGGAAAAATCCCGCAGCACTGCCACCGTTCGACGCTACATAGGTCGCCGACAAGACTCCCATGGTTTCTCCCCTGGCACCTGGCGGGCGAGCCCGCCAGGTAGTCGCGTTCGTTTCTTAGATTTAATGCGTCAATGTCCGCATTGACCACCGTCGGACCTCAGACACACTACCGGTCTGCGTGGCCGTTGACGCGACAAGCCGGCCGAGCCGGGCAGCTTCGCTAAGACCGTCTCGGAGCGAGAAAAACGAAGCCGCACGCGGCCGACTCGGCACAAGGCCGACTCGTCATGCCAATCCCAGAACTATTTACTCCCAGAACTATTGACGCGGCGGCCGTCCCGCCTGGACGGCGCGCGATCGGCCCTTTGCCTGGCAAGGGCCGATCTCTCAGCGCTGACCGAGCCGGGAATGTCCGGCTGGATCGGCCGCCAGCCGGGATCAGCCGCTACCGGCCGGGAACGGTGGCGAGGTAGGTACCGGGCAGACTCGCGCCGGCCGGCAAGTAAAGCCCCATGACCTGGTTCTGGTAGACGGTATTGCCGGTCACGAGGCCGCAGCCGGCCGAGCACAGCGAACTTGCCGCGACATTAACCGGATACCACGTGGCAGGCCCGAAGGACCCGGTGCGGGCATTGAACGGAATGAAGGCCATCGACGGACTGTGACCCGAGCTCATGGCCACCAGGTGGAAGCCGCCGGGCACGGCGGTAATCCCCTCAAAGTGCGTGACCAGGGCCGGGTCGTTCCCGTTGCTGTAGTACTGAGGCGTTCCGAAGGCGCCCGTCTGCTCGTTGTAGTTCATGAGGAAGGCCCGCTTGCGGCCGCTGGCCGCGGAGCCGCCGACGAGGGTGTAGTTCGGGCTGCCGCTACCGCCATCCTGCCAGATTCCGTACAGCGTGGTCTGGCTCGACAAGCTTCCGCCGAGGCGCAGCAGCGTCCACTGGCGCGTGGTCATGTTGTAGATGAAGGCATTGGCCGAGATGAGGTCGCCAGGGAAGCTCGGATTGAGGTCGTAGTTGCCGACCACCAGATTGCCCATGGTGCTGTGGGCGATGGTGTCCATCACGAAGCAGCTGGGCTTGTACGGGGAGCAGGCGCGCTGGTGCCCGGCCGTATGGGCGCCGTTAGCCGGAACGTTGATGGTGGTCCACGAGCCGCCCGGTCCGCTGACCGGCCCCAGATAGATCATGCCCTGGTTGACGACGCCTCCGGCCGTCGACGACGACACATAGCTACCGACCGCGCGGACCTGCCCGCTCGGAATGGTGGACGGGTTGAAGGAGTGCGTGTCAGGGCCGTAGAACGTTGCCGACGTCACGCCGGCGAACGGCGGCGTCAGTACCGAGACCGCTGCTCCCCCGGCGCTCGAAAGAGCGCCCTGGTAAAGGAACGGGTCGTTCTGCGTGCCGTTTCCGGTCGCCTCGCCGCCGGTCAGCACGACGTTCCCGTTCGTCGTGCCCCGGGCTCCGGTGACTACGTCCCCGGATCGCAGGATCGCGGACACCGAGCCGGAGGCTCCCCCGCCCCTGATGTCGGCGCAGAGCAGCGGGCGGAAGTAGATGGTCGGCTGCCCATTGCTGAGGATGTTGTTGCTGTTGCCCTGGTGGATATTGAGGTACCAGCCCTGGGCGGGAATCGGCATGGTCACATGGGTAAAGACCCGCACGGCGTGCACGATCTGGCCGTGCCTGTTCGCGACCAGGTCCTGCAGCATGTACTTGACCGGCCCCTGGCTCATGCAGCTGCCCAGGTGGATGTGGGCAGCGTGCGGGCCGGGCGTGACCCCGCTGGCGTCGACCGTGACGGTCAGCGTCTGGCGGGAGGCGTTATAGGCGATGGTGGCCCGTCCTCGGAGGGGGCCGTAGCTGGCCCAGTGCGGGCCGGCTTCGACCGCGGTGAGCCGGTACGGCCAGCGGCCCGCGCCGCTCAGCCGTCCGGTCACGGCGATCGGCTGCCGGGCGACGCCCCCGCCCTGGCTCCCCATCAGGATCGCCAGGCGGCTGCCGCCCGGCAGCGGGCCGGTGAAGCTGCTCTGGAGTGTGCTGGCGGCCTGGCCGACGCCATTGGCGGTGAGCGGGCTGAACCGGATCGCCGCCGTCTGCCCGGCCGGGACGAGAACCACGTTGTGCGTCGAGCCGGGCGTGAGCCCGAACATGCGGGCGCGGGCCGTGAGGCGGCCATTGCTGAGCCTGCCGAAGGTGACCGTCCCGACCGGCATCGCGTGCAGGGTCAGGGCATCAACGTCCCCCGTCCCGCGCACGGCAGTGCCGCCATTAAAAACGGTGCCGCCGTGCACAGCCGCGCCGCCCTGAGCGGCGGCGCCTCCGGTCGTGCTGGCGCCGGCCGACGCGGCCAGGACCAGGACGGCCGCTACGGTCAGCGCGCCAGACGTAACAGCGCCTGTCCCGAGACGGATCACTGACCGTCGCGGCCGGGCTGCGCGGCAGCTGCTGGCGGTAAAGCTCAATTGTCCGGCCTTTCTCTGGCGCCGTTCTCAGCCGGCGAGACCAATAAAAAAGTCTTTGCACGGGAGGAGCAGCGAGAGGAACTCCGCAAGCATTCGCTGCTAGCGGGCACTGATCCGGACTATAGCGCGGGCGGTGCCATCTATCTCGTCTGTCGCAGCCTGAAGATAACGAGTGTCCCCGGCAATTCAGCGCCTTTCGGTTAATACGCTCGCAGCAGTGTTAGCGCGCCTAATAGCAAATCACCGGGGCAACGGTACCTAACGGATTAATACCCTCGCACCGGAAAAAGGCACCCGGCGGGAAATCACCGGCGGGAGACTAGCTGTGCCTGCCGTAGGCGTGGCCGTGCCTGGCCGGAGGCTGGCTATGGCTGGCCGGCGTCAGCCCAGGCCTGCTCCAGTGCCTGCGCCATCACCTCTGCTGGCTGTGCGCCGGAGATGCCGTAGCGGCGGTCGATGACGAAGAACGGCACGCCCGTCGCACCCAGGGACCGGGCCATCGCCTCGTCGGCGTCAACAGCATCGCCGTAGTCATCGCCGTCGAGCACGGCGACCACCTCGCCGCGGTCGAGGCCCGCATCGACGGCGAAGTCGGCCAGCGAGGAGTGATCGAAGATCGAGGCCTGCTCGGTGAAGTAGGCGCGGTGCAGGCGCTCAGTAAGCTCGGCCTGCCGGCCGCGGGCCCTGGCCAGCTGCAGCAGCCTGTGCGCGTCGCGGGTACTGCCGCTGCGCAGGGCCTCCATGCGGAAATCCAGCCCGTCTTGCGCAGCGCGCTGTTCCATCTGCCGCTGGGCGGCCTCAGCCTGCTCCGGGGTCATCCCGTACTTGCTGGCCAGCAGGTCGACTGTGGGCGTGCTCGTCCCGGCGGGCGCAGACGGGTCCAGTTCGAAGGACCGGTATACCACCTCGACCTCGTCCCGGTGATCGAAGGATTCCAGCGCCCGCTCGAAACGCCTCTTGCCGAGATAGCACCACGGGCACACCACGTCTGACCAGATCTCTATCTGCATGCCCGAGATAACGCGCGGCGCGGCCGGGCTCTTCCGCCCGTGAAACCGCGCTGGCCGGCCTGGCCGTGCTGGCCCTGGCGCGCCGTGGCTCGATAAGGCGGCTGCCACCGTGACGCGCCGCACGCGGCGGAGGGAGACTGCAGGAGGCGAATGCCGTAGGAGGTGTGCACATGAGTGCCAGGGTCAGGGACATCATGACCGCGCGCGTGGTGGCGGTCCGCAAGGACGCGTCGTTCAAGGAGATGGCCGCCATGCTCCGGGATTCGCGGATCAGCGCCTTTCCGGTCGTGGACGACACCGGCCGGGTGATCGGGGTCGTGTCCGAGGCAGATCTGCTGGTCAAGATCGCCGTCCAGGCGGACAGCACGAGCCTCCTCGCGGCCCTGCGGCATCATGGCGAAGAGGACAAGGCGGCCGGAATTACCGCAGGCGACCTGATGACCGGGCCAGCGGTGACGATCGGCCCGCAGGCCGCCATAGAGGAGGCCGCACGCTGCATGTACGACCGCCGGGTGAAGCGGCTGCCGGTGGTGAACGAGGCCGGGCACCTGGTCGGCATCGTCAGCCGGGCCGATGTGCTGAGTGTCTTCGGCCGACCGGACGAGGAAATCCGCGCTGAGGTGACTCACCAGGTACTGCCCGACGTCCTGCGAGCGGCCCCGTCCGGCTTTGATGTGGCAGTCCGCGACGGCATCGTGACGCTGGCGGGCGAGCTGGGCAGCGACCATGAAGGCCGCTCGCTCCTGGACGCCGTGCGCCACGTTCAGGGCGTTGTCGCGGTCCGTGACCGGCTCCGCTATCCAGCCGGCGGCTCGCGGATGCCTTTCGTGGGAAATGGCTCAGGCTGAGCTCGTTCGGGTTCAGCGGATTCGCATCAGGGTCCCAGCTATCGCTACTGGAAATCGGGCATAATCCCGTTACTGCCATCGCGGCTGCCAGCACAGAAAAGCATTAAAGCCAGACGCATCGGGCCTCCGAGGCGGCCCGCTCGAGCGAAAATCCGGAGCCGGTCCGGCTGGGCGGCCTGAGCCGCTGCCGGGACACGGCCAGCCGCCAGGACACGCAAGCTGCCTGCCGCCGGGCTGCCCTGCGACCGGTCGGCGATCATCGCGGGCGGCCTGCCGGGGGCCGATAAGTCTGCGGCCCTGACGCGGGCGGGCATCAGCAGGTCCCTGTACCTGACCGTCAGCATCGCTGCCGTCCTGGCAGCGATGGCGGCCCGCGCGCTCATCCCGGCGGCGGCCGGGCAGCCGCCACTGGAAGCGGCTGACCTGGTCCATGGGGAGGCGCAGTACCTGGCCAAGCGCGCCAGCAGGAGTACCAGCGCGGGCAGGGCTACGGCGGCCGCTACATTCCGCCCGAGGCGATCCGGGCGCTGGCGGTCCCAGCAGCCGCCACCGCGCGGAATCAGGTCAGCTGGGCTGCCGCCCGCAGGCGGAGGGCGGCCCGACGCCCGCGGCCGGGAGCGCGGTTTTCCCCGCCAGCCCGGTGACGGCCAGGCTCGCTTCCTGCCGGAGCGGTGAGCTCAGCATGGATGATCTCGGACTCGAATTCCGCGCCCGGCGATGGCCAGCCGTTCCCTCCTCGTGCCCGCGCGATATGGAACAGGCCAGGGCCGCCATCGACGACCCAGAGCCTTACTTCCCCGGCTCGTTCGACGACGTCGTGCTGGCCTACGACCTCGGCTGGCTCAGCGACGGGACTACGAAGTCCTCCGCTGACGGCAGGCGCGGGGAACACCGCGACCGGCCCCGGAGTACCGCCCGCGCACTGACCGTGACAATGCAGTTCCCGCACGCGCCCAGAGCTGAATAGCTCATCTGCGAGCCGGGTGAGGCTACAGTTTTGCGGTGCGCATCGTTATCGCCCAGTGCAGCGTGGATTACGCCGGCCGCCTGTCCGCCCGGCTTCCCCTGGCCACCCGGGTGATCATGATCAAGGCAGACGGCTCGGTCCTGATCCACTCTGACGGCGGTTCTTACAAGCCGCTGAACTGGATGTCGCCGCCGTCCCGGCTGGCCGAGGAACCGGGGCGCTGGGTAGTCACGGGCAAGGCCGGCGAGACGCTGACCATCGAGATCTCCGAGATCATCAGCGACACGTCCTACGTGCTGGGCGAGGATCCGGGGCTGGTCAAGGACGGCGTCGAGTCACACCTGCAGGAACTGCTGGCCGCCCAGCTGCACGTTCTCGGCGCAGGCTGGCGGCTGGTCCGCCGCGAGTACCCCACCCCGATCGGCCCGGTCGACCTCATGTGCCGCGACGAGCAGGGCGTCAGCGTGGCCGTCGAGATCAAGCGCCGTGGCGAGATTGACGGGGTTGAGCAGCTCACCCGCTACCTCGAGCTGCTCAACCGGGACCCCCTGCTCGCGCCGGTCCAGGGGATTTTCGCCGCCCAGGAGATCAGGCCGCAGGCCCGCGTCCTCGCCGAGGACCGCGGCATCCGCTGCGTCACCCTTGACTACCACGCCCTGCGCGGTACCGAAGACGGCACCCTGCGCCTGTTCTGAGCCCATTGCGGCGATGCCTCAGCTCGAGGCCGCCCGGCTGAGGGACCGCGCCGGGTGCGCCAGGGGCGCGCGGCCTACACTGATCATCGGTCGGTATGGGCCGGGGGTGCCGTGGCTCAGCTCGCTCTGCGACGAGCTCACATCTCGTCCCAGAGTCGCTCTATAACGCGGCGGACCGGGCTGCTCTAGGAACGCATCAGGTGCGCGTTCACGGCGCGGGCCTCGGCGGCGAGATCGGGGATTTCCACGACGGCAACTCCCCGCCCGCGCAGCCAGGCGGCGCCGCCGCCGGGGACGAACAGCGGCGGCTCCTGCCAGGCCAGCACGACCCGGCGCACACCCGCCGCGGCGATGAGCTCAGCGCAAGGCAACGGCCGGGAAGCACGCCGGCAGCACGGCTCCAGTGAGGTGTAGATGGTCGCGGCGGCCAGCGCGCCGCTGCCCGCCGGGCAACCGGCCCCCGCGGCCTTGGCCAGGGCCACTTCCTCCGCGTGATCCGCCGGATCGCGCTCGCGGGAGAAGCCGCTGGCGAGGACCTCGCCGTCTGCGCTGACGATGATCGCGCCGACCGAGAATGCCGTCGCCGACGGCGGGCAGCGGCGGGACAGGCCGATCGCCTGCCGCAGCCACCGGCGGTCGACGCCCGGCTCGCCGGGCAGGCCGGGCGCCTCAGGCGCGGAACCCGTCCTCTCGGTCATGGGGCACTCCGGTCATCAGCGGTCATCGGGGGTCATCGGCGCCAGGGCTGGCGGCTGGCCCAACGCTATCTGCCGCGCCGCGGCCGGTGATTTACTGACCCGTAACGGCATGTCTTCTGCTGCACAGGATGGTGTGATCGGGCGATGACCACGACGGCATGGACTCATGGCGGCACACAGTCCGCAGAGATCTTTGACACCCTGAACCCGGCCACCTCCGAGGTCATCGCCACGTTCGGCGTGTTCGACGAGAGCGCTGTCGCGGCCGCGGTCGAGCGCGCGCACCCGGCGGCGGCGTGGTGGGCCGACCTCGGCTGGAAGGAGCGCCAGCAGCGGCTGCTGGCCTGGAAGTCGCACATCACCCGGTACATCGGCCGCCTGGCCGAGCTGGTGCATACCGAGACCGGCAAGCCGCTGGGCGACGCCCAGCTGGAGATCCTGCTGGCCATCGTGCACATCGACTGGGCGGCTAAGCATGCCCGCAAGATCCTCGGCCCGCGCCGGGTCCGCAGCGGCCTGGTGGCCGTCAACCAGGCGTCCACCCTGGAATACCAGCCGCTCGGCGTGGTGGGCGTGATCGGCCCGTGGAATTACCCGGTCTTCACTCCGATCGGCTCCATCGCCTACGCCCTCGCGGCGGGCAACGCCGTCGTGTTCAAGCCGAGCGAGCTCACCCCTGCGGTCGGCGGCTGGCTGGTCAGCTCGTTCTGCGAGGTCGTGCCGGAACAGCCGGTGCTGCAGCTGGTCACCGGGGCCGGCCAGACCGGCGAGTACCTGGCCCGCAGCGCGCTAAGCAAGATCGCTTTCACCGGCTCCGCCGCCACCGCGAAGAAGGTGATGGCGGCCTGCGCGCAGAACCTCACGCCGCTGGTGGCCGAGTGCGGCGGCAAGGACGCGCTGATCGTGGCGGCGGACGCTGACCTGGACGCGGCCGCGGACGCCGCGGCCTGGGGGGCAATGTCCAACGCCGGCCAGACGTGCGTCGGCGTCGAGCGCATCTACGTGGCCGGCGATGTGTACCACACGTTCCTGGAGAAGCTGGCCGAACGGGTCGCGAAAGTCCGGGCCGGCGACGACCGCGAGGCTGACTACGGGCCGATGACGCTGCCCGCCCAGGCCGACGTCGTCGAGGAGCACGTCGCCGACGCCCTAGCCCGCGGTGGCCGGCCGGTGGTGGGCGGCATCGCGAGCATCAGGCGGCCTTTCATCGGCCCGGTTATCCTGGCCGACGTGCCGGAGGACAGCCGCGCGGTCACCGAGGAGACCTTCGGGCCCACGGTCACCGTGACCAGGATCGCCGACCTTGCCGACGGCGTCGCGCGGGCCAACGCGAGCCGTTACGGGCTCGGATCCGCGATCTTCGCCAAGAACTCCAAGGCCGCCATGGCGGCGGCGCGATCGCTGCGGGCCGGGATGACTGCCATCAACGGCGTCGTCTCCTTCGCGGCGGTGCCGGCGCTGCCGTTCGGCGGGTCCGGTGACTCCGGCTTCGGCCGGATCCACGGCACCGACGGGATGCGCGAATTCGCCCGGCCGAAGGCGATCACCCGCCAGCGGATAAAGCCGATGGTGAACCTGACGTCCTTCAGCCGGACCGACCAGGACATGAAGAAGATCCTCAGCCTGGTCACGATCCTGCACGGCCGCCGCTACCGGTAGCGGCGGGCACCCCTCATGATCTTTGACCCTGCCACCGGTCAGCTTCTGGACAGCGAGCAGATCCTGACTAAGAACGCCGGCGGGCTCCATGTGCCGATCCCCTCGGTGATCGCCTACACCGTCTATCTGGACTCGGGACGCACCAGCCAGCTCCAGCCGCCCGGGTAGGAGAAGCGGGCCGGGGCGGCGCGAAGGCGCCTGAGCGGAAGACTTCCCGCGTGCGGGAACGTCAGTGGCCGTCGCGGCGGAAGCGCCGCTCCCAGGTGCGCTCGCGCAGCAGCACCCCGTCACAGCGCAGCTCGCGGCGGAAGCGGTATTGCAGCGACGTCTCGTCCCCGGCCAGGTCGAGCACCGAGGTGGCGATCAGGAGCCGTCCGGCCAGATGCATCTCCGTGCGGGCCTCTCCGCGCGCCGATGCCTGCGCGGGCCGGGCGTCGTGCACCTCGTAGCGGACGTACTCCTCGTCAGTCACCCGGCCCCACGGGAAGTCCGTGCCCCCGCTCCCCCGCCACCAGATGGCGGTGCCGCCGACGTCGTCGCGCAGCAGGTTCCAGCGGACCGGAACGATCTCGCCCCAGCTGCGCACGCCGGGCGCCGGGACGGGAGGCTCGGGCGGGGCGAACTCCGGCTGCGGCCGGTCCTCGTGCGGGGTGACCGGGAGCACCAGCCGGGTGGCGGCCGGCCCGAGCCGGACCGTACTGGTCGCGGGGTACGGCGTCGGCCAGATCATCGGCCACAGCGCGTTCGACACCGCCAGCCTGATCCGGTGACCGCGCGGGAAGACCCACGAGGTCACGTGCAGATCCAGCGGCAGCCCGCCATCGGCGGTCTCGGCGCGCGCGGCCGCAGCCGCCGGATCTGCCCCGCCAGGCGGCGGCCCGTCGCGCATGGGATCCGGGCGCGAAGATCGTCCCGCGCCCGTCACGAGGGTGACCCTGCCGTCGGGGGCGACGTCGCAAAGCCGGGCGAACCAGTTCAGCGGCGCCGCGTCACTGCTGCCGTGAAGCTGCACCCGCGGGAAGCCGAGGATCTCCAGATCGGCCTCGAGCGGCGGCGAGTCGAAGACGAGGCTGAAAGCGTCCGCGCCGCGCTGGTCGACGGTGAGCTCGCCCCACCAGTTGCCCGCCTCCGCGCCGGCGCCCGGCACGTACCGGAGCTGGACGGCGCCGTCCAACGGCGCTGCCGGAGACAAATCCCGGTCCGGGCCGCAGTACCAGAGCTCGTGGCGGGTCCGGTCCGGCGGCAGCGCGGTCTCCGACCGCCAGCAGCCGGACAGCTGCTGATGACCTCGGGGCGCAGCATGCTCGCGATGTAGGACGTGGTGCGTCCGGCCTGGCCAGGCTGACCGAGCTGGTCCGCCTGGGGCGGCACGCCCGCGGCATCCGCGGGCAGGACCTGGCGGGACTGACCCGGCTGCTGACCGGCAGCCTCGGCGAGTTCATCGACGCCCGGTTCGAGTCGCGCGAGGCCAGGTCGCTCCTGCTGGCCAACAATCTCTACGGCAAGCATGGCGGCCCGTATCAGCCGGGGACGCTGATCGGCCTGGCCTTCCACCTGCTGAGCGGCGGCGAGCATGAGGTGCAGGGTTCTTCGGGCACGTCATGGGCGGCATGGGCGCGATCAGCGACGCGATCGCCGCCGCGGGCCGCAGTCACGGCATGCAGATCCGCACGGCGGCGCCGGTGGCGAGGATCCTGGTGCGCGGCGGCCGGGCGCGGGCGTCGCGCTCGAGGACGGCACCGAGCTGCCGGCCGCGACCGTGCTGTCCGGCGCGGACCCAGGCGGTGGTGGCCCGGCAGGTGCTGACCCCGCTTGACCTCGAGCAGCGCTACGGCCTGACGGAGGGAAACATCTTCCATGGTGATATCCGCCCCGACCAGCTCTTCCACATGCGCCCGGTGCCCGGCTGGGCGCGGTACGCGACGCCCACCTGTGCGGCGCGGGCGCCCACCCCGGCGGCGGCGTGACCGGCGCCCCCGGCTACAACGCAGCGCACCGCGTCCTCGCTGACCTGCGGCGGCGCCGGTGACCGCCGATGTCATCGTCATCGGCGCCGGGGTGATCGGCGCGGCGACCGCTTTCCATCTGGCCCGGCTCGGCGCCGGGAAGATGACCGTGCTGGAGCGCGACACCGCGGGCGCGGGCATGAGCGGCCGGTCGTCCGCGCTGATCCGGATGCACTACACGCTCGGCCCGGAGGTCGAGCTCGCGGTGCGCAGCGACGCGATGTTCGACTCCTGGCCCGACCTGGCCGGCAAGCCCGCGTGCGTCCGCCGGACAGGGTTCGCCCAGATCGTCGCGGCGGGCGAGGAGGCCCGGCTGCGGGCGAACGTAGCCATGCAGCGCTCGCTCGGCGCGCACGCCGAGGTCGTCGACGCCGCCGCGCTGGCCGGCCTGGCGCCGGGCCTGCGCACCGACGACATCAGCTGCGCCGCCTGGGAGGAGCACGGCGGCTACTCCGACGGCGTCGTCGTCGCCGGTGACCTGCTCGCCGCGGCCCGCGACCTCGGCGCCGGCTACCGGCCGCACACCGCGGTCCGGTCGCTGCTGCGCAAGGCAGACGCGGTCACCGGCGTCGAGACTTCCGGCGGTCCGCTGACCGCCGGCGTCGTGGTGCTCGCCGCCGGAGTGTGGGCGCCCGCGCTGGCGCGCACGACCGGGCTGACGCTGCCGATTGAGACGGAGTTTCACCGGGTGGCCGTGCTCGCGCACAGCCCGGGCCTCGGCGCCCCGGTCGCCTGCATCGACTCCACCACGCAGACGTACTTCCGGCCGGAGGGCGGCGGCTCGATGACGCTGATCGGCAGCTTCGATGGCGAGCGCGGCGTAGCACCGGACGACGTGCCGCTGACCGCCGGCGCTGACGAGCTGGCGCCGCTGGCCGGCGCGGCCTCGTGGCGGGTGCCCGCGCTCGCCGACGCGGGCATCGCCCGCGGGACGACCGGCGTGTATGACATGACCCCCGACGCCCGGCCGCTGCTCGGCGAGATGCCCGGCGTGACCTGGACCTACAGCTTGGACGGCGCGCTGCGCACCGCGCCGTTCCTGACCGACCTGCGCGCCTGCGCCAGCCGGCTGGCGCTGTATCCGGTCGAGCTCAGCGAATGGGGCGGCTTCCTGTTCGTCCGCCTCGGCCCGGCGCAGGCGGGGGCGGGCCTTCGGCCAGGTGCCGGCGACGCCAATCCGGCAGACAGCCAGCCTCATGCCGGAGAGGTCCGGTCCGCCCGGCCGCCCGCGGTCGGTCTCCCGCCAGGGCAGTCCTCGCTGACCGACTGGCTGGGCGAGATCCCCAGGCGGCTGACGTCCTACCCGCTCGCGCAGCTGCGGACGGGCAGCCGGCTGGTCTACCAGGTAGCCGCGAACTGGAAGGTGATCCTGGAGAACTACAACGAGTGCTACCACTGCGGGCCAGTCCACCCCGAGCTCTGCGATCTGGTGCCGGTCTTCCGCCGCGGCGGCGGCGACCTGGACTGGGACGGCGGGATCCCGCACCGCGAGGGCACCTGGACCTTCACCCGCAGCGGGCTCTCCGACCGGGCGCCCTTCCCTGGCCTCTCGGAGCAGGAGCGGCGCACCCACAAGGGCGAGCTGATCCTGCCGAACCTGATGATGAGCCTGTCCGCCGACCACGTCGCCGCATTCACGATCTGGCCGGTCTCCGCACAGCACACCACCGTGGTCTGCGATTTTCTCTTCCATCCGGGCGAGATGGCCCGGCCGGGGTTCTACCCGTCGGACGCGGTCGAGTTCTGGGATCTGGTGAACCGGCAGGACTGGTCGGTGTGCGAGCAAGTCCAGGACGGGATGCGCTCGCGGGTATTCACGGCGGGGTATCTCGCTCCCATGGAGGAGCCGAGCGCCGATGTGGGCCGCTACGTCGCCGGCCGGCTGGGATCAGGTGAACCCCGAGACGATCTCTGCCTCTTCGCTAGTATCCTTCCGATTCCGCCTTGGCGAAGGAGCTTGCGTACATGACGGACAGCAAGGATGCAGTGATAATCGGCGGCGGCCACAACGGCCTGGTGGCGGCGGCGTACCTGGCCCGCAGCGGCCTGCGCACGCTGGTGTGCGAGCGCCGCGACGTGGTCGGCGGGGCGGCGGTGAGCGAGCAGCCGTTCGGCCCGGACTATACCCTGACCTCGCTGTCCTACGTGGTGTCGCTGCTGCCGCCTGACCTGGTCACTGACCTGCGGCTGGCCAGCCACGGCTATCACGTGTACCCGCAGGGGCCCTATTTCGCGCCGCGGGCCGACGGCCGCTACCTCCGGCTGCCTGCCGAGCCGGCCGCCCGGCGGGCCGAGATCGCCAAGTTCTCCGCGCGCGACGCCGGCTCCTACGACGAGTACGAGGCGCACCTGGCGGCGATCGGCGCGATCCTCGGCCCGCTGCTGGAGGAGATCCCGCCCCGGCTGGGCTCCCGCCGGCCCGCCGACCTGTGGCGGCAGGGCCTGCTGCTGCGGCACCTGCGCAGGCTCGACACCCCCCGCCAGGCTGTCGATGTCACCCGGCTGCTGACCGGCAGCATCGCCGACCTGCTCGAGCGCTACTTCGAGAGCGACGCCATGCGCGGCCTGCTGTCGGTGTCCGGCGTCATCGGCACCTGGGCCGGCCCGCGGTCTAGCGGCACGGCGTACGTGATGCTGCACCATCACCTCGGCGATGTCGACGGCCAGGCGGGCGCCTGGGGGTTCCCGCGCGGCGGGATGGGCGGTGTCACCGCGGCGCTGGCCGGCGCCGCGCGCTCGCTCGGCGCTCAGATCCGCACCGGCGCGGAGGTGGCGCAGATCCGGACCCGGGCCGGTCAGGTCACCGGGGTCACCCTCGCCAGCGGCGAGGAGATCGACGCTCCCACCGTGATCACGACCGCGCATCCGCAGATCTCGTTCCTGCGGCTGCTGGATCCCGCCGTGCTGCCGCCCGACTTCGTCGCCGACATCCGCGGCTGGCAGACCCGCAGCGGCACGGTGAAGATCAACCTGGCGCTGGACCGGCTGCCGGTGTTCGCCAGCCACCCGGAGTTCGACCCGCAGGTGCACGGCGGGACGATCGTGCTCGCCGAGAGCCTCGACGACGTCGAGAACGCGTTCCAGGAAGCGGTCGCCGGGCGCCCGTCTGCCCAGCCGTTCGCCGACATCTGCCTCCCGAGCGTCTTCGACGACTCGCTCGCGCCGCCCGGCCGGCACGTGATGTCAATGTTCACCCAGTGGGTCCCGCACACCTACGCCGACGCCCCCGACCAGGCCGAGCTGGCCGCCTACGCCGACCGGGTGATCGCCAGGATGGAGGCTGTCGCGCCGGGCTTCACCAGCTCGGTCCTGCACCGGCAGGTCATCGGCCCGCAGCAGATGCAGGAGGAGTACGGCCTGGTCGGGGGCAATATCTTCCACGGCGAGCTGAGCCTAGGCCAGATGTTCCACGCCCGGCCGGCGGCCGGCTACGCCGATCTGCGCACTCCGGTCGGCGGCCTCTACCAGGCCGGATCGGCGACCCACGGCGGGGGCGGGGTGACCGGGATCCCCGGCCGCAACGTCGTCCATCAGATCCTCGCCGACCAGCGCACCGCCCGCTGGCGCAGCCGGCTTACCCGCGGCGCGTCACCGCGATCCTGACGGCTCCTCGATGACCAGGGTCATCAGGGCCGTCAGGGCCGCTCGGCACTTAGATCATCGACGACTGAGTCCGCTGTGGGCGCTTCGCCGCGAGCGGGTGCGGCGAGGGTCAGGTCGGCGGGCTCGGCGGGGGCGAGAGGGGCCCGGCCGGAGATCAGGTCGGCGGCGCGCTCGGCGATGGCAATCGTCGGGGCGTTGGTGTTGCCCCGCGGCACCGCCGGCATCACCGAGGCGTCCACCACCCGCAGCCCGTCGACGCCGCGGACTCGCAGCTCAAGATCCACCACGCTGGTGAGCCTGCTGGCGGCCAGGCGCGAGTCGCCGCCCATCGCGCAGGTGCCGACCGGATGGTAGAGCGTGCCGAGGTCACGGCGGATGAACTCGGTCAGCTCCGCCTCGGTGGCCGCGGCGCCGGGCGCGATTTCCCCCTTGCAGAGCTTGCTCATCGGCCGGGCGGCGGCGAACTCCCTCGCCATCTCCAGGCCGCGCAGCAGCGGCCGGATATCGGCGTTGTCGGAGAGGTAGGCCGGATCGATGGCGGGCTTGTGCCGGGGGTCGTCGCTGCGCAGCCGGATCGCGCCCCGGCTGCCGACGGCGACCAGGGCGATCAGCAGGGACATGGCCCGGCTGGCCGGGTCGGCGAGACCGCCATTGGCGTAGGGCACCGGCAGCGCGTGCCACTGCAGGTCGGGCGCGGTCAGGGCCGGGTCAGAGCGGCTGAACCCGCCCGCCTCGGCCACGTTGCTCGACAGCGGCCCGGAGTGGTTCAGCTGCCAGCGGGCCAGCTGCCGCGGGCCTGCCTGCTCCCACAGGCCCCGCGACCGGGGCGTACTCCACATCGCGGTGACGATCGGATGATCGGAAAGATTAGCGCCGACGCCAGGGCTGTCGGCGAGGACGGTGATGCCGTGCTCGCGCAGGTGGTCGCCAGGCCCGACGCCTGAGAGCATCAGCAGGTGCGGGCTGCCGATCGCGCCGCCGGCCAGAATGACCTCCTGCTCCGCGCGGGCCACCTCACTGGCGCCGTGGTGCAGGTAGCGCACGCCGACGGCCCGGCCGCCCTCGAAGATGACTGCGGTCGCCCGGGCGTCGGCCTGGATGGTCAGGTTCGGCCGCTGCGCCGCCGGATGCAGGTAGGCGTCGGCGGCCGACCAGCGGCGTCCGCCCTTCTGGGTGACCTGGTAGAAGCCGACTCCGTCCTGGCGGGGCCCGTTGAAGTCGTCGTTGGCCTCGGCGCCGCAGCGGCGGGCGGCCTCGACGAAGGCCCTGGTGAGCGCTGACTTATGGCGCGGGTCCTGGACGCAGAGCGGGCCGGCGGCGCCGTGGAACGCCGAGGCCCCGCGGGAGTTGCCCTCGGCGCGCACGAAGTACGGCAGCAGGTCGTGGTAGCCCCAGCCCTCGCAGCCGTACTCGTCGCGCCAGGTGTCGTAGTCGTAGCGGCTGCCCCGGATGTAGATCATCGCGTTCATGGACGAGCTGCCGCCGAGCATCCGGCCGCGTGGCCAGTAGATGGAGCGGCCGTCAGCCCGCGGCTGCGCCACGGTCTGGTAATCCCAGTCGTAGGTGGTCTTGAACAGCAGGTTCAGCGCGGCGGGGATGTGAATCTCGTCGGCGTCGTCCGGCGGCCCGGCTTCGAGCAGTAGGACCTGAGTGGACGGGTTTTCCGTCAGGCGCGAGGCCAGCACGCAGCCGGCGCTGCCGGCACCCACGATGACGTAGTCGGACACGGCGTCATGGTATCGGCATGTTTACCGGTTTCCGCGGCGACTTCGCGATGATCACATGGCATTCGCCGGCCAGGGCTCCGGACTGGCGCAACCGCGGGCCGTGGGGGCGTTGTCTGAGGCAGCTGAGCGGGGACCTCCGGACCTGGACAGCCGGTGCCGGCGGAACAGAACGGCGCGCTCCCGGCGCTAGCTGCCGGGAGCGCGCCATCCTTCTCGCCGCCGCGCTGTCGTCCGGCGGGCCCCCGAGATCCGCCGTGCACCGACATCGAGGCGGCGCGCGGGCCGGTGCTCTCGGCCCGCTGCCAGGCTCTTTTCGGCCTGACTAGGTCATCCTCTCTGCGTGACCGAAACCACATGACCGGTGCGGCGGTCAGTCACCTTCGGTTATGACCCTTCACCAAACAACGATGCCACACGATGGTGCGTATGTGAATAGAGCTTTCCAGAGAGGAATATGAGGTGAATCACTGCGAGAGAGTCGCACCGCGTAGTATCGTACATGGCCATATGACCGCGGTTCGGTCACTGACTGCTCATCGTTACGGTCCGTATCTATCGCTCGTTACGGTCATCAGCGGCCGCGGGATGGCTCGCCGCAGCCTGCGGCGGCCGCCTCACAGCGGGCCCGTCACCCGCTGCGGCATCTTCTCGGTACGGTAGGCAGCATGGCAGCTGACCGTAGTGAAACCCCCGTCGTGCTCTCCCGCATCTACACGCGCACCGGCGATGACGGGAGCACCGCACTCGGCGACGGCAGCCGGACCGCCAAGACTGACCTGCGGCTCGCCGCCTACGCGGACGTGGACGAGGCGAACTGCGCGGTCGGGGTGGCCGTCACCGTCGGCCAGCTGCCGGCGGACATCAGCAGGCTGCTGATCCGCATACAGAACGAGCTTTTCGACGTCGGTGCCGACCTGTGCAATCCGGTGAGCGAGAACCCGCCCTATCCGCCGCTGCGGATCGACGAGAGCTACATCACCGCCCTGGAGCAGGCCTGCGACGAGCAGAACGAGGGCCTGCCGACCCTGCGCAGCTTCGTGCTGCCGGGCGGCACGGGCGGCTCCGCGCTGCTGCATACCGCCAGGACGGTCGTGCGGCGCGCCGAGCGGACCACGTGGGCCGCGATCGCCGAGCACGGCGCCGCCGTGAACCCGCTGACGGCTCAGTACCTGAACCGACTCTCCGACCTGCTGTTCATTCTGGCCCGGCGGGCGAACGAGCCCGACGGCGACCTGCTGTGGAAGCCGGGCGGCGACCGCTGACCTGACCGGGCCGCCGGCCTGGCTGTCAGCCAATACCGGACAGATGCCCCGGCGGGGCGGCCTCCAGCCACGCCAGGAAACCGGTGAGCGCGGCCTCAGTCATGGCCAGTTCCACCATGCCGCCGTCGCGCGCGCGGCGTCCCTCGCCCCTGCCGTCCGCTCCGGTGGGCCCGACCCGGCATTCCATCACGACCGCGCCGGGACCGAGGCTCGCGATCTCCGCGGCGGCGGCCGGGCGGCGGGACGTGATGCTGAGGCTGCTGCGCGCGAAGACCGCCTCCGGCTTGAACCGGACCCCGAAGACGTTGAACCAGCGCAGCTCGTCAGGCTGGTAGGCGGCCAGGCCCAGATGCCAGTTCTGATCGGGCACCCGGCGCAGGCCGCACTCGACAGTGCCGCCGCCGCGTTCCAGCAGGACCCTGCGCAGGGCGATCAGAATAGCGGCCGCGACGGCGACGACGAGGATGGCGACCAGCAGCCATGTGACCCACAGCGCGAGCCCCCCAGCCACCCCCGGCGCTCCGCTGCGACCGCGTCAGGACCGGTCGCCCGCGGCCCGCAGGACCGCCTGGGCGTAGCGAACCTCGTCGGACTCCTCCGCACCGGGAGTCTCCTGCGCGGCGTCCAGGGCGGACTGCGCAGCGGCCCGGTCGACGTCCGTGCCGAGCTGGGCCTGGCGGGCCAGGACCGAGACCTGATCGTCGGCGACCGACAGGAAGCCTCCGGCCACTGCCGCGACTACTTCCTCCCGGCTGGTGCCTTCCTCGCCGTCGGGAAGGATCCGGACCAGGCTGCCCACCGCCAGGATGCCGAGCACGGGGGTATGCCCGCTGAGGATGCCGACGTCGCCGTCGAGCGTCTTGGCGATCACGCGCTCGGCGGTGCCCGCCCAGATCTCGCCCTCGGGCACGACCAGCTCGACCCGCAGCGTCACCGCGGCACCTTACCTGTTCTCACGGCAGCACCTGTGCTCACGGCAGCGCTGCCGGGCGCTGAGCTCGTCACCCCTCAAGCTCCTTTGCCTTCTTCTCCACGTCCTCGATCCCGCCGCACATGAAGAACGCCTGCTCAGGCAGGTTGTCGTACTTGCCCTGGGCGATGGCCTTGAACGAGGAGATGGTCTCCTCCAGCGGGACGGTCACGCCGGGCTGGCCGGTGAACTGCTCGGCGACGAACATGGGGTGCGACAGGAACCGCTCGATCCGCCGGGCCCGCTGGACGGTGACCCGGTCCTCCTCGGACAGCTCGTCGATGCCGAGGATGGCGATGATGTCCTGCAGCTCCCGGTAGCGCTGCAGGATGCGCTGTACCTCGCGGGCCACGTCGTAGTGCTCCTGGCCCACGTACTTGGGGTCCAGGATCCGCGACGTCGAGTCGAGCGGGTCCACCGCCGGGAAGATGCCCTTCTGGGTGATCTCACGCGACAGCACCGTCGTGGCGTCCAGGTGCGCGAACACGTTGTGCGGCGCCGGGTCGGTGATGTCGTCCGCCGGCACGTAGATGGCCTGCATCGAGGTAATCGAGTGGCCGCGGGTAGAGGTGATGCGCTCCTGCAGCTGGCCCATCTCGTCGGCGAGCGTCGGCTGGTAGCCCACGGCCGACGGCATGCGGCCGAGGAGCGTGGAGACCTCGGCGCCCGCCTGGGTGAAGCGGAAGATGTTGTCGATGAACAGCAGCACGTCCTGGCTCTGCTCGTCGCGGAAGTACTCCGCCATGGTCAGGGCGGCCAGGCCGACCCGCAGCCGGGTGCCCGGCGGCTCGTCCATCTGGCCGAACACCAGGGCGGTGTCCTTGATGACGTTGGCGTCGGTCATCTCGATGAACAGGTCATTGCCCTCGCGGGTGCGCTCCCCCACCCCGGCGAACACCGAGACACCGGCGGTCCGGGCGACGCGGGTGATCATCTCCTGGATGAGCACGGTCTTGCCCACGCCAGCGCCGCCGAACAGGCCGATCTTCCCGCCGCGCACGTAGGGGGTGAGCAGGTCCAGGACCTTGATCCCGGTCTCCAGGATCTCGGTCCTGGACTCCAGCTCGTCGAAGGGCGGCGGGTCACGGTGGATCGGCCAGCGCTCGGTGACCTTGAGCGAGGAGATCGGCACGTCCAGGGTCTCCCCGAGGACGTTGAACACGTGCCCCTTGGTCACGTCGCCGACGGGGACGGAGATCGAGGCGCCGGTGTCGGTGACCTCGGCGCCGCGGACCAGCCCGTCGGTCTGCTGCATGGAGATCGTGCGGACGATGTCGTCGCCAATGTCCTGCGCGACCTCGAGGGTCAGCGTCTTGGTCTCGCCGCTCATCGTCACGTCGACATGCAGGGCGTTGTAGATGCCGGGCAGCTGATCAGCGGGGAACTCCACGTCGACGACGGGGCCGATGACCCGCACGACACGGCCGGTGCCCGTGCTGCTGGCCTCACCGCCCTGGGCTTCGGTGTTCTCTACGGTAGCGGTCATGGTGTCGCTCACTAACTCCCTGCCATCGTCTCGGCCAGCGCGTTGGCGCCTCCGACGATCTCGCTGATTTCCTGGGTGATCTCTGCCTGGCGGGCGGTGTTCGCCTCGCGGGTCAGCGCCTCGAGCAGGTCGTTGGCGTTGTCCGTCGCGGACTTCATCGCCCGCCTTCTCGCGGCGATCTCCGCGGCGGCCGCCTCCAGCAGCGCGTGGAAGATTCTGCTCTCCACGTACCACGGCAGCAGCGCGTCCAGCACCTGCTCGGCTGACGGCTCGAACTCGTAGATCGGCACCGGGCCGGTCGGTGCCTCCTCCTCGGTCTCCTCGATCTCCAGCGGCAGCAGCCGCCGGACGACCGCGCGCTGGGTCAGCATGGACACGAACTCGGTGAACACGATGTGCACCTCGTCCACGCCGCCCTCCTCGGTCGGCTTGTTGAAAGCCTCCAGGATCGCCGAGGTGATCTCGCTGGCGTCGGCGTGCTGAGGCACCTCGGAGAAACCGCTCCACTCCCCCGCGATCTCGCGCTGGCGGAACCGGTGCCAGCTGACGCCCTTGCGGCCGGAGACGTAGGGCACGACCTCAGTGCCGCGGCCCTCCAGCAGCGCGCGCAGGCTCTGGGCCTCGCGCAGTACCGTGGTGTTGTAGCCGCCGGCGAACCCGCGGTCGCTGGTCACGATGAGCACCGCGGCCCTGGTGGGATTCTCCACCTGCGTGGTCAGCGGGTGGTCGATGTTCGCGGTCCGGCTCACCACGGCCTCGACCGCGCGGGTGACCTCGCGGGCGTACGGCCACGCCTGCTGAACGCGCTGCTGGGCCTTGATGATCCGCGAGGACGCGATCAGCTCCTGGGCGCGGGTGATCTTGGCGGTGGACTGGACTGACCTGATCCGCCGCCTGACCGCGCGTAGCTGGGCTCCCATGCTGCTAGCTCGTCTGCTCGGCGTCGGTCCGGGCCGGCGGCTCAGGCTGCCGGCCGACCCGCTTGGCGATCTTCTCCTGGTCGGGCTCGCCGCCCGGCTCGGCCGGCTCCTCCTCGATCACCAGCGGCTTGCCGCCGCTGGTCTCGAAGCTGTTCCGGAACTTCTCGATCGCATCCTTGAGCGCGCTCACGGTGTCGTCCGACAGCTCGCCGGTCTCCCGGATGGCGTCATAGATGCCCGAACCGTGCAGGTCCTCCAGGAACTCGGACTCGAACCGGCTGATGTCCTCGACCGGCACGTCGTCGAGATAGCCCGAGGTACCCGCCCACACCGAGATGACCTGCCGCTCGACCGGCATCGGGCTGTACTGCGGCTGCTTGAGCAGCTCCACCAGCCGGGCGCCGCGGTCCAGCTGAGCGCGCGACGCGGCGTCCAGGTCGGAGGCGAACGAGGCGAACGCCTCCAGGTCCCGGTACTGGGATAGCGCCAGCTTCAGGCCGCCGGCCACCTTCTTCATCGCCTTGATCTGGGCGTCACCGCCGACTCGCGACACCGACTGGCCGACGTTGATCGCCGGGCGGACGCCGGAGTTGAACAGGTCGGTCTCCAGGAAGATCTGGCCGTCGGTAATCGAGATGACGTTGGTGGGGATGTAGGCGGAGATGTCGTTGCCCTTGGTCTCCACGATCGGCAGCCCGGTGAGCGAGCCGGCGCCGAGGTCGTCGGACAGCTTCGCGCAGCGCTCGAGCAGGCGCGAGTGCAGGTAGAAGACGTCACCGGGGTAGGCCTCACGGCCCGGCGGCCGGCGCAGCAGCAGCGAGACCGCGCGGTAGGCCTCCGCCTGCTTGGTCAGGTCGTCGAAGATGATCAGCACATGCTGGCCGTCGTACATCCAGTGCTGGCCGATGGCCGACCCGGTGAACGGGGCGATGTACTTGAAGCCCGCCGGGTCGGAGGCAGGCGCGGCCACGATCGCGGTGTACTCCAGCGCGCCCGCGTCCTCGAGTGCCTGGCGTATCTGCGCGATCGTCGAGCCCTTCTGGCCGATCGCGACGTAGACGCACTTGACCTGGCGCTTGACGTCACCAGAGTCCCAGTTGTCCTTCTGGTTGATGATCGTGTCCACGGCGATGGCCGTCTTGCCAGTCTGCCGGTCGCCGATGATCAGCTCGCGCTGGCCGCGGCCGACTGGCGTGATCGCGTCGATCGCCTTGATCCCGGACTGCAGCGGCTCAGCCACCTTCTGGCGCTGCACCACCGAGGGCGCCTGGAGCTCCAGGGCGCGCAGTTCGGTGTTCTCGATCGGCCCCTTGCCGTCCATCGGGTTGCCGAGCGGGTCCACGACCCGGCCGAGGAACGCGTCCCCGACTGGCACGGACAGCACCTCGCCGGTGCGCCGGACCCGCTGGCCTTCGTCGATCTTGGCGAAGTCGCCGAGAATGACGACGCCGATCTCGCGGGTGTCCAGGTTCAGCGCCAGGCCGCGAGTGCCGTCCTCGAACTCGAGCAGCTCGTTGGCCATGCACGACGGCAGTCCCTCGACCCGGGCGATGCCGTCACCGCACTCGGTGACGGTGCCGACCTCCTCTGTGGAGGCGGCGTCCGGCTCGTACGCCTCGACGAAACGCGCCAGCGCGTCCCGGATCTCCTCTGGCCGGATAGTCAGCTCCGCCATTGTCCTCGTGTCTCTCTCGTCGTGCTCTCGTAGGTCAGGGTCTGCATATCCGCGGCTGCTGCCCAGGTCAGGCAGCGAATCTCCGCCGCAGGCCGGCGAGCCGGCTTACCGTGCTGCCGTTGATCAGCTCGTCCCCGATCCGGACGGACAGGCCGCCGATGATCTGCGGGTCAAGTACCACATTGAGATGAACGTCGTGCCCGTACGCCGTGGCCAGGGCCGCCGCGAGCCTGCCGCGCTGCTCCGCCGTCATCGGGATCGCCACGTGCACTTCGGCGACGATGCGCTCCCGCCGCTCAGCGGCCAGCCGCGCGTATTCCTCGAGGCTCGCATCCAGGCTACGTCCTCGCGGGTGAATCGCCGCCTGGGTGGCCAGCTGCAGGGTCTGCGGGCTGACCTTGCCCTGCAGCAGGGCATTGACCAGTTCCTGCTTGTGCTCAGCGGCGAGGAACGGGCTGGCCAGGGCGGTGCGCAGGTCCGGGTAGCTCCCGACGACCCGGCTGAACCGGAACAGCTCGTCCTCGACGTCATCGAGCCGGCCCGCGTCGTCCGCCGCCGCCACGACCGCCAGCACGGCCAGCTGCTCGAGCGCGTCGCCCTGGTCTCTCGGGGCCGACCAGCGCGCGGTGGCGACGACCGTGACGATTTCCAGGGCCGCCGGGCTGACCTTCCCGCTCAGCAGCGCCTCGACCAGGTCGGCCTTTGCGGCTGCCGGGCGCGAGGGGTCCGACAGCGCCCGGCGCACGCCGGGCTGGGCGTCTAGCACCCGCAGCACGGCGAACAGCTCGCTGCCGAGCTGCTCAGCGTCGGCGCCTGCCTCCAGGGCCGCGGACAGCCGTTCCCTGGCCTCGGCCAGTGATGCCCTGCTCGCGCCTCTCATCGGCTCGCCTTGACCCCGCCGTCCGGAGCCGCGCTGCCACGAGCACCGCGGTCAGCGCTGCGGCCCTCCAGATCAGCCAGGAACCGGTCGACCGTCCGGCGCTGCCGGGCCTCGTCCTCCAGCGACTCGCCGACGATCTTGCTGGCCAGCTGCACGGCCATCGTGCCCACCTCAGTGCGCAGCGACTGGAACGCCTGCTGGCGGTCCGCGTCGATCTGCGCCCGGGCGGCCTCGGTGATCCGCCGGTACTCGGCCTCGGCCTGCTCGCGCCGCTCGGCGATGATCTGCGCGCCGCGCGCCTCGGCCTCGGCCCGCAGCCGCGCGGCCTCGTGCCGGGCCTCGGCCAGCTGCGCCCGGTAGCGCTCCAGCGTGCGATCCGCCTCGGCCTGCGTCTCCTGGGCCCGCTCGAGACCGCCCTCGATCTTGTCGGTCCGCTCCTGCAGCGTCTTGCCGATGCGCGGCATCAGCACCCGGCCGAGGATCGCGAAGACGATCACGAAGGCGATGAAGCCGATGATCAGCTCGGAAAGATCGGGTATCAGCGGGTTGGGGTTCGGCGTGACGACCACAGCGGCGAGATCCCTCACTGCGCGGCCTCCTGTCTGGAAGAGATCACCTGCAGTTTCCTAGCTTCCAGTGGCATGGAAGATGAACGGGACCACCAGGCCGATCAGCGCGAGCGCCTCAGCCAGGGCGAAGCCGATGTACATGTTGGACTGGATGATTCCCCGCGCTTCAGGCTGCCGGGCCATGGCCTCGACGCCGTGACCGAAGATCAGGCCGATGCCGACGCCCGGGCCGATGGCCGCGAGGCCGTAACCGACCGCGCCGAAGTTAAGGTTCAGCTGGCTGGGCTTGGTGCTGGCGGCCAGCAGGTGGACTACTTCAAGCATGTGAACGTTCCTTTGCAATCGGGCCAGCGGATGTCCACCGCCAGCGCGTTGGGTGACCCGTCAGCACGCTCGATGGCGCTGGCGGATTGATCAGGGCGCTGGCCATCTCAGTGGCCTGCTTCCAGTGAGCCGCCGATGTACTGGGCGGTCAGGATGGTGAAGATGTAGGCCTGCAGCGCCTGGATCAGCATCTCGAACGCTGTCAGCGCGATAGTCAGGACAAACGAGGTGGCGGCGAACACCAGGTCGACACTGACGGTGAACAGGTACCAGGTGGCGATCGTGAACACCAGCAGCAGGATGTGCCCGGCGAACATATTCGCGAACAGCCGGACCGCCAGGGTGAAGGGCCTGATCAAGATGTACTGCAGGATCTCGACCGGCGCGAGGATGATCAGGACCGGCCAGGGCACCCCGGTCGGAATCATGTTCTTGAAGTAGCCGCCCAGCCCCTGGTGCTTGATGCCCTGGTAGTTGTACGTGACGTAGACCATCAGCATCAGCGCGGTGGGGAACGCGATCTGCGACATCGGGGGGAACTGGGCCACCGGGATGATCTCCATCAGGTTCATGACCCAGATGAAGAAGAACAGCGAGACCAGGAAGGGCAGGTAGCTGTCACCGCGCTTGCCCATCATCGGGCGCAGGATCTGGTCCCGGATGAACTCGAGCCCCATCTCGCCGAGGTTCTGCACGGTGCTTGGCACGATCTTGGGCTTGGCGAACGCGGCCCAGAAGAAGGCCACGACGACTACGGCGCAGACGAGCGCCAGCAGCATCGGCTTGGTGAAGTGGAACCCACCGACCGAGAAGAACGGAGTGAACAGGAAGGTAGGCCCTGGGTATCCCGGAGCCGGGTAGCCGCAATGCGTGCTGGAAGCAATATGACTGTTCGACTCGGTGCATACGCTCCCGGCGAGCGTCATCAGGTCACCGGTCACCGTAGTCTCCTCCAGCTTCATGCGTGTGCGCGAGGCCTCCGGCCGTCACGCGGATGTCAAGTGCAGCGGGTACCGCAACATACCCCGGCACGCGGATATTAACGGGCGTGGGGCTCGCAGGCTCCGCGGGTATCAGGACCTGCCGTACTTCAGCACGATCAGCAGGATCGCCGCCGCCAGCCCGACCAGCAGGCCAAGCGGGAACAGCAGCGCGTGGTGCGTGAAGTGGCCGATCAGCCAGCCGATCCCGCCGTAGGCGGCCATGCCCGAAAGCAGGTATCCGAAGATTGCCCAGCCGGCGTTGCCGCCCGATGAGCCGTCGCCCGTGCCTTCCTGCAGACGCTTCGGGCGGAAGGCCTTGCTGCCCGGCAGGTCGGCCGGCATCCGCCGGGGCATCACGCCGCGCGATCCGATCTGCGCCGCTCGGGACCGAGGCTGGGCGGGCAGCGCACTGGCAGGATTTGGCCAGGACAGCCCGGCACCCGGGCCGCGATCTGCCGTCCGGAAATCGATGGGGTGCCACGGGTCATCCTTCTCCGTCCGGCCTGACGGGCGGCACCATCTGGGGCTCCCTGGCCGGCTCGACGTTCAGCGTCTTGAGCCGCTGCGACCAGTAGATCTGGCCCGCGCTCCAGACCAGGATGCACGCGAGCGCGGTCAAGCCGAAGAGCCTGGTGTTGAAGGCCGTCGTGCTGCTGAACCGGACGACGAAAAAGAGCAGCAGGACGATCTTCACGAGGTACGTGGTAATCGCCGCGATCATCATGGCCTGCGGGCTTACCCGCGCGGCACGTCCCACGATCGTCACGCTGATGGCGTAGAAGACTGCGACAAGCGCCACCCCCAGCAGGGCACCGATTGCGCCCTTGCCTCCGCCCACGGCCGCGCTGATCGCGACCATAATCGCCGCCGCCACGGCCGTGATGGCCGCCGACCGGCGGACGATGGGGGCATACTGCGCCTGCATCTGCGGGACTCCGGAAAGACTCGAGGGGAGCTGGCTGGCCAGCTGTTGTGCACGTTGAATGCGTAAGCGTCCAGGTGACAGTCAGCCGCCGGGCAGAAGCAGCCAGGGCTGCGCTGCCCAGGTGAGCGAAACGTATCACGGACCCCAGGTTCGGCTTCGGGTGGGTCCTTGTGAAAGATATCACAAGCTCGCCCGAATTAGGATCACCGGTTTACCTAACATGACGAAATTAACGTCTCCGGACAACTCGCCCGAACACCGGAATCACTCCGGGCCCGGCGGACCGGTGGGACGTCCGCCGGTCGGAGACGCGCCCGCCGGCCGGCCGTTGTCGGCCGAGCCTGCCCGCCTTGCTCCGTCAGCGGGCCTGTCCCCCTGCCGGTCCGTCCGGGCAGCGGGCGGCGGGGTTCCGCTCGGGGACGGCGGCGGGGAGGGCGGCGGCGCGATGCCGGCGGGCGATGCTGGCCGCGTTCCGGCCGGCGCGGTCCGGCGGGCGGCACCCAGCGACGCGCGCGGCCGGGCCGCCGGCGAGGCAATTGCGGCCTCGGCCTCGGCCGCTCCTGTCCCGTCTCGATCTTCAAGCAGTTCTGGCGGCTGCGATACCGCCAATTCCGGCGGCCCCTGCTCAGCTCTGGCGGGCCTTCCCTGCGCAGGTGCTGGCTGAGCCAGTCCGGCCGGGGCAGGCGCTGCGGACCGGCTTCCCGCCGGCGCGGAGACCGCGGCAGCGGCCGGGGCGCGGCCCGCCGGGGGGGTCGGAGCCGCGAGGACCGGCGACTGCTCCGCGCCGGCCGGGGCTGACGCATGTGCGGGCACGGCACTCGGATTACGCCGCCAGAAGCGCAGCCGGGGCATGGACATCAGCAGCAGCACCAGGACGGCGGCCACCGTGAGGAGCGCGAAGACGAACAGATGCGTCCGCTTGATCGAGAGCCAGACCACGGTGCCGGAGAACAGCGCCGCCCAGAGGTACATGATCAGCACGCTGGAGCGGTGGGAGTGACCGATGTCGAGCAGGCGGTGATGCAGGTGCTTACGGTCAGGGGCGAACACTGGCTGGCCGGCCCTGGTCCGCCGCACGACGGCCAGCAGCATGTCGGCGTACGGGATGACCAGAATGGTCGCGGGCAGCAGCAGCGGCAGGATCTCAGGGAACCGGTTCACGGTCCCGGTGCCGTAGGCCTGCCGGCCGGAGAGGATCGAGGGATCGAGGGAGGCGATGCTGGACGTCACCACGTAAGCCAGCAGCAGGCCGAGCAGCATCGCCCCGGTATCGCCCATGAAGATCTTGGCCGGGTAGAAGTTGTGCGGCAGGAAGCCGAGACAGATGCCGGCCAGGATCGCGGACGCCAGTGCCGGGGCGGCCTCGGCGCTCACCCCGACCACGGTGGTCAGCGTGTAGTAGTAGATGTAGAACGACAGTGCCGCGATGGCGACGATTCCCGCGGCCAGCCCGTCCAGCCCGTCGATGAAATTGACCGCGTTGACGGTCGCGACCACGACCAGGATGGTCAGCGCGATCGACTGATCCGGAGTCAGCACCAGCGTTCCGCCTGATGGCTTCGGCAGCCAGGAGATCTCCGCGCCGCTGTAGACCACGATGGCGCCCGCCGCGACCTGCCCGGCCAGCTTGCTGAGCGGGTTAAGTCCCCAGCGGTCGTCGACGAAGCCGACCACGACCAGCAGGGCCCCCGCCAGCAGCAGCCCGGCCTCCATGTGCGGGGAGCCGCTGAAGACGTCCTTGAGCGGGGCGACCTGGCTGGCGACGATCAGGCCGGCCGCCAGGCCGGCGTACATGGCCACGCCGCCGAGCAGCGGAATGGGCACGACGTGCACATCCCGGTCACGTGCCGCGTGCTCTGCGCCGACCATGATCGCGCCGCGGCGCGCCAGCGGCGTCAGCAGATAGGTGAAGGCCGCGGAAACCAGCAGCGTCAGGAAGTACTCCCGCACAGCGGTTCACCGGCCCCGGGCGGCGTGCTCAGGCATTACGGCAACTCTAGAGCACCCGCGCCATCGATGGCGCTTACCGCCGCCGCGCCGCGCTCGAAGGCGCCCGCTTGCTCGCTACCCCGCGCGAGGTGCCGTCATCCTAGCCGCGCGAGGCGGCGTCGTCGCCCATGACCACGGCGGCCACCTCGCGCAGGCGGCCCATCGACACCGCGCCGGCCCGCAGCAGTCTCGGCATGTCGCCGGTCAGGTCCACGATCGTGGACGCGGTGCCGCCCGGGCACTGTCCGCCGTCCAGGTACATCGCCACCGATTCGCCGAGCTGCTCGCGCGCATCGGCCGCCGTCTGGGCGGCCGCCGCGCCGGTGAGGTTGGCGCTGCTGACGGCCATCGGGCCGGTCTCGGCGAGCAGCTCGAGTGCCACCGGGTGCTGGGGCATCCGGATGGCCACCGTGCCCTTGGTGTCACCGAGATCCCAGGCGAGGCTCCGGCTGGCGCGGCAGACGATCGTCAGGCCGCCGGGCCAGAACTCATCGATCAGCGCCTGCCCGTACTGGCCGAGGTCCTCGACCAGCGCGGACGCCGTCCGGACCGAGCCGACCAGCACCGGCGGGGGGGCCTCGCGGCCGCGCCCCTTCGCCGCCAGCAGGCTGGCCACCGCCTCCGGGCGGAACGCGTCAGCGCCGATCCCGTAGACCGTATCGGTGGGCAGCACGACGAGATCGCCCCGCAGCACCGCTGCGGTGGCCTCGGTCAGTCCCTCGGTGCGCTGCTTCTCGTCCGCGCAGTCAAACCAGGCGCTCATGAGCGACATCCTGTCACTGTCAGGGCCAGGTCGCGGTCACGAACCTGTCGCGCCCGGCCAGGTCGGCGTGGTTGCGGGGCTCGCGCCAGCCGCGTTCCTCGGCGAACACCCAGTACACCTCCGCGCCCTGCGGCGCGCCGTGCTCGACGGCCACGACGCCGCCGGGGCGCATCAGGCGGCGGGCGGTCTGCTCGACCACCCGGATCGCGTCCAGCCCGTCCGTCCCGCCCCACAGGGCCGTGGCGGGGTCATACTCGCCCACCTCCGGGGGAACTCCCGCGCCGAGCGGGATGTAGGGCGGGTTGCTGATGACCAGGTCGACCGAGCCGTCCAGTTCAGGCAGCGCGACCGCGAAGTCACCGTCGTGCAGATGCACCCGGCCGGCCGTATGCGGCGCGGCCGCGGCGCATCGTTCCAGGTTACGCCGCGCCCAGTGCCGGGCCAGCGGGTCCGCCTCGACCGCATGCACGATGGCCCGGGGCGCTTCCTGGGCGATGGCAAGGGCGATGGCCCCCGATCCGGTGCCGAGGTCGGCGACGACCGGCTCGGCGACATCCATGGCCGCCAGCGTCTCGATCGCCCAGCCGGTCATGACCTCGGTCTCCTGGCGGGGGACGAATACGCCCGGTCCCACCTCAAGATCGAGGTAGCGAAAATACGCCAGCCCCGTGATGTGCTGCAGCGGCTCGCGTGCCTCGCGGCGGGCGATGTCATCCCAGAACCGCGGATCGAAGGCCGCGTCCGGCACCAGATGCAGCTCCCCGCGCGATACGCCGTGCAGGTGGGCCGCGATCAGCTCGGCATCAGCCCGCGGGGACTCGACCCCGGCCTCGGCCAGCCGGGCCGCCGCTACCGCGATCTCATCCAGCAGGATGTTCATTCCGCGCTGGCACCGGCCAGTCTCTCGGCCCGGTCCGCCTCGGCCAGGGCGCTGATGACAGCGTCCAGGTCCCCGTCGATGACCTGGTCCAGGTTGTAGGCCTTGTAGCCGACCCGGTGGTCGGAAATGCGGTTCTCGGGGAAGTTGTAGGTCCGCACCCGCTGGGACCGGTCGACGGTCCTGACCTGGCTGCGCCGCTCGGCGGCCGCAGCGGCGTCGGCTTTCTCCTGCGCGGCGGCGAGCAGCCGGGCGCGCAGGATGCGCATCGCCTGCTCCTTGTTCTGCAGCTGGCTTTTCTCGTTCTGGCAGGACACGACAATGCCGGTGGGGACGTGGGTGATGCGGACGGCCGAGTCGGTGGTGTTCACGCTCTGGCCGCCGGGACCCGACGAGCGGTACACGTCGACCCGCAGGTCCGCGGGGTCGATGCTCACCTCGACGGGGTCGGCCTCCGGCATGACCAGCACGCCCGCCGCCGAAGTGTGGATCCGGCCCTGTGACTCGGTGACCGGGACGCGCTGGACCCGGTGCACGCCGCCCTCGTACTTCAGCTGCGACCAGGCCCCGTCGGCGCCGCTGCGCCGCGAGGCCTTGACCGCGATTGTGGCGTCCTTGTAGCCGCCAAGGCCGGTGACCGTCGAGTCGAGGACCTCGGTCTTCCAGCCCTTGCGCTCGGCGAACCGGAGGTACATGCGCAGCAGGTCGCCGGCGAACAGCGCCGATTCCTCGCCGCCCTCGCCGGCCTTCACCTCGAGAATGACGTCGCGGGTGTCACTGGCATCCTTGGGCACGAGCAGTTCCCTGAGCTCGCGCTCCAGGTCCTCCCGGCGCGCGGCCAGCTGCTCGGCCTCGACCGCGAACGACGGCTCCTCGGCGCTGAGCTCGCGTGCGGTTGCCTCGTCGGCGCGCACGCCCTGCCACTGCTGGTAGGCGTGCACGATCGGGCTGATCTCGCTGTAGCGCCTGCCGAGGGCAATGGCCCGTTCCTGGTCCGCGTGGATGTCAGGGTCAGCCAGGTCGCGTTCCAGCTGCGCGTGCTCGGCGGCAAGGTCGGCAAGCCGGTCAAACACTGCTTACCTCCTGCGACGTTGCTGTGCGCGGCTGCGGTACTGAGCCGCGATGCAGAAGTCCGGATCGCCGTCCCCGAGGGAGGCGACCCGAACGCCTGAAGAAACCGGACCGGACGAGATCAGGGCCGGGATGAGCGTGAGATCGGCCGTTACTTGCTGTCGGCCGTCTTCTTGCCGAACCGGCGCTCGAATCTGGCGACGCGGCCACCGGTGTCAAGGATCTTCTGCTTGCCCGTGTAGAACGGGTGGCAGTTCGAGCAGACGTCGGTGTGGATCGCGCCGTTCTTGGCCGTGCTCCGGGTGGTGAAGGTGTTCCCGCAGGTACACGTCACCGTCGTCGGCACGTAGTCCGGGTGAATAGCAGGCTTCATATCAGTACTCCCTTTCGGCGGTCGCCGGGTCGCCTCGCCGCGCGCCTGACGCTGGCGGGCGTGAACCGGTACCGCGCTTGCTGGCAACTGAAGTGTGCCAGGTCCTGCAACGCCGCGCAGGACCCGGTCATTCCCTGGCCAGCGGCCCCGTCAGGAGGCCGGCTGGCAGGAGGCCGCCGTCAGGACGCGACGGTGGTCTTCTGCACGTGCAGCAGGAACTCGGCGTTGCTCTTGGTCTCCTTCATCCGCTCCATCAGCACCTCGAGCGCCTGCTGCGGCTCGAGCGCGTGCAGCACGCGGCGGAGCTGCCAGACGATCTTGAGCTCCTCGGGGGCGAGCAGCAGCTCCTCCTTGCGGGTACCCGAGGCATCAACGTCGATGGCCGGGAAGATCCGCTTGTCGGCAAGCTCGCGGCGCAGCCGCAGCTCCATGTTGCCGGTGCCCTTGAACTCCTCGAAGATGACCTCTTCCATCCGCGAGCCCGTCTCGATCAGGGCGGTCGCGAGGATGGTCAGCGAGCCGCCGTGCTCGATGTTGCGCGCCGCGCCGAAGAACCGCTTCGGCGGGTACAGCGCCGCGGAGTCCACGCCGCCGGACAGGATCCGGCCGCTGGCCGGAGCCGCCAGGTTGTAGGCCCGGCCGAGGCGGGTGATCGAGTCGAGCAGGACGACGACGTCATGTCCCATCTCGACCAGCCGCTTGGCCCGCTCGATGGCCAGTTCCGCGACCGTGGTGTGGTCGTCAGCCGGGCGGTCGAAGGTCGAGTGGATGACCTCGCCCTTGACCGTGCGCTGCATGTCGGTGACTTCCTCAGGCCGCTCGTCCACCAGGACGACCATGAGGTGGCACTCAGGGTTGTTCTTGGTGATGGCATTGGCGATGGCCTGCAGGATCATCGTCTTGCCCGCCTTGGACGGGGAGACGATCAGGCCGCGCTGGCCCTTGCCGATCGGGGCGACCAGGTCGATGATCCGCGTGGTCATGATGCCCGGGTCGGTCTCCAGCCGGAGCCGGTCCTGCGGGTACAGCGGAACCAGCTTGGCGAAGTCGGGCCGGTTCTTGGCCTGCTCGGGCTCCAGGCCGTTGATCTTGTCGAGCCGGACCAGCGCGTTGAACTTCTCCCGGCGCTCGCCCTCGCGCGGCTGCCGGATGGCGCCCTCGATGACGTCGCCCTTGCGCAGGCCGTACCGGCGCACCTGGGACAGCGACACGTACACGTCGTTGGAGCCCGGCAGGTAGCCGGTCGTGCGGACGAACCCGTAGTTGTCGAGCACATCCAGGATGCCGGCGATCGGGATGAGGACGTCGTCCTCGCTGATCACAGGCTCAGCCTCGCCGCCGCCGCCGCGCTCACGCCGCCGGTTGTTGTTGTTCCTGTTGCGGAACCGGTCCCGGCGCCGCCCGCCGCCGTCGTCGTCGCGGTCGTTCTGGCCGCGGTCGTTCTGGCCGCGGTCGTTCTGGCGCTGCTCACGCTGGTCGCTCTGCCCGCGCTGGTCGCGGTCGTTTTGCCCGCGCTGGTCGTTCTGGCCCCGCTGATCGCGGCCGCCCGAGCCGGAGTCACGTGAGTCACGGTGACTGTCGCCGCCATCGCTGGCGGCCCTGGCCTGCTCATCACGGCGCCCGCTGTTGCCGCCGCTGCCGTTGCTGTTGCCGCGGCGGCGGCGCTCGCCGCGCTGGCCGTCGCCTGAATGCTGGACATCGTCTCGCTGACCGCCGACCGCCCCGGCCTGCCCGCGGGAGCCCGCTTCCGGGCTCGCGGCTGCCACGCCGCCGCCTGACACCGGGCCGCCGGACGTCACAGCGCCGCTATCACGGCTGACCGCCACGGCGTCACTGCCGATTCCGGCCGCGCCGGACTGGGTGGCCTCGCCGATTGCGCCTGCGGGGCTGCTATTGCCCACGCCTGCCTGCGTCGATGTCGCTGATTCCATGGCATCCTGCTCAAGCGGGCGGGTGGCACCGGCTCCCGCAGGCACGCCCCGCTGGTCTGAGTTGTTGGTCCTGTCGCTCTGCCTGGCGCCGGCTGCCGTGCCCTCGCCGCCATGCCCGCCGGTACCGCGACCGCCAGCACCGCGCTCGTCTGCGCTGTGCCCGGCCGCGCCGCCGCGTTTCTCCTCGATCGCCGCGATGAGCTGGCTCTTGCGCATCCGCCCGGTTCCGGTAATACCGAGCGACTGCGCGAGCCGCTGGAGTTCGGGCAGCAGCATTGCCGGCAAACCACCGCCGGAACGCCCGCCGCCGGAACGCCTGCCTGATCTGGCAGTGACAGCCCCGCCAGACCCGGCGCCACCAGCGCCGTCGTCTGCATCCGGCCAGGAGCGTACCGCGCCGGAATGCTGCGCGGAAGTCCCCGCCGACTCCGCCGCGCCCGGGGCGTCACTGCCGGATGAGGACATAACTGCACTTTCCTCCGGCGCGCCGGACGTAGCAGAGAACAGATCGATGGTTTCGCTCACGAGGGGTCCTTCCCAGGGTGCAGGCCTACACCGCACACGCGGCGCTCGAGTGCCCGCTGTCGCGTATTACCCGCTGCCCCGGCCCTGCCGATCGGCCTGGCCGGTTGTCGTATTTGCTGCCATCCCCGCGCTTTCCCGCATGTGGCTGATGCCCGCATGCGAGATTTAGCGTCCGTCACCTGAGCCAGGATCGGCGCCAGGCAATCGGAGGAGCCCCGCGGCGGGTGGATGTCATCGAAGGCCGCTAACCGCCGCAGGCCAGAAAACATGCCGGACGGAAAGCGGACGAGCACCTTTCCCCGTTGAGGGGCATCTGGTGCAGCACCTAGCTTAACACCATCAGAGCCCACGGCATTCCTTCAGGGAGACGTGTCAGTGACGGAAGAGCCAGCAGCACTGGCGCGAGCGACGCGAGGGTCTCGTCCATGCTCAGCCAGAACGGCTTTTCATCCGCTCTTACCGGGGGCTGCGTGCAAGCTGGCACCCGGTACGGGTGGATGGGTGACGCCTTTGCTGCCGACGTCCAGGGGGCTTACACAGCAATCGCTACCCGTTCCTGGCCGGTTGAACCGCTCCAACACTACAGCTGTCCGTGCAGGCGCGACTACACCCGGTCGGGAGCAGTGACCCCGATGAGCGTCAGCGCCGCCGCGAGGGCCGTCCTCGTCGCGTCAGCCAGCCACAGCCGCGCGGTCACGCCGGCCGGGTCACGCAGGGCCGCGGCGCCGCCGAATGGCAGTGCCGGGCAGCTCTCCCGGCAGGAGGACCAGGCCTCGGCCAGGTCCTCGGTGTAAGCGGCGATCTCATGCGGCTGAGCGCGCCGGGCTGCCCCCGACACCCGTTCGGGCAGCCACGACAGCTCGTCGAGCAGCGCGCGCTCGCGCGGGTGACTCAGCGCCCCGGCGGCCACCTCCGCCGGGCCGCCGCGCTGCAGCCCCAGGTCGGCGGCCCAGCGCAGGGTCGAGGCGGCTTCAGCATGCGCCAGCGTGACCTCGTACCAGGGATTACCGCGAACATGCGAAACGCAGATCAGCTGCCCCATCACCGCCGCCCGGTCCGCCGCCGTCCGGGTGAGGGCGTAGCGGACCGCGTCCAGGCCGGCGTACTCGATCGCGACGGCCACCGGCGCCGGGGCCAGCGAGGAGACAGCAGGGGCCTCCGGGATGACGGGCGGCGGAAGGACGGCAGACGGCGGATGGACGGCAGCCGGGGGGAAATCCCGTTTCGCCGATGGTGTGATGGTCGCGCCGGCCGCCGCGGCCAGCCGCGCCGTGACAGCTGCGGCCTGCCAGCGCCATGCCTCCCGCCAGTCCCCTGCCGCCGCAAGGTAGGTGCCGGGCGGCGCAGGCACCTGCACGCCTGCCAGGGCAGTGCTGCGGGCGCATGCGGGTCCCGCCGCGGCGACACGGGGCGCGAGGCCGCAAAGCGCCGCCTCGGTCACCGTCACGGTCAGGTAGCCGCGGCCCGTAGCCGACGCGGCCGCTATCCCCGGTGCTTCGCTCAGCGGAGCGGCAAGCTGCCTCGCGAGCTCGGCGGGCGAGCCCCCGGTGAGCCAGGCCAGCGCGAAAGGCAGCGACGTGGCATACCGGCCGGGCGCGCCTCCCGAGGCGGCAGGAACGCGGCGCCAGGTTCCCGTAGCCGTCATCCCGGCAGCCTGCGGCAGGAGGTCTCCGGCCGCGGCCGCAGCGCGCAGGATCGCCGCGAGCTGCGCGCCGATGTCGCCGGGGATCACTCGTTCAGGCTAGAGCGACAGTCGTCTTGCGGCGCGGCCGTCTTGCCGTGCGACTGTCCTGCGTGCGCGACCTGACCGGACGCTGCCTAATCGAAGGCGCTGCTCGGCGCGCCCGCCAGCTCGCGGATCACGCGGATCATCTCGGCGGGGTCGAACGGCTTGGTCAGATAGGCGTCAACGCCGATCTGCCGGCCGCGGTCGCGGTCGTCCTCCTGCGCCCTGGCGGTGATCAGCACCACCTTGATGCCGGCGGTCAGCGGGTTGTTGCGCAGCTGGGTGGCCGTGACCCAGCCGTCCAGCCTTGGCATCATGACGTCAAGAGTGATCACATCGGGCTGGGCGTCGCCCACTTTGTCCAGGCAGTCCTGGCCGTCCACAGCCGTGACCACGTCGAACCCCTCCAGCGTGAGGTTGACGGCGATCAGCTGCCGGATGACTTCGTCATCGTCGACAACGAGCACCCGGCCCAGTCCCTGGGTCACCCGCGTGAGGCTATCTGCTTCGTCGCTAAGATGCGCGGCGATCGGTCTCGTGTCCAGTGACACTTGCTACTGGTACCCTGACTCGGGCCCTGCAGATAAGCCTCTGCCGGGCAACGCGCCAGCCCCCATAGCTCAGGGGATAGAGCAACGGCCTCCGGAGCCGTGTGCGCAGGTTCGAATCCTGCTGGGGGCGCCATCCCACGACCGGCCCGAACGGCGGCCTGATCAGGCCGAACAGCCAGTCTCACCGAGTCTCGCGAACTGCCAGCCGATGCCAGGATGCGACACGAAACGCCGCAGGCTGACGGTTTCCGCGCCCCATACGCGCCCCAGAGATCACCGGGGGCTCCCCTCACCGGGCTGTAACACGTCACTCGCTATGAGCATCGTCGCTGTCCCGCACCTCCAACCCAGGCAAAGCGCAAGCACGCGGCGTCGTTGATTGTGAGCATGGCTGGGATCATAATTCTCTGCCAGCGACAACTTCGTGAGCATCACGCCCGCCAGGCCGACCCGATGGAAACGTTGAGCCGAGCCAGCGGTAGTTACGGAGAGTGAGCAAACCAGCCTGGGCGGTGGGTTGTCGGCGAGGCAGATCCCTGCCGACTATGGCCGTGCGGATCTTGTCTCGGCGAGGCTGCTGGGCGGCTTGCAGATCGTCCACTTCGGTTCGCCTGGGGCGAGGAGCCGGAGATCGTCATCGCGGCATAGCGCGCGTATCAAGGCGCTGCTGGCCGTGGTCGGCGCGAGCCCCTCGGTCCGTGCATGCTCTGGTCTTCGATGAGTCCTTCCTTGCTGAATGTGACCTCACCGGTTGCTAGGCTCCGATACGTCTCCTTGTAGATGCGCGCATCGCGGTCGATAATTCTCGTTACCTCCTCCCACGCGATCCTGGATGGCGACCACTCCTTCTTAACGGTCGTGCGCAGGTAGGGTCTCACCTCACCTGGCGCCCCGTATCGGCCTTTGATATCCATACGAGATTCGACCGCCGCAGCACTGTCAGTGCAGGTAACCAGACGGTCTCCGCTTCCACACTCTGGGCAAACACGATCATCTAGCCGCAGCTCGCGGCGGCATGCGGTACATCTGGACGGGACCATAGGACTTAGGTTCGCCCACCAGGCCGACAGCCGCCACTCGCGGCAGAACACGACGGAGGATTGCCACAACATTCACTGCTGTGACGGGCATGATCTGATAATGACGACCGAAGCAATCGGCACAGCCGGTGACGGCGAGGCTCTCGCGACCTGGTTGGCGCGGACCGTTGAGGTCGCGTTGCGGGTGATAGACGCCAACCGCGAATGTCCCCGCCCGGCCGGGGTCGCCGACGGAGAGTGGGAGGACACGACCTTCGGTAACGAGTTGTGGGGCCGCTTTCCGGCTGTCGCAGCGGATCTTCGCGCAACGATTGCGCTGCGCTCCGCGGCTGACCATGCATTGGCGGCGGCTGATTGCCTCACGACCCGCCCGTTCGCGTCGCTCACGCTCGCGCGCGGTCATCGAGGCGTCGGCCGTATCCGCGTTCCTGTCTGATCCGGAGCTCGAGTACGCCGAGCGGTGCCGACGCGCGGTCAACGAGTACCTTCAGGCGCTTAGCGAAGAAGCGCGCGCGCTGGCTCAGGACGGTCAGTCGGCCGAGGCGGCCGTTAACGCACGCAAGGTCGAACGCATGCTCGCCGCGGCAGACGGGTTCGGGTGGGGACAGCCGCAGCCTACTCTGCCGCCTGATTATCGCCGCGTCGCCGCGATCGGTAACCCTCGTCCGAGGATCATGACGCTCATTGACGACCTGCTGTCGACCGCCAACACGCCGGGCTTCGGCTCGCAGCAGTACCGAGCTGTCAGCGCGATTGCGCACACCGCGCCGCATGCGATCGGGCTTGTGGGCGACGGGTCGGATCCGCTGACTACGCGGGACATCGCTCAGCGGCATTTGCCCATGCTTGGCGCTTTCAGACTGGCGGCACTGATGCTGTGCGACCGGATGGGCTGGGACAACCAAGCTCTACGCGTCGTCTACGACAAGACGCTGCGATTGTGGCTGGAGGCGGCCGAACCAGGAAGCTCTGCCGGCCTCATCGACCTCATCTAGGTCGCTTGGTCTGCAACCTTCGGGCGGGATTCCCGGTAGCGAATAATCATGCTGAATTGCGCATGAGCATGTGCAAGCCCGACGTCCGCTCTTCGGCATGCAGATCCGGACGACTTCTGCGCTCAGATCGACCAGATCGGTTGTGCCCTGGCTGACGATCGGCGGTCAGCCGCCTGCTGCCCAGATCGGCGGCTACTTGCGCGTTGGCGCGGACCAGCGCATATCACTGAACGTGACCGGCTTCTCGGCAGACACGGCGCCGGATCGCCGAATATGCGCTGCTGACCTACCTGATGCCCGGTGTCGCCAGCGGCGCGCAGATCAGCCATTCCAGGGTGCCAACGGAGTGGCCCTGAACGCTTTCCCCATCACCTTCGGCGACCGGTTCCGGCCGCCGAGACCTGCTAACCCAACCGCCGGAAACACCGTTCGTGAGATAGACCTAACATTGGTCGTGAGGTAGACCCGCCGTCGGGAGCGGAGCGCCGGCATAGGGGGCGGTCTAGCCTTGAGGCCGTGCCGGTGCCCGCGGCGTCCCAGCAGGTGCCTGGGTATCGGGGTGCCTGGTGCCGGTTGCCGAGCCGTCGGGTTCATTCGCGGCCAGGGGCAGCCAGATGTGGAACGCACACCCACATCCTGGCGCGGTGTCCACTTCCGCCCGGCCCCCGTGGGCACTGACCAGGGCCGCCACGATGGACAGCCCGAGGCCGGATCCTCCGCTGGCCGGGCTGCGAGCCGGGTCGGCGCGGTAGAACCGCTCGAACGCGCGCTCGGCCTGCCACTGGCTCATGCCAGGTCCTTGGTCGGCCACCGTCAGGTGCGCCTCACTGCTGCCGAAGCGCACGCTGACATCGATGGGCGTGCCTGGTGGCGTGTGGTGCATTGCGTTGCTGAGCAGGTTGGCGATGACCTGCCGCACGCGGGCCTCGTCCGCGTTCACGATGACGGGCTCGGGTTCTGCTTGCATGGCCAGCCGCCGGTCCGGATGCAGGATCTGGAGGTCGTGTACCGCGTCGGCGGCCAGGCTGGAAAGATCCATCGGCTGCAGATCCAGCGCCCGCTGTTCGTCGAGGTGGGCCAGCAGCAGCAGGTCGTCGACGAGTTTGCCCATACGGGTGGCTTCCTGGCGGATGCGGCTCATCAGCCGGTTGGTTTCGGCCCGGTCGGCGGCGTCCCCTTGCTGGGCGTGGAAGTCGGCGAACCCGCGGATGGACGTCAGTGGTGTCCGGAGTTCGTGGCTGGCGTCGGCGACAAACTGGCGCATCCGCTCTTCGGAGCCTTGGGCTCGGATCTCACCCTCTGCCCGGGCCCGGTAGGCGGTTTCGATGCGGCCGAGCATGGTGTTCAGGGCCGCGGCGAGGCGCCCGACCTCGGTCCTGCGCCGGTAGTCCGGGACCCGCCGGGACAGGTCGCCCGCGGCGATGGACTCGGCGGTCCGCTCGATGTCGCTCAGTGGTGCGAGGCTGGCCCGGGTCAGCCAGAAACCAGTCACCATGAGCAGGACGAGCGCGATCAGGCCCACCAGCAACTCGATGCGGGCCAGCTGGCCGACGATGGGCAGGATGTTGTCCAGGCTGAGCGCCACGACGCCGTAGCGGTGGCCCGGCAGTGTCTGGACCATCACCCGCCAGGCATGTGAGTCGGTCTGCACGGTGAATGGCGTGGTGGTCACCCGCAGCTCGCTGGCGGCGAGCCTGGGGGCGGGAGCCGGGGCCTGCCCGTGGAATCCGGCCCGGACCACGTCCTCGATGGACCCACCCTGGCTGACGATTTCGATCAGGAATGCGCTGGGGAGCGGCGTGTCGCCGGGGCGGGGCGGCCTCGATGGCAACGGGCGGGGCGGCAAGGCGTGACTCTTCGCCGTGACCGCGGCGAACGCGCGCAGTTGCGCGTCGTCCCGGCTGATCAGGTAGGTACGGAGCAGGAACGTGCCTGCGAACCCCATGATGGCCAGCGCGGCGGCGACCACCAGGCTGGTCGCGATCAAGACCCTGGTTCTGAGGGAGGCGGCCCGAGGGGCCTTCCGCAGCGCGCTGACCATGCTCACGGCGGCGGGATGCGCAGCACGTAGCCGATGCTGCGGATGGTGTGGATCAGGTGCGGCTCGGCGGTGTCGACCTTGCGGCGCAGGGTGGAGATGTAGGACTCGATGATGTTGCTGTCGCCGGTGAAGTTGTAGTCCCACACGTGGTCGAGGATCTGTTCCCGGCTGAGCACCCGCCCGGCGTTGGTCATCAGGTAGCGCAGCAGCTTGAACTCGCGGGGGGCCAGGGTAACCTCGGTGCCTGCGCGCCGCACCTGGTGGCTGTCCTGGTCGAGTTCCAGGTCGGCGATGGCCAGCCGGGACGCGGGTTCGGCTTCGCCTGTGCTGCGGCGCAGCACGGCCGAGATCCGGGCCAGGACCTCGTCGAGGCTGAACGGCTTGGTGATGTAGTCGTCGCCGCCGAGACTCAGCCCGGCGACCCGGTCGCGCGGGGTGTCACGGGCGGTCAGGAAGATCACGGGGATCCGGGGCCCGCTGTCGTGGATTCTGCGGATCACCTCGAATCCGTCGCAGCCGGGCATCATCACATCCAGCAGGATCAGGTCCGGCTGGCCCACTGCGGCGGCGCGCAGCGCCTCGGCGCCGGTGGCCGCGGTGAGCACGTCGAAGCCGGCGAACCGTAGCGCCCCGGCCAGCAGTTCCAGAATCACCGGTTCATCGTCGACGACCAGCAGCCGGGCCCCACGCTGCGCCGGTGCGGAACTCATCCCTCCACGGTGGACCCGTCAGCTTGCCGTCTCCTGCCCGTTTGCTGTGGGAAACCTTAAGAGGTCCGCGGTACCCGCGTCCGGCCGCAGGCACCGGCCTACTCGCCGTGACCTGGGAGAACTGTGACGGACCGCGCGCGCGGCGGTGTGTCACACGCAACCATCGTCCTGGCAGGCGGCGCAGCGCCCGTTGATGGCAGCCGCGTTTGCGCCACGGCCCGTTGCCCGGGCGGCTCCAGGCAGGTCACGGGGCAGTTGTGGCACCGGCTCGGCGTGGGTGAGCCGTCCTGGGCACAGGAACGCACGGGCCGCCGGGCTCCAGGGTGCCTTCAGGTTGGCTCAACATCCGTTCTAGCCAGGCCGGTGAGGATGATGCCCGGGCCCGGTACCGCCACGGCGATGTTCCCGGGCCCGCCAGCGACAAGGCCGGGCCTTGCGTGACATTTGGTTGGGAGCGTGGATGTTCTTCGTATATTTGCGGCGTGAGCTGCGCCGCCGGGCCCGCCAGGCGGTGGTCATCTCCCTGGGGTTTGCGCTGGGGATCGGCTTGGTCATCACCGTGATCGCGGCGTCGGCGGGAGTCCAGAGCGCGCAGGGCAAGGTGCTGCACGCCCTGTATGGGGTGGGCACCGATATCACGGTCACTAAGTCGCCGACGGCCGGGTCGGGCGGCCCGTTCGGTTTCCGGGTCGGATCCGGGTCGGGCCAGGCGTCGCGGCCCAAGGCGGGCACCACGTTCACCCGGAACACGCTGATCGCGGCCGGCCAGGGGGCGCTGAAAGCGTCGTCGGTGACCGCGATCGCACGGATGGGTCATGTCTCGGCCACCGCGGGTGGGCTGACGCTGACCGACACCCGGATCTCGGGCAAGATCCCGTCCTCCTCGTCGTCGGGCGGGGGTGGGTTCGCCCCGGGCGGGGGCGGCGGTGGGGGCGGCCCCTCCTCATTCAAGATCAGCTCGTTCAGCGTGGACGGAGTGGACCTGGCCACCGGCAAGGTTGGCGTGCTGAGCTCGGGAAAGATCATCTCGGGGCGGACATTCCAGAGCTCGGACGCTAACTCGGATGTGGCGCTGGTCTCGTCCGGGTACGCCAGGCAGCACAGCCTCAAGACCGGGTCGAAGATCACTGTCGCAGGCACCACGTTCACCGTGATCGGCGTGGTGAGCGTGCCGGCCAGCACCGCGGCGAATGTGTACATTCCGCTGGCCCGGGCGCAGGCTCTGGCCAGCATGAAAGGCATGGTGACCACCGTCTACGTGGCTGCCGACAGTGCCGCCAACATCACCACGGTGTCGAAGGAAATCTCCGGGATGCTGCCCAAGGCGACTGTGACCACCTCCTCGTCCCTGGCCAGCGAGGTGACCGGCTCGCTGGCCAGCGCCTCCTCACTGGCCAGCAACTTGGGCCGGTGGCTGGCGATCGCGGTGCTGATCGCGGCGTTTCTGCTGGCGGGCCTGCTGACCATGTCAGCGGTGTCGCGGCGGGTGCGGGAGTTCGGCACGCTCAAGGCGCTGGGCTGGCGCACCCGGCGGGTGGTCGGCCAGGTGATGGGTGAGGCACTGACCTTGGGCCTGATCGGTGGAGTCGCCGGGGTCGCACTGGGGTTCGCCGGGGCGCGGCTGGTGTCCGCGCTGGCCCCGCCGCTGACCGCCACGACCAGCCTCAGCACCCGGGTGCCCAGCGGGGCGGGCTCGTTCGGCCCGCCGGGCGGCGGCGGATTCGGCGGCGGTGGCGGAGCCCCTCCCGGGGGCGGCGGGTTCCGGGGCCTGGCCGCGGCCGGCAGTCACACCGTGAGCGTCCCCCTGGATACGTCGGTGACGCTCAGCGTGGTGCTGCTGGCGGTGCTGCTGGCGATCGCTGGCGGGCTGATCGCCGGGTCGTTCGGCGGGTGGCGCGCGGCCCGGCTGCGCCCGGCCGCGGCGCTGGCCCAGGTGGCGTAGGCAGCAGGCACGGCCAACAAGAAAGGGCACTTCATGTACAAGCTGACCAGGGTCACCAAGGACTACCGCAAGGGCCCTGATACCGTGCACGCGCTGGCCGGGGTGGACGTGGTCATCGAGGACGGTGAATGGCTGGCCATCCAGGGCCCCACCGGGCACGGCAAAACCACCCTGTTGCAGATCCTCGGCGCCCTGGACCGCCCCACGAGCGGCGTGGCCGAGTTCGACGGCCGTGACCTGGCCACGCTGCGGGAAACCGAGCTGGCCAAGGTCCGCGCCACCTCGGTCGGGTTCATCTTCCAGACCTTCAACCTCATTCCCACCCTGTCCGCCGCCGAGAACGTCGAGACCGCTCTGGCCCCCCTGCGGGTGACCGGAGCCGACCGCAGAACCCGGGCAGCCGAGGCGCTGGCCGGGGTCGGCCTGGCAGACCGGCTCCACCACCTGCCGTCGGAGCTGTCCGGCGGGCAGCAGCAACGGGTGGCCATCGCCCGGGCCCTGGTCAAGCAGCCCAAGGTGCTGCTGGCCGACGAGCCCACCGGCAACCTCGACGAAACCACCCGCGACGAGATCATCGCCCTGCTGGAAACCCTCTGGCGCGAACGCGGCCTGACGTTGGTCCTGGTCACCCACGACAGCACCATCGCCCGCCGCGCCCAGCGGCTCGGCGTCATGGCCAAAGGCAGGCTGTCCATCAAGCAAGACACCCGCAACGCCCCCCAACCCCGGTAATACCAGGCGCAGACCGCCGGCCCGGTAACCCTGCAGCCCCCGTCAGGTACCGGGTCGGCTTGCCAATGACAACGGCTGACCCGGCAGCCCAGCTCGTGCGCCGACCCGGACGATGGCCGATTGACGACCGAAGCTGGAACTCGATCCCGGTCACCTGATCAGGAGCGGGATCTCTGTCACCGGTTACGCGCCGGCCCCGTGCCGGCGGATTAAATTCCGGGGGCAACTGTTGTGGCATCCGTGCTTCGGCTGCGCCGAG
>JBKQMG010000031.1:0-40217 GCA_052146815.1 Streptosporangiaceae bacterium | reverse complement strand
CGGTGATAGTCCGCGACCCGGCCGAAGCCATCGGTCGGCTGACCTGGTGAAATTCCGGGACCGACGGTAAAAGTCCGGATGGGAGGAAGCACGCGCGCGGCAGGGCCCGGACATCGGGTCGGCCTGCCGCGCCCGCGCGGCCGCGCCCCCCGGAGCCTGCAGGCAGGCAGCTCCGGAGGAGGAGTCGTGTTCACCGGAATCGTGGAAGAGCTCGGCGAGATCGTCGCGGTCGAGGAAGGCAGCGACAGCTCGCGGCTCACGGTGCGCGGGCCGCTGGTCACCGCTGACGCGTCCCGCGGCGGCTCCATCGCCGTCAACGGCGCCTGCCTGACCGTGACCGAAGCGGCGAACGGCCAGTTCAGGGCGGACGTCATGGGCGAGACCCTGGCCCGTTCCGGCCTCGGATCACTGGCCCCCGGCAGCCGGGTCAACCTGGAGCGTCCCGTCCGGGCGCAGGACCGCCTGGGCGGTCATATCGTCCAGGGCCATGTCGACGGAACGGGCGCCATCATCGAGCGAAGGCCCGCTGGCGACTGGGAAGTAGTGCGGATCTCCGTGCCCTCCGAGCTGGCCCGCTATGTAGTCGAAAAAGGATCGGTGACGGTCGACGGCGTCAGCCTGACCGTGTCCGGGCTCGGCCGGAAGGACACCGGCGGGGCCGAGGGGGACTGGCTGGAAGTCAGCCTCATCCCCGAAACCTTGTCCCGGACTACTCTCGGCCGAGCGCCGGTCGGCGCGGTGGTCAACCTGGAGGTAGACATGATCGCCAAATACGTGGAGCGGCTGCTCGCCGCAGCGGGACGGCTGGCATGAGCCGCGAACTGAACGGCGGTGTCGCGGGCACTTCCGGGACCAGCGCCGCGGGCGTCCCGGTGAGCGGAGGCGTCGTGCTGGATGGTGTCGTGCTCGACGAGGTGGAACTGGCCGTCGAAGACATCGCGGCCGGGCGCGCGATCGTCGTCGTGGACGACGCCAGCCGGGAGAACGAGGGCGACATCGTCTTCGCCGCGAGCAAGGCCACGCCGGAACTGCTGGCCTTCACCATCCGCTACGCCCGCGGCCTGATCTGCGTGCCCATGCGCGGCGAGGACCTCGACCGCCTCCAGTTGCCGCAGATGACCCACGACAATCAGGAGCACATGGGCACGGCCTTCACGGTCAGCGTCGATGCGCGCAGGGGCATCACCACCGGGATCTCCGCGGCCGACCGGGCCAGGACGATCCGCGCTCTGGTCGACTCGGCCACCGAGCCCTACGAGATCGTCCGGCCCGGCCACGTGTTTCCGCTGCGCTACGCCGAGGGCGGCGTGCTGCGCCGGCCGGGGCACACCGAAGCCGCCGTGGATCTGGCCCGGATGGCCGGCCTCAACGAGGCCGGGGTGGTGGCCGAGATCTTCAATGACGACGGCACCATGGCCCGGCTCCCGCAACTGCGGGCCTTCGCCGATGAGCACGGTCTCGCGCTGATCTCCATCGCCCAGCTGATCGAGTACCGCCGGCGCAGCGAGCAGACCGTCCGCCGCGTCGTCGAGACCCGGGTGCCGAACAAGTTCGGCGACTGGCGGGCCCTCGGCTACCTGAATTCTGTCGACGGGACCGAGCACATCGCCCTGGTGCTCGGTGATGTGCCGGGGGACCCGGGCGCGGGCGCGCCGGACGACAGCATCCTGGTGCGCATGCATTCGGAGTGCCTGACCGGCGACGTGTTCGGCTCCTCCCGGTGCGACTGCGGCGCCCAGCTGGACGCCGCGATGGCGGCGATCGCCGCCGAGGGCCGCGGTGTCGTGCTCTACCTGCGCGGACACGAGGGCCGGGGCATCGGGCTGCTCAGCAAGCTGCAGGCCTACCACCTCCAGGACGGCGGCGCCGACACCGTCGACGCGAACCTCGACCTCGGGCTGCCGGTCGACGCGCGCGAGTACTCCACCGGCGCGCAGATGCTCGCCGACCTCGGCATCACCTCGCTGCGCCTGCTGACCAACAACCCGGCCAAGGTCAAGGGCCTGGCTGACTCCGTCGGCATCGAGGTGACCGGGCGGGTGCCGCTGCCGATCGCGCCGACGGCCGAGAACCTGCGCTACCTCATCGCCAAGCGCGACCGGCTGGGACATCAGATCGACAACCTGACCGCGCCCCCGGCCGCTGCGACACCGCCTGCTGCTGCGACACCGCCTGCCGTTGCCGCGCCGGCTGCCGTTGCCGGCCCGTCGGCCCCGACCGCTGCCGGGGCGCGATGAGCGGCGAAGGCCGCCCGGCCGGCCGGATCGCCGACGCGACGGGCGTCAGCCTGGCCATTGCGGCGACCCGCTGGCACGCCGAGATCACCGACACCCTGCTGGAACGGGCCACGGCGGCCGCGCAGGCCTGCGGAGTGCCGCGGCCGATCGTCGTCCGGGTCCCCGGCGCGGTCGAGCTGCCGGTGGTCGCCGCCGAGCTGGCCCGCCGCCACGACGCCGTAGCCTGCCTGGGCGCGGTCATCCGCGGCGGCACGCCGCATTTCGACTACGTCTGCGACGCGGTCACCTACGGCCTGACCAGGGCCGCCCTGGATGCCGGCGTGCCCATCGGCAACGGCGTGCTCACCTGCGACACCCTGGAGCAGGCACTAGACCGCTGCGGCCGCGAGGACAGCAGCGAGGACAAGGGCTGGGACACCGTCCTCGCCGCGCTGGAGACGGCCCTGGTCCTGCGCGGCGTGCGCGGCCAGCGCCATTCAGGCCGCCTGGCGGCGGACGAGGCCAGCCGGGGACCGGCCAGTACCGCTCCGTCAGGCCAGGCTTCGTCGTCAGGCACGGCGTCGTCAGGCACGGCCCCTGCCGCGGGACAGCGGATCAGCTGACCGCCGCGCCCGGGCACAGCGAGTCAATTTTCGCGCTGGCGGTCACGACAGCCTGCTTGGCCGTCGTGCTCACCGCGGCACCGTCGAAGAACTGCCGGTAGGCTCCGGCCAGCTCGCTGACGGCCCTGCGCAGCGCCCGGTCCGCGGGATGGATCTGCTGCAGCGGCAGGATCTGCGTGGTCAGGTGGCCCGCGGGGTGCGCGTCCGGGTCCGGGCCGTTCTTGAGCACGGCGCTGATCTGGCGGCAGGCCCGGCGCCCGGCGGAGGCGCCCGGCGGAGCCGCCGAGCCGCATCCGGCCAGGACCAGGGCCAGCGCAAGAGCCAGGGCCACGATCGCGTGCGCGGCGAGCCTGGCTCGCGGCCGCCCGTTATGAATGGTCAATGATCTCTTCCCGAGGACAAATCCGGCGCGCCATCACAAAAAGCTTAGGCGCGCCCGTCGCAGCTGGCCACGTACGCTGAGGACAGCTGAGAGTCCGAGGGGAACCGCGAGTGCGAGATATTCTGGACCAGATCGTCAAGTGGTGGGACGGCGGAGAGACGTTTGGCCTGGCCACAGTCGTGCGGACGTTCAGCAGCGCGCCGAGGGTACCGGGCGCGGCGCTGGCGGTATCCGCCGTCGGCGAGGTTGTAGGCAGCGTGTCCGGCGGCTGCGTCGAGGGCGCGGTGTACGAGCTGGCCGGAGAGGTCCGCGCCGACGGCCAGGCCGTGCTGCAGACCTACGGGGTCAGCGACGACGACGCGTTCGCGGTCGGGCTGACCTGCGGCGGCATCATCGACATCTTCGTCGAGCAGATCAGCCGGGACTCCTATCCCGAGCTCGGCGAGATCGCCACGGCCATCGCCGCGGGGCAGCCGGTCGCCGTCGCCACCGTGATCTCCGGCCCCGGAGCCGTCGGCTCGCGCCGGGTCATCTGGGGAGCGGCCGGGCCGGAAACGGCGGACGCTCCGGCGGAGCCGGAGACGCCGCCAGGTGCCTCGGGCACGCTCGGCGCCTCCGAGCGGCTGGATCAGGCCGTGGACGACGACGCACGCGGCATGCTCGCACAGGGCCTCACCGGCGTCCGTCACTACGGCCCCGACGGCGAGCGGCGGCACGACGAGCTCTCGGTGTTCGTCCAGTCCTTCGCGCCGCCGCCGCGGATGCTCGTGTTCGGCGCAATCGACTTCGCCGCGGCCGTGGCCAGGGTCGGCAAGTTCCTCGGCTACCGGGTGACGGTCTGCGACGCGCGCCCGGTGTTCGCGACGGCGTCGCGGTTCCCGGACGCTGACGAGGTGATCATCGACTGGCCGCACCGGTTCCTGGGCCGGACGGTGACCGACGACCGCACGGTGATCTGCGTGCTGACCCACGACCCCAAGTTCGACGTGCCGCTGCTCGAGGTCGCCCTGCAGCTGCCCGCCGCCTACATCGGCGCCATGGGCAGCCGGCGGACCCACGAGGACCGGCTGGCCCGGCTGCGCGAGGCGGGGCTGACCGGCGATCAGCTTGCCAGGCTGCGCTCGCCGATCGGGCTCGACCTCGGAGCGCGGACGCCGGAGGAGACCGCGGTGGCGATCGCGGCCGAGCTCATCCAGCTGCGCTGGGGCGGCTCCGGCCAGCCGCTGACCGCCACGAGCGGCCGCATTCACCACCGCTAGCCCGGAGCAGACAACAAGCACGGCGGAAAGCACGGCTGGCGCCGGCTCTCTGCGGAGCCGGCCCCAGCCGTGTCACGCTGACCGCTAGCGGAGCAGCTCGCCGGGCCGGGCGAACACCATGCCCTGCGGCTCGAGCTGCGGGCCGCGCACCGGAACGCGGCTGATCCGGCCAGTCCAGGGATTCAGCGAGCCCAGGTAGTTCGGCGGGAACTTGGGCGCCGGGCAAGTGGCGGGCGCCCCGTTGGCGTCACAGGGGGTGACGGCGACCAAGACAGAACGGGCCGGGAACGGGCCGGTCACTACGTCGACGGTGTCCCCGCCGTTGTCCGAGGCGTACAGGCGCCCGAGCCGGCTGGTCGCCCAGGCGGTGTCGTCCACCGACTGGGACAGCTGCAGTACCTGCAGCCGGTGGCGCGGCCGGCTGGTGCGGCCGAGGAAGATCTGCTCCTTGTCGCCCTGGCTGGTCAGCATGAAGTCACCGGCGAAGCGCGGCGCCGAGGGCGGCACGATCTCGTTGGAGTCCGGGTCGGTCAGGGCCAGCCGCACGACTTTGCGGTGCTGCCGGCCCAGGTTCGCCACGGTCGCGGGCGCCTCGTCGTAGAACAGCGGCGAGACGGCGGCGATGCGGCTGGCCGGGTGGAAGCTGACCACGTAGACCGCCGGATAAGTCGGCTGCGGCGCTGCCTTGCCCGCGGTGCCCGGCGCGGAGGCGCTGATCAGCACCCGGCCGCGGTAGATCGAGATCGCGTCCGTGCCCCCGTTGTGCGGCAGCGGCTGCCGGCTGTACCGGTAGTGCCGGATCTGGCTGCCGAGCGGCGCGTGCGGGGCGATGGTGTAGATGCTCGAGTGGGCGTCCTCGTTCACCGTCGCGATGACTACCCGGCGGGCGGGGTCCGCGGTGAGGCCGTCGCACTTGCCTTTGATGTCCCACTGCCGGATGACCCGGCCCGTGGCCGTGAACTCGACGATCGTGCTGTCGGTGTTGCCGTCGGTGCTGGGCTGGCCCTGCGGGCCGATCCCGTTCTGGAAGCCGGTGAAGAGGCGGTGGCCGAGGATCGTGATGTCGTCGGGCAGCGTGAGCGGCTCCTGATGGCGCTTGCCGCCGGCGACGTAGGTGTGGTGCAGCTTCATGCCGTTGAGGATCTGGCGGACCCGGTAGCTCGGCGCCGCAGGGTGGCGGCCCTGAGAGGGGGCGACGGCAGCGGGCCTGGCCGTGGATGCGGCGGCGATCGTGGTTCCGGCGATGAGCAGGCTGGCCGGGACGACTGCCGTCGCCGCATAAATTTTCACGGTACGCCGGGCGGTCGTGCGCATATGACCTCTTTTCCAGGTTTACGAAGAGGAGTGAACCTGATCAGTCGTACTCGGCTCTCGTAACGTGCTGGCGACTGAATACCGACGAAACGGTGAACGATTGTCAAAGCCTGGCCGGGGGCACGGGGGCGCCGTAGCCTGTCAGCGTGCTGCGAGGCGGAGTGGCCGGAATCCTGCTGGCCGCGGGCGAGGGCAGCAGGCTGGGTCAGCCCAAGGCCCTGGTCGAGATCGGCGGGCAGTCGCTGGTCAGCCGGGGCATCGCGCTGCTGCGCGCCGGCGGCGCCGCGCCGGTCATCGTCGTGACCGGCGCTGCGGGAGCCGGGCTGACGGGCGTGATTACGGTGCGTAATCCCGACTGGCGCACCGGCATGGGCTCCTCCCTGATCGCGGGCCTGCGGGTCATCCCCGCGAGCTGCGACGCCGCGGTGATTGCCCTCGTCGATCAGCCGCTGATCGGTCCCGAGGCCGTGCACAGGCTGATCGCAGCCCGCGCGAGCGGAGCAGGAGCGGCCGTGGCCGCGTACGGCGGGCAGCCACGCAACCCGGTGCTGCTAGGCCGCGAGCACTGGCCCGAGGTTATCTCCCTGGCGGCCGGCGACGCCGGGGCCCGGCGGTTCCTGCGCGCGCATCCCGAGCTTGTCACCGTGGTGGAATGCGGGGACACCGGGCGGCCCGACGACATCGACACGCCCGCTGACCTGGAGCGGATTACGGCCGAGCTGGCGGCCCGCGGGCGCCCGGCTGCGCCCCCCGCGAGTTCCGGACCGGCTTAGGCCGGTCAGTGCTGGCGGGCCGGTCAGTGCTGCGTGACCCGCAGGCCCCAGGTGTGCGTCACGCTCGCGCCGGGCTCGATGACCAGCAGACCGGAGCCCGTGGCGAACGCGTTCGGCGCGCACGTCATGGGCTCCACGGCCAGGGCCCGCCTGCGGTGCTCGACATCCAGCCCGTCGCCGGTGAAGACCTGCAGCCAGTCGTAGCCCTCCCCGGCCCACAGCTCCACGGTGGTGCCGGAACCGGTCAGCCGGGCCCGCGCGCGGCCGTCGCTGTCTCTGGCCAGCCCGGTCAGCGCGTCGTCGAGGCTGGTGTCAGCGATGCGGCGGGGCCGGCGGAAGTCATCGTGCGTGCCAGTGACGTCTTGCTCAGGGCCTGCCGGGATCCCGTGGTCGTCAGCCGGCAGCCGGCGCCCGGCCGGCAGTTCGAGCTCGCAGTCGTCGATGACCGGCATTCCGGCGGTCAGGTAGGGGTGCGAGCCGGTGCCGTAAGGAGCACGCCGGGAGCCTGCATTGCGGGCGGTAATCGTGACTTGCAGGCCGTCGGCGGGACCCAGCCGGTACTGAGCAGTCAGCTCCAGGCAGAACGGGTAGCCGGGACTGCCGAGCAGCACATGCCGGAGGGTGACGACGGTCGGCGGAGCGCCGGCTCCGCCCGCGTCGGCCTCGCGCGCGGGCTCCCAGGTCGCCCACCGCGTCAGGCCGTGAATGGCATTGCCGCGGGACGGCTCGCTCAGGTCCAGCTGGTAGGTGCCCCCGTCGAAGGAGTACTGGCCGCGGGCCACCCTGTTCGGCCAGGGTGCCAGCAGCTGACCTGAGCCTGAGGGCGGGACCTGGTCCGGCTCGTAGCCGGCGATGACAGGCTTGCCGCGGTGCGTGAGCTGTCGCAAGCCGGCCCCAAGCCCGGTGACAGCCGCCTCATAGTCACCGGCGGCGATGGCGTACTGGGCTCCGGTGAGAGGGATCTTGGTCAGGTTCGGCATGCAGACCATCCTGGCGCAGCGGCCCATTCGCCGTCCCGGCGGCGGGCCGTTGCGGGTCCGGCAGTAGCGCGAGCCGCCAGGGATGAACTGGGCCCGGCAGGCGCGACGCCCTGGCCCACGCAGCGTAATGCCGGCGGGGCTGCTTGGGGAGCGGGGGACCTTCAGCCCCGCCGGCAGTTGGCACGATAGTCGCCGACGCGGTTCAGGCGGGCGAACTTCGCCAACACCGCGGGCGCGCGGCCGCCGGCCGTCGCGGCAGACGCCTTGTCCTGCTTAGAGTCGGCTGCAGAAGGCGGCCCGCGGAGGCGGGCCCTGTCGCCGACGGGAGCGCAGATGCCGGGACCTCTTGAGGGCATCGTGGTGCTGGACCTGACCAGAGCGCTGGCAGGCCCGCACGCCGCGATGATGCTAGGTGACATGGGCGCGCGGGTGATCAAGCTAGAGCAGCCCGGCTCGGGGGATGAGTCCCGGATCTGGGGACCGCCCTTCGTCATGCCGGCGGCGGTGACCGAGGGGGCCGGCCGCACTGAGGGGGCCGGCCGCACTGAGCAGGCGGGCACGGAGCCGATCAGTACCTACTTCCTGTCCTGCAACCGGAACAAGGAGTCGGTCACCTGCGATCTGGCCTCGGCGGAGGGCAAACGGCTGCTGGAGCGGCTGGTGCCCCGCGCTGACGTGCTGGCGGAGAACTTCCGGCCGGGGGTGCTGGACCGGCTCGGCTTCCCGGTCCGGCGGCTGCATGAGCTCAACCCGCGCCTGGTGATCTGCTCGATCACCGGGTTCGGGCACGACGGGCCCGAGCGCGACCGGCCGGGATACGACCAGATCGTGCAAGGCGAGGCCGGCCTGATGAGCGTCACCGGCCCAGATACCGATCATCCGACCAAGGCGGGGCTGTCCATGGCCGACGTCCTGGCGGGCGTGCACGGCGCGCTCGGCATCGTGGCCGCCTTGCACGAGCGCAGCCGGACAGGGACCGGCAAGGTGGTGCGGACGTCGCTGCTGGCGTCGGTCGTGGGAGCGCATGCGTTCCAGGGCACCCGCTGGACGGTCGCCAGGGAGATTCCCCGGCCCGTGGGAAATCACCATCCGTCGATCTCGCCGTACGGGACCTTCCGCTGCCGGGACGGTCTGATCCAGGTGGGGGTGGCCAACGAGAACCAGTGGCAGCGGTTCGCCCCGCTGGTCGGGATCGATCCCGCAGATCCCCGGTTCCGCGTCAATCATCTGCGGGTGACCGCACGCGACGAGCTGACCGCCGAGATCGAGCAGGCGCTCGGCCGGGAAGGCCGGGCCTACTGGCTTGGGGAGCTGGCGGCTGCCAGCGTGCCCGCGGGCTCCATCCGGTCTATCGATGAGGTGTACGACTGGGAGCAGACGCGCTCGCAGGGCCTGGTGATCTCGGTGGAGCACCCTGAGCTCGGCACGATCGAGCTGCCAGGGCCGGCGCTGCGCTTCGACGGCGACCCGCCCAGGCAGCATTCGGCGCCGCCGCTGCTCGGCCAGCACGATGTCGCCGTCCGGGACTGGCTCGGCCAAGAGGACGCGGGCGGGTAAGGGCGCGGATGTTGATAGGAGATCGACGAACCTTGGACCCCTTGCTCGAAGCCCTGCCCCCGTCCTTGATGATCTTGACACGCTGCGCGGCGTTCGCGCTTCGGTCGTTGACCAGCAATGGCAAGGTATCTCCGGTCAGCGCACCGCTTATTTGACCGACTCCACGCCATCGTCACAAGGAATCTCCGTCCTGGCCTCAGACAGCGAGGGCCAGCGCATCGCATCGCTGGCTGACCAAGTTCAGGACTGGGCCGTGGAGGCGCTGGCGGCAGCCGGGCTGCCTGCCACCTGGCCTGAGTGCCCGCTGCATCCCGCCAGCCATCCTTTGCTGGCGACGACCAGTGTGGGCCGGGCGATCTGGGTGTGCCCCAGGCAAAACCAGCGGATTGCCGACGTCGGATCGCTGAGCGCCGGCAATGACCTGCGTCATTAAGCCAGCGCGCGGCCGCCCCCCTGCGGGTCGGCGCAGGCTGACGGTCAGTGCTGCGGGATCAGGACTCCGGTCCGCACCGCCTCAGCCGCCAGCACGCCGAACAGGTAGAAATACGCCGACTCCTCGTCAGCGAAGAGGCGCACCTCGTGCCGGGTTCCGCCGCCGGCGCTGAAGACCTCGAAGCCCTCCTCGGCCGGCATCAGGCACAAGGCCCCATCCACCTCCTCGCCAATCGCGTAGGAGGAAGCCGGGATGGCCGCCTGGTCAGCCAGTTCAGCGAACATCCGCTGGGTCGGCTGCCGGCGCCGGGCGGAACGGCGCCGGCCCGGCGGCCCGGCCGGTGCCTGGCGTTCCCCGAGCGACTGCTCGGGTGCGCTGCGGGCCGCCGCGGCGGCCCGCAGCGCCGCTGCCTCCAGCGGCAGCGGCGCGTTCTCGGCTGGCGGCAGCAGTACCCCGGCGCCCTCAGGCTCCCGGCCGTACACCGGCGCCAAGCCCGCGCGGGACGCCGCAGGCGGGGCCGGATCGCCGCCGCTGCCGGGTCGGGTCATGGGCCCGGTGCCGTTCCATGGACCCGCGCCAGTGCCCGGCGGAATGCTGCCGGGCAGAATGCCCCCCGGCGGCACAGTTGCTGGCGGCACTGCTCCTTGCTGAGCAGTTCCCGCCGGAACAGTTCCCGGCAGGACAATGCCCGGCGGCAGGGTTCCTGCGCCGGGACGATCCGCGGATGCGCGGCCCGCGGCCGCACGGGAGCCGCTCTCGGGGCGGGGGATCGGCCCGGTGGCGGGGCGTCGCATGGGTCCGGTGCCGGGCCCGTCTGTGGACCCGTTGCGGCCGGCCCGCGCCGCTGGGCCGGGGCCGGCCGCGGGCAGCGCGCCGCCCGCCGGGGCGGGCATCGGGCCGCTGGGCGGTCCGCTGACGGGATCGCCGCCCGGCGTGCGCGCCGCCTCGCCGTCAGGTCCCCACTGGGGGCCGGTGACTGAGCGGGGCCCGGTGCCGGGGTCGGCGCTCGCGCGCGGTCCGTTGCCGGCCCGGGACGGGTAGTCGTAGTCGCGCCGTTCCTCGATGAGGTCGGTGACCTCATCGCGCGGCGTGATCAGCTCGAAGACGCCGCGGTCAACCTGCCAGTAGCCGAGCCGCTCGGCCCGGTAAGCGTCATGCCCGAGATAGGCGATGTGCAGCCGGTCGCCGAGGTCGTCCAGGACCATGCAGCGCTCGCCGCGGAACCGGCCGACCGGGCGCGATTCCCAGAGCGCCTGGACCTCCTCGATGCGCAGCTGCTTGCGCCAGTGCCCGGTCGCGGGCTCGAAGCGCAGATCCTCAGGGGGCGGGCAGGCCGCGAACAGCACGACGTCCCGATCCGACGGTCCGAGGCCGGCCTCAAACGGGGCGCCGCGGTAGGTCGCCATCAGGCGATAGCGCATGGCTCAGATCCCTTCAGCGGGCCGCAGCCACACCTGGCCGTCGAAACGGGCGATGAACTCGGCGCGGCCCTGGCTGATCCGGTAGATCTCGGCACCGACCGGCAGGGGCACCTGCTCGATGAAGAATTCCGGGATGCCCCGCTCGGCGGGCGAGGTGTAGCCGGTGCCGATGAACGGGGGCTTGCCGGCCCAGTCTCCGCCATGCTCCGCGGAGTAGGGCACCAGGTAAGACTCAGCCTCCACCGCGCGCCATCGCAGCACGTAGATCTCGGTCATGTCCGCGCGGAACTCGGAGCCGTCGTAACCGAGATCCAGCACCTCGTAGAAGTCCGCGGGATCGGTGAAGGAACTGTCCTGCGCCCGGTACACGAAGCCCGCGATTACCGACCGGCGGCCGGTCAGATACGGTTCGACGAGCCGAAGGGGGATCGGCTTTTGCATCAGCGTGCCTGGTGTGACAATGAGTGCCCGGCCAAGCTGGCGCACACGATCCCCTCTGGTCAGACTCTGTTGCGGTGCCATGAGCGTCTCATATCGCGAAATAGGTCCTCAACGGCTTCGGTTTACCCATCTGTCACGCCGGCCAGGCTACCCATGCCACGCCACTGGAGCCGCACGCATCGCACTGACGGGACGAGCACCCGGGCTGCGTGGCACGGGGGATTCCCGCATTACAGTTGCCTGATGCCCACGCTTGCCGGCCAGCCGCGGTTTCCCGATGACGACGGCTCGGCCGACCCGAAGACGGCGGCGGCGCTGGCTGCCTTCGGAGCTGGCGACGGCAGTGAGCACGCGGCTCTGCACGCGCTGGCGAGCTCACGGCTGCTGGTGCCGGTAGTCGCGGTGCTCGCCGAGGAGATCAGCGACGCCGGGCACGGGATTCCCGCGGAGAAGTCCAGCGAAATGGCCGTGCCAAAGCTCATCGGCCAGGACGGCAGATCGGCGCTTCCGGCCTTTACCTGCGCGGATTCGCTTAGTCGCTGGCGACCGGACGCGCGGCCCGTCGCGGCCTCGGCAGCCGATGTCTGGCGCGCCGCGGTGGAAGATTCCTGCGCGGTGGTGGTCGACGTCGCCGGGCCGGTCCCGCTGGCCGTCGAGGGCGCCCGGCTGGCCGCGCTGGCGCAGGGCGGCGCACCTCCGCTGCCCGAAGACGACCCGGACGTGCGCGCCGCGGTCGCGGCGGCTGTCCGCGAGCATGCGCCCGGCACCGGATTCCGGCTGCTGAACGGCAGCGAGCAGGGCGACCTGCTGATCGAGCTTTACCCGCCGTCCCCGCCAGCCGGTGACGCCGCGCAGGCCGCCGCTCTGGTGGGCGCAGCCGCGATGGCGCTGCTCGGCGGCAGGCTCCGGCGGGGCATCGGCGTTGCCGTCCGCCCCGCTTCAGCCTGAGCGGGCGGCCTGGCGGCGGCGTCGGCCGGCCGCCCGCCAGGCCCGCGTGGCAGGATCGGCTACATGCTTCGCTGGCTGACTGCGGGAGAATCGCACGGGCGCGCGCTCGTGGCGATCTGCGAGGGCATGCCCGCCGGAGTCGAGATCACGACCGCCGACGTGGCCGCCGCCCTGGCGCGGCGCCGGGCCGGATACGGCCGCGGTGCCCGGATGAAATTCGAGCAGGACGAGGCCGAGATCACCGCCGGGGTCCGGCACGGCCGCACGCTCGGCGGCCCGGTGGCGATGCGGATCGCGAACACTGAGTGGCCCAAATGGGAGACCGTCATGTCGGCGGACCCGGTCGACCCGGCCGAGCTCGCGGACCTGGCCCGAAGCGCGCCGCTGACCCGGCCCCGGCCCGGCCACGCGGACCTGGCGGGCATGCAGAAGTACGGTTACGAGGATGCCCGCGGCGTGCTGGAGCGCGCCAGTGCCAGGGAGACAGCGTCGCGCGTCGCGCTCGGCGAGCTGGCCCGCCGCTTCCTGCGCCAGGTGCTCGGCGCGCAGATCGTCAGCCACGTCGTGTCGATCGGCGCTGTGTCAGCGCCGGACGGCCTCGCGCCGCTGCCGGAAGACGCGGCCCGGGTGGACGGCGACCCGGTGCGCTGCCTGGATCCGGTGGCCAGCGCGGCCATGCAGGCGGAGATCGACGCGGCGCGCAAGGACGGCGACACCCTCGGCGGGGTGGTCGAGGTCGCTGCCTACGGCCTGCCGCCGGGTCTCGGCAGTCACGTGCACTGGGACCGCCGGCTGGACGGACGGCTGGCCGGGGCGATGATGAGCATCCAGGCGATCAAGGGCGTGGAAATCGGCGATGGGTTCACCACCGCCCGGCGTCGCGGCTCGCAGGCTCACGATGAGATTGAGGGGACCGAGGCCGGGATCCGCCGGCTGACCAACCGGGCGGGCGGCATCGAGGGCGGCATGAGCACCGGCGAGCTGCTGCGGGTGCGGGTCGCGATGAAGCCGATCTCGACGGTGCCGCGGGCCCTGGCGACCGTGGACGTCCGCACCGGTGAGCCTGCCCGCGCCATCAACCAGCGCAGTGACGTGACCGCGGTCCCGGCGGCCGGGGTGGTCGCCGAGGCCATGGCGGCGCTGGTGCTGGCGGATGCGGCGCTCGAGAAGTTCGGCGGCGACTCGGTCGAGGAGACGGCCCGTAACCTGGACGGCTACCTGAAGGCGATGGTGATCCGGTGAGCGCGACGACGACGCCAGGGCCGGCCGCGGGTCCGGCCGCGATCCTGATCGGGCCGCCCGGGGCCGGCAAGACGACCGTCGGGGCGCTGGTCGCGACCCGCCTGCAGGTGGCCTTCCTGGACACCGACGCTGCCATCGAGGCCGTCGCCGGCAAGCCGGTCGGTGACATTTTCATCGATGACGGCGAGCCGGCGTTCCGGGCCCTGGAGCGCGAGGCAGCCGCCGCGGCGATCGCGGCCCATGACGGAGTCGTGGGCCTTGGCGGCGGTGCGGTCATGGACGAGAGCACGCAGGCGGTGCTGGCCGGCCAGCGGGTGGTCTACCTGGAAACGGGCTTCACCGAGGCGGCCAAGCGAGTCGGCCTGGACCGGCCCCGGCCGCTGCTGCTCGGCAACCCGCGGGCCCAGCTGAAGGCACTGCTAGACCAGCGGCTGCCGGTGTACGCGAAGCTCGCCTGGATCACGGTACGGACCGACGGCCGGGAGCCGGAGGAGATCGCCGCCGACATCGCCGCGCAGCTGAGCGCCGGGGGCCCGGCGGGGGAGCCGGCCCGGTGAGCCCAGCCGCCCCGGCCCGTCATCAGCCGGCAAAGGCGGGGGCCCCAGGGGCCCCTTCCATTACCGGATCATGGAAACATCTCCCCCGAGCCCGGCCCTCGCGGACCGCCGCGTCATGAGCGCCGCCCGGATCACGGTCGGCGGCGAGCAGCCCTATGAGGTCGTGGTGGGCACCGACGTGCTCGGCGAACTGCCGTCACTGGTCGGTACCGGGGCCCGCACCGTGGTGGTCATTCACGCCCGCGGGGTGGCCGCGCTTGCGGAGCGGGTTCTGCGGGTGCTCGCCGGCGCGGGCTACGCCGCGCACGCGCTGGAGATCCCGGACGGCGAGGCCGCCAAGAACATCAGCGTCGTGGCGGGCCTGTGGTCCAGGCTGGCGCAGCTGCGGGTCACCCGCCTCGACGTGATCGTGGGCCTCGGCGGGGGCGCGGCCACCGACACGGCCGGATTCACCGCGGCCACCTGGCTGCGCGGCGTGCGGGCGGTGCTGGTGCCCACCACCCTGCTCGGCGTCGCCGACGCGGCGATCGGCGGCAAGACCGCCGTCGACATCCCCGAGGGCAAGAACCTCGTCGGGGCCTTTCACCCGCCCGCCGGGGTCCTCGCCGACCTGAGTGCCCTGGCCACCCTGCCGCAGGCCGAGTACGCCAGCGGCCTGGCAGAGGTCATCAAGGCGGGCTTCATCGCCGATCCGGTGATTCTCGACCTGATCGAGGCTGACCCGGCCGCTGCGGCTAGGCCCGGCGGCCCGCACGAGCGCGAGCTGATCGAGCGGGCCGTGGCGGTGAAGGCCGCCGTAGTTTCCGCCGACCTGCGCGAGGCGGGGCAGCGCGAGATGCTCAACTACGGCCACACGCTGGGGCACGCGATCGAGCGTGCCGAGAATTACCGGATGCGGCACGGGGAGGCGGTGGCGATCGGCATGGCGTACGCGGCCGAGGTGGCCCGGCTGGCCGGCCGCCTGGATGACGCGACAGCGCGCCGCCACCGGATGGTGCTGACCGCGGCCGGGCTGCCGACGCGCTACCGCTCCGGTGAGTGGGCCCAGCTGCGCGAGACGATGTCGGTGGACAAGAAGACGCGGGCGGCGGGCCTGCGGCTGGTCGTGCTCGACGGGCTCGCCCGGCCGGGCATCCTGACTGATCCGCCCGAGGACCTGCTGGCCCGCGCCTACTCGGAGGTGAGCTGACCTATGCAGACGGTGCTCGTCCTTGGCGGCCCTAATCTGTCCCGCCTGGGCTCGCGGGAGCCGGAGGTGTACGGGACCGCGACGCTGGCTGACATCGCGGCCCGCTGCGCGAAGGTGGGCGAGGAACTCGGCCTGCGCACCGACTGCCGCCAGACCGACGACGAGGCCGAGCTCGTCGGCTGGGTGCACGAGGCGGCTGAGGGCAGGCTGCCCGTCGTGCTGAATCCGGCGGCGTTCACTCATTACTCCTATGCGCTGCGGGACGCCCTCGCCATGCGGACGGCGCCCCTCATCGAAGTTCACCTGTCCAACCCCGCCGCGCGGGAGGCCTTCCGGCACAACTCGGTCGTAGCCGGCGTGGCGACCGGCACCGTGGCCGGGTTCGGCATGCTTTCCTACGAGCTGGCCCTGCGTGCGCTGGCTGCCCTGTGCGACGATCCGTCTGGGAAAGGTCAGTGAGCGCCATGCGCATCGGAATGCATCTGAACTACGCGGGCGGGTTTACCGAGACCGTCGAGGAACTGGCGGATTACGAGAAAGCCGGCCTCGACATCGTGTTCGTGGCGGAGGCCTACAGCTTCGACGCGGTCAGCCAGCTCGGCTACATCGCCGCCAAGACGCAGCGGCTGCAGATCGCGTCGGGAATCCTGCAGCTTTACTCGCGGACCCCGACGCTGACCGCGATGACCGCGGCAGGACTGGACTACGTGTCGGGCGGCCGCTTCGAGCTCGGCATCGGGGCCTCCGGCCCGCAGGTCATCGAGGGCTGGCACGGGGTCCCCTACGATGCGCCAGTCGGCCGGACCCGGGAAGTGATCGAGATCTGCCGCGCGGTGTGGCGGCGCGAGCGGCTGGAATACGCGGGAAAGCATTACACGATTCCGCTGCCGCCAGATGCCGGGACGGGGCTGGGCAAGCCGCTGAAGCTGATCAACCATCCGGTCCGGGACCGAATCCCCATCATCGTGGCCGCGCTCGGGCCGAAGAACGTCGAGCTGGCCGCCGAGCTGGCCGAGGGCTGGGAGCCGATCTTCTACTTCCCGGAGAAGGCCGCCGCGGCCTGGGGGGAGCCGCTCGCCGCAGGCGCGGCCCGGCGCGATCCGTCGCTGCCTGCGCTGGACGTGATCGCCCAGGCGCCGCTGGCGATCGGCGAGGACGTGGCCGGCCTGCTGGAATTCGGACGGCCGATGCTGGCGCTCTATATCGGCGGGATGGGCGCGAAGGGCCGCAACTTCTACCACGACCTGGCCGTCCGGTTCGGCTACGGGCGCGCGGCCGCCGCGATCCAGGAGGCTTATCTGGCCGGCCGCAAGGACGAGGCCGCGGCCCTGGTGCCCGCCTCCCTGCTGGCGGGTACTGCGCTGATCGGCCCCCGCTCACAGGTGGCCGAGCGGGTGGCGGCCATGCGGGAATCGGGTGTGACGACGCTCAACGTCACCCCGCTCGGAAGCACGCACGCCGAGCGCGTCGCGCTGATCGAGCAGATCCGCGAGCTCGCCGGCTGACCCCGGTGCCGTCCCGGTAATCCTCCGGTCATGCTTAAAATATCTGCCGCTAATCTGGCCGCCCTGGCGACGGAGTTAGCAGTGCAGCAGGGCGTCGCCCGGGAGGTCGCGCGCGAGGCAGCTGAGCTGCTGAGCATCGCGGACGCCCCGGAGAGCCGGTCGCTGCACCGGCTGGCCGTGCTGGCGTCCCGTCAGGTGCCTGCCTGCTCCGGCGCGACGTCCGCGGTCTGGCGGGGCGGCGAGGTCACCGAGCGGGCGGCCACCCATCCTGATCTGGCCGAGCTGTTCGAGGTCGGCCAGCGGGCCGCTGCGAGCCCGTGGGCGGACTCAATCGCCAGCGGCCAGGGCACCGCCTGCAAGGACACTCTCACCGAGCAGCGCTGGCCGGACTATGCGGCGGCGGCGCTCAGCTGCGGCGTCCGCTGTTTCGTCACGCTCGTGCGCGAATCGGGCCCGATGGCCGTCACGCTCACGCTCTTCGGCGTGCGACCGCGCTCGCTCGATCCTGAGCAAGTCGCCCTGGGCGAGCTGCTGGTCGCCTTCGCCGCCGCGATTATGGGCAATGCGTCGGTCTACCGGGATTCGCTGCGCACCGCGCTGCAGCTCAAAGATGCCGTGGATTCCCGGATGGTCGTCGATCAGGCCAAGGGCATCTTGATGCACGCCCTCGGCTGCACGGCGCAGGAAGCCTTCGACAAGATGCGGGCGATCTCCCAGACCCGGAAAGTCAAAGTCTCCGAGGTAGCCAGCAAGATAATCGAGGCGCAGCTGGCGAAAGGCTCCTGAGGCAGCTGTGCCGGCTCTGATCGAGATCACCGATCCGCGGGACTTGACCCATGCGCTGCGGGCCGAGCTGACCGGCTGCTGGGCGGCGGTGACGAACGCGGGCGGAGCGGCCGGATTCCGGTTCCCGCCGGTCAGCTGCGAAGACGTCGCGCCGGTCGCGGACGCGCTGATCGCCAGCCAGCCCGAAGCGCAGCCGTCTGCTACTGGCGCGGGACGGGAATGCCCTGGCCGGCTGGGTGGCCCGCCGGCGTGAGCCCAGTCCCCTCATCGCGCACTGGGGCACAGTCAGCCATCTGCAGTCGCATCCCGCTTACCGCAGCAGGGGAATCGGCTCCGCCCTGATGCGCAGGCTCCGGGTAATTGCCCGTGACGATATGGGCCTTGAGCGGCTGCGCCTGGCCGCCCGCGGCGGCGCCGGCCTGGAGGACTTTACGCGCGGCTAGGCTGGCGCGAAATCGGCCGCTGGCCGGCCGCTCTACGGCGATATGCGAGACGAGATCCTCATGATCCTGACGCCCCTCTGAATCACCGGGCCTGAATGGCCGTGGCCCGCCCGCCGGGCTGCGGGCGGGCCTTTGCGGGACCCGGGTCAGACTGCGGCGGCAGCCTTGCATGACCCTTCGTAGACCGCCAGGGTGTCCTGGCCGATCCGCTCCCAGGAATACCGGGTCTTGACGCGGTCGGCGGCGGCGATCCCGTAGCCCTGCAGCAGCATCGGGCTGGCCAGCAGCTGACGGATCCGCCTGGCCAGGCCAGCCGGATCGCCGGGCGGGATCAGGGCGCCGGTGGCCCCGTCCACGACGGCGTCCTGGTGCGCCCCGCCTGCCGAGGCGACGACGGGCGTCCCGCACGCCATCGCCTCCAGGGGCACCAGCCCGTAGGGCTCGTCCATGGCGACATGCACGAAAAGATCAGCGGAGCGCAGCAGCGCCGGCATACGGGCCCGGCTGACCTCGCCGGTGAACATCAGCCGGTCGCTGACCTGAAGCCGGTCCGCCAGGCGGGCGAGGTCGTGGAGGGCCGGATCCGACTTCAGCTCCGAGCGCGGCGGGCCGCCGGCGATGACCAGCTCGGCCCCGGGCACCCTGGCGAGCGCGTGCACGACAGTGTCCAGCCCGTGCTCCCCGGTGATGGGGGAGACGGCCAGCAGCCGGGGCCGCTTGCTGCGCCCTGCGACCGGCCCGGACGGGCCGAAGTTCTTGGTGTCCACGCCAGACGGCACCACCCTGATGGCCGACCGCGGCACGCCGAGGCGCGCCAGGGCCGACATCTCCCGGGACGAGCCGGCCAGCACCGCGCTGACGCTGCGCGCGATCGCCCCTTCCAGCCGGCTGCGGGTCGCGGCGAGTCCGGACCGCGGCGGCCGATGGCCGCGCTCTGCCGGGCTGAGCGTGTGGAACGTCTGCACCACCGGCGCGGGCAGGTCGCGGGACGCGGCCAGGGCCGCGAGCCCGCTGGTCCAGAAGTGCGCGTGCACGACATCCGGCGGGTTCTGCTGCCAGCGCTTGGCGAGCTCGGCGCTGAAGCTCCCCATCCGGGACATCAGCTCGTTCTCCGGCAGCGGGGCGGCCGGGCCTGCGGGCAGGTATTCGATCTTGACTCCGGCAGCGGTGCTCGTCCGGGGCCGGGCCGGTGAGTCCTGGCGGGCGTAGATGGTGACCTGGTGACCGAACTCCGCCAGGGCATGCGCGAGCGCAGCGACGCGGAAACCCTGAACCTGCGGGTCAGCAGCGGCGGCCGAGCCGGACGAGCGGGGGCCGGGAATGGCGTGTCCGGTGACGAGTGCGATCCTCATTGATGACGCCTCCTTCGAGATCGCCACGACGATCACGAGAGCACGAAGCAGGCGCCAGGGGAACGGCGGGACCCGCGAACGATGTCCGCGAGGGCAGGCTCCGAAGCCACACCGTGAGGGCGTGGGGAGTGCCTGCGTCGTAGACACCGTGATGTAAACAGTTGCCATGATGGCACATTTCAGACGGTGAAATCAATGACCGGCTATGACATAAGTCACGTACCCCGGCGGATTAGCCTGGCAGGCGGGCAGGAGCCCCCCGGTAATGTGCGGGATCTCACTGTCCGTGCGGCGCGCATGACGCTAGCGAACCTTTCCGTGCTCCTTCCCTTATTGGCCGGACGCCGTCAGTTACCCGGCAGGCGGTCGCCAAACCACGACCGCAGCCGCATGGGGCATACCCCTCAAGGCCGTTCATTGAGGGCAGGGGCCCCCTAGACTTGGCGCCCAGATCGCCCGGCTGCGGGTGATCCGCATCCTGCCTAGCGGCCTGGGTGCCGGGGCTGAGATGGGACTTGGATAAATGGAGGATGCCGCGCGGCGTCCGCGAAACGACCGCGACCTCGCCGACCTGATGGTCCGGCGAGACGCGCTGCGGCAGTCTGCCGCCCTGCCCGGCGCGCAGCTGCCGCAGGTGCTGGAAGCGGCGTTCGCTGAGCTCGACGGCGCGATCGAGATGGCCGCGGCTCGCGGCCTCGCGCGCCGCCGCAGCCGGCCGGATCGCACACCGAGGCCGGTGACGCGGAGCGCAAGCTGCTGCGGGCGGCCTTCGCCGACGCTCCGGTCCCGCTTTTCCTGCTTGAGCGCAACGGGACCATCCGGCGGGCCAACCGGCGGGCCGGCGAGCGTCAACGTCATCGAGCCGGCCCAGGGACCAGCCCTGATGATCGTCGCCGCTGCTTCCCCTGGCCACGCCGAGGCTCGCGGCGGCGATGGCGCCGCTGACGCCAATGACGCCGATGCGGATGCCGAAGCCGCGAGCGCGGGGGAGGTGGGAGGGGGAAGCGCCGGACGCAGGACTGGACAAGGGCCTGGTAGCGGGTCACCAGCTGCTCGCGGGCCTCAGCCCGCCGCCTGCTGCCCGGCGGCTCAGCCCGGGCCAACCGGATCAGATCGCAGGCATCGTATTCGGAGAGCTCGTCAAGTGCGGTCAATCCTGTCGCAGGCTCAGCCAGCGCCGTCATCCATGACCTCCGGTGTGGGCCGCTCAGCGCAGCGCTCAGCGGCCCCTGGTCAATGCCCGGCGGGAGCGAAATAAACATCCGTGCAAAATAAAACCCGCCGGGCCCCTGCTGCGACCCGGGTTTGCTTACCGGGGCGGTCAGGAGCCCGGCGCGCTGAGGCGGGAAAGCGCACGGGTAAAGGCATCGCGCTGATTTCCGAGTGCGCCGAAATAAGCCTCGTCGGCGGCCTCCACGTCGGCGAGCGCCGCGCGGAGGAGCGTGCGCCCCGCGTCGGTCAGGGTGACCTGCATGGCCCGGCTGTCGTCGGGATCGGCGTGCCTGTCCACCAGATTCCGTGCGTCGAGCTTGCGCAGGACCTGGCTGGTCATCATCGGGTCGGTCCCGGCGTGCGCGGCCAGTTCCTGCTGGCTCGGCGGTCCGGAGCCGTGATCGTGCAGCCACCACAAGGACGCCAGCAGCACGAACTGGACGTGGGTCAGTGCGTGCGGGGAAAGCGCCGCCCGGATCTGCCGCTGCCAGGACAAGGTCGCGCGCCAGAGCAGGAAACCCGGGCTCTGATCAGCGGCATCGTGGCGTGAGCCTGGCTGGCTCACCTAGGCAGTGCGCCCGCGGGCGAGCGCGATGAGCGCGGCCATGGTGGCGGGGAAGTCCGCGGTGATCATCGAGCCGGCCTGCCGCGCCTGCTCACGCGGCCCGTCGACCTCGGCCGCGTAGGTGATGCGCAGCGTGCCGTCGGCGAGCGGTTCCAGCAGATGCGATACCCGGACGGTGAGATCGCCGGCCGGTGTCTCATCGACGAATTCGCGCAGCGGTTCGACCTTGGTCAGCCGGTAGCTCATGGGTTCCTGGCCCGCGAATTTCATCGTGCCTGTGGCCCCGGCGGCAAACGGGCCGTCCCTGGTCACGCTTTCGGCCTGGGCGTCCCATTGCGGCCAGGTGCTGACGTCCTCGTACAGGGCCCAGATCGCGGCCGCGGTGACGTCTGCCTCGACGATGTGCGTGTAGCTGAAGGCGGGTGCGGTAACTGTCATGCGTACATAATATAAGCGCGCATAGTATTGGTCAACCCCCGGCCACTGCGCTGCCCGGATCGCGGCGTCCCAGGGCCGCCCTCGCACCCCCTAAAGTCGTCCTATGCCCGAGATGCATGCTGTCCGCCGCGCGCTGTGCCAGCAGAAGATCGCGGCGCTCGGGGCGGATGCCGCCCTGATCACCAGCCTGGTCAACGTCCGCTACCTGACCGGGCTGACGAGCTCGAACGCCGCGCTTCTGCTGCCCGCGCAGGGAGCAGGCGCGCTGGCCACCGACTCCCGGTACGCCCCGGCCGCCGAGCGCGACTGCCCGGACGTCGAACTGCTGGTCGAGCGCTTTACCGAGACTGCCCTGGCCGCGCGGGCGGCCGCAGCGGGGTTCGGGCGGATCGCCTTCGAGGCGCAGGAGATGACCGTCGAGCGCTACCAGGGCCTGGTGGCAGCCGAGAGCGGGCTCCAGTTCGTCCCGCTCGGGCCCGTGGTGGAAGAGCTGCGGATGGTCAAGGATGCCGGCGAGATCGAGCTGCTTGGCCGGGCCTGCGCGATCACCGTCGCGGCCCTGGCGGAGGCCCAGGCCCTGTTGCGGCCAGGCACGACCGAGCGTCAGCTCGTCATCGCCCTCGAGCGGGCGATGACCGACGCCGGGGCCGAGGCGCCCGCCTTCGACAGCATCGTCGCCAGCGGGCCCAACGGCGCGACGCCGCATCACGTGCCGGGCAGCCGGCCCTTCGAGCGGGGGGACCTGGTCACGATCGACTGCGGCGCCCGGTTCGGCGGCTACCACGCGGACATGACCAGGACAGTGGCGATCGGCGAGCCGGCGGCGTGGCAGCGCGAGATTTACGACCTCGTGGCCGCGGCCCAGGCGGCCGGCGTGGCAGCGGCCAGGGACGGCGCCAGCGTGGCGGCGCTGGACGCCACCGCGCGCGACATGATCGAGGCCGAGGGCTACGGCGGGTACTTCCAGCACGGCCTCGGGCACGGAGTCGGCCTGGAGATCCACGAAGCGCCGATTATCGGGTACGGCCAGGAAGGTACACTTGCAGACCGGGTTCCCGTCACTGTCGAGCCCGGGATCTACCTGCCCGGTAAGGGCGGAGTGCGGATCGAGGACACCCTGGTGGTGCGCGCCGGCGCCGGGGCGGCGGGATCAGCCGAGCTGCTTACCACCACTACGAGGGATCTGCTCGTCCTGTGACACGGGGCGGGCCGGTTCCGCCCGCATGCAGGAGAAAGAACTGACGTGGCCACCACGAACGATCTGAAGAACGGCATCACCCTGAGCATCGGCGGCCAGCTCTGGAACGTGGTCGACTTCCAGCACGTGAAGCCGGGCAAGGGGGGCGCCTTCGTGCGCACCAAGCTCAAGAACGTGATGTCAGGCAAGGTGGTCGACCGGACGTTCAACGCGGGCGTCAAGGTCGACGTCGCCAACGTCGACAAGCGGGAGATGCAGTACCTGTACCGGGAGGGCGAGGACTTCGTCTTCATGGACACCCAGGACTACGACCAGCCGCATGTGCCCGCGGAGACCGTCGGCGCCGCCGCCGACTACCTGCTCGAGGAGCAGACGGCGACCGTGGCCTTCAACGACGGGATACCGCTGTACGTCGAGCTCCCTGCCGCGGTCGAGCTGACGGTCAGCCAGACCGATCCCGGCCTGCAGGGCGACCGGTCCACCGGCGGCACCAAGCCGGCCACGCTGGAGACCGGAGCGCAGATTCAGGTTCCGCTGTTCATCACCACTGGCGAGAAGATCAGGGTGGACACCCGCACCGGCGATTATCTCGGCCGGGCGTGAGGCCGCTCCGGGTCACAGCGGATAGCCGCGGCTGTCATGCCAGCGCGCAGTAAGGCCCGCAAGCGGGCCCTGGACATCCTCTTCGAGGCTGAGATACGCGGCGAGCCGGTCATCGGGCTGCTCGATGAGCGTGCGCGGGAAGGCACCCCGCCGGTCTCGCCCTACGCTGCCGAGCTTGTCCGGGGGGTTCAGGACCACCGGGGCACCATCGACAGCCTGCTGGCCGAGTACGCCCAGGGCTGGACGCTCGAGCGGATGCCGGCCGTCGACCGGAACATCCTGCGGATCGGCGTTTATGAGCTGCTGTGGAATGCGGCGGTTCCCGACGGGGTCGCGATCAGCGAAGCTGTCGTCCTGGCCCGGGATCTGTCGACCGAGTCCTCGCCCTCCTTCGTCAACGGCCTGCTCGCGCGCCTGCTGAAGCTGAAGCCGTCCCTGCCTGCCGGATTCCTTGGTGAGACGGGTGACGAGCCGGAGGCGGGTGACGAGACGGGGGCGAACGAGCCGGCCGGCGACCAGGATCCCTCGGCCGGGGCCAGGGAGCCCGGCTAGCCGCGGGCGTCCTGCGGCGGGGGGGGGGGCGGCTTCCGCCGTGCGCGCGCCGCAAACTCGCAGTAACGTGCTGTTCCGGCAGCGCTTTCTGCACTATTTTCGAGGAGCGGGACTCGGGTGCCGGTGAAGGCGCGGCAGTGCACGGCGGGGAGGACTCTGTGACCAGGGCGCCGGAGGGCGGCGGCAACCGCGCGCCTGGGGGTGCCCGGCCCGACGACACCGGCGGCAACATCTTGCATGTCGACATGGATGCTTTCTACGCCAGCGTGGAAGTCCGGGACCGGCCGGACCTGGCGGGCCGGCCGGTGATCGTCGGCGCGACCGGCGGCCGCGGCGTGGTGCTGTCCGCCACCTACGAGGCGCGCACTTTCGGCGTGCGGTCGGCGATGCCTGTCGGCCAGGCCCGGCGGCTGTGCCCGCACGCGATCTTCGTCCCGCCCCGGCACGGCCTCTACGGCGCGGTCTCGAAGGAAGTCATGTCCATCTTCCGGGCCGTCACGCCGGAGGTGGAGCCACTGTCGCTGGACGAGGCGTTCCTGGACGTCTCTGGCAGCCTGCGGCGCCTCGGGCCGCCTGCGGCCATCGGCGCGCAGATCCGCCGGCAGGTCAGCCAGCAGCAGCGGATCACCTGCTCAGTCGGCATCGCGACCACCAAGTTCGTCGCCAAGCTCGCCTCAGTGCACTGCAAGCCGGACGGCCTGCTGGTCATCCCGGCCGACGGCGTGCTGGAGTTCCTGCACCCGCTGCCCGTCTCCGCTCTGTGGGGCGTGGGCGAGCGGACCGGCCAGATACTGGCGAGGCTGGGCCTGCGCACGGTCGGCGACATCGCCAGTGCCCCGCCGGGGGCCCTGGAGCGTGAGCTAGGCCGTGCGACGGCGGCTCATCTGGCCGCCCTGGCCTGGGGGCGCGATGAGCGCAAGGTCGTGCCGGGCACGCAGGAGAAGAGCATAGGCGCGGAAGAGACATTCGCCGCTGATGTCGACGATCCGGCGACGATCCGCCGGGAACTGCTGCGCCTGTCGGGACGCACAGCGCGCAGCCTGCGCTCATCGGGCCTGGCCGCCCGTACAGTGGTCGTCAAGCTCCGGCTGGCCGATTTCAGGACCATCACGCGATCGAGGACGCTGCCGGAGCCGACGGACGTCGCGCAGAAGATCTACCTGACCGCCTGTGCCCTGTATTCGGGCGCGGGCCTCGACGATCGCGCGAGACTGCGGCTGGTGGGCGTCCGGACCGCCGGCCTTGTGCCGGCGGCGGCGGCCCAGACGCAGCTGTCGCTGGGCGAGACCGCGCCGGCCTGGCGGGATGCGGAGCGGGCCGCGGACCGCATCGCGGGCCGGTTCGGCACGAAGGCCATCGGCCCCGCCGCGCTCGTCGACGGGGAGCGGCGGGAAGCGCCATGAGAACTGCGCCATGAGGGCTGCGGCAGCGACTGCTACGGGTGCGCGGCATGTTGCCGAAGTGACGGCCGTGAAGGCCGCGTCCGCGGTGCCGGGCACCGGCTTAGGGGAGGGGCCGGGACTGTCGAGTCCGGGTACCGGGGTACCCTTCCCCATAACGCGGTCACGCTCGTATTCTGGGCCTAAGCCCAGCCGAGAGGCCAAGGTCAATTGAGCCGGTCACCGTGTGAATTTCAGGGGAGGCACCGTGCCGCTGTCTGAGCACGAGCAGCGTCAGCTCGAGCAGATCGAGCAGGCGCTTTATGCCGATTATCCGCGGTTCGCCAGCGCGGTGCGGGCGACTGACCCGCGAGTGCACTACAAGCGCCGCGTGGTCGCGGCGGCGCTGGGCTTCCTGATCGGCCTCGGGCTGCTGCTGACCGGCGTGGTCATCAACTTCATCCTGATCGGCGTGGCCGGCTTTGTGGTCATGCTCGCGTGCAGCATGTGGGCGGTAACGAGCTACCGGCACATGATGGGAACCGCGACCACCCGCGGCGCCGCCAAGGAACGCCGCGCGCCCAAGCCCCCATCCGCCGGCATGATGGACCGGCTGGAGCAGCGCTGGCGCAGGCGGCAGGAGCGCGACCACTGAGCGCGCGCGGCGTGCCGCAGCCGCCGCCCGTGAGTGATCGCGGCAAAGCGCCGGCCCGCTCCTGCGTGATCTGCGCTGAGTGAGCTGCGCTACGCGAGTCGCCGCTTGCCGTCGGCGTCCGGCCCTGAGGATCATGCCTTCCTGGGCCTGCGGAGCTGTCCTCTGCTGATCTCCAGCCAGCTGAAGAACTCGAACGAGTGCCGCAGCGCGGGCTCGACGAGCCCGAGCGTGGAGGCCGGCATCAGGCGAGCCCGCCACCGATCCCGGCGGGTGGCCCGCTGCGAAAGCGCCTTGTGCACGGCCGCGACGTCAGCGCGCAGCGTCTGCGCTGCGCCGGGCTCAGCCGCGTAGCGGGCGCGCTCGACGGCCGAGGCGACGCGCCGGAGGGCTTCGTCGGCAGCGGGCGGCAGGCTCTCGCTCGCGGCGATCCGGCGGGCCACGGCCCGCGGCGACTCGCTGGGCCGCACGCCGACGCCGAAATCCGCCAGGTCGTCGCGCAGTTCCCGCCAGGCGGCATCCGCTGCGGCCGCGTCGCCGTCCGCCCGGCGCCAGCGGTCGCGGCTGATCGCGGTCCTGGCCGTCCGGGGCCCGATCGCGGCCAGGAGCGCCAGGATCGCCAGGCCCAGCGCCAGTGGCGCCGCTGCCCCCGTTCCGGGGTGGCGGGCCACGGGAACGGCCGTGTCGACCCCGCCGGGGGTGCCGCTGCCCCGGAAGCGGTCATGAACGACGGCCGTCTCGCCCCTCCGCGAGGTTGACTTCGCGCCGGCGCTGCCGGTCACCGGAGGCACAATCGAGCTGCCCGAACCGGCCGTCGCGGCATACACCGGTGCGGTCGCGGTGCCCTGGCCCGCCGAGCCGCCGGGCGTCGGCTCGAAGCGCAGCCAGCCGACGCTGCCGAAGTACAGCTCGGGCCAGGCATGCGCGTCATCGGTGGTGACGGCCCACGAGCCGTTCTGCTGCTGGATCCCGCCGGTGTAGCCGACGGCGATGCGCGAGGGGATGCCGAGCAGCCGGGCGAGGGCCGCCATGGCGAACGCGAACTGCTGGCAGTAGCCGCGGCGGTCCTTGGTCAGGAAATCGAGCAGGCCCGCCTGGGTATTCGGCAGGTCGGGGGAGAGCGTGTAGGTGAACCGGCCTGGCTGGAGGAACCAGTTCTGCAGGGCCAGCGCCTTCTGGTAGGGCGTCTCGGGCTTGGCCCCGCTGACGATGTGCTGCGCCAGTGCGCGCAGCGCCGCCTGGTCCGGCGAGGCGAAGCCCAGGTAATCCTGCTCGCCGGTGGGCGGCAGCGCCGCCGCGCCGCTGTCCAGTTGCTGCGGCGTGGGATCGGGCTCCTGGCTGGTGACCGAGTACCGCAGGCCGGCCAGTGACGAGTGCTGTGAGTAGATCATCAGCGTCGCGTCGTCCTCCTGCCAGGAGCCTGCTACCTGCAGCCGCAAAGGCGCATACGGCACGGGCAGGAAGCCGGTCTTGCCGCCGTATCCCGACCCGCTGACCTGGTCCATGGTGATCTGCATCGGCACGGCCTGCGTGCCGAGGCCTGCCGCCAGCCCGGGGGCGGACTGGAGCGGCTGACGGCTGGAAACAGCGACGCTGCGCCTGCCGGGCGGCACGAGCTCCCACTTTCCGTCGGTGCCGTCGTAGTTGAGCACGAAGACCTGCAGGTAGTGGTCGGCCGCGTCCGGATCGGCGGTCCTATAAGTCAGGACGGGCTTGGGGGTCAGGCCCAGCAGCTGACCCTGCATCTGGGCCAGCGGCTGCGGCAGCTCGGAAGGGGTCCAGCCGGGGGCCCGGCCGGTTCCTCCGGGCCCCGGCCCCGCCGACACGTGGTGGAACAGCTCATGGATCCGGATGCCCGGCAGGAGCAGGGGCGCGACCACCGCGACGCTGATCGCCGCCAGGCCGATGCGCCGCCCGGATGTTGACAGCGCCCTGGTATCGGGGGAGCGGCCTGGCTCCTCCGATCCCTGCCAGACGGTGACCAGGCGGCCCCAGATCCGCAGCCGCTCGCGTCCGTCCGCGGCCAGCATCGCCAGGAAGCCCGTGATGCCCAGGCAGAACGCCAGTGCCTCGCTGAACCCGGCGTCCTTGGCGGTGGTGGTAACCGGGACGCTGAACAGGACGAGCAGCGGCAGGCCGGCGACGGCCGGGCTGCGCAGCCGGACGGCGATCAGGTCGGCCAGCGCGGCGATCAGGCCGATGCCGCCGCCTGCCAGCAGCACGACCCCCGCGACATCGCCGACCGGGGGCGTGTAGTTGCGCTGGGCCAGTCCCTGGCCAGCCAGGACGATCAGGTGATGCAGCGAGGCGGTCGTCGGCACGATGGCGGCGCGAGAAAGGCCCCGGGCGAGGATCAGGTTCAGGAACCACAGCAGCGCGGCCAGATAGGTGATCACGGTCGCCAGCGCGCGCAGCGGCCGTAGTCCGGTAGCGCTGGACGCGGCGATGGCGATGATCACCACTCCGCCGATCACGCCGGCGGCCCGGCCGCTGGCCAGCAGCGGCAAGGTCACCAGCAGGGCGAAGACGGAACTGGCCGCGGCCGCGGGAACCGGCGCCAGCCGCGTGAGCGTTCCCGCCACCGCGGCCGTGATGGCAGCGCCGATGCCGACGTAGAACCACCGGCCGCCGGAGATCACGGCGAACAGCGAGATCGAGCAGAGGACGACCGAGACCGCCGTGGTCACGGTGAGCCGGTGATTCACAGGGCGACCTCCGGCATCGTGCTGTTGCCGCCGGCCGGTCCTGCCGTCCCGGCAAATCGCGGCAGCCGCTGCCAGGCCAGGGCGAGCGGGGTGCTGGCGTCGACTGACGCCACCCGCCATCCGGCCGCCCGCAGCACCGCCGCCGCCGGCGCCGTCTCGTCCGGGCGCGGATTCGTCTTGCCGTTGCCGCCGCCGTTGCCGGCGGCGGGCCCCGCGCTGTTGCCGTTCACCCGCGGCGGGACGCCCGCGTCTTCCCCGCGTTTCTCCCTGACCTGCGAGTCGGCCCAGCTGGAGGAAGCGAGCAGAATCGCGATCGCCGGGCATCCGTCACGGCGGCTGACGGCTAGCTGGCGGGCCTCGGCCGCGGAGATCTTGCCCGCCACCACGACCAGCAGGCCGCCCTCGGCGGCGCGCAGGGCGGCTATCCCGCGGGTAAGGTCGCGGTGGGAAGATGGCCGGACGACCGACAGGGAGTCCAGCAGCACGTCCTCGAATCGCGCGGGACTATTAATCGGGCCGTTATCGGTGATCAGCTGGCCATCGAGGCCCTCGCGGGCCAGGTGCACTCCGATTGAGGCGGCGGCGCTCACCGCGAACTCGAAGGATGAGGAGGCCCCGGTGCCGGAATGCGCGATGCGCCGCGTGTCCAGCAGCAGCGCCGTGCGGTTCTTCCACCGCTGTTCCTCGCGCCGGACCATCAAAGTGCCGTACCGGGCGGTCGAGCGCCAGTGCACCCGGCGCAGCTCGTCACCGTCACGGTAGGCGCGGGGCACGACATCGTCCTCGCCCGCGGCCGCGGCTGTCCGGGTCCGGCCGTCGCCCTCGCCGAGCCAGCTGCCGCTGACCACGGCCCGGTCCAGCGGCACGACCTTCGGCGTGACGATGAAGGCCGAGCGGGCGGTGAACGACCTGCCGAGCTCGACGAGGCCGAAGGCGTCGGCGATACGGACCTCTAGCGGCCCGATCTCGAACTTCCCGCGCAGATCGGAGCGCAGCGGGTAGCTCAGGACCCGGACGCCGCCGCGCTCGATCCCGTCCAGGACATAGCGCGGCCGGGCTCCGAGCGCGAGGGGCACGGTGTCCTCGGCCAGCAGCAGGCCGCTGGTAAAACGGGAGATGTTCTCCAGCCGGAGCGTCACCCGGGCGGTGTGGCCGGGAGGCACCCGCGGGGGGCTGACGCTGCGCTGGCAGCTGAGCCGGTAGCGGGCCCGGCCCGTGCCGAGGGCCGCCAGCAGGGGCAGCGCGATCAGCAGCGCGCCGACACTGAGCAGGCTGCGCTCGCCGAGGAACAGGCCGGCGACCGCGGCGGCCACGCCGGCCGCCAGGAACGAGGTTCCGCGCGTCGTGAGGCCTGCCAGCAGTGACCGCATGTCCTGGCCTTTCTTCCGCGTGCCCTGTCAATCTACGACGTGCGGCGCCGTCGCGCCCATGGCAGCGGGCGGAGCGGCCGTTTCGCGCGTTAACGGGACGGAAGCGGCAGCCGCTGGACGATCCGGGCCAGAACGTCTTCGGGCATCTCCCGTCCCACCAGCGCCTCCGGGGTGGGCAGCAGGCGGTGCGCCAGTACCGGTCCGGAGAGGGCCTGCACGTCGTCGGGAATGACGTAGTCGCGGCCATCCAGCGCCGCGTACGCGCGGCTGGCCCGCAGCAGGTGCAGGGCAGCGCGGGGGGAAGCGCCGAGCCGCAGCTCGGGCGAGGTGCGGGTGGCATTGATGAGGTTGATGAGGTACTGGCGGATCGGCGCGGCAACGTGGATGCCGCGCACGGCCGCCGCGAGCGCGCGGACATCGGACGCATGCGCGGCCGGCTGCAGGTCATCGAGTGGCGAGAACGAGCCGTGTGACTCGAGCATGGCCATCTCAGCGCTCGGGTCCGGATAGCCGATGGCGATCCGGGCGGTGAACCTGTCCCGCTGGGCCTCGGGCAGCGGGTAGGTGCCTTCCATCTCGATCGGATTCTGGGTCGCGATGACCATGAAGGGCAGTTCCAGGACGTAGGTCGCGCCATCGACGGTGACCTGGCGCTCTTCCATGCACTCCAGCATCGCCGACTGCGTTTTCGGCGATGCGCGGTTGATCTCGTCGCCTAGCACGATGTTGGCGAAGATCGGGCCGGGCTTGAACTCGAACTCCCTGATCTCCTGGTTGAAGGCGCTGACCCCGGTGATATCGCTGGGCAGCAGGTCCGGGGTGAACTGCACCCGGCGGACGGAGCAGTCGATCGAGCGGGCCAGCGCCTTGGCGAGCAGTGTCTTGCCAACGCCCGGAACATCCTCGATCAGCACGTGGCCTTCGGCCAGCAGGACGGTCAGGGCCAGCCGGACGGCCGCGGGCTTGCCGGTGATGACGCTCTCCACGGCAGCGCTGACGCGATGAGCCACCTCGACGAGTTCCTCAAGCCGCGGCTCCGCCTGATGCCCGGTGTCAACAACCACATGTCCTCCTCGCGTCCACAGCGGCGCGAATGTCGGGCCAGTCAGGTCGCGGCGGCGCCGGCAACCTTGTCACGTTCTGCCTTGTCCCCTTGCGTGCGTTCAGACCGTACGTCGCGCATGCCACAGGCGCGACGGCGCGTGGCTCCTGCGCGCATAACCGTCCCAGCACAATCATGCCTCCCCTTATCACGTAGCCCTAGCGGCTCCCGTTCGTCCGGCGGGGGCTGAGCCGCAGCCGTCGGGTCCGGCCGGGTGCCCTACTGGCCGCTCCACTCCGCACCACCGCTGTGACCTCGGGAATCTCCGTGGCCATGTCCGCTTCAGCGGATTGGAATCGTTGACGGTGGGGGATTGTGGAGTACAGTGGTGGACCGTGGGGCGGAGCAAGGCCTCACAGGCTCGGTGTGGGGGGACTGGGAGGTGAGGCCGGGTGTTTCTCGGCACTCACACGCCCCGTCTCGACGAAAAGGGCCGCCTCTTCCTGCCCGCGAAGTACCGGGAGGAGCTGGCGAGCGGCCTGGTACTGACCAAGGGACAGGAGCGCTGCCTGTACGTGTTTCCCGAACTGGAATTCGCGCGCATCACCGAGGCACTGCGCACCGCGCCGGTCACCGCCAAGGCGGTCCGCGATTACAGCCGCGTCTTCTTCGCCAGCGCGTCGGACGAGGTGCCGGACAGGCAGGGCCGGATCACGATCCCGCCCGCGCTGCGCGAGTACGCCGCACTGCAGCGGGACTGCGTGGTGATCGGCGCTAACACCCGGCTGGAGATCTGGGATGAGGCCGCCTGGGCCACCTACCTGGCCCAGCAGGAGGACGCATTCTCCGACGCATCAGAGGAGGTACTGCCAGGAATTCTGTAGGGCGCCGATAACGCGGCGCCCGGTGCCCGGCGAGGTCTCCACCCGTGCAGGCCGCCAGACCGGCTGACGCCACTTCCCCGGCGCCAGGCGATGTCTGGCCGGCGCAGCGGCGCGGATGGGGACCTGGCCGGGCACCGCGCCCCTGGGGGGCGCATCCGGTGCCGGGCGGTTTCCCGGTGGCCTGCGGCGAGAGGGTAAGGGGGCTCGATGAACGGGGCGGGACATGTGCCGGTGATGACCGGCCGGGTACTCGCGCTGCTGCGGCCCGCCCTCGAGCCCGCAGGCGCCGTCCTGATCGACGCCACCCTGGGCCGGGCCGGGCACGCCAGCGCGCTGCTCGCCCAGCACGCGGGGCTGAGCCTGATCGGCATTGACGCCGATGACGCCGCGATTGAGGAATCCCGCCGCGTGCTCGCCCCCTACGCCGACCGGGTCACGCTCGTGCAGGCCGTCTATGACGAGATCCCCGACATCCTGGCCCGCCTCGGCCGCCTCAGCGTGCAGGGCGTCCTGTTCGACCTTGGCCTGTCATCCCCTCAGGTAGATGACGCCAGCCGGGGATTCGCCTACGCGCAGGACGCGCCGCTGGATATGCGGATGGACCGGTCGCGGCCGGTCACTGCCGCTGACGTGCTGAACACTTACCCCGCACCGCGACTGGCGCAGGTGCTGAGGGAATACGGGGAAGAGCGTTTCGCCCGCCGGATCGCTGACGCGGTGATCCGTGAGCGCGCGGTGGCCCCGCTCGCCTCCACGTCGCGGCTGACCGAGATCGTCCGTGCGGCCATCCCGGCCGCCGCCCGGCGGACCGGCGGCAATCCGGCCAAGCGGACGTTCCAGGCGCTGCGGATCGAGGTGAACGGCGAGCTGGATGCCCTGCGGCGGGCGCTGCCTGCCGCGCTGAACGCACTGGACGTCCGCGGCCGGATCGTGGTTCTCGCCTACCACTCACTGGACGACCGCATCGTCAAGCAGGAGTTCGCTGACCAGGCCGCGGACACTACGCCGCCGGGCCTGCCGGTGCCGCTACCCGAGGCCAGGCCGCGCTTCCGGCTGCTGACTAGGGGCGCGGAGCGCCCGGCGGAGCAGGAGGTCGCCGCCAATCCGCGGGCGGCATCAGCGCGGCTGCGGGCGGCGGAACGAATGAGGCCCGCGGCGTGAGGGCAGCAGGCAGAGCCGGCCAGGCCGGCGTGAGCGACGGGGGCGACATGGCCAATCAGGACGATGGCAGGCGGCCTGCAGGCGGGAGGACAGACGGGTGTCGATGACGACCAGGACGCCTGGCCGGAGCAGGGCGATGCCTCTGGGCCAGGCCGGGGGTGCGGCCGGCCGGGCCGGGCCGGGCAGCAGCCCGGCAGCCGGCGAGCAGGCCAGAACCCGCCGGCGCGCAGCTGCTGGCGGCGGCCAGCCGCCGCCAACGGGCCGGGCCGTGCCACCGGGCACAGCTGCGGCGCAGGCCAGGACTTCGGCGGCCGGGACCGGCAGGGTCAGGGCCGCAGCGTCGGTCAGGGCATCGGCCAGGACCGCGACACCGGCCAGGACGGCAGAACCCGGCCGCGCGGGGCCGGAGAAAACCGCGCCCGGCCGGACAGCGCCGGATAGGACGGCGCCGGATAGGACGGCGCGCGGCCGGGGGGGCTCGCCGGGCAAAGCGCGGACCGCGGCGCGGGTGACGTCTGCGGCGAAGACAGCGCAGGCGCGTCCGCTGACGGTACCGGACCGCAGCACTGCGTCCGGTCCGGTCGCATACCCCGAGGTGACGCCCCTGCTGGAGCCGCAGGGCCGCGCCGCGCGCGTCCTGACCGCCGCGCGGGCACACGGGCCGCGGATGCCGTTCGTCCTGCTGGTCCTCAGCCTGCTCGGCGGCGGCCTGATCTGCCTGCTGGTCATCAACACGACGCTGGCGGCGGCCCAGTTCCGGATCACCAGCCTTCAGCAGAGCAACGTGGCGCAGCAGCAGCAGGAGCAGGTGCTCCAGCAGCAGGTGGCGAGCGAGCAGTCGCCCTCCAGGCTTGAGGCGCTTGCGATGAAGCTGGGCTTGCGGCCCGAGCGGGTCCTGCGCTTCCTCGACCTTAGGACGGGCCGCGTCTACTCCCAGCCTGTCACCGTGCCGGGAGTCACTTACTACCCGCCGGGCTACACCCCGTGACGGGCCCGCAAGGCGGGAGCCGGCCGGCCGGCCCGGGCCGCGAGCCGGGCCGATCGCGCACGGCAAGCGGACCGGCCCGCGCCGCGGGCGGACGGCCGCGCACGGCGGGTGAGCCGCGCGCCGCGGGTGACCGGCGCGCCCAGGAGTTCGGCCATCCGGCCGGAACCCAGCACCCGGAGCCGGATCGCCTGCCCCGCGGCGCGTGCCGCGACCGTGACACGGGGCGCCGACCGCAGGCGGACCGCCGGGAGTCCGGCGACCGGCAGGCGCCGGGCCGCCCGCGCGGCAGCAGGCCGCACGCCCCGCGTCCGGCCCGATCGGCGCTGCGCCGGGTCAGCCCGGGCCGCCGTCTGAACGTCACGCTAGCCTGCGTGATCTTCGTCCTCACGCTGTTCGCCGGCCGGCTCGTGCAGCTTCAGGGCCTGGACTCTGCCCGCTTCAAGACGCTGGCCAGCAAGACCTGGACCACGCCCCAGCCGGTATCGATCCCGGTGCTGCGCGGATCCGTCACCGCCAGCAACGGCGCGATGCTGGCCATGACCGTGCAGGATGACCAGATCTACGCCGATCCCGGCGAGATCCCGGCGTCCGGGCGCGCGCACGAGGCGGCCGAGCTATCGGGCCCGCTGCAGCTGCCGGCGGCTCAGATCCTCGGCCTGCTGAACCATCCGACCGCGCCCGAGTGGGTGATCCTCAAGCGCAGCATCTCGACCGAGGCGGCGAACCGCATCAACGGGCTGCGGCTACCCGGCCTCGGCATGACGCCGTTCTATACGCGGTCCTACCCCGAAGGTGATCTGGCCGCCAACCTCGTGGGCTTCACGAACACCAAGGCCAATGGCGACCTCACCGGCGAGGCGGGGCTCGAGCAGGAATACAACTCGCTGCTGGCGGGCCGGGACGGCATCGAGCGCTATGAGAAAACCACCACCGGCGAGCCCATTCCCGGCACCCAGCAGATGCTCCAGCAGCCCAGGCCGGCCGGGAACCTGCGGCTGACCATCCAGCCCGATATCCAGTACGAGGCTCAGCAGGAGTGCAAGCAGCGGGTCGAGGTGACGCACGCGAAAGACTGCTCGGTCATCGTGATGCAGGCCCGCACCGGGAAGATCCTCGCGATGGCCCAGTACCCGACGTTCAATCCGAACGGGCCGATCACCAACCTGGCGCAGACCGCCGACATCCCGGTGGCCAACGTGTTCGCGCCCGGCAGCACCGCGAAGGTCATCACCGTGGCGGCGGCGCTGGAAAAGGGCCACCAGACGCCGATGAGCCCCTACACGGTGCCGTCCAGCATCGTGGTCGACGGCTTCTCCTTCCACGACGCCGAGCCGCATCCGACCGCGCGGTACACGATCGCCGGGATCCTCGCCTACTCCAGCAACGACGGCATGGTGCAGGTCGTCCAGCACATCACCCCGCAGCAGCAGTACCAGTACTTCCGGGCCTTCGGGATCGGCTCGGCGACCGGCCTCGGGCTGCCGGGCGAGAGCCCTGGCCTGCTGCCCAGGCCGGGGTCTCCTGATTATTACGGCGACACCCGCTACACCCTGTCGTTCGGCCAGGGCCTCGCGGCAAACGCCGTGCAGATGGCCAGCATTTACCAGGCCATCGCCAATGGCGGGGTGCGCGTGCAGCCGTCGGTGGTGGCCGGCACCGTCAGCAGCGAAGGGCAGCTGCGGCGGGCGGCGGCCGCGCCCCGGCGTCGGGTTATCAAGGCCAAGACGGCGCATCAGCTGATGAAGATCCTCCAGCAGGTGCCGGGCGTGGACGCTTCCCAGGGCGAGCCGTGGGGCGACATCGCCGGCTACTCGGTGGCCTCCAAGACCGGCACTGCGCAGGTCCCTGGCAGCGGCTGCAGCCTGTGCCACTACGGATCCAGTTACATCGGCGTCGCCCCGGCCAGCAACCCGCAGCTGGTCGTGGCCGTTAACCTGCAGGATCCCGGCCAGGGGTACTACGGTGACGTGGTCGCCGGACCGGTGTTCTACAACGTGATGAAATTCGCGCTGCAGACGCGGAAGATCGCGCCGGATGGCGGCAGGCCGCCCCACATCAGGCTCACCGCGCCGTGAACAGAGGTAACCTCGGCCCGTGCCAGCGGATCTCCGTCCCCAACGCGTCCCTGCGCGCCCGCTCGCGGGACTTGCGGTGCTGCTAGGGCTCAAGCCAGCCGAGCCCGGCGGCCCTCGCTCCCTCGCGCCGCACGAGGCGCCGCCCGCAGTGTCCGGGATCACTCATGACTCACGCCGGGTACAGCCCGGTGACCTCTACGCGGCGCTGCCCGGCAGCCAGTACCACGGGGCGCGGTTCAGCGCCCAGGCCGCCGCGCGCGGGGCGGTGGCCGTGCTCACTGACCCGTCGGGCCGCGATCAGGCCACGGCCAGCGGGCTGCCCGTCCTCGTCGTCGGCGATCCGCGGTCGCGGCTGGGCGAGATCTCGGCCTGGGTCTACGGCCAGCCGTCCGCCGGGCTGCTGCTGATCGGCGTCACCGGCACGAGCGGCAAGACCACGACCACTTACCTGCTCGAATCGGGCCTGCGGATGGCCGGCCACGTGACCGGGCTCATCGGCGGGGTCGAGACGCGGGTCGGCTCTGACGTCGGCCCTAGCCGGCTCACCACCCCGGAGGCCACGGACCTGCAGGCCTTCCTCGCGGTCATGGCCGAGCAGGGCGTGAGCGCCGCGGCAATGGAGGTCTCCAGCCACGCGCTGGCGCTCGGCCGGGTCGCCGGGACGTCCTACGACGTCGCCGTCTTCACGAACCTCTCGCAGGATCACCTCGATTTCCATGCCAGCCTCGACGACTATTTCGCGGCCAAGGCGCAGTTGTTCACCCCCGGCTACGCCCGGGCAGGCGTGGTCAACACCGACGACCAGTACGGGCGGCTGCTGGCCGCGGACGGCCAGATCCCGATGACCACCTTCTCCGCGACCGGGCGCAGTGACGCCGACTGGCGTGCGGTCGATGTGCGCGCGGGCGCGGACGGCAGTACCTTCCGGGTCATCGGCCCCGGCGGCGTGGAGGCCGACGCGTCGGTGGCCATGCCCGGCCCGTTCAACGTCGCCAACGCCCTGGCGGCAATCGTCGCGCTGGTCGAGGCCGGGGTCGGGCTGACCGACGCCGTGACCGGCGTGGCGGCATGCCCGGGGGTGCCCGGCCGGCTCGAGCGGGTCGAGGCCGGACAGGATTTCACCGTGCTGGTGGACTACTCGCACAAGCCCGGGGCGGTCGAGGCCGTGCTGACCGCGCTGCGGCCGGTCACCCAGGGCAGTCTCACGATCGTCCTCGGCTGCGGCGGTGAGCGGGACACCGCCAAGCGCCCGCTGATGGGGGCGGCCGCCGCCAGACTCGCCGACACCGCTATTCTGACCAGCGACAATCCGCGTTCAGAGGACCCGCTCGCGATCCTCTCGGAAATGCTGACCGGGGTGCTGGATGTCCCGCCGCGGGATCGGTCGCAGCTGGTCATCGAGCCTGACCGCGCCGCGGCGATCGATCTGGCTATCACCAGGGCCGGCAAGGGCGACGTCGTGCTGATCGCCGGCAAGGGCCACGAGCGCGGTCAGTACATCGGCGGCTCTGTGATTCCCTTCGATGACCGCGAGGTAGCGCGCGAAGCCCTCGCGCGCCGCCGCGCCGCCGAGGAGGCAGCCACGGCTGGCGGCCGGCCTGCGGGCTCGATGTCAGCGGGCTTTCCCGGCCCGGATGGCGCCCCGGCCGAACCGGAGGCCGAGTGATCCCGCTGTCGGTGGCGCAGCTCGCCGCGATCACCGGCGCCGAGCTCGATCAGGTCCCCGACGCAGGCGCCCTCGTCAGCGGACCAGTGGTCATCGACTCGCGCGAGGCGGCCGCGGGAGGCCTGTTCGCCGCGCTGCCCGGCGAGCATGCCGACGGTCATGACTTCGCCGGGGCCGCGGCGGCGGCCGGTGCGGTCGCCGTCCTCGCTGCCCGGCCGGTCGGAGTGCCGGCGCTGATCGTGCCCGACGTCGTAGCGGCCCTTGCGGCCATGGCCAGGGCCGTCGTGGACCGCTGCCCGCAGCTCACGATCGCCGCGATCACCGGGTCGGCCGGCAAGACCACGACCAAGGATCTGACGGCGCAGCTGGTCGAGACCCTCGGCCCGACCGTGTCGCCGCGCAACTCGCTGAACAACGAGATCGGCGTCCCGCTCACTGCCCTGCGGGTGACCGGGCAGACGCGGTATCTCATCTGCGAGATGGCCGCTCGCGGCACCGGCCACATCGCCATGCTGTGCGAGATCACGCCGCCAGACCTGGGCGCCGTGCTGTGCGTCGGCAACGCGCACGCCGGCGAGTTCGGCAGCATTGACGCCGTCGCTAAGGCCAAGGGCGAGCTGCCCGCCGCGCTGACCGCGAACGGCGTGGCGGTGCTCAACGCCGACGACCGGCGTGTCCTGGCCATGGCCGAGCGCACCGCCGCCCGGCTGGTGACCTTCGGCCGGTCACCGGCCGCCGACGTGCGGGCCGCCGATGTGACGCTCGACGCGCACGGCCGGGCCGGCTTCCGGCTGATCACCCCCGGCGGGAACGCGCAGGTCCAGCTGAGGCTGCACGGCGAGCATCACGTCACTAATGCGCTGGCCGCCGCGGCCCTGGCCGGTGAGCTCGGCCTGCCGCCCGGCGCGATCGCGGACGGCCTGTCGGCCGCAGTCCCCCGCAGCGCGGGGCGGATGGAGGTCACCGAGCGACCCGGCGGCGTGACGGTCATCAACGATGCCTACAACGCCAATCCCGAGTCGATGCGGGCGGCGCTGGAGGCGCTCGCGGCGATGGCGCGGGGGCGGCGGGCCTTCGCCGTGCTCGGCCAGATGACTGAGCTGGGGGAGTCGGCGGCTGAGTTCCACCGGCAGGCGGGCGCGCAGGCGGCGGGCTCCGGCGTCGCCGGGCTGGTCGTGGTCGGCGCCGGCGCAGCGCCGATGGCGGCCGGAGCATCGGCCGTGCCGGGCTGGCGCGGTGAGCTGCTGCCGGTGCCGGACGCGGCGGCCGCGGTGCAGGCGGTGCGCGAACGGCTGCGGGCCGGTGACGTGGTGCTGGTGAAGGCCTCGCACTCGATCGGCCTGGAGACAGTCGCGCTGGCGCTGGCGGCCGACGCCGGGCCGGATCGCGGGACCGGGGCCGCGCAGTGAAGACGATCCTCGTCTCGGCGGCGGTCTCGCTGCTGCTCGCGCTGTTCGGCACGCCACTGGCCATCAGGATCTTCACCCGGCGCGGCTATGGTCAGCTGATCCGCGAGGAGGGCCCGGCCGCGCACGCGACCAAGCGCGGGACCCCGACGATGGGCGGCACCGTCATCGTCATCGCCGCGCTGGTGGGCTACGTCGTCGGGCACGAGGTCACCAGCCAGCCGATGTCAGCATCCGGGCTCCTCGTGCTCATGCTGATGACGGGCCTCGGCCTGGTCGGCTTCATCGACGACTTCATCAAGATTTACAAGCAGACCAGTCTCGGGCTGCGCAGCGGCGCCAAGCTGGCCGGCCAGGCGGTGGTCGGCGCGCTGTTCGCGCTGGAGGTCATCCACCACCCCGACAGCATCGGCCTCACGCCGGCCGACGCCCAGGTGTCGTTTCTGCGCGATATCGGCCCGTCGATCGGCGTGCTGCCGTTCGTGCTGTGGATCGTCCTGCTGATCGCGGGCTGGTCGAATGCGGTGAACCTGACCGACGGGCTGGACGGCCTCGCGACCGGCGCCGCGACGCTGGTGCTCGCGGCTTATGTGCTGATCGCCAACTGGCAGCTGCGCAATGACTGCAGCGTCGCCCTGTCGCAGCACTGCTATGCCGTGCGCGACCCCTTCGACCTGGCGGTGGTGGCGGCGTCGGTGCTGGGGGCGTGTTTCGGGTTCTTGTGGTGGAATGCGCCGCCGGCCCGGATTTTCATGGGGGATACGGGGTCGCTAGCTCTCGGCGGAGTGCTGGCGGGGCTGGCGGTGTGCACGAAGACGCAGCTGCTGCTGGTGATCCTGGGCGGGCTGTTCGTGATCATCACGCTGTCGGTGGTGATTCAGGTGGGGTCGTTCAAGATGA
>JBKQMG010000030.1:0-29880 GCA_052146815.1 Streptosporangiaceae bacterium | reverse complement strand
TAGCCACCGTGCAGGCACGCCGGCCATCGTCCAGACTCCTCCAGGCCCGGTTCCCGCAGGTAAACGGCCAGCCCAGCATCATCCAGACCCGTCCGGACCCATGTCGAAGTCGCATGGCATGCAAGAGATCTGGGGTCCGAATCCCCATAGCTCCACATTCTCACAGGTCAGATAAGGAATTCGACCACTGAACCGACGAGCGCCACCCTTTTGAGCGGCATTCCGAGGGGCAAGATCGCGAGCGGGCCTAAAAGTGTCAGAAGCATGTTGTGATCTTCAAATCTAAATCTTTGACCTCCTCGCAGGAAGAACGCTCGGTCTCCCATCCGCAGCGGGGGCCGGAATCCTCGCAGGTCAGGTCCTATCGACGTCATCAGCGTCGCGGGTCTCGCGGCGCGGGGCTGCTCCCGGGAGCCATCAGGTGGCTCGGGCGTGGTTCTCCGACCGCCGTCGAGATGCTGAGGCCGGGCTGAGTTGCTCGGGCCGCCAGCGCCTCGTTCTGCTACGCGATGAGCAGGAGCCGGATGGTAGTTGTCGCGATGGCGGCAGTGTTGTCAGCTTCCTGGCGCTGGTCTTGTGCCGGTGAGATGCCGGGGGCAGTCGAAGCCCTCTCCGATGTACGGGCCGGTGGCGATGACGAGCAGCGGAGGCTGGTCGGGCTGGGGATCGAGCCGGGCGACGGCGGCGGTGCGGGCCTTGGCGCCCAGGCCGCCGCGCAGTATCACGGGGTCGTGCCCGTGACCGCGCAGGGCGGCTGCAAGCCGGTCGACGTGGCCGGTCCACTGGGTCAGCACGAGGCAGTGACGTCGTCGGTGACCTGCCGGGTACGTGTGTCGTCGGCGACGAGGTCCCGGTAGATGGTGGCCATGCCGCCGGGTGCGGCGGCCTCGGCGCTGCCGATGTACCGAAACCTCGTCGGGTGGACGTGCAGGACTGGCTCGGGCGCCGGGCCTTGCTCTGGCCGCAGAGACAAAGTTCCGGATTCTGCCCGGCTTATGGTGTGGCGGACCGGGCCGAGTTGCAGCGCGATGAGGTCGTCGAGCTGGTCGCGGCGGTAGGGCGTGGCGGTCAGGCCGAGCCAGCGGCGTGCCGGGATCTGCCGCACCGCGTGCTCGAACGCGGCAGCAGGAACGTGGTGGCATTCATCGACCACGACTAGTCCGTAGCCGGCGGTCAGGGCGCCGATGTCATCCGCGCGCGACAAGATCTGCAGCGTGGCGAGGTCGATAATGCCATGCATCTTGGTGCGGCCGCCGCCGCGCTGGCCGGGCCTGATGCCAAGCAGGTCGTGGATGCGTGCCCGCCACTGGTCGGCGAGTGTCTTGCGGTCGACCAGCACCAGGGTTGACACGCCGTGGGCGGCGATCAGGGCGCAGGCGACGACCGTCTTGCCGGCGCCGGGTGGCGCGACCAGGACGCCGAGCTCGTGACCGGCCAGCGCGTCGCGCGCGGCCCGTTGTTCGGGATCGAGAGCGGCCTGGAAGTCAAAGTCGTGCGGACTGCCCGAGTCTCGCTCGTCGGTGATGTCCAGCCTGCTCCCGGCCTGCCCTGTCAGGTCGCCCAGCTGGCGCAGGAGACCTCGCGGCAGGACCAGATCACCGGCGAGAGTCTCGTCGTAGCTGCGCAGGAACCGGGGCGTGTCCCAGGTGGAGGCGCGCCGCCGCTGGCGCTCGTAGAAAAGCGGGTTGGGCATCGAGGCCGCGTGCTTGAGCGTGGCCAGCAGCGCTGGCGGCAGATCAGTGCTCTCGACCGTGATCATGGCGCCGAGCCGCGCCCGGATGACCGTCGGCGCTGGAACGGAGATGCGGGTCGATGTCGCGGCCCGCAGCCGGTCCACGGAAGCTCCGACAGCGACCTGTCCGAGCCGTTTCGCGAGCTGGGTCAGCTCGCGGGGGGAGAGCCGGGCGGCACTGGACAGGTAGGCCCACTGATCCTCGTGCGGCTCGAGTGTGGCCAGGTCGAGGAAGACGGTCACGCCGCGGCGCCGGCACTGTCCCTGCAGCGGCGCGGCGATGAGGTTCCCCAGGCCTCGGCCTGCAGGACGTCCTGGGACGGGAACAGCCGGTCGTAACTGGACAGGTCCATCCGCCCGCGGATAGCGATCGCCTCGCGCAGCAGCCCGGTGCCGACCAGCCGGGCGTTGGCCGCGGGAACGGGCACGGCGAAGAAAAGCCACGCGTGCGCGCCTGTGCCTGAGCGCGATACCTCTAGCGCTGCGGGAGCGCCGGCCGCACGCGCGGCCTTCAGGTAGGCCAGCGCATCGAGCATCGCAGCTGGGCCGTCGAAGTCAGCTGCCAGCCACCAGCAGCGGTCACCGTCGAGCAGCGGGTACAGACCGAGATCTAGCTCGCCGGACAGGTGCGCGGTGAGCACCTCCTCCGACAGCGGCAGGTACTCCCGTTCCGCGGCCGGGACGCCCTTGCGCCAGCCACCGCGCACCACAGGCATCCACCCCGCCCTGCCCGAACGCGCATTCTCCCACCGGACGGCGTAAACATCCGTACTCGCGGCGAACAGCGCCCGGAAGAACGGACTTTCATCGCCGACGGCGTCCCGGCGTGGATCATGCCCGGAGCCGGCGCACGAGCCTGCTGCGGCGTCAACTCTAGCAGCCGCAGCAGCCGGGCGTTCTCCGCCCGCAACTGCGATACCTGCGTCCTCAGCGCTGCCGGCTCAATGTCCAGGTCGCCAGCCTGCCCCACGCCGGTACTCCCAGGACCGGTCCACGTCGTCATATCACAGATTCTCTCGCCGCATCCCCGTTGTTGACCGCCCCCATAGGGGCGCGACGGGGACTGTCAGGATCGGGTCTGGCTGTCGAGGTCTTTCGCGCAGGCCGGGGCCCATCCACGTTTTATGAGATGATTCGTCTACTCGGGCCTTACGTATTCTTGACCGTGAGCGAGGTAAGAAGTGGCCGCGCAGCTTGAACGCTGTCCCACGTTTACCCGAGGGGTACGCTCGCAGGTATGAGTGAGAGCTCCCGGTCTTTCGATGCCGAGGCGGCCGGCCATCAGGTGATCATCAGGGCAGGGCAGGGCAGGTCGAGGCGGTGGTGGTCCCCCTGGAGGAATATCGTGCGCTGAAGGCGCTAGAGCAGCGTGAGGCTGAGGTGTACTGGGTCGCGCACGAGAGCCGGTATCCGTCACGGCCGGGTGACGATGTCCCTGACGGCAACGTCTATGACTCGATGGAAGCGCTGGTAGCCGATCTCGGCGCAGGCGAATGAAATATGTTCGCACCCCTGGTTTCCGATTTACGCTGGGAACCGGCCTGGGAGCCGATGGGGGTTTGCCGCCTTGCTGCTCGCTCGCACAGGGCGGCCCCATGCCGATCGTCTCCTCGCCCGCCGGATGCGGCGAGCGAGAACGTTGCTGAGGTCATCAGTGCTCGCCCTTCGGGCATTGCTCGGCGGCTAGTCGCTCTGCGTATCAGCCGAATCGCTGAAGGCGGCCCTTGTCTTGTCCTCCTGCTGTACCGAGAGGTCCGAGCGGATCAGCTCCATGGCCTGTCCCGCGAACGCCTTCACGACGGCGCCGACCGAGGCATCGGAGCTCAGCAACACAAGTGCCGAGGCTCCTGGCGTCATGTCACCCTTGACTGACTCGATCATCGAGCTGTCTATGGTGGGATGCCTGAGCTTGCTGACGAGCGCGGAGACCTTGCTGCCCTCGTCGGTCACGTGCTCCTGCGTCAGGGGCCCGGATGAATATTGCGGCCACCGGAGCACGGCGATGTCCTGCACGTCGATGAGATCCTGAGCATCCAGCTGCTTGAGCGTGAGGACTGCTTGATCGGCCCCTTCGGTCCCGTTGAACCGCCACGCTGTTGTCGGCATCGATACCACTCCCTTCTCCCCCTGGCCGGTTAGCTTCGGCCGCGCAACAGCCGAGGGGAACGGGCATACCCGCCTCGGGAACGCGCAGCCTCAGCGGTCGCACTCCCGTTACTGCTGGCACGCGCTGCTAAGAATCTCCCGATCAGCTGACCATGCGTTGCTGGGAGCCATGGCCATCCCCCTGATCAGTCCTGTTCCCCGGTAACCAGGCACACACACCTCGGCCCGAGTTCACCCAAGTCAACATGCCGGGCTACTTCGTCCGCGACCGGACAGTGCTCCGCGCCGCGGGGATGACGAACAGGTCGCCGGGGTCAAGGTCGATGCTGCCGGAGCGGAGCTGGATCGTCAGCCTCACCTATCGCTGGGCGAGGGCGATTGGCATCCGTGCGACGGCGGCCGCGGCGAAGTCAGGCCAGTTGATGATCCGCTCGCGGGCGGGCGGATCGCGAAATAGGGAGTGCATGGGACAGACCCGGCTGGCTGCAGCATCTCGCCGTCCTCGTTTCAGCTGCTAGGAACGGTGAGTGGCGGGCACGACGGACTGCGCGTGGTTGAAGACGTTGCGCGGGTCCCACCGGGCCTTAACCGCCTGCAGGGCCGGATAGCCGTCCTTGTAGTAGAGGGCGGGCCAGCTGGCAGGCAGGTCAACGTCGCAATAGTTGATGAAGCAGCCGTCGGTGACGTGGTTGGACACCGGAACGCCGCCGGTGGCCGAGTACACGTCGGCGTAGAAGCCGTTGATCCAGCGCAGGTTGACCTGATCATCCTCGGCCCGCGCCCAGTATGTCTGATACTGCAGTTTCATGATCGACGATCGCTGCGCCACGGCCGTGGCATCCGGCGACTGCGCGTTGACCCGGCAGCCGTAGGAGTCGATCTGAAGCAGGGCCTGCGGATTGGCGTAGCGAGGGTCGGTCAGCGCGCTGTGGATGGCCTTGATCTGATGCTCGGGAAATGCGGCCTTCATGTACGCCGACTTGTACTTGCCGCGCTGGTTCTTCCCTGACCCGTTCAGCCACTGGGTGGCCTGGAGCCAGGGCAGGGAGGTGATCGTTGTTGTTCCGCCGCGAGCGCCGGCGTTGATCTGCCTGAGGAACGTTTCCAGCAGGCCCATCGCGGGCCCGGTCGCCTGCGTGGTCATCGTGATTGCCCCCGCCGAATGATGGAACGCGTGGAGCAGTGCGAACAGGCCCGCGTACGGGCTCGACGGTGAGCTGTGGGCCTCCATGAAGCGCCCGTAGTTGCGCAGCAGCGTGGCAAAGTCCGCAGCCGTCAGCGCCGACCACGGCCACGTCGTGACAGCGACTCGCACCTGCTCGGGCGGGCTTGGCAGCCCGGAGAAGTAGTACGCGGTGACGATGCCGAAGTTGCCCCCGCCGCCGCCGGTGTGCGCCCACAGCAACCGCCCGGTCTGCGGGTCGCCTTTGCGGGCCCGCACCAGCCGGGCCTGACCGTGCCGGTTGACGCAGACAACGTCCACACCGGTGAGATAGTCGACGGTCAGGCCATGCAGCCGGGACAGGAGTCCGTACCCGCCGCCCACGATGTGACCTCCCACCCCGACCGAGTAACAGGACCCGCCGGGAATGGTGAGGTTGTAGTCCTTGAAAAGGGTCTCGTACACATTCCACAGCGTGGCGCCGGCCTCCACGCAGACCTGGCCGGCCGGGTCCAGGGAAACGCGCTGCATCCCGCTCATGTCGATGATGACGCCGCCGTGGTTCCCGGACGAGAAGTTCTCGTAGCAGTGACCGCCTCCGCGCACGGTAATGCGCAGGCCGGCGTCGTGGGCTCGCTGGACGGCCTGGACCGTCTGGCGGGCGTTCTGGACTACCTGGATGTAGGCGGGGGAGCCGACCCAGCGCCGGTTGAACCCCATCCGCATCGTGTTGTACCTCGGATCGGCAGGGTAGATGGGCCGAAGGCCGCGAGTGGCGGACGGCGCGGTTACGCTGACGTCCACGGAACCCGGCCCGGTCCGCGCCAGGCTCAGCGCCCCAGCCCCGGCCACGAGGCCTCCGCCGGCGGAGAGAAACTTCCGCCGCCCTACGCCGGGGCCGCTCTGCGCATCGGGTCCCGCCTCGTCGGGTGCCTGCATCCTTTGCCGCTCCTTTCGGAATGGAGTCAATGCACTGATCACGCCCCGCATCGGCCATCTGGCACTTGCTGGCGGCAATTTCGGTGAGTTAACGTACTTGCCCACCTTTAAGTGCAATGAAATTTATGCTCAGCGCGGCGGCAAGATACGCCGCCGAAGCACATCCGATTATCGTCTCGGGCGGGCGTGATCAGTATTCAACGGCCCGGAAACTAAAATCGGGCCAGCCTAGGCAGGGTAAGGAAAAAGCGCGTTACTTCACGCGTCGGCGGCAGGATGCCGGACGGGCAGCGGATCTCCGCGTCGCGGGATCCGGCCGGCCCCGTGGCAGGCGCCTATCGACTTGACAGATTGTTCCCTCTAGCTGATAGATATGGCATGCGTCACCGCTCGGCTCGTCTGGATGGGGTGAGGTCTTTCGGTGCTGTTCGCGACAGCACGATGACACCGGCGGCCATGATGATGAAAGCGGCGACAGCGATGGCGATCTTCGCGGGGCTGTCAGTGAAGCGCTCGTCAAATATCCAGACGCTCAAGATGATGGCTGCGAATGGGCCGACGATGACCAGCAGCGGCTGGGACACGCTCAGCGGCCCGACATGCAGAGCCGCCTGCTCGAGCAGCGTCCCGACCGCGGCAGCGGCGGCCAGCGCGTACACCGGCCAGCTCGTGAGTACGCCGCTGATCCCGGAGGCGGCAAGCATCTGGGTCACCGTCTTGAGGAATGCCGCCATCAGAGCCCACGCCAGCGCTGCCGCCGTCGCGAAGACCGCGGCCCGGCGCACCGCTGAGCCCCGCGTACCCGCCGCGGCCAGCAGGGCGATGACCGCACCGAATGCCAGCCCGGCGGACAGCCACTCTGCTGCCTGCGGGGCCGGGCGGCCTCCGGTGGGCTCGGCGACGGTGAGGAACACCGCCAGTGCCGCGCAGACCACCAGCACGGCGGCCCACGCGGCGCGGGCCACGTCCTGCCGGATCCACGCCCGGCGCAGGATCAGGACGAAAACCAGCTCGGTAACGAGGACGGGCTGGACCACCGAGAGCTGGCCGCTGTGCAGGGCCAGGGCCTGGAACGCGAACGCGCCCACCGCGGCGACCCAGCCCAGCAGCCAGAGCGGCTGCCGGAACAGATAGCCGACCAGGCGCCAGCCCTTGTCCCGTTTCGGCGCAGCGGCACTCGCCGAGTGCTGTGTGATCAGGTTGACCGCGTTGGAGAAAGCGGAAGCTAGCGCGAATACCACGGTGAGGATCATGTTCATGCCCCATTCGCGGCGTTACGCCAATGCCCTGTGCTGCAGACGTCCGGGGACCCACAGTAGGCGTACGAGGGTGCTGACCACCAGGTAGAGGCCGGTGTCCATTCACGGGTGTGGGTCCGTGATGTCAGGCGGTTATGGGGTACCGGTAGCCACGGTCTGCCGGCGAGGGCGGCGTGATGGCGTCGGTGGCGCGGATGTGGTGTCCGCGCGCGCTGACCAGGTAGGAGCGCACCCGGCAGTAGCCGGCGAGCGTGGCGCGGGTGTGCCAGTACCCGGAGACGGCCTGGTGCCGCTTCGGGCCCTTCAATGCCTGCTCCGAGGCATTGTTCGTCCAGGGCACCTGGAACGCCCGGGCGACCTGGTCGTCGTAGCGGGCGCGCAGGCCGGCGAGCAGCGCCGGGTCGAGCTGGTCCTTGCCGTCGTTCCTGGCGGCCTGGACCGCGGTAGCCCTGTCCGGCCGGCCGGCATGCTGGGCGGTGATGGCGCGGAACCGGGCCACCATCGTGTCGGCGTCGGTGCCGCCCAGTCGAGGAACCGGCTGCGCAGCGCCGGGTGGCGGAACAGCAGCCACAGCGTGTTGCGCTCGGCGGGCGGCAGGCGCGGGTAGTCGACGGCGAAAGCGCGCTGGGCGTCGTTCCAGGCGAGGATGTCGTAGCGCAGGTACGCGACGTAGACGGGCACGGGGCTGAGGGCGTCCAGCATCGTCTGCACCGCCTCGGGGACGCGGGTGCCCGCGGGCCGCTCCGGGGCGAGGACATCGGTGTAGCCGCATAGGGCCAGCAGGTGGTCGTGCTCCTCCGGGCCGAGCCGCAGGGCCACGGTCAGCGCGTCCAGCACGGCGAGCGACGGGCGGGCGCCGCGTCCTTGCTCGAGCCAGGTGTACCAGGTGGTGCTGATGTGCGTCAGCTGAGCGACCTCCTCCCGGCGCAGGCCCGGCGTGCGGCGCCGGACGCCCGGCGGCAGCCCGGCGGCCTCGGGGTGCGCAGCGCCGGCTGGCTGCCGCCGGCCACCCCGGCACTGGACACCGATGTCGGCCGCCCGCGCAGCGTGCTGGAGACCAATGTGGTCGGCTCGTTCATCGTTACCAAGCACGCGGCGCCGGTCATGATCCGCGGTGGCGGCGGCCGTGACAACGGAGATGGTCGGTTTGCCCGAGGCCCGCCTCGCCGCGTTCGTTCCCGCGGACCCGGCCACCGCTGCCGGCTGCCGCTCCTGCTCGAGCGCGGCCCGCCCCGTGAACACCAGTCCACGCCAGCGGACCACGGCCATCACGACCTAGCGCAATTCGTCAGTCACGGGGGCGGGTTACGGGCACGAGGGCCAGCAGATCCTCGAGCCCGGCATAGTCGGCGGGGTTGGTGGTGAATAGCGGCAGTTCCTCGGCAATGGCGATCGAGGCGATCATAAGGTCGGCGATCCGGCGCCGTGGCTTGCGCCCGGCAGCGATCACCGCTGCGGTCACCCGGCCGTAGATGCGTGCTGCCTCCGCATCGAAGGGAATAGGGTCGAACTCGCTCTCGGCGCGCTGCAGCACGTCCATTCGCCTGGCGCGCTCTGCGTTCTCGTCGTAGCCGCCCTGCTCGTCAGTGCGCCGTACCTGGTGTGCTCCGGCTGACAGTTCGGCAAGCGTAATGGCGCTGATGGCCATCTCAGCGGGCAGCTCGAGAGGGTTGATCCACTTCCGCAGGATCACGATGTTGGTATCGAGCAGGCCCTGCGGGTGGCGGTCATCGGCCATGGGAGCTGTCCAGGTCGTGTTCGAACGCTGCCTGCTGGTCGGCCCGGAAAGTCTCGATATCGATGGCTGGCGCGCTGCGGGACATGGCGGCGAATTCCTGCCGGGGGACGAACCGCCGTCGGTGTCGCAGCGGGATCAGTTCGCCGATCCTGTGCCCATCGCGGGTGACGGTGAAGGCCTGCCCGTTCTCGACCGCGTCCATAATCTCCTTGGACCTGTTGCGGAGATCTCGCTGGGTGATTTCAGGCTGCGCTGTCATAAGCGCAATTCTAAAGGCATGTAGCGCACGGTGCTACCTGGTGCTGCAAACCCGGGGCACAGATTTCGTGCTTTCGCCCTAACTGCGGCCTGGCGGCCGCTGCTGGTCCGGCTGAGTTCCTCAAGTGCAGAGTTCCGTACCAGGTGGAACCGGCTGGAGGTTCGCGCTGCCGCGCCGCGCGTCAGGCAGTGCCGCCATCCCGCGACGGGCCGGATCGACCTGAGGCCGTGACAACGGAGATGGTCGGTTTGCCCGAGGCCCGCCTCGCCGCGTTCGTTCCCGCGGACCCGGCCACCGCTGCCGGCTGCCGCTCCTGCTCGAGCACGGCCCGTCGCGTGAACACCAGTCCACGCCAGCGGACCACGGCCATCACGACCTAGCGCAATTCGTCAGTCACGGCTGCGGCAATGTCAGTGGCTGGCGGTTCCTGCCGGTGCGGGAGTTTCCAGCCGGGCCGGACGAAGTGGCAGGTGTAGCCGTCGGGGTAGCGCTCGAGGTAGTCCTGGTGCTCGGGCTCGGCTTCCCAGAACGGCCCCGCTGGCTCTACCTCGGTGACGACCTTGCCCGGCCAGAGACCGGAGGCGTCGACGTCGGCGATGGTGTCCTGTGCGATCTGCTTCTGCTTGTCGCTGAGGTAGTAGATGGCTGACCGGTAGCTGAGGCCGATGTCGTTGCCCTGGCGGTTCCTGGTGGTCGGGTCGTGGACCTGGAAGAAGAATTCCAGCAGGTCGCGGTAGGAGATCTGCTCCGGGTCGAAGATGATCTCGATGGCCTCGGCGTGCGACCCGTGGTTACGGTACGTCGCGTTCGGGACGTCCCCGCCGGTGTAGCCGACCCTGGTGGCCAGGACGCCGGGGCGGCGGCGGATGAGGTCCTGCATGCCCCAGAAGCATCCGCCGGCCAGGATCGCCTTCTCGGTGGTCTCGCTCATCGCTGCTCCCTGCCTTCTGGCTCGCTGCCTTCTGGTTCGTTGTGTTGTGCGTCGTCGAAAAGGGCGCGGTAGGTCCCGTATCCCTCAGGTTCCAGGTCGCCGGCCGGGATGAACCGCAGGGCGGCTGAGTTCAGGCAGTACCGCAGCCCTCCGGCATCGGCGGGGCCGTCGTTGAAGACGTGGCCGAGGTGGCTGTCCGCGTGCGCCGAGCGGACCTCGGTCCGGCGCATCCAGAGACTCCGGTCGGGCTTCTCGATCAGGTTGCCCGGCTCGAGGGGCACGGTGAAGCTCGGCCATCCGGTGCCGCTGTCGTACTTGGCGACGGAGGCGAACAAGGGCTCGCCGGACACGATGTCCACGTAGATGCCGGGTTCTTTGTTGTCGAAGTAGGCGTTGCTGAACGCCCGCTCGGTTCCCTTTTCCTGCGTCACCCGGTACTGCTCGGGCGTCAGCCGCGCGATGGCCTCCGGGTCTTTGCGGTAAGTGTCTGGCATGTCATCTCCCTGAGGGTTATGGGGTGTCCAACGCGCCAAGTCGCCCCGATCATCCGCGAGGGCGGCCGTTCATCCTCTGCTGAGAGGCGCCGGGCGGGGCTATCTCTACGGGGTGTCATCGACTGCGGCCAGCAGCCGGCGAGCTGCCGCCTCGTCGGAAGGTGCAACCAGCACGCGGACACCCTGCGTCTGCAGCGCCGGGTTCTGGCCGCCGGCATCGTCGGCCGACGCCGCTGCCCTCAGATCGTTATTGCGCAGCATGCCGACGATCAGCCCGGCTTCTGCGCGGCTGGTCACGACCGCTACGGGCACGGTCGGAGCGTCATGACGGTGCATGGCTTCCTCTCTGAAATCGGCCGCCGAGGCGATCGCGCCAGACCCCGGCCGGCTTCGGAGATCGGCACCAGCGCCTGCGCCTCGTGTCTGCCGTCTCCGATCTCATCTTTCCTGCCGGCGGGCATCTGTCGAATGCCACTGCAAACACGGTCGTCCTCTAGCGGCGCTATCGGGCCCGCGAGACACCCCTGGCCGTTGCCCTGGTCTGCCGCCCCGGATCGTCCGGGCGGCCGCCTTAGCCGATGGCAGCGTGGGCCGGGGACATGCGCGGCGGCACGCGATTGCCCCGTCCAGACGGCAGCCCCGGGGCCGCCACGATCGAAGCGACCCGTCATTGCGGGCTGACCTGGAGATCGCGGGGGCTCCGATGGCGCCCGCCGTGCCAGACGATGAGGCGGCCTTCCTGAGCTGCCCGGTCACGGCCGGATGCATCGCCGTCGCTAACGACCCGCACGGGTCGCAGCAGATATGGGTGGTGCTCTCCAACCTGCACGGCAACGGCTGAGCCCTCCCGCGCAGGACCTCATCGGGGATGGGCCTGCTCGGCACCAGGGAACACCTATCGGGGCGAGAGGAGCTGGTCGCGTGCGAAGCTGAGCAGCAGGTCGCGCAGCTTGCACCACAGAACTCAGCGCTGACCAGCGGAAGCTGCACGAGATCTTCGGCCAGGACCGCAGGGCGCCACGCAGTTAGGTCATAGGCCCCCCAGGGCCCGGGACGCTACCGCTCACCTGCGGAAACAGCAGCAAGATCAAACTATCCAGGAAACTCGGGCTAGCGCCCGGCTGAACGGAACTGACCGCGAAATACGAGGAGATCCGACCTGTAACGCGCATGAAGCAGCGGTGGTGACCAGGGGACGGTGCCCGGCGGCGCGACCCATTGCCCGGGCTGACGCTGCCCGGATCCGGCCGCTGACTGCTCCAGTTGGGGCCCCGATGTCGGACCTCGCGTCTAACATGGCGACGTCATTCAGCTCCGGATAGGTAGAGACGAGCCGCGGTGGACTTCGACGAGGTCGACTGGTTGCGCAAGCACAGTCCTGCGTGGCGCCTGCTGTCCGCCGATAACGCGCCGCTGATCCTGAGTTTCTTCGAGGAGATCTTCGTTACCGAGAACATCAGGTCCATTTCCGCGGCGGACCTGGCCGCCCGCCTGGACGATGAGCTGTACGCGGTGAACGAGAGAGCCGGTGACCGGACATTTCCGAAGACAGCCAGGGCATACCTGGAAGACTGGACTGCACCGCAGGCCGGCTGGCTGCGCAAGTATTACCCGGAGGGCTCTGACGAGCCGCACTTCGATGCGACCCCTGCCGTGGAGAAGGCACTGTCCTTCGTCAGGGCGTTGCGCCCGCGCAGTTTCGTGGGTACCGAATCACGGCTCAACACGATCTTCGTCCTGCTCCGGCAGATGGTGTTCGGCGCCGAGACCGACCCGCAGGTGCGCCTCGCCGAATTGCGCCGCCGCCGCCACGAGCTGGATGAGCAGATCGCCCGGGTCGAAGACGGAGCGCTCGACCTGCTCGACCCCTCGGCGCAGCGCGACCGGTACCAGCAGTTCGCGATGACCGCGCGGGAGCTGCTGTCGGACTTCCGCGAGGTGGAGGAGAACTTCCGGCACCTGGACCTCCGCCTGCGCGAGCGGATCGCGGCGTGGACCGGGTCCAAGGGCGAATTGCTCGACGAGATGCTGGGCAACCGGGAAGCCATCGCAGATTCCGACCAGGGCCGGAGCTTCCAGGCCTTCTACGACTTCCTGCTGTCCGCAGCCCGGCAGGAGGAGCTGGCGGGCCTGCTGGAGCAGGCACACCAGCTGGAGGCGATCGGCGATGCGGATCCGCGCCTGCGCCGCATCCACCACGACTGGCTGGACGCGGGCGAGCGGACGCAGGCGACCGTGCGGCAGCTGTCCGAGCAGCTGCGCCGCTTTCTCGATGACCAGGTGTGGTTCGAGAACAGGCGGGTGATCGACATCCTGCGGAGCATCGAATCCAGCGCGCTGCGCCTTCGCGAGCAGCCGAAGGTGAGCCTGACCACCGAGATCGACTCCGCATCCCCCGCGCTCGTGCTGCCGCTGGAACGGCCGCTCTATACCCGGCCGGCCAAAGCCGCCCTCGACAGCACCCCGGCTGAGCCGGGACAGGACAAGCCAGACACCACATTGCTGTTCGAGCAGATCCACGTTGACCCGGCCCGGCTGTCGGTTACCGTCCGGCGGCTCCTGCAGCAGCGCTCCCAGGTGGGGCTCGGCGAGCTGCTCCGTCAGCAGCCGCTGACCCAGGGCCTCGCCGAACTGGTCACTTACCTGTCGCTCACTGATGAGGTTTTCCGGGTGGTCTTTGACGAATCCGTCACGGAGCAGGTCCGCTGGGCTGATCACGAGGGCAATGAGCGATGCGCGACGCTGCCGAGGGTTACTTTCGCGCGCGCGGTCAGCGGCGCGCCCGCCACCAGCCGCAGCGGAACACCGCAGTGAGCCCCCTCGCGACAGCCGGCCCGGCGGCGGAGCCGAGCCTGCCGGTGGTGCTGACCCAGCTCATGAAGGGCGTGGTTTACCGGGACACGCACGAAAGGGCCTGGCGCCAGCTGATCGCGCTCCAGCCCCAGGCACGCGACTACGTGGCGGCGATCGGCCTCATGGTTGTCATTGATGAGGCTGAGGGCTACGCCTTCCTCCGGCAGCGGGCCGATGAGGAGGACGAGACGGCCGGCCATTCCCTGCCGAGGCTGGTCCCGCGCCGCTCCCTGTCTTTCCACGTCAGCCTGCTGCTTGCCCTGCTCCGCAAGAAACTGGCCGAGTTCGACGCCGGTAACGGCGATACCCGGCTGATGCTGAGCCGGGCGCAGATCATTGACATGATCCGGCTGTTCCTGCCCGCCAGCAGCAACGAGGTGCGGCTGGTGGACCAGATCGATGCCTATATCGCCAAGGTCGCCGAGCTTGGCTTCCTGCGCCCGGTCAAAGGGCCGGAACAGCTCTTCGAGGTGCGGCGCATCCTCAAGGCTTTCGTTGATGGGCAGTGGCTGGCGGATTTCGACCGGCGCCTGGCCGAGTACGCCGCACTGCTCGCAGGAGATGAAGCGGATGCCTGACGCCGACTCCGAGCAGCTCAGCGGCTTCCGGCTGGAACAGCTCGAACTGCGGAACTGGGGCACGTTCGACAGGCGGCCATGGAGCCTGCGGGCCGGTGGGCGCAATGGCCTGCTGACCGGTGATATCGGTTCCGGCAAGTCGACGATCGTGGACGCCATCACCACGCTGCTTCTGCCGGCCAACCGCATCACCTACAACAAGGCAGCGGGCGCCGAGACCAGGGAACGCAGCCTGCGCTCCTACGTGCTCGGCTACTACAAATCCGAGCGGAACGAGGAAACCGGCACGTCCCGGCCGGTCCCGCTGCGCGACCCGACCGCTTACTCGGTGCTCCTGGGGGTCTTCGCCAACCGCGGATTTCAGGCCACTGTCACCCTCGCCCAGGTCTTCTGGCTGCGGGATGGCAGCGCCGGACAGCCCGACCGGTTCTACGTGGTGGCCGATCACGGCCTCTGCATCGCGGAAAGCTTCACCGACTTCGGCACTGACATCGTCACGCTGAAGAAGCGCCTGCGCGCCGCCGGGGCCCGCATCCATGATCATTTCCCGGAGTACGGCAAGGATTTCCGGCGCGCGCTCGGCATCGAATCCGAGCAGGCCATGGAGCTGTTCCATCAGACGGTGTCGATGAAGTCAGTGGGTAACCTCACTGACTTTGTCCGCAGCCACATGCTGGAGCCATTCGACGCGGAGTCCTGGACCAAGCGCATCATCGGGCACTTCGAGGACCTGACCAAAGCCCACGATGCGGTTCGCCGGGCCCAGGCCCAGCTTGAGCTGCTGCAGCCGCTGCTCGCCGTCTGTGACGCCCACGACGAGCTGGGCGGCCAGATCACCAGCCTGGGAGATCAGCGTTCGGCCCTGTCGTTCTTTTTCGCCGAGCGCAAGGAGGCGCTGCTTCAGGCGCGTATCGCTGGGCTGGAGCAGGAGCGGTCGGAGCGGCACGAAGAACTCAAGGCACTGAAGGTCAGGCTGGAGGACCTGCGGGAGAATGAGAAACGCCTGACAGTAGAACGAGCCGGCCACGGAGGGGACCGGCTCAGCGAGATCGAGCGGCGCATCGAGGACGATTCCCGCTCTTGTGACGAGCGGTCACGCAAGGCGCAGCGCTTCGCCGAACTGCTGGGCGCCGCGGCGATGGGGCCGGTGGAGACGGCAGAGCAGTTTGCCGCGCGCCGCCGGGGAATAGCGGCCGCGGCAGAACGAGCCAGCCTGGATCGCGCCGATTGCCAGAACCGCCTCAGCGAGATCGCGGTGGACGCCAGGACACTGGCCGACGAGGCAGACGGGCTCAATGCGGAGCTGCTCAGCCTGCGCTCGCGCACCAGCAGCATCCCGAAGCGGAACCTGGATCTGCGCAGCTGGCTATGCCGGGAACTAGGGCTGGCCGCAGAGCAACTGCCGTTCGCCGGGGAGCTGATCGGGGTCCGTACGGAGGAAGCCGCCTGGGAAGGTGCTGCCGAGCGGGTGCTGCGCGGGTTCGCGCTGTCCATTCTGGTGCCGGACGAGCGCTACCCGGATGTGGCGGACTGGATAAACGAGCACCACCTCGATGCCCGGCTGGTGTATTTCCGGGTGCCGTCCGCCGCCGCGGCGGCAGCCGGCGCTCCGCACCGGCCGGTGCCCGAGCCAGCGAGGAACTCGCTGTTCAGCAAGCTGGAGATTAAGGACACCGGGTTCTATCCCTGGCTGGAGCGGGAACTAGCCGTCCGGGCCGGTCACGAGTGCGTCGAGACGATGACGCAGTTCCGGCGGGCCACGCGGGCAGTGACCAAGACCGGCCAGACGAAGGGCGCTGGCGGGCGTCATGAGAAGGACGACCGATCCCGGATTGATGACCGGAGCAAGTACGTGCTCGGCTGGAGCAACGAACGGAAGATCGACGCCTTGCTGGTACGGGCGCGCTCGGTCCAGCAGCGCCAGCACGAGATCGCCGCCGAGCGGACCAAGCGCAGCGGCGCCTTGGAGGCGCTCATCAAGCGCGGCGAAACCCTCGCCGGGCTGGCCGAGACCAGGGAATTCCGCGATATCGACTGGCAGTCGCTGGTCAACCGGATCGAAGGGCTCAAGGCCGAGAAAGCCAGGCTGGAGCAGGCCTCCGGGGAGCTCGAGCGGCTGAGCCGCCTGCTCGTGGAGATCGCTGCTGAGATCGAGACAGCCGAAAAGGAGCAAGAGCAGATCACCGGCGCGATCGGCAGCCTGGCCAGCGGGATTGACACGGCCGCCCAGGCTCTGGACGAAGTCGGGGCGGTGCTGGCCGGGCCGGGCCGGGACGGCACCCGCGAGCATTTCCCGGCGATCTCGCAGCGGCTCGCCGTAGCGCCGCTGAATGAGATCCCGGTGACCACACCGGTCGGATGTGACCGGGCTGAGGCGGCTGCCCGCGAGGCCTTCCTCTCGCTGATCGAACGGCGCACCAAGTCCCAGAATGCGCTGACCAGCAAGATCGTGGCCAGGATGGCGGATTTCCGTCAGCACTACCCGGTGGAAACGACCGACCTGGACGACTCGGTGCTGGCCGCGGCCGGCTACCGGGAACTGCTCCAGCGGCTGGTCACCGATGACCTGCCCAGATTCCAGGCACAATTCAAGGCCTACCTGAACACCAACACGATCCGGGATATCGCGGGATTCCACTCCCAGCTGACCAAGCAGGCTGACCTGATCAGGGAACGGGTCGCCACGATCAACGGCTCGCTGGTCGGCGTGGACTACAACCCTGGGCGCTACATCCGGCTGGACGCGCAGCCCACCCCTAACACTGATATCCGCGAGTTCCGGCAGGAGCTGCGCGCCTGCACGGACAACTCGCTCTCCGGCGACGACTCCGAGCAGTACTCGGAGCACAAGTTCCTGCAGGTGAGCCGCATTATTGAGCGCTTCAGGGGCCGCGAGGGGCAGACCGAGATCGACCGGTCGTGGACCAGGCGGGTCACCGACGTGCGCAACTGGTTCACCTTTTCCGCCTCAGAGCGCTGGCGGGAGGACAACACGGAATACGAGAACTACACCGACTCGGGCGGCAAGTCCGGCGGCCAGAAGGAGAAGCTCGCCTACACGATCCTGGCCGCCTCCCTCGCCTACCAGTTCAAGCTTGAGTGGGGAGCGGCGCGGTCCAAGACGTTCCAGTTCGTGGTCATCGACGAGGCCTTCGGGCGCGGGTCTGACGAATCGACCCGTTTCGCGCTCGAGCTGTTCCGCCGTCTCGGGCTGCAGCTGCTGATCGTCACCCCGCTGCAGAAGATCCACGTCATCGAGCCGTACGTGGCGGTAGTGGGATTCGTGGACAACCCGAACCAGAACAACTCCCGGCTGCAGACGCTGACGATCGACGAATACCGGGCGCAGCGGTTGGCTCAGGCGCTCACCCAGCAGGCGGTCCTCTCTGCGGCCGGGGCGTGACAACGTGGCGGCGGTGACGCAGCAGCGGAACTGGACGACCCCGGACCAGGTGGTGCGGCGCCTGCGCAGGCGGTGGGAGGCGGGCACCTTCCTGACCGAGTTCGCCAGCGGCCGCCCATTTGAGCCTTTCGGTGTTCCGCTGCGCGGCCCGGGAGCCAGCGAGATCGCAGCTAACTTCGCCGGCGTCGCGGACTGGGCTGACCAGTGGCGTCGGATGGACCCGGCACTGCTGCGAGTGGAGCAGATACCAGTAGGCGGCCGGGCCATCGGCTCGAACATGATCCCGCGCCGGGCCTGGGTCGATGGTTACGACCAGCTGTGGTCTCTGCTCGGGGTCAGCCGGGCCGTCCGGCGCTTCAGCGAGCTCGCTGCCGCGACAGCAGAGCGGTGCCCGCGGCTTCTTCCCTGGCTGGTCTCCCGCCCGATGCGGGCGCTCGCGCTGGAAGCGTGCTGGCCGCAGATCATCGGCACGGTCCGGTGGATCGATGAGCAGCAGCGGCCCGGCATGTACCTGCGGCAGGTAGACGTACCCGGCGTGGACACCAAGTTCATCGAGCAGCACCGGGGCGTCCTCGCTGACCTGCTGGATCTGCACCTCGAACCCGGCCGCGCGGACCTGGCCGTGTCCAGGTCCGATTTCGCCGCCCGCTACCGGTTCACCGGGAAGCCACCGTACGTCAGATGCCGTCTGCCCGCACCGGGGGAGAGCCTCGGGCGGGGGAGATTCAGTGAGTTCTCCGTACGCGCGGATGAGTTCACCGCCGGGCCGCCGGGGATCAGCTCGGTGGTCGTGGTGGAGAACGAGATCACCTACCTGGCGTTCCCGCTCCGCGCTCGCACCATGGTGATGTTCGGGGGCGGCTATGCCGTGTCCGTCCTCGGCTCGCTCGGCTGGCTTGCCGACCTCGATGTTGTCTACTGGGGCGATATCGACACCCACGGTTTCGCGATCCTGAACCGGCTGCGGCGCCATCTCGGGCACGCCCGGTCGATGCTGATGGACCGGGAGACGTTGCTCGAGCACCGAGGGCAGTGGGTGCGGGAACCAAACCCCGTCCACGCCGATCTGGAGATGCTGGAGCCTGAGGAGGCCGCGGTCTACCGTGACCTCTGCTGTGATGCTTTCGGCCCGTCAGTCCGCCTGGAACAGGAGCGGATTCGGTTCTCCCTGATCGAGCAGGCACTTGGCACCTACGGTGACATCACGCACCTGACTGCCTCCGTCCATCCCGAGCAGCTGGGCAGATACGGGCTGCTGCGAAGTCCTCCCGGCGCACGCCTGCTGGCCTCGATCGACCGGCTGGAGAACGGGGGGGCCGAGGAGCACGAGCTGTCGGAATGAAGCTCGTCTGGGACGGGTCAGCCCGGGGCGATTAGCGCCCTAGGGATCATCATGGTTCGCTCCGGGCTCGCTCTCGGCTGCTTGATCGTGTCGCTGCGGGCTCGTGCTTTCGCTCGCGGCCCGGTGGATCACCGCGGCGAGTGTCGAGGCGAGGCTGAGGTCGCGTGCGCCGACGAGCTGCCAGGATCTGGCGATGCCGAAGACGAAGAACACAATCGAGAGCGCTCCCAGACGGCTGACACCGGTGAAATTACGGGCAGACCCGTCCAGCTGCACGGCGCTGGCCAGCTGCAGAGCCTACCGGGCGAGAAGAATCGCGAGCATGCTGATGTCGCTGCGGCGTGTCTTCTGCGGGTGCTCTCGGTAGAGCACGACGATCAGGCCGATTGTCGTGGCCAGGCCGGCCGCGGCCACTACGATGCCCGCCTGCGCGAGACTGGCCCTGGGCAGCAGGGCCGCCAGCGCGATGACCAGAGTGCTGACGAGCGCGGAGAACGCTGCTCCCGCCCGCACCTGGTGCTCAGCACGTGCGTGGGCACCGGTCAGCTTCTCCGGCGAAACTGACAGGGCGACGAAGAGCAGCCCGATGAGCGCGCCCGCGACGCTGGCGCAGGCGCCGAAGAACTCATGGAAGCTGACCGGTACCACCGGCCAGAGGTTACTGGCAGCGTCGCGCAGAAGATCCGCGGCGCTAAAGTCACGCAGGCGCGATGAGGGTGACGGTGCCGGAACTGCCCTTGAACTTCAGCCCGCCGTCGGCTGAGTCGACGTACAGGACGCCGCCGCCGTCAGGTACCGCCGGCTCCGCCTGGGGCGTGAGAGCCAGCAGCCCGTCAAGGCTCATCTGACTGTCGTTATCGGGGGATGGCACGACAGTCTCGACGCCCGTCAGCGAGTTGTTTTCCAGGTCAAGTGATGCGCCGCCACTGGCCTCCGGGGCGATCGAGATGACGGGCGCGTCTGTCCCGGTGGCCACGGCCACGCCGGTCCGCTCGTTCCCGCCGCCGTCGAGGTAGTTCAGCTTGACGAACGTGCCCGCGCCACCGCGGCCGAGCAGTTCAAGATTCCCGCCGGAAAGAGAAGTAATAAAGGCGAGATTGTCGATCGACTGGCCATTGCCGGCCAGCTGATTGACCAGATGCGCATCGCTGATGCCGCCATCTGCCTGAAAGTAGGCATTATTCTGCCGCACCTGGTCAGACATGGCTAATTGCGTCCTCCTGGCTGGTGACGGCGCCGACGGCGCTGCTTCGGCGGCCGCTCGTGTCTGGCTGGCTTGAGCGATCTCCGCCGCAGCGGCCGCCAGGCCGGCGCTTAGAATGAAGTGCCGACGCGAGAACCTTCCTTTTCCGAAGCCCATTCTGTTTCCCCGTGAGCGTGGATGCGCATGCCGGAACTCTACGCACTAAGCGGCTCCCGGGCGGCCAGATGCACGACTGCACAGGCCGTACGCTGCAGGGAGCATTGAAGCCCCGCGCAGGCAGCCGCGATGCGCATGCTCCCCGAGTCAGGGTCTGGTCGCCGCCATCGGCATGCTGCTCCCCGAGGTCAGCGGATAGTCGCCGGCGGCCGCGCAGTATCCGCTGCTCGTGCAGGAGACGTCATACAGGCCGGCGTTCAGCTTTGTCCTGAGCAGAGGCCGGCGCCCTGAGCGGCGCCCGCATTGGCGGGCAGCCGGATCTGCGTGGCCCGGCCGAACCCCGGCGGCCGCCCTGCCGGCCGTGGCCGCCATCGCGGGCGCCACGCAGGCCAGGCCCGCTGTCATGAAGCTCGCCGCGAGGATCGTAGTGGCGGTGCAGCATGCACCGCGCATGGCAGACCGTCGCCGGAATATCCGGATCACGCGCCAAGCCTAAGACAGTGCTAACCGCCATTCCAGAGAATGGTGAGCCATCGCAGAAACGTTCCCTCATTCAGAATCTTTCATCACATATAGGCCAGTGAATACTGGTCCGCCGTAACCGCCCCGCGGGAGATAGCTGCCCCGTGAGAGCCGGTGTAGTTTGCTGTCATGGGGCCTCCCGACGGGCAGGAGCCGGACTTCCGGGCCTTGGTCGAGGCTGCGCCTGGCTCGTACCTCGTCCTGGATCTGAGTCTGCGCGTCCTGGCGGTCAGTGATGCCTACCTGCGGGCCACGATGACCGAGCGCGCCGCGATCCTAGGCCGGGATATCTTCGACGTTTTCCCCGACAACCCCGCCGATCCCGAGACGGCGGGTGTCCGCAACCTGCAGGCGTCGCTAACCTGCAGGCGTCGCTGACGCGGGTGATCCGGGACGGGGTGACCGATGCCATGCCGGTCCAGAAGTACGACATCCGCAGGCCCGAACCTGAGGGCGGCGGATTCGAGGAGCGATTCTGGAGCCCGGTCAACTCTCCGGTCTTCGGCCGCGGCGACCAGGTGGCCTATGTCATCCACCGGGTCGAGGACGTCACTGACTTCCTGCACATGAAGCAGGCCGAGGACCCGCGGCATCAGCTCGCCGAGCATATGCGCTCACGCGCGGAGGCTCTGGAGGCGGAGGTGTACCAGCGGACACGGGAAGTGGCAGAGACGAGCCGGAAGCTCAAGGAGGCCAACTCGGAGCTTGCGGAGAACCTGGCCAAGATAAAAGCGACCGAGGAGCAGCTCAGGGAGCTGCAGGCGATGGCAGACCGCGACCGCATCGCGAGTGACCTTAACGAGCAGGTCATCGGCCGGCTGTCCGCGCTGAGCATGCACGTCGCCGGGCTCACCCCGCTGGCGCCGGAGTTCGTCGCGGCCCGGCTGCACGAGGCGGTCCGCGAGCTGGATGACGTCATCATCGGCATCCGCGCGGTGATCTTCGATCTGCGGGAGCGCTCCCGTCCCAGCGTCCCGCGATCAGCTTCTGAGCCTCGCGCCGGGGAGCGCTGAAGACGGCGGCCGGCGCGGTCCTACTCGTCCTGGGGATGCGGGCGGTCGCGGACGCCCGCGACTATTAAGGACGCCTGCCCGCCCGAGCGGCGGCCGGCGGTCGGCCGAAGCGGTCGCCAGATCTTTCCGCAGGGCACTGGCGGCCGCTCAGGAGGACGGCCCCGATAGGCAGGATCCGGCAGCTGGGAGTATCCGGGCGCGCCTGCCGGTGGGAGAGGGGCGAGAGCAGTGTCGAGGTGAAGCGTGAAACGGCCGGCCAGGCCCTGGCGGGGTGGGACGGCCACATTCTGGTGCTCTACAGCCGGGAGGCGGCACTAGGGTCGTGGGTCCGGCGCGGCCTGGAGAACGACGAGAAGGTCGTCTGCACGGGCACCGACGCGCAGCTTGCCCAGCGCTCGGTACTCCGCTTGCTTGACGGGCAGGGCATCGACGTGGCCGGGGCGACAGCGGAGGGCCGGCTCACCATGCTTCCGCTGCCTGAGTTCTGCCCGCCCGGCGGGCAGGCCGAGGTGCTTGAGCGGTACCTGCCTGAGGGCTTCCGGCGGGTTCGCGCGACGGCAGAGGCGAAGGCGGTGCTGACCTTCCTGCCCGCTCGCGTGTTCGCCGAACGAGAGGAGTCGATCGATCTGCTCTGCCGTACGGGCCCGCTGTCGGCGATGTGCCAGTATGAGCAGGCCTCGACGGTCAGCGGTCGGCTGCGGGAAGTGACCGGTTCACATGAGATCCTCCAGCAGCGGCTGCTGAGCGGTTACCACGTTTACCGCGGCCTGGTCCTTGCCGGTGAGGTGGACCTCTTCAACGACGAGGTGCTCGCGCAGACGCTGCTGGCGGCGACCAGGCAGGCGGTCGGACACGTTCGTGCTGGACCTCAGCCGGGTCGGCTTTCTCAGCGCGTCGGGCTGTCGGGCCCTGGCGGCCGGCACGCGCCGGTTCAGGGACGCAGGCGGCTGCGTGCTGCTGGCGGATCCGGTGCCATTTGTCAAGCAGATACTGCGCCTGGACGGGTCGACCGGCTCATGCACTTGCAGCTAGCCGGGGGACACTGATGGGCGAGGGCGCCGCGCTCTTCCTCCACGATGCGCTGTTCCACCGGGTCGATGAGGAACTGGTGGCTCCGCCGTTCATTTTCTCCGGCCAGCGCTGGACTCCTCGGACGCGCTCGTGCTCTTGTGCGCAGCACGCGGCTGCTGGCGGACGCCCTGAACGGCGATCAGCGCATCGGGACGCTCATCAACGTGGCGCTCGAGTCCTATCCCGTCTGGAGCACTCCGGCCCGGTCCCTGTGCACAGTCACCGATTGCGGCAGCGGATTCGAAGACCCGCTGACCGGTTACCTGCCCGGCCAGCTTGACGACCACATCCCCGGCCGTGGCCTCGGGCTCTGGCTGGCGCGGCAGGTCGGTGACCACATCGGCGCTTTCAAGGGAGACGGTTTCTTCACCGTCCGTATCGTCACTCAGCACTGAGCCGCCGATGTTCAGGTCCTCGGCCGTAACGGCCGCAATGGCCTCCGAAATGATTAACGGGAACGGTTCACAGGGGCCCGGAGTCATCCAGGACGGGTGATCCCGGCGGCTGCGGCGGGCGGCACAATCTAGTGCACGGCACCAGCCGTCGCACAGGAAGACGCTGCCCGCCGCGGATCGTCACAGCGTCCCGGGCGCCACCGGACAGACGTGACATTCATGACGGGAACGGGCTGGCGCTACACCTCGCTCGGCATCATCTACCTGGTCCTGCTGTTCACTGTGGCCCTGATGACTTTCCGGAAGGGGCACTGGGTGCTGGGCATCATCGGCTTCTTCATCCCGATCCTGTGGCTGATCGGCGCCGTGCTCCCGGCGCGCCGGTCATCGCACCGGCGGTAGCGCGAGGGCAGGCCGCCCTAGCCGCCCGGCGCGGCCCTCGATCTGCCAGCGGACCGCCGGCGTCACCGGAGCCCGCCGAGGCGTGGCATCGTGGCTGAGCGAGCGGACGAAGCGAGGGAGTTGGCGGTTGCCCGACGAAACGGGATCTGGGTCTGCGCGGCGAAGCGGCCCTCCGCCCGCGCCGGTGCCGGGCCCCGGGCTGGGCCAGCGGCCAGATACAGGCCGGGGCAACGCGGCGGCGGAGCCGGTGCTGGCTGAGGCGGTCGCTGCTTACCAGGCCGCGCTGGGCTCGCGGCTGATCGCCTGCTACGCGCTCGGCAGCCTCGCGCATGGCGGGTTCAGCCCGCTGGTCAGCGACGTGGACCTGGGACTCATCCTGCGAGATCCGCTCCGTGTGTCCGATCGCCTGACCATCCGCCGGGTGGCCGGCTCAGTCCGGGGCGCCGGGGCAGCACCGGCCGGCGGGGCAGTGCGGGCCGGCGGGGCAGTGCGGGCCCGCGGACCGGACCTGCACGAGCGGCTATCCGTGTTCTGGGGAACCAGGTCGTCGTTGCAGGGCCAGGCCCGCGGCGGCCGGTTCCCGCCGCTGGACCGGCTCGACCTGCTGGAGCACGGCCGCCTGCTCGCCGGACAGGACGCCCGCCTCGGCCTAACCCGGCCGGGACAGGCCGAACTGCTTGTAGGCGGCGCCGAATTCGCTCTCGCCTACCTGGGCGGCGACCCGCCACTGCCCGAGCGCCTCCGGGGCTGGGTCCGGCGCCGTCCGTCCAGCGACGGTGCCCTGGCGGAGATCCGCAGCCCTGCGCTGCTGAGCTCCCGCGGGCCCCGCCGGCTGACCAAGATCGTGTTGTTCCCCGCCCGCTTCCTGTTCACCGCCGCCACGGGCCAGGTGGCCACCAACGCCATTGCGGCCGAGCACTACGTGTCGAGCGCTGCCGGGCCCGGTGCCGAGCTGGTCACCGCCGCTCTTGCCTGGCGCGATGGTCCGCCTGCCGACGAAGCGGCCGCGGCTGCCCTGCTTGACCGGGAATTGATGCCGCTCTACCTGCACTACATCGACGACCACATCGCGCGCCTGCTGGCCGAGGGCCGTCAGCAGCTAGCCGGGCGCTTCCGCCAGTGGCGGGACCGTCTCCTGGCCTGAGATCGCCGCGGCCTGTTTACCTCAGGGCTCGGCGATGACCAGGCCGGGAGTGCAGTCCCAGCCAAGGATCCGCAGAATCTCTTTCAGCTGCTCCGGCACTTCCAGCAGGACCACGCGCCTGCGGCCGTGCCCCTGGCGCTGGCCGGCCAGCAGGACGATTGCCCGCAAGCCGCGAGATCGCAGTACTGCACGTCGGAAAGGTCGATGCGGATCTCGCCAGGTCTGCCGGTGATGCCAGTGAGCGCTGTCCTCGGAGGGCGAGGTCCCCTCGGGCTCGTCAGGATTCGCGCAGCGCCTGCACGGTGCGCCACGCACACGCGCCCAGCTGCAGGTTGAACTGCGCGTCCGGGAGGGCCAGGTCATAGCCGGTCACCTCGCAGATCCGCCGGAGGCGGTATTTCAGCGTGCCGGGGTGGACCGAGAGCGCTCTGGCGGAGGCGTCATAATTATCCCGCATTCCAGGTACTCGTTCAAGGTCATGACTAGCTGCGCGCCATGGGCGGCGGCGTAATCCATCAGCGTGCCGAGCCATTCGTACACGAATCTCCCGATCGAGGCTGAGTCACCTGCTGGCGCTCGCGGCCAGGTCCGGGCCGGATGGCTCGTGGTGCGGCGACCGGACCTCTGCCCATTGCCCGTCCAGGAATATGCGCTCGGTCCGGCAGGGCCCGAGATATTCCACTGCGTTCGCCACCAGATGCAGAATGCCGGCCTCATCGTCTTGCCGGGTCAGGAGCATAGACAGCACGAGCAGGCTCCTGAGGGCGGACAGCTGCCCGCGAGCCCGATCATCGCCGCCAGGCCAGCCGCGCGGCCCGCGGGATGATCAAGGACTGAGGGCTTGGCCGAAGGTGATCGATGGGCAATGGGTAACCCATGAGGCTGGTAAAGAGCGGTGTGTGCGAGGGCGTGACCCGTGTCCCCCCGCCTGTCGCCATGCAACCTTCCGCTGCCAGGCCGCCCCGGCCGGTTCAGTCCTGGCTGGCTGCACGTGCCGCGCGTTCCAGCTGGGCACGGTAGCTGTCCCGCCAGGCCTGGTCCCCGGCGGGCATGTTGCCATTTGCCGCCCGCAGGCCGACGGCCCCGTTGATGAGCTCCCGGACGATATCGGCGTGCCCGGCATGCCGGGCAGTCTCGGCGATCACGTGGACCAGGACCTTGTGCAGCGTCACCCGGGCACGGTCGCCGGGCCACCAGGGCACCTGCCCGGTCTCATCCAGGGCCAGCGCGCTGATCGTCGCATCCGAGTGCGCCCACGCCCGCTGATACAGCCCGATGATCTGCTCGCGAGATTCCCCGGCAGTAGCCCACATATCGGAATTGGGCTCGTCTTCGGACCAGGGTAGCGGGCCGCCGACAGGCCGGCCGAAGGTGTCGCCGAAGTAGCCCAGCTCGACGGAAGCCAGGTGCTTGACGAGTCCCAGCAGGTTGGTACCGGTCGGCGTCATCGGGCGCCGGATGTCGTACTCCGAGAGCCCGTCAAGCTTCCACAGGACCGCCTCGCGTGCGGCCCTCAGGTAACTATGCAGGTCTGCTTTGGGATCCGGCCCGGTCATGCCGGCAGTGTGCCACGCGGCCGCGGCGCCCGGCATTTCATTAATCCGCCAGAGGCGGCCTGCGGCAAGGCCGCGCAGGCTGCTGGCGGTTGCCTGAGGTCAGGTATCTCGCGTACTGCAGCATCTAGCCTGTGCTGTCATGAAGCACATGCGGCACGCCGCGGCGGACCGCGCGGCGCCGGTGGCAGCGGGCTGGCTGTCGTGACGGCGGCCTACGTGGCGGACAGCTGGATGAATTTCGGCCTCTCCATAACGGTGGCGGCTGCGACCCTGACGGGAGACAGCCGTGACGTGGCCGGTCGGCCGCGTCATTCCCGCCGTCGTGAGCTGCGGGTGCCTGGCCCTCGCGGGCGCCCTGCTGCTCGCTCAGGTGGGCGGCGGCCTGTACTGGCTTCTGCCCAGTGCGCTGGCGGCGATCGTTTTCGGGCTGGTCAACGCCTGGTCCTGCTGGTGGAGATCCTGCGCTGAAGGATCCTTGCGGCAAGGAAATTGTTCACGGAATCATTACGCAATATCCGGACCGCAGATGTTTTGCCAGGATTCATCTTGCTGTGATAGTAGATGTTGCGAAGGAAATACAAGAGGCTGCTGCACCATAGTCGCGGCAGCCGGGACAACGGCCTGGGGGGGCGATGAGCCGCGCAAACCCGAGCATTACTGTGCATACTCTGTCGCCGGCGGGTGCTCTGCCGACTGCCCGTCGCGATACCGTCACCGCATCGCGGGGACTTCATGATCCCCGCGATCCGTGGCTGCGGATGAGCGGCGAGGACTCCACGACTTTTCCGCTCCCTGGCCAGCCCGGTCACGGCGCCACTGCAGTCCTCCGGCGTCAGCCGGCCCGGATCGTGGACGGCCGGACAGAGGGAGGCCACGCCGACGCCTTCGAGCTCATCTGCTGCCAGTGCGGCGATCATCCGTACGTCGATTACTGCGAGATCTCTCCTCGGCTTCAGCGCATTCGGGGCCCTTACACACTGGCGGCCGGCATGGCGGCGTACGGGGCGCACCTCGGACTGGATGGGGCTGACCGCGCGAGCGCGGAGGCGCTCCGGCCGGGGGGGTGACCGGGCGCCCTGTGCCAAGTTACTCGCCAGTTCGCGCTGGCGCGACATTTGTAGCAATCAGGCGCGATTGGGCAGCCGGTGGGTGGGCTCGCATGTCGGCCCGGGTAACGCTCCCGCCACGCCGCCGGGGCTGATCTCACCGGGCCGGCGCTGACGCCGGGTTTCTGGCCCGCATTTGTCGTCGCGGCCGGAAGCTGGCCGCCCGGGGCGCCGCTGAGCAGGCGGTTCCTGCCGAATAGGCTTGCTGTGGCGGGACTGGCGTGAAGGAGGCACCGATGCCGAGACCGGTTCAGGTCGTAGGGCTGGGCGGGTCGCTCCGGGCCGCCTCCACCAGCCGCAGCGCGCTGCAGGCCGCCCTCGACGGGGCGGCGGCGGATGAGGCTGACGTGCAGTTGATCGGGGTCCGCGACCTGGACCTGCCGCTGTATAGCGCCGAGCATTCGATCCCGGCGGCCGCGCGCGATTTCGCGGACACCGTGTACGGCTGCGACGCGATGATATGGAGCAGCCCGACTTACCACGGGTCGGTGAGCGGCTCCTTCAAGAACGCGCTGGACTGGCTCATCCTGCTCGCCGAGCGCGACCCGCCCTATCTGTCGAACAAGCCGATCGGGCTGGTCACCACCGCCGGGGGAGTCCAGGGACTGCAGGCCGTCAACTCGATGGACTTCATCGCCCGGTCGCTGCGCGGCTGGAGCGTCCCGCTCGTGCTGCCCATCGCGCAGTCATGGCAGTCCTTCGATCCGGGCGGCCATCTCATCAACCAGGCCATTGCCGCGCAGTTGCGCGCGCTCGGTGCCGAGGTCGCGCGGGCAGCCCGCCAGTTCCGGGCTCACGGCACCTGCGACTACGCCGAAGCGAGGCCCTTCGCCGCCGGAAGCGGGCGTCGTTAGCATGAAATCACGGGCCTGCGCAGAGCGGGAAGTGCTCGCCAGCGAGATTCATCCCACGATCGTGGGATAGCTGTAGCATAACCGTATGAGTTCAAAGCGGCGACTGTCAGCGTCAGTGGATGCGGACCTGGTAGCGGTAGCGCAAGAGGCCGTGGCGCATGGGCAGGCGGAGAGCGTGAGTGCCTGGGTCAACGACGCGTTGCAGCTCAAGGCCGGTCATGACCGGCGGCTGCGGGCACTGGATGTCTTCCTGGCCGCCTACGAGGCCGAGCATGGCGAGATCACCGAAGAGGAGATGCGGGACGCCGCACGTAGCGCCCGCAGCCGGGCGGTGGTCGTGCGGGGCCCGCCGGAGGGCGGCCGTCGCGGCCGTGGTGCCGCCTGATGCTGGTCCTTGACGCGGGGGCCTTCCTGGCGGCTGAACGCGGCGATCGCGAGGTGGCAGCGCTGGTGAAGCGGGAGCGGCTCGCCGGGCGGCCGCCGGTGACCAGCGGCGGCGTGGTCGCTCAGGTCTGGCGAGGCGGCCGCGGCGCGCAGGTGCAGGTGGCGCGGCTGCTGGCGGGGACCGACATTACCGCGGTAGACAACGGCCTCGGCCGGCGCGCCGGGGTACTGCTGGCTCGTAGCGGCCAGTCTGATGTCATCGATGCCACCGTCGTGTGCCTGGCCGCCGACGGCGACGACATTCTCACGTCTGACCCCGGTGATCTGCGCGCCCTCGCCCAGGCGGCTGAGATCCATGTCGACCTGATCCCGGTGTGAGCGGTTCGTAGCATGGCCCGGTCAGCCGGCGACCTCGGCCGACAGCAGCGCTCCCAGCTCCCAGCAGGCTTCGAGCTCCGGCCGGCCAGGAGCGCCCGTCACCGTGACCGGCGGCCGGACCGGGCGCCAGCCCAGGCCGGTGGTGATCGACTCCACGGCCCGCACCGCGCCGCCGGTGTCCATGCCGCCATGAACGTACAGGCCGTAGGGGCGCCGGCGGGTGGCCTCCAGGCAGGGATAGTAGATCCCGTCGAAGAAGTGCTTGAGCGCACCGGACATGTACCCGATGTTGGCGGGGGTGCCGAGCAGATACCCGTCCGCGGTGAGCACGTCGGCGGTCGCCGCCGTCAGGGCCGGCCTGATGACCACGTCGACGCCCTCGATCTCATCGGTCCGTGATCCGCTGAGCGCCGCCTCGAACATTTCCTGCAGGGCGGGTGAGGGCGTGTGGTGAACGATCAGCAACACCGGCATGAGCGCTGAGCTTAGACGACCTCAGCCCGCCGCCGTCCTTCCGGAGTTCCGCACCGGAGGGATCTGGGTCGGGCGGAGCCGCCTCATGGAGGCGGCGCACCTCACCCGTGGCGGGTGGGGTGCGGCAGGGGCCGGCTTGGTGGACTGGGGCCTGGCTTTACTGGCAGGAAAGAAGATGCGATGGCTGACTTGGCGGAAGTGCCGCATGACCCGCCCGGCCAGCACAAGCCCGCGGCCGACCCAGGCGCGGCAGCGCCGATAGGCCCGCTGCGGGCCGGGAGCACGCTGCGGACACCCCGCGCGGCCGCGGTCGCGGGGATCATCTTCGCGGTGCTCTTGATCGCCGTACTTGTGCTGCTCAGAGTCTCTGTCCCCGCTAATCCCGCCGTCCCGGGAGCGTGGCTGACCGATTCGCGGCACCGGGC
>JBKQMG010000029.1:0-20819 GCA_052146815.1 Streptosporangiaceae bacterium | reverse complement strand
ACGGGGCCGCCACCCGGCGCTGCGGCGGGGCGGCGCCCGCGCAGCAAGGCCGGCAGCCGGCGCATCTTCGCGCTGCCCGACGTCGGGCCGGTCGTGGGCGAGGCGATGCGGGCGAACGCCACGCTGCGCGCCTATTCGGGCTTCATGATCTTTTTCCTGGCGTTCCTGCTGCGTACGGTGCACTTCGGCACCGTGCCTGACAAGATCGCGCTGGGCGAGATGATCGGCGCGGCTGCCGCCGGCGGTTTCATCGGCACCGCGATCGGGGCGGCCCTGCGCTCCCGGGCGCCGCAGACGATCATCTTCGGCATGCTGATGCTGGCGATCGTCATTACGTCCGTCTGCGCGGCGTTCTTCGGCCTCTGGGCGGCACTGGTCGTGGCCCTGGCAGCCGCACTCGGGCAGACGCTGGTGAAGCTTGCCCTGGACTCGATCCTGCAGCGGGAAATCGGCGAGGAAGTCCGTTCCTCCACGTTCGCCGCGTCTGAGACCCTGCACCAGCTGTCCTGGGTAGCGGGCGGCCTGGCGGGCCTGGCCATGTCGCTGACCGACAGCGGAGTCGCCGGCCTGGCGGTGGCCGCCGCCGGGCTCATGCTGTCGCTGACGATGCTGGTGCTGCGGCGACGGCGCAGGATCCTCGGCGCTCAGTCTGCGGCCGCGCCGCACATCGTGCGGCCCCGGCCCAACGCGGCGCCGCCCTGACCAGCCTGGCGCCGCCGGTCAGGACCGCAGACCCGGTGAGGACTGCAGGCCGGCCATCGCGGCGCCGGACTCTCTGCTCCCGCCAGCGCGTAACCCGCTGGCGGTCAGACGTCGATGTCGTCGGCGACCGCCCGGAGCACGGCGGCGATCTTCTTCCCGTCCCGGCTATCGGGGTGCTTGCCACGGCGATAGGTGTTGGAGACCCCGTCTAGCAGCTTGATCAGGTCCTCGACGATGACGGTCATCTGCTCGGGGTCCTTGCGGCTGGCCTTCGCGACCGTGGGCGGCGGCTCGAGAGTCCGGACCTGAAGCGCCTGGGTCCCCCGGCGGCCTTCGGCGACCCCGAACTCCACGCGCTGACCCGGCCGCAGTACCGTCCCCTGCGGTTCCAGGGCCTTCGAATGCACGAAGACCTCGCCGCCGTCGTCACGGGTGAGGAAACCAAACCCTTTGTCGGCGTCATACCACTTGACCTTGCCAGTCGGCACGAGCGGGACCCTTTACGCGAAGAGGAACCTGCGGTAACTGCTGCTGCTCATTAAGGCTATCGGTCTCGCGGCGCATCTCGCTGCCCCGGCCTGGCGTCATCCGCGTCCCCGCCATCGCCGGGCCGCTTGGCTCAGCTCAGGTGATGCCGGTTCCACGGCGGCACAGCCGGCTCCCGGGGTCCCCGGTGCAGCCGCCAGCCGAGGTAGACCGCACCGAGCAGGGCAGCGACCCTGCTCAGGTAGCCGGCGACCACCCAGGCCTCGTAGGCATAGGCGCCGATGGAGCCATGCTTGCCGCCCACCGTGACCGCCAGCCACGCGCCGACGATAACCAGGATCACCGGGCCGGCCAGCCCGATCCACTTGTCGCGGAAATCCCAGGCCTTGGACAGCAAGGCCACCAGCACGCCGAACAGCCAGACCGGCGGGAAGATCAGGCCGCCGAGGCCGAGCAGCACGAGCGCGCAGGCCTCGAGCGGATACTGCCGTGCGAGCGCCCACGCCCCAGCCGCCACTCCGGCGAGCACGCTGAGCGCTCCGCTGGCCGCCGCAGCCAGCGGGGCCTCGCCATCGGACGGCTCGCCGGAACTGCCGCGGCCGGCCATCAGCCTGGCGCCGCGCCCGTTCCCGCGCCTGCTGCCCCGAGCCGCCGTCGTCGCATCGCGCCGGGCCGCGCCGGTACTGCCGCCTGACAGGGTGCGGCCGCCCGACGGACCGCTGCTGGCCGACGAGACACTACCCGACGGCACACTGGCCGAAGAGACTTTGCCGGCCGACGGGGCGCTGCTGCCCGACGAGACGCCGCCCGCCGCAGCCATCGTGCCGTCCGCCGGAGTCCGGCCGCCGTTCGCGGCCGCGCTGGCCGCCGGCGTCCGGGCCGCCGGCGTGGGGCCTGGCCGCACGGAGCCAGCGGCAGGCCCGGGTGTCCGCGCCCTGGCGGCCAGCTCAGCGAAGCTCGGCAGTCCCTGAGCCTCAGGCGTGCCGCGCGGATAGCGCCTTTCGGCCGCTCCTGGCCTGTTCCTCAGCCTGCGCAGCGGGCTGAGGCCCCCGGCGCGCGGCGGCACGTCCAACTGCCCTGCACCGGGCTCACCGCCGCCAGGCTGCCTGCCATCCGGCCCGCTGCCACCGGCCGCGCCGGCATCAGTGCTGGCCACCGGGGTTGCCGCCGTGAACTCGCGTGTTCTGGCCGGGACCCCGCTCCGGACGGTGACGGAGCCCGGATCAGCCTCGGCTTCCGGCGGGCCGCTGCGCGCCTCGCGACTGGCCGCCCGCACGGTATCCGGGTGCGCGCCGCGGACCGGGTGGAAAGCGGCCGGGATAAAGCGCGCCGGCCCTGAGCCGTGAGCCGCTGCCGGGCGGCCCGTGGCCCGCTCGACCAGCGCTTCTGGCTCGCCAAGACCAGCCAGGACGCTTTCCACTTCCTCGGCAGGCGCCGCGGCGGACGTGCCGACCTCGCGCTCGATGGCCTCGCGGGTCCGGGCCAGCAGAGCCCGGCGCTCGTGGGAACTGAGCCGGCCCAGCGCCGCAACCGAGACCCGGTTGAGGTAGTCGCGAATGAGCTGTTCGGTACGGGGGCTCATGCGCCGATAATCCCATTTCGGTGACGGGTTGGGGAGCTTGCGCTCATAAACGATCAGGCTAGTGGCGGGGGGACCCGGCGGCCCGGCTGCGCGCCGCAGTCGTCGTCAGGCAGGCGACGTGCCTGCGGCACATCCCGCGCCGGGCGGCCTGGAAACGCGCAGAACGCCCGGACCCGGGCCGCAGACGCAGAAAGAACCGGCCCCCGCCCGGAAACGCAGGAGGCGGCCCCGGCCTGAGCCGGGACCGCCTCCCTTCGCACTGCGACTTCTTGCCGCTGCGGCCGCGAGGCCAGATCGCCTCACCGGCCGGCAGCGACCGACCGTGCCCGCCCGCGGCGAACCGCGGGCCAGCCTGATCGGCTAGAAGTCCATGTCACCGCCGCCGCCGGGGCCGACCGGGGCCGGGTTCTTCTCCGGCTTCTCCGCGATCACTGCCTCGGTGGTAAGGAACAGCGCCGCGATGGACGCCGCGTTCTGCAGAGCAGAGCGGGTGACCTTCGCGGGGTCGATGATCCCGTGCTTGAACATGTTGACGTACTCGCCGTTGGCCGCGTTGAGGCCGTGACCGGCCTCGAGCGAGCGCACCTTCTCGACCACCACGCCGCCCTCAAGGCCGGCGTTGATCGCGATCTGCTTGAGCGGCTCGTCCAGCGCGCGGCGCACGATCTGCGCGCCGGTTGCCTCGTCGCCGGTGACCTCGAGCTTCTTGAAGGCGTTGTTGCCCGCCTGGATGAGGGCCACGCCGCCGCCGGCGACGACGCCCTCCTCGACCGCTGCCTTGGCGTTGCGCACCGCGTCCTCGATGCGGTGCTTGCGCTCCTTCAGCTCGACCTCGGTCGCCGCGCCGGCCTTGATGACGGCCACGCCGCCAGCCAGCTTGGCCAGCCGCTCCTGCAGCTTCTCGCGGTCATAGTCGGAGTCGGTGTTCTCGATCTCGGCGCGGATCTGGTTCACCCGGCCGGAGATCTGCTCCGCGTCGCCGCCGCCGTCCACGATCGTCGTCTCGTCCTTGGTGACGACAACCTTGCGGGCCTTGCCGAGCAGGTCCAGGTCCGCGTTCTCCAGCTTCAGGCCGACTTCCTCGCTGATGACCTGGCCGCCGGTCAGGATGGCGATGTCACCGAGCATGGCCTTGCGGCGGTCGCCGAAGCCGGGAGCCTTGACGGCTACCGACTTGAACAGGCCGCGGATCTTGTTAACGACCAGGGTCGCGAGCGCCTCGCCCTCGACGTCCTCGGCGATGACCACCAGCGGCTTGCCGGACTGCACCACCTTGTCCAGGAGCGGCAGCAGGTCCTTGTTCGCCGACACCTTGGAGTTGACGATGAGGATGTAGGGGTCGTCGAGGACGGCCTCCATACGCTCGGGGTCGGTCGCGAAGTAGTGCGAGATGTACCCCTTGTCGAAGCGCATGCCCTCGGTGAGCTCAAGCTCGAGGCCGAAGGTGTTGCTCTCCTCGACGGTGATGACGCCTTCCTTGCCGACCTTGTCCATCGCCTCGGCGATCATCTCGCCGATTGCGGTGTCCCCGGCGGAGATGGAGGCGGTCGAAGCGATCTGCTCCTTGGTCTCCACGTCCTTGGCGAGCTTGGAAAGCTCCTCGCTCACGCGCTCCACGGCGGCCTCGATGCCGCGCTTGAGCGACATCGGGTTGGCTCCTGCTGCCACGTTGCGCAGGCCCTCGCGGACGAGCGCCTGGGCGAGCACGGTCGCCGTCGTCGTGCCGTCACCGGCAACGTCGTCGGTCTTCTTCGCTACTTCCTTGACTAGCTCGGCGCCGATTTTCTCCCACGGGTCCTCGAGCTCGATCTCCTTGGCGATGGACACGCCATCGTTGGTGATCGTGGGGGCTCCCCACTTCTTCTCAAGCACCACGTTCCGGCCCTTGGGGCCGAGGGTTACCTTCACCGCGTCGGCTAGCTGGTTCATGCCGCGTTCGAGGCCGCGCCTGGCTTCCTCGTCGAACGCGATCATCTTCGCTGCCATAGGCTCCAGTCCTCCAAGAACTTTTTGCCTCGCGTGCCGATCGAGCCGACGCCCGCGACGGACGACCGCACCCGCGCGCATTCCCTGCCTGCCGCCGGATGAGCCTCGTCGCCCCGATCACGCCACTGCATTGTCACTCTCACCCCGAGAGTGCTAACGACTTGTTTAGCACTCTCATGGGGTGAGTGCAAGCTGAGAGGCCGCCAGCAGGCAGGGCCGCGATGACCGCCGGGCGCCGGCGGCGGGAACGCGGAAGGCCCGGGCCCATGCCTGGGTACCGGGCCTTCCGGCGCGTCATTCAGAGGTCACACCATGCGGACGGCTTCCGCCTGCGGTCCGCGATCGCTCTGCGTGATCTCGAATTCGACCCGCTGTCCCTCCTCGAGGGAGCGGTAGCCATCCGCCTGGATAGCCGAGAAGTGGACGAACACGTCCCTACCACCGTCGACCGCGATGAAGCCGTAGCCCTTGTCCGCGTTGAACCATTTGACGGTGCCCTGAGCCATCACCAACAACTCCCTAACTCTGCTCGGGCTTACGGGTTCCGCCCTTGCAACACGGAACCCGTTGATCGCGGCGCAGGCCGGACTCCTCCGGCAGGCAGGGCTTGCCGAACTCGCCGCACCAACAGCGACCGGACAAGACTTTACATCGTGGCGTGGCCTGCTGCGCCCAGTTAGTTCCCTAATCCGCCCGCGCGCGCACGCGCGTTGTCTGCCGGCCGCGGCGGGCGCCGTGCGGGCTCCTGCTCAGCCGCCCGCGACCGCGGGAATGACCGATACCTGGCCCCCGGACGGCACCGGGGTATCGAGTCCCTGGGCGAGGCGCACATCCTCGTCGCCGACATAGACATTGACAAACCGCCGCAGCTTGCCGGCGTCATCGAGAATGCGGCCGCCGATCCCCGGATACGAGAGGTCGAGCGCGGCAATGACCTCGCGCAGGGTGCCGGCCTGCGCGGCAACCTCGGCGGCGCCCCCGGTGTAGGCGCGCAGGATGGTCGGAATACGGACGGACACGCTCATGCCAATGCCTGCTTTCGAAAACGGGAACGGATTGCCGGTCAGCACGCCTCAGCGGGCCTCGGCCAGCGGGCCGCCTGACGGAGCCGGCCGCCCCGCCTCCAGGGCCGCGAACGCCTCGAGCGTCGGACGGATCGGCGCGGGCGCGGTCAGCGCCCCGGCCACGGCGTCCAGGGTCTTGAGGCCGTCACCGGAGTTGATGATCACCGTCTCGGCCTCGGGGTCGAGCTGCCCGGCGGCGAGCAGGCGGCGCAGCACGGCCAGCGTGACGCCGACAGCCGTCTCGCCGAAGATCCCCTCGGTCGTGGCCAGCAGCCGGATCGCGGCCACGATCTCCTCGTCGCTCACATCAGCGACCGCGCCGCCGGTCCGGCGGGCCACGTCCAGCACGTAAGGGCCGTCCGCGGGGTTGCCGATCGCCAGCGATTTCGCGATCGTCGCCGGGCGGACCGGCTGGACCACGTCGTGCCCGGCGCGGAATGCGGCCGCGACGGGCGAGCAGCCGGTCGCCTGGGCGCCGAAGACCCGGCAGCCCGTGTCATCAACCAGGCCGAGATCCGCCAGTTCCCGGAAGGCCTTGTCGATTTTCACGAGCTGGGCACCCGAGGCGACCGGAACGACGATCTGCTCGGGCAGCCGCCAGCCGAGCTGCTCGGCGATCTCGTAGCCGATCGTCTTGGAGCCTTCGGCGTAGTACGGCCGGACGTTGACGTTCACGAAGGCCCAGTCTTCGCGGTCATCGGCCAGCTCGGAGGCGAGCCGGTTCACGTCGTCGTAGCTGCCCTGCACGGTGACCAGCGTCCCGCCGAAGATGGCGGTGCCGAGAATCTTCTGCGGTTCCAGGTCGGCGGGGATGAGCACGACCGACCTGATGCCGGCCCTGGCGGCGGCCGCCGCCACCGCGTTGGCCAGGTTGCCGGTCGACGGGCAGGCCAGCACCTTGAAGCCCATCTCGAGGGCGGAGGCGAGCGCCACCGCCACGACCCGGTCCTTGAAGGAGTGCGTGGGGTTGCCCCGCTCGTCCTTAACCCAGAGCCTGCGCATGCCGAGGGCGCGGGCCAGCTGGTCGGCGCGGACCAGGCGGGTCCAGCCTGGCTCGGTGTTGGGTGACGCGGCCACGTCGGGGGCCACCGGCAGCAGGCTGGCGTACCGCCAGATGCTGGACGGTCCCGCCCCGATCTGCGCTCTGGTCACCGGCGGCAGGTCATAGATGACCTCCAGCGGCCCGAAGCACTCCGAGCATGCGTGCTGGGCGCCAAGCTCATAGGTCTGCCCGCACTCACGGCAGGACAGATGGCTGGCGTAGCCGAAGCGGGAGGTATGTGCGGTGCCGGCGCTCTTCGCACGGGGAGTGGTGGTGCCGGCGGTCGTCGCAGGGGGGGTGGTGGAGCTCAGTGTGGTCACGGGGCGAGGCCTCTCTCCTCATCTGTCCCGCCGGCAGTTGCCGCGGGCCGGAATTGGCACCAGTCACGAAATGACCTCACCGATGCGAGCGTGCACCTGCCGTGCTGATGGCGTCGTCTCGCGAGCTGGCAAAGCCGCCAGTCATCGTGATGGTTGCCGGGGCTTCACCGGGCCGGTCCCTCCACCCCTCTGGATGAGCTTTATGAAGTTGTGGCGTCATTCTAACCGGCAACAGCGGCGCCGCGCGAACGCCGATATCCCGCTTTGCCCGGCGACGGGTGACCGGACACGCGGCGGCCTGAGCCAGGTCCGGGCGCGGCCAGCTGGTGCCGGTAGCCTGGCCCGACAATGAGCGCTACATCATCTGACCGGCGGGTCCTCATCGCGTCGAACCGGGGGCCCGTGTCGTTCACGATGGACGACGACGGGCGCCTGACCCCGCGCCGCGGCGGCGGCGGACTGGTCTCGGGCCTTTCCTCGGTCGCAGGGCAGGCGGACGTCCTGTGGGTCTGCGCGGCGCTGAGCGATGCGGACCGGGCGGCGGTGCGCAGCTGCGGCGGGGGGAGGCTGAGCGTCGACGGCCTCGCCGGCGGCTCGGCCGTGCACATGCTCGACATCCCGCCCGCGACCTTCCAGCGCGCGTATAACGGGGTAGCCAATTCCACCCTCTGGTTCGTGCACCATATGCTGTACGACACGCCCAACCAGCCGCAGTTCGGGCTGACGTTCGACCGGGAATGGGAGTCGTTCCGCGCCTATAACACCGCGTTCGCCGAGGCTCTCGCCGCCGCGGCGGGCCCGGTGCCGGCCCCCGACTCGCGCGCGGTCATCCAGGACTATCACCTGTCGCTGGCGCCGCGGCTGCTGGCGCAGCTGCGGCCGGACGTGAAGATCGCCCACTTCTCGCACACGCCGTGGGCGCCCGTCGACTACTACCAGATGCTGCCCGACAGCATCGGGCGCGAGGTCCTCGAGGGCGTGCTCGGAGCCGATCACGCCGGCTTCCTCTGCCAGCGCTGGGCGGATGCGTTCATGGACTGCTGCGAGCAGTTCCTCGGCGCGTCGGTGGACCGGAGGCGGCAGCTTGTCACCTACCGAGGGCACGTGACCGGTATCGGCGTGCACCCGCTCGGGGTCGCCGCCGACGAGCTGATCCGGCGCGGCGCCGAGCCGGACGTCCAGGCCCGGATCTCCTCACTCGCCGACGCGGCGCAAGAGCGCAAGCTGATCGTCCGGATCGACCGGACCGAGCTGTCGAAGAACATCGTCCGCGGTCTGCAGGCCTACCGGCAGCTGCTGATCACCCACCCCGAATGGCGCGGGCGGATCGTGCATCTCGCCTTCGCCTACCCCTCCCGGCACGACCTGCCGGAGTACCGGGAGTACACGGCCAGTGTGCAGCGCCTCGCCACCCAGATCAACGACGAGTTCGGCACGCAGGACTGGGACCCGCTCATCCTTCAGGTCAACGACGACTACCCGCGGTCCCTCGCTGCTTACCGGCTGGCGCACGTCCTGCTGGTCAACCCGATCCGGGACGGGATGAACCTGGTCGCCAAGGAAGGGCCGATCCTGTCCGACCACGGCTGCGCCCTGGTGCTCTCGCGGGAAGCCGGCGCCGTCGACGAGCTCGGCAGCGAGGCGCTGATCGTCAATCCCTACGACGTGACCGGCACGGCCGAGGCGCTGCACGAGGCGCTGTGCATGGCCGACGCCGAGCGCGCCCGCCGCTGCCAGGCGCTGGCCGCGGCGGCCGCGGCCGAGCCGCCCGCCAAGTGGTTCGCCGACCAGATCGCCGCGCTCGACCCGGACCGGCTCGCCCGCCTGGCCGCAGGCTCGGCCCCGGCCACGCTCCCAAGCAAGTGACACTGGGGTCGCGAGTGCGGGGCGGCCCGCAGGCGCGGGGGAAGGCCGCGCTGCGCCGGGGCTCCAGCTCCGTCCGCCCATAGCCGGGCGACAGCTTCGTCAGGCGGATGCCCTGGCGGCCGATTCAGTCCTGGCGGCTGATGGCGGCGGCGAGGGACTGAAGCAGCGCGACGATTCCGTCCGGGCCGTCCACGACCAGGTCCGCCTCATCCGCCAGGCCGGTCACCTCGGCTGACCCGCTGCACACCGTAAGGCCCGGCGTGCCGGCGGCGCGCAGCTCGCGGACGGCGCTGAAGGCCGGCCGGTCGCCGAGATCGTCGCCGCAGAAGACAGCGGCGGAAGCCTCCCGTTTCGCGACAAGGTCACGCAGGGCCTGCCCCTTGTCCGAGCCGGGCGGCCGCAGCTCGATCACCAGCCGGCCGGGCTCGGCCGTCAGCCCGGTGCGCTCCGCCAGTTCCGCCAGCGGCCCGCGCAGGCGCTCGAGCGTCTCCTCCGGCTGCGCGGCGCGGCGGGTGTGCACCGCCACCGCCTCGCCTTTCTCTTCGATCCAGGTGCCTTCGGGCGCCTGCGCCGCCGCGAGGACGGCCGGCAGCTCCTCGCGGGCCACGGCGAGGCCCGGCGGCGGCGGCGGCGAGCTCAGCGAGCCGTCGTGCCAGCGCTGCCGCCCGTAGTGGCCGAGCACCACGATGCCCGGCACCTGCTCAAGGCTGCCGTAGGAGACGGCGTCGAGCGCCGGACGTCCGGTGATGACGGCCAGGGTGCCGACTAGCGGGGCAAGCGCCCGCAGGGCCGCCGGAGCGTCCGGGTGCGCCCGCGCCGCGGCAGGGTCAGCGACAATCGGGGACAGGGTACCGTCAAAATCCAGCGCGATCAGCGCCGTCTGCGGCGCGCGCAGCAGCGCCTCGAGGCCCGCCTGGCCGCCCTCGGTCCGCGGGACCGGCACCGGCTGTGACTGGTGTGACATGGGTCTCAGTCCGGCCGCGCCGAGCGGATGCGCCCGCGGCGACCGCGCTGCCGGCGCAGCCGGGCGACCAGGGCGGGATCGAACTGAGCCGCCTCGGGCCGGTCGATCAGCTCGTTGAGCAGCTGGTAGTACCTGGTGACCGGCATTTCTAGGGCTTCCAGAATCTCCCGCTCCTTCGCGCCGGGGAACCGCCACCAGTTCCGCTCGAAGACCAGGATGCGCTGCTCAAGCTCTGATAGCGCTGCCACCTGGCCTGCCTCCCCGCCTTCCGTCGGCACTCCATCGTAGGCAGCCACTATGCGGGACGTCTCCCGCCACGTACGCTCACGATTCGTGACTTCTTTTGACTGTCTGACGTTCCTGACGGACTACGGGCTGGAAGACGGATTCGTGGCAGCATGTCACGGCGTCGCGGCGCGGATTGCCCCCGCCGCCCGGGTCATCGACATTACCCATCTGGTCCAGCCCGGCGACGTCCGCCGCGGCGCCGCCGTGCTCGCTCAGACCGTCCCGTATATGCCGCCCGCCGTGCATGTCGCGGTCGTGGACCCTGGCGTCGGCACCGCGCGGCGCGCCATCGCGATCCGGGCAGGCGAGAGCCTGCTCGTCGGCCCGGACAACGGGGTGCTGTCCTGGGCCGTGGCCGCGCTCGGCGGTGCCGAGCACGCCGTGCAGCTCACCAACGGCGAGCTGTGGCTGCATCCGGTGTCCACGACATTCCACGGCCGGGACATCTTCATGCCGGTGGGCGCGCACCTGGCAGCGGGCACCGGGCTCGAGGCGGCGGGCAAGGAAGTCCCCGTGGCCGACCTCGTCACGCTGCCCGCCCCGACGAGCCGGGTATATGACGGCCAGGCGGAGGGCGAGGTCATGTCGGTCGACCGGTTCGGCAACGTGCAGCTGTCCATACCGGCCGCGCAGATCGGGCGCCTTGGCGTCGGTTTCGGCTCGCCGCTGATCGTGCGATGCGGGCGGCGCCAGCTGACGGTGCCCTACCTGGAGACATTCGCCGCGGTGGCGCCGGGCGAGATCGTCGCCTTCACCGACAGCGCCGGGCTGATCTCCCTCGCGGTCAACGCGGGTGACGCCGCGGAGCAGCTCGGCCTGCCACCGGGGGCGCATGTCCGGCTTTCAGCGGCCCATCAGCCGTAGACCTGGCGCGGCAGCCGCAGAGCCCGTCAAATAGCCTCAGACCACATGTGACCCCCGCCAGAAACTGGCAAACTTCGGGTGTCCCCCCACCACCGGAAGGCAAGGAAGGCGTGCGGCGGAGAGCCCCCCGCTCTGTCATGGCTGCGCTGGCCATGAGCCTGGCGGCAACATGGCTGGTCACTGGCGCCATTCCCGCGCTCGCGGACCCGGCCTCCGGGCACACCCGGGCCGAGGAATGGTGGCTCGGCAGCCTGGGCATCACCCGGGCCTGGTCGCAGTCACGCGGGTCAGGAGTCATCGTCGCCGTCCTCAGCGACGGGATCGCTCCCGCCCAGGCCGACCTCACTGGCTCGGTGATCACCGGACCCGATCTCACCCGCTCGGGCCGGGCGGCAGACAGCCCGTATTTCGGCCAGCAGGGCACAGCCGCCGCGAGCCTCATCGCCGGCCACGGCCACGGGCCGCGCGCAGCGGCCGGAGTGATCGGCGTGGCGCCGGCGGCGAAGGTTCTTTCCGTGCAGGTGACTCTGAGCAGCACAGATCCCATGCTTGCCGAGCCGGCCGTGACCGACGCGCTGCCCACGGCCATCGCCCGAGGGATCCGCTACGCGGTCCGGCACGGCGCGAAGGTCATCGACCTGCCGCTTGATCCCGCGCAGGTCGCGGCCAGTATCACCCCGGCCCCGCCGGCTGGCGCCGCGCCAGCGCCCACGCCAGCGCCCGCCCTGATCGACGGCAGCGCAGCGGAGCAGGCGGCGATTGAGTTCGCGCTGCGCCGCGACGTGGTGCTCGTCGCCCCGGCTGGTGACAACGGCGCCGGCACCGACGCGGTGAACTACCCGGCCGCCTACCGGGGGGTTATCGCGGTCGGCGCGGTCGGCGGCAAGCTCAGGAAGGCCGCGTTCTCCAGCGGGCAGCCTTACGTCACGCTGACCGCTCCCGGCGCGGGCGTGATCGCCGCCAATGCGTCAGGCGGGTACTCGCTGCTGAACAGCACGAGTGCCGCGAGTGCGATCGTCGCGGGAACGGCGGCGCTGATCGACTCGGAGTTCCCCAACCTGACCCCGGCGCAGGTGACCAGCGCACTGCGGAGCGGCGCCGTCGCCCGGCCGCACGGCGGGCACCAGAGCGGGGCCGGATTCGGCAGCGTGAACGCACTGAGCGCGCTGGCCAGGGCCGAGCGGATCGACGCGCCGGCGACACAGCGGGCCGACGCGGGAGCGCTGCCGCGGCGCAGCCCGTCGCCACCCGCCGTCCCGTCCGCGACGACCGCCCTGGCGCCCAGGCTGCTGAGATATGCGGTCATTGCGGCCGCGGTGCTGATCGTCCTGCTGATGCTGATCATCGTGTACTGGGCGGCCAGGCGGCAGCGGATGCGCCGCGAAGCGCCGGCGGAGGCCCTGTGGCAGTCGCCTGCCGCCGGCCGTTATGGCGGGGCCGGGGACGCTCCGGCGGGTATCGCGGCAGGGGCGGCCCTCAGGGACCCCATGCCTGACATGTTCGCCGCGCACACGCCCGCCAGCTACGGCCCGTCCGGCGGCCTGCCGAGCTCGCGCCTGGAGCCTGCTTCGTTCGCCTTCCCGGCCTCCGGGCGTGAAGTCAGCGGCTACGGCGACTACGGCGGCCGCGCGGGCAGCGCCGCCCCGGCTGTATTCGGCAGCGGATCATCGGACCGCGGGGACGAGGGGGCACCCGCCGCTGCGACCGGCTCCGAGCGGCCCGCTGCCCTCTCGGCGTTCTCGCGGGCGGCCAGCCGGCCCCCGCAGGTTTCCGGATCGCCGCCGTGGGACCCCGCGCCGCCGCCGGACAGCGAGCTGTCGTGGGCCACGAGCCCGCCGCCGCATCCGTTGACCAGGCGCGTCCCGGCGGCGGCGGCCCAGGCCCGCCCGCCCGAGCCGCCGTGGCCGACGTCCGACGCGCCCGCTTGGGCGGACGACGAGGCAGGGATTCCCGACTGGGGCGGCGAGAACGGCGACGACCCGTTCCGCGGCTCGCCCCCCGGCGAGCAGCACCGCGCCGATGACCAGGACAGCGAGCCAGAGTCACTGTGGAATCCGACCGCCTCGACGGAGACTTTCCCGGCGGTGCCCCACGACCAGGACTGAGCGGCCATCACCGGCCGACGGCCACGCCCTGGCCTGTTTACCGGGACTGCTCAGCTTTACGGGGATTGCTCAGCCCGGCGGGCGGCTGCCTCGGCCGCCAGTTCCTCCTTGCGCACGGAGGCGTAGACGGGCACGAACTCCTGGCCGGACAGCTTGCCGATGGCCTGGACTACCTCGTCGGTGATGGCCCGCCGCTGCCGCGCCCCGTGCGACTGGGCTAGATAGGCCTCGAAAGTCATCGGCTCGCCGATCCTGATCTCGATCCGGCCGGGCCGCGGGATCTTGTGTCCGGGCGGCAGCACCCGCTGGGTGCCGATCATCGCGACGGGTATCACCGGTACGCCGGAGTGCAGCGCCAGCCAGCCAATGCCGGTCCGGCCGCGGTAAAGGCGCCCGTCGGGCGACCGGGTGCCTTCGGGGTAGATGCCGAAAAGCTCCCCGCGGCGCAGCAGCGCGAGCGCCGCCTCGAGCATGTCCTGCGCCGCTCGCGCCCCGGTGCGGTCCACCGATAGCTGGTTGGTGGCGCGCAGGTAGGCGGCGACCGCGCGATCGCGCAGCCGGGTCCCGGTGAAGTACTCCGATTTGGCCGCGAAGGTCACGGGCCGCTCCACCATCAGCGGCAGGTAGATGGAATCCACCACCGACAGATGGTTGGAGGCGAGAATTGCCCCGCCTGCGGCCGGGATGTGCTCGGCGCCGGTGACCTGCGTGCGCACCAGCAGCCGCAGCAACGGGCCGGCGAGCACCCTCGACACCTGATACTGCACGCGTTCCTCCGCTCGGGCGCTCCTGCACGCTGGTCAAAGATTAGCCCGCGCCATGAAGTGCGGGCACGGTTCGGCTTAAGACGCAAACGGGACCATATCCCTCACTGTCTACCGGCGCGCTGCGCGGGCCGCGCGGCGGCAGGTACCGGCGCCCCTGCTGGCCGACCGGTCGCCGCCGGCGCTGACCATGGCCCGTGACCTGCCGGCGAGGCCGCCGGTGACCTTCGGCCCTTTCAGTGCACCGAATCGTGGTCTAAAGCGTCATATATACACGAAGACGAGGAAGCGGCATATGTACCGGAGACCTTCTCCCGCCCGCAGGCCCGGCGTCCTCGCCTGCCGGGCCCCGCGCCAGGGGGCCCAGGATGGCTAGCGGCATCCGCGGCGGCGGCCACAAGCACGGCACGGCTTCCGCCTACAACAATTACGGCTGCCGGTGCGAGCTATGCCGGACCGCGGCCAGCGCTGCCCGGCGCGCGTGGGCGGAGTCCCTGCAGGACCGCCCATTCGCCGAAGTGCCGCACGGCACCGCGTCCGGGTACCGGAACTGGGGCTGCCGGTGCGAGCGATGCTCCCTCGTCCGGGCCGCCGAGGTGCGCGAGGAGCAGCAGCGCAAGCGGGCCGGCGGAGCCGCCCCGTCGCCCGCCTAGGCCGCGCAGCCAGGCCGCTTGCTAATAGGCCGCCCCTGCTTCGGCGAGCAGTTCGCGGGCGGCACGGGTACCCGACGCCAGGGCGCCCTGGACCGAGCCCGTGGCCCGGTGATCACCGCAGACGTAACGGCGAGGTGCGATGCGGCAGGGCCGGCTGAGCGGATGCGGGGCGGTCATGTCGGGCAGCGCGCCCTGCACCGGATACGTGCCGAGGTGCTCCCAGCCCACGGTGTCGGCCTGGTAGAGCTCGGCGAGCCGCGCCCGGACATCGGGCTCCCGGGCGACGGCGCCGAGGACCGAGGTCGAGACCAGCGCGCGCCCGTCGCCGCCGTAGCCGGGTGTCACCTCGGTGAGCACGCTGGTGTGCAGGACCTTGAGCCCGGTGTCGACCAGAAGCGTCGGCTCGGCCAGCGGCGAGGCCGGTGCCGCGTGGTAGAGCGTGGTGACAGTGCGGGTACCGGGCACGTCCAGGCCGGGCAGCAGGGACTGCGCGGCGGCCGCGCCGGTCGCGACCACGACGGCGCGGGCGGCGACCTCGGTGCCGTCTGCCAGCGCGATGCCGTCGTCGGTGAGAGCGCTGACCGACGCGTTCAGCCGGATGGTCCGCGGCGCCAGCGCCGCGGCGAGCTGCTCAGGTACCGCCTGGATGCCACGCCTGGGCAGCGTGAGAGTGCCGCGCAGCATGCTGCGCCAGACCAGGTGAAAGAACCGGCCGGAAGTCTCCAGCTCGTCCTCCAGAAATACCCCGGCCAGGAACGGGCGGAAGAAAAGCTCGGTCAGCTCCGCGGAGATCCCTGCCTCCGCAAGCGCCGCCAGCGTGGTGCGATCCGGCTGTCCGATGATCTTGCTAGCCGGGAGCAGCAGGTCGCTCGCGCTGAGCGCGGCCAGGGCGACCAAGTCGGCGGGGCGAGCGAGCCTGCCGAGCAGGAGGTCGGTGAGCTTGCCCGGATTACGCGTCGGATCGGCGAACCGCAGGCGCCGGGCTCCGGTGTGCAGGAGGACGCCAGGGGTAAACGCCCGCAGCTGGAGGGCGCGAAGATCAATCCTGCGCTGCACCTGCGGGTAGGAGGTGTTGAACACCTGGAAGCCGCGATCCAGCAGGAAAGCACCCTGCCGGTCGGTCCGCATCCGGCCGCCGACACCGTCCCCTGCCTCCATGATCTGCACCGGCACTCCTGCCGCCGCCAGGTCGAGGGCACAGGCCAGGCCGGCCATCCCGGCACCAACGATGATCACGGGCGGCCTGCTGGTTTCGGGCATCGGTGGGACGCACCGCCTTTCTGCTGTCGTAGTGAGTCTTCCCCTACCCGGCCGGCAGCAGCCGATCCGCGGCCATCGGGCCGCGGCTGCGCACGGATGAGCTGATCGCGGTGGACGGAGAAGAAATCGTGGCGAGCCGGCTGCGCCGGTACTACCGGCTGACGCCCAAGGGCTCGGATCTGCTGGCCGCCGAAGCGGCACGGCTGCAAGCCAACGCCGTTGCCGCGCTGTCGCGGCTGCACCCGGCCGGAGGAACGACGTGACCGAGTCGGCGGCCCTGGAGCGGCGGTACCGGCGGTTGCTGGCCTGGTATCCGCGGGAGTTCCGGCGCGAGCAAGAAGATGAGATGGTCGCCGTGCTGATGGCGGGCGCGCGGAAGGGCCAGCGGCGGCCCGGCCTGCGGGAGACCGCAGATGTGATCAGAAGTGCGCTGGGGATGCGCCTTCTCCGAGCACTGAGGCCTGGCCGGCAGAACCGCCGCTGGACGGATGCGCTGGCCTTGTTCAGTGTTGTCGCGCCGGTTTTCGTGGTGCTCGTGGCCATCCTCGAGGTGGCCCTGCCATACCACCTGCCTCACGTGCGGTGGCCAGAAGACCGCAGTTGACCGCCGGCCCCGAGCCCAACAATCGAAACGTCCAACTGAGTGCACGGATCGTGTGGCGGGTGAACTTTCAGACGCATTACTGGACCGTGCTGGCCGATCCCGAAGGGAACGAGCTCTGCGTCAGGCATTTTGGTTGACCCAGGGGCTGCCTGGTCCCGATGTATGGGCTCACGTGGCGGAGCCCGCGCTGCGAACCTGCCGTCTGGGCATCGCCGAAGCCGACAGGCTCCCGGAGGCATCGGCCCGGTACTACGACACCCTCTTTCACACGGCGCACGAACGCCTGGCCGCTTTTCCTGAGCCAGCGGTGCCAGCTCGCACCGGCAGCCGACATCGCCCGTGAACTCCTCGGCCGCACGGCGTCCCCGCGACTCGTCCGTGCCCTCTTCGACGTCGAAGAACTCCTGAACGAGCTGCCCGGTGAAGCATCAATCGCTGCCGACGTCGATCTCGTACCCATCCGAAGGGCCGTCGCCGCGCTCATGCCGGGACTGTAATTTCAACGCTGGGGCCTCACGCATGCTTGCTCCGCCCGGCGGCTGTCGGCGTCCAGGCACTCCGGGGCGGGGCTAGCGCTGTGGATTCGTCACCGTGCAATTCCTGGCCAGGCGGGCCCCGGTTGTGGTGGCCCGGACAGCCGTCTCTGCACACGGCAGAGATTATCTCCGGCTGAGCAAAGCCTGCGCTACGGCGTCCGTGCGCTGTCTGATCGGCGTCGCTTCGACGCACAGCACCGAGCAGAAGTTCGAATTATGGCAGTGGTGTAGAGCCGGTGAGCGGAGTCGAACCGCTGACCTGCCGTTTACAAGACGGCTGCTCTGCCAACTGAGCTACACCGGCGGGTGACTGCGGGCATGCTAGCCGGCAGTGGTCCTGACGTGTGCATACACGTTCTGACCTGGGAAGCTCCCGTCGCAGGCTTCATGCTCAAGTTAGGTGCGGCGGCTGCGGAGTGTCCGGCTGGTACCGGCCGTTACCGGCTCGCGGCGGCCATCTGTGCCCAATACGTGCCCAAGTTTTTCGCAGTTTCGCCTCATCCGCCAGCACTCAGGTTGGCGATGGCGGTCGAGTGCGCCGGGGCGGCTGCAGTCCAGGATCGCGCCCACTGCCGCCGATCGACGCGCGTCCACCAGTCCATGCGCCTGTGTAACGGCCCGCCCATATCAAATCAATCTGTACCGCGATGCGGAAGGGCTACCCGGACGATGCCGGCGCATGGTCAGTCTTCGGCTCGGAAGCTCACTCTGGTTCGGTGAACGCGTCTCGCAGGCCCGTAAGCGTGGGCTCGGTGCCGCGGCCCCACATCTTGGTCAGCACACAAGTCTTGGCGCCTCCGACGAACGGTGCGTCGGTGAAGTAGCGCTGCGGCCCACGACGGCGATCCCGCCGGGTGCTGCAGGTGGCCGTTGATCTGGAATGACTCCACCAGCCGGGGAAGGCTGCCTGGTAGTCCTCTCGCGCGAGGTCGATCTGGGCGAGGCCCCAGTCGGTGCCGGCCCGCGACCGGGCCGGGCAGTTCACCGGATCCTTCGACGCGCTCCTGGCCGGTGCGGGTATCGAGGCAGTGAAGATCCCGGCCCCGAAGCCCCCGGGCGCACGCCTATGCCGAACGGTTCGTGCTCACCGCCCGGACCGAGGTCACCGACCGGCTGCTGATCTTCGGCGAACGACATCTGCGGGCTGTCCTGGCCGCCTACGCGGCCCACTACAACGGACGACGCCCCCACCGCAGCCGCGAACTCCGCCCACCCCGGCCCGACCGCCCCGTCGCCGACCTCTCCCACGAGCGGATCAAGCGCCGACCCGTTCTCGGCGGCCTCATCAGCGAATACGAGCGGGCCGGGTAGAAGCCCAGGTCAAGACCGGTGGCCGAGTTCTGGAACCCCACAGGCCTTCCGGTACGCGCCTCAGCCCATCCCGCCAGCATGCACGATGATCTTCGCCGCGATCTCGGTCACCACATCCTTGGCCGTATCGCCCAGTACGCTTGCGGCTTCCCGGAGCGCCCGCTTCTTCCCGGGCTCCGGCTCGTGTGCGGCTGCCTCGCTGAGGCCGTCTACCACCTGGTTGACCAGGCTCTCGGGAGTTGGCCACTGGCCCACCGCGCGCCGGGCGCGCTCGGTAACGTCCGAGATGATGACGGGATAGGTCAGACCCGATGCTCCTGTACCGGTGATGTACGGCGGGGCCGTCGGGGCCGATGACCGGGCACAGGGCTGACCTGTCGGAGTGTGACCAGCGGGGGCGTTCGAGGCCGTGCGCTTCCCAGGGCACCAGATCAGTCGGGGGCTGACGGAGCGCCGGGTCGCCGCACTCAGGGCACTGGGCCGAGTATGGCGGTGCGGCGAGCGGGTCGCGGTCTGCTGTCTTGTCCGGGCAGCCGCAGTCACTGCCGTGCCACATGAAGGCGCCGCAGGACCCGCACCAGGTGTCGGCGCTGGTCTCCGCGCCGCCGGGCACAGCGCCGTAACGGGCTTCGGTGTCCGGTGACCCGGGCTGGAGCAAGTCGGTGATGGCGTCCTGGCAGTGCTGGGAGTCGGCCCAGATCTCGTCTTCGAGCTGCTGGCTCCTAGAGATCCAGATGCGGTGCGCGGTCATCGCGGCCGCCCCAGGCCGGGCTCAGGCGACGGCCCTCCGGGCCGGGCCGCCGCGGTGGCCCGGGGCCCGAATCGCGGGTCCCGGTAGACGCGGGCGCCGAACCCCAGCCGCCCCGTGGCCGCAGTGATCGCCCACCCGTGCTCACGGGCGAGGGCGTCCCCGCCGGCATGGACGCGGTCGGAGAATCTTTGCTGGAACCTTGCTGCGCACGCGGTCAGGCCGCCGGGCATGCTCCCGGGCCACCGGCGTGCCACTGCTTCGATCATCGGCGTCCTGCCTTTCCTCAGCCGATCTCGGCTTCCCAGCCGCTTGCCCGTGTGGGCAATCGCCCTGGTTCCGCCGTCCGTGCGGCAGCCCCGGTCATGGGCACCGGGCCGGCCGCGGGCTGCGGGCCGCTCAGATCGCGGGGATTGCTGATCTCCAGTTCCCGCGCTTCGCGCGGGCTGACTTCGGCGCGTGCGGCCCGCTCCCCCGGCGGCTGGATCAGCACGTGCGGGGCGATGACATCCAGGCCCGCGATGACCTCCGCCAGGGATGCCCTGGTGATGGCGCCGGCGCGCTCAGCATTGAGGTAGCGGGCCGGGTGGTGGCCGGACGGCCCGCAGGGCGCACCGGGGCTGGCCTGGCAGGTGCAGCCCGCTGACCGGACAGCTTGCGCGGGCTCGCCAGCCCGCAGTTCCGCTTCGATCGACGGCCCGTGCCCACCGGCCTGGGCCTGCCTGGCTGGGCGGTCTGCTGGGGTGGTCACGGTTCGGCCTCCAGTTCTGCCTCTGGCGGCCGGTTCTGCGGGTCTGCTGCCTGCAGGGCCTCGGCGAGGGCGGTTGCGCTGCGCTGGATCCGGTCGCGCAGCTGCTCACGGGCCCATGTCGTCCCCGCTTGCCTGGCGGGTCTGGCCTCCGTGGCGGGATTTGCGTCGCGGTTGTCGGGCTGGTTCATGACGGCCTTGTCCTCTCGCTTGCGGGGTGCGGTCCTGGCGCCACACAGCCGACGTGGCGCGCCGCGCTGGTTGCCGGGCTGTCGTTGGCGTGCACGGCCGCCGGGCGCCGGGCCGGGGTGTGTGCCTGGTGGCCTGGCGGCCCTGGCGGCCGGCGGCGGGCGGCCGGCCGGTCCCGCCGGTCACTGACCGGCCTCCATTTCTGCGAGTGGCTGCGGCCGGATGCCGACGCCCGGCAGGTCGGCGGCCTCGGGCCGCGGGACCGGCTCGGCGGGCTTGCTGGCGTCCTGGGCGGTGATCAGGCGGGCGGCGGCGCGGTCGTAATCGCGGGCTGCCGCGAGGCGGAACTGGCAGGCGCCGCAGGACTGGTCGGCGCAGTCGCCGCAGTTCGCGGCCCGGTCGCGGTTGTGATCGGCCGCCTCGTCCAGCGCGGCCAGAATGGTCCTGGCCTCTGCGGCGGCCACGGCTCCGGCGTCTTGGGCGGCGGCTTTCCCGGCGGGTGCTGCCGCCATCTCGGAGGTGGCCTGCGGCCGGGCAGTATATGGGCCGGATGGTGTTTCCTGCGTGCCGTCGTAGATGCGGGCCAGGTCGCCGAGCAGCCCGATCGCGCGGCCGGTGTGCTGGTCATCCGCGCAGTGGTAGCCGTGTTTTTCCAGCACGTCCAGGACGTCGGTGATCAGGCCCCAGCCCAGCCCGCGGGCGCCGCTCACTGGTGCACCATCTTCCTGTCCGAGCCT
>JBKQMG010000028.1:0-25405 GCA_052146815.1 Streptosporangiaceae bacterium | reverse complement strand
CAGTTCCGCGCCGTCGCCACCCGATACGACAAACGCGAGCGGATCTACCAGGGCACCATCGACGTCGCCTCGATCAGCATCTGGCTACGCGACCCGGTCCCATGATGATCCGCGGGACACGCCCTAGATCGCGGGATAGACGGCCGCGGCGTCACGGTGGCGCTGCCCGAGGAGGCCGAAACCGGACCGGCGCAAACCCCGGCGGTCACCGACATCCGGCAGGACGTGGCGGACTTCGACCGCCGGTTCGGACTGCCCCCGGCACGGATCCAGGTCACCACGACCTTGGCGGGGCCGTCCGCCTCGCCGTGGCTGGCCAGCGAGGAGGAGGTGGAGGACACCGAGCTGGTGCACGCCGTCGCCCCGGACGCCACCACCCGTGAGATTCTGGTCGACCCGGCGGACGTAAGCACCCCGGCGAAATTCGCCGCCACGTTCGCCACGTATGTGCGGATCGCCGTCCGCTCCGCAGAGGTGATCTCCCAAAGCGGCATGGGTCAGGACTTCAGCCTGGGTGAAGACTCCTGGACCAGCGCGGAGGTGGCGACCATGAACTCGGCGCTGGAATACGCCGCCGCCCGCCATGTCACCGTCGCCGCCGGGTCGGAAGACGAGGGCGTGCTCGGCAACGGCTCGTCCACGCCGGTCAAGGAGGTCATCCTGCCCTCTTCCGATCCGCTCGTGCTCGAGGTGGGCGGCACCAGCCTGACCGCGAACCCCGTTACCGGCGCGTACATCAGCGAGACCACCTGGAACACCCCGTCCAGCGGGTCGGGTGGCGGGTTCAGCCACCTGTTCGCCCGGCCCGCCTACCAGGACGGCGTGCCCGGCATCGGCGCCACCCGCGGCGTGCCTGACGTGGCTGCCGACGCTGAAGGTTCTACCGGCATGGCGCTCGCGTTCAGCGCGCCAGGCGGCAGCTACGAGCTCATCGGGGCCGGCGGCACCAGCGCCGGCGCGCCGTTCTGGGCCGGCCTGATCGCCCTGGCCGACCAGCAGGCCGGCCGCCCGCTCGGCTTCGTCAACCCCGCCATCTACCGGATCGCCCGCGGCCCGCTATACCGCAAGGCGTTCCACGACATCACCACCGGCAACAACACGGTGGTCCTCAACGGGGTCACGATCACCGGCTACCAGACCGGACCCGGCTGGGACCCGGTCACCGGCTGGGGTACCCCCGACGCCCAGGTCCTCATCCCCCTGCTGGCCCGCTGAGGCACCGCGAAATGGTCCGGGCCTCCCGGTGCCATTGCCCCGGAAACCGGGACATCTGCCGGATCGCCGGATCTGATCCGGACGCTGGTACCGGCTGACGGCTTAGGGTTAATTCCCGGCGTTGCTGAGCGTGATCGGCGGTCGTGCCCGGTTCGCGTGATCTGCGAGGTTACGGGCGTGCCGCCGTGGCCTGGGAGCCCCCAGCTCCGACGCTCCCGGGTCCTGCAACAGACTTCACGATCACCAGGAAGCCGCGGGCATCGTGTTCGAGGATACGGCGTCTGCGCTGTCCGGGGCGGAAGGCCTGCGGGTCACCGACGTGCAAGGCGGGCCGGGCGGCGCGCTGGAAGTACGGGCGGTCACCGATTACCCGGCTGCGGCGGCGTGCCCGGCTTGCGGCATGATCTCCGGCCGGGTGCATGAGACGGTGCTGGCCCGGCCCGCGGGATGTGCGCCGGGCGGCCGATCCGGTGGACCTGCGATGGGTCAAGGTGCGGCGCAAGTGCGGCAACCCCGAATGCAGGCCGGTGCCGCGGAGCCTGACGCCAGGCATATCGGCGCGCAGCTGAAGGCGGCGCGGCAGGCGGCGCGGATGACCATGGCTAAGGTCGCCGAGCAGAGCGGCCTGACCAAGGGCTTCGTCTCGAAGCTGGAGCGCGACCTGGCCAACGTGTCGGTGGCCTCGCTGATCAGGCTCTGCGAGGCCCTCGGCGTCTCCGTCGGCTCGCTGTTCCAGCCGTCCAAGGGAGAGGTGGTCCGGCGCGGAGCCTACCCGCCCATCAACTTCGGCGGCCGCGAGATCTGCGAGTATCTCCTGACGCCGTCGGGGGAGAAGCGCGTGCAGGCCATCTTGAGCGAGATCAGTCCCGGCGGAGGCAGCGGGAATGAGCCCTACTCGCTGCCCGCGGACGTGGAGTTCGTGTTCGTCCTGGCCGGGCGGCTGGAGATCAGCGTGGCGGGCCAGCTCACCACCCTCGGTGAGGGCGATGCCTTCACTTTCCCGGCGAGCACCCAGCACGCGTTCCGAGCAGGCCGGTCAGCCGGCCCGGCTCAGGTGCTGTGGGTGTTCTCGCCTGCCCTGCCTGACGCCGAGCCAGGCGACCTCACCACAGGTCGCCGCCGGTGAGTACGTAGAGGAACGGCACGAACGGGATAAGGCCGAGGAGAGCCCAGGCCACCTTCGCCCCGCTGCCGATATCGGAGCGGGTCGCCAGGTCGATCCACATCAGAATGACGGCGATCGGATGCAGGAAGCAGACGAGTAGCTCAAGTAGCAGTTTCACTATCCCGAATCTACCGGCCACGGCAGTCGGGTGACCAGACCTGCGGCCGCGGTGTGCCGGCCCTCGCCGCGGCGGGCGGCCTTTCCGCGGCCCGCCTCGGCAACGGCCCGCGCTAGTGCTGCAAGACGATCTGGATGTGCCGGAACGCGACGTAACAGTGCGGGTAACCGTCGCCGGGCCCGTTCTGGCTGTCGTCGCCGGCGGCGGCGATCTCGCGCAGGACGCTCGTGCCCGCGATCACCCGGGCGAACGGGTGTAATCGGGAGCGTGCGTGGTGTTCTTCCAGACGAAGAAGAACTGGCTGCCGTTGGTGTTGGGCCCGGCGTTCGCCATGGCCACGGTGCCCGCAGGGTAGGTGGCGCCGGTCAGGCATGCCCTTGTACCGGTCGAACGGCACGGCCTTGGTGAAGCCGCAGCCAGGCCCGGGCGGGTCGCCGGGCCGGCGGTCCGCGGCGGGGCCGAGGGTGACGGCGCGGCGTGCGGCGCGCGATAACGCGCTGGCCGAGGCCGCGGTAGCCGTCAGGCCGAGGGCGAGCGTGGCGGCAGCGAGGGCGGATCAGGTGCGGCGGCGGATGTTCATCAGCCGCAGGATGAGCGGGGTGAAGATCAGCTGCATGGCCAGCTCCATCTTGCCGCCCGGCACGACGATGATGTTCGGCCGCGACATGAACGAGTCGTGCAGCATGGACAGCAGGTAAGGGAAGTCGATGCCGCGCGGGTTGGCGAACCTGATCACGACGAAGCTCTCGTCGGCGCTGGGGATGTAACGGGCGATGAACGGATTCGAGGTATCCACCGTCGGCACCCGCTGGAAGTTCACGTGCGTCCGGGAGAACTGCGGGCAGATGTAGTTCACGTAGTCGGGCATGCGGCTCAGAATCGTGTCGACCACAGCCTCGCTGCTGTAGCCGCGGGCAGTCTTGTCCCGGTGCAGTTTCTGGATCCACTCCAGGTTGATGATCGGGACGACCCCCACCAGGAGGTCGGCGTGCTGGGCCACGTCGGCCTTGTCAGTGACGGCGGCGCCGTGCAGGCCCTCGTAATAGAGCAGATCGCTGTCGCCGTCGACGTCGGCCCAGGGCGTGAAGGTGCCGGGCGGCTGGCCGTAGGGCGCCGCCTCGTGCGCGTCATGCAGGTACTTGCGGGTCTGGCCGTGGCCGGTCTCGCCGTAGTCGCGGAACAGTGTCTCGAGTTCCTGGAGCAGGTTCGCCTCCGGCGAGAAATGGCAGAAGTGCCGGTTGCCCTCCTTCTCGGCCTGCGCCGTCGCGACCTTCATCTCCTCCCGGTCATACCGGTGAAACGAGTCGCCTTCCACGATCGTCGCCTTGATCTGCTCGCGGAGGAAAATGTGCTGGAAGGTCCTCGTCACCGACGTCGTGCCCGCGCCTGACGAGCCAGTGATCACGACGATGGGATGCTTGGCTGACATTTGCCCTCCTTCGGTCAGGGGATCCGGAACAGCGAGCGGCTGTTGAACAGCGAGTCGTCAAAGCCCTGCTCGTGCCCGCTGGCGTACTCGCGGTGGTAGCGCTCGATCCGCTGCACTTCGCCGCAGGAGCCGAAGATCAGCGGTACCTGCTGATGCAGGTCCGCGGGCGGCACTTCCAGGACGCGCTCCCGGCCGGTACTGGCGATCCCGCCGGCCTGCTCGACGATGAAGGAGACCGGATTGCACTCGTAGATCAGCCGCAGCCGCCCCGGCGTGGCGGGTTCCTTGGTGTCCCTGGGGTAGAGGAAAACCCCTCCCCTGGTGAGGATCCGGTAGGTGTCCGCGGCCAGTGAGGCAATCCAGCGCATGCTGAAGTCCCGGCCGCGCGGGCCGGTCCCGCCGGCCAGGCACTCCTGGATGTAGCGCCGCACGGGCGGCTCCCAGAACCGCTCGTTGGAGGCGTTGATCGCGAACTCGTCGCAGTCCTCGGGGATCCGCAGCTGCGGGTGTGTGAGGACGAACGCCCCGATGTCGCGGTCGAGGGTGAACCCGTCCACTCCCTCGCCGGTGGTGAGGACCAGCATCGTGGACGGCCCGTAGAGAGCGAAGCCCGCGCAGACCTGCGCGGTGCCCGGCTGCAGGAAATCCGCGGCCGACGGCTCCGCGGCCGACGGCTCCGCGGCCGGATGAGGGCGGCGCAGGATCGAGAAGATGGTGCCGACCGCCATGTTGGCGTCAATGTCCCCCGAGCCTTCCAGCGGGTCGAAGACCAGCAGGTACTTGCCGCGGAGCTCCGTGGCCGCGACCGGGGTGATGCCGGTCATCGACCCGGACGCCGCTGCGGCGAGGTGCCCGGTCCACTCCGTCTCGCCGAGCATTACCTCGTTGCTGATGACGTCGAGCGGCCGGGCTGCCGTGTGCTGTCCGCCGGGCGCGCCGGGCACCGGCGCGCCGGTCAGGGCGCCGCGGCTTACCTGATTGCTGATGATCTTGACGGCCGTGGCGACCGCGTTGAGCAGGCCGGAGAACTCGCCGGTCGAGCCGGGATGCCGGTGCTCGGCCTCGATGGTGTAGCGAGTCAGTGTCTTACGCGCTTCACGCACGGCTGGTCAGCCTCTCCACGGATTGGGAATGCGCGGAAACAGGATCCGCGCCGAGCCGCTAGGACGCTGCGGGGACGCCGCCACCCCCCAGCGTCGGCCCGGCCGGCCGCGGCGAACAGAGCCGATAGTCGGCAGGAGAGGGGACTTTCTGCCTCTCGCCCCGCTGCTGCCGGGCGCCGCAGACTTCGGCGCGAATATCCGGTCAGGCTGATGCGGACACAGCGGGAACCGGGAACCTGCTGCTGACCAGCGGCGGCTTTCTCGCGTAGCGTGGCGCAATGATCTCACGCCGTCAGCAGCGCCAGGCGGGATCTGAGGCGGAATCCAAGCCCGCCGGGCCGTCGCTGCCCATTCTGGCGGTCATCGCGGCCGCGGCTCGGACCGGCCGGCAGCACCTGTGGTCCGTTATCGCCGTCTCGGTCGCGGTGAGCCTCACGACGGCGGGAATGGAGATCGTGGTCAGCGACCTCGCCGACCGGACCAACATCTCGGTGGCACTGCTTACCAGCTTCAGCGCCACGAGCGTGAGCCTTCTCGGGGAGGTCTTCCTGTCCGGCTTCCTCTGCCGGCTCGTCAGCACGCAGCACGCCGGCCTGCAGCGCGCCAGCGCGCAGCCGCACCGCAGGCGCGCAGACGGCACGCGAAAAGGGGGGAAGGCAGACACCGCCCCGGCGCAGGTCGCACGGAGCCTGCCGTGGTGGCGCCTGATCGGGGCGGACCTGCTGGTGGTGCTGCTGGTCGTGCTGGGGCTGGTCGCGCTGGTCATCCCCGGCCTGATCCTGCTGAACCTGCTGGCCGTCACCGGCCCGGTCATCGAGATCGAGGACCGGCGGGTGCTGTCAGCGCTGCGGCGCTCCGCCCGGCTGGTCTGGCAGCACTTCTGGCCGGTGGCGCTGCTGGCGACGGTGCCGCTGATTCTCGCCGGCGGGCTGGAGAGCGTCGACGGCCACCCCGGCGGCCCCGCGCCGATCCTGACCGCTCTGGCGATTCGGGGCCTCGGCGGCGCGGTGGTCCAGGCCGCGATCGGCCTGGTCCTCGTCCAGCTGTGCTACCAGCTGATCGCCCTGGACCGAGCCGCCGGTGCGCAGGACAAGGCGGCCCCGGCGGCCGGGACCGACGTCGGCCCGGTCAGCGGGTCACCGCCTGCTTGACCAGCGAGCGGCCGAAGTCCCACATCAGGCCACTGCCCCGGTGAGCGTCGGTCATCACCTCGGCGAACGCGTCCCGGAACATGGCCACTTCCGCCTCGCCGATCGTCAGCGGCGGCAGCAGCTTGATGACCTCCATGTGGTCGCCGGCGACCTGAGTGAGGATGTGGTGGCGCTGGAACAGGGCGACGACCACCATCTGCGCGAACAGCCCGGTCCTGGCCGCCTGGAGCACGTTCCAGCCGGTCCGCAGCTTCAGCGAGCGCGGCTTGCCGAACTCCAGGCCGATCATAAGACCGCGGCCGCGCACCTCGGCGAGCAGCTCGTACTCCTCGACCATCTCGCGCAGCGCGTCCATCAGCGCCGCGCCGTTTCGCTCGGCGTTGCTGACCAGCCGCTCGTCCTCAATGACGGCCAGCGACGCCAGTCCCGCGGCCATGGCGGCGGCGTTCGACCCGAAAGTCGAGTCGTGCACGAGCACCCGGTCCATGGAGGAGTAGATCTTCTCGAAGATCCAGCCCTTGGCCAGGGTCGCGCCGACCGGGACGTAACCGCCTGACAGCGCCTTGGCGACGGTGACGATGTCGGGCTCCACGTCGTCGTGCTGGTAGCCGAAGAACCGCCCGGTTCGCCCGAGACCCGTCTGCACCTCATCGCAGATCAGCAGGGAGCCGCGGTCGTGCAGCAACTGACGGGCAGCGGGGAGGAAGCCCCCCGGCGCGACGTTGACGCCCTTGCCCTGGATGGGCTCCACGATCAGGGCCGCGACGTCGCCCTTGCGCAGCTCGGCGCGCAGCGCGTCGAGGTCGCCGAAGGGGATGGCGGCGTCGGGCAGCAGCGGGCCGAAACCGCGGCGGAACTCGGCCGACCCGTTCACCGAGAGCGACCCGGCCGTGAGCCCGTGATAGCCATGATCGCAGTACAGGATCCGGGGCCGCCCGGTCGCGAACCGGGCGAACTTCAGCGCCGTCTCGACCGCCTCGGTCCCGCCGTTGCAGAAATAGACCCGGTCCATTCCGGGCGCCCGGGCGAGAAGCTGCTTGGCGAGCAGGCCGGGCAGAAGTGCGCAGTCGAACTGCACCAGGCTGGCCAGGTCCGCGTCGAGCATGTCATGCAGCGCCTTGCGAACCACCGGGTGGTTGTGCCCGACGCCGAAGACGCCGAAGCCAGCCAGGAAGTCGGCGTACCGCACTCCGTCGCTGTCATACAGGTACGCGCCCTCGGCCCGCTCGTACACCTTGTCGAAGCCGATGGCATGCAGCATGCGGGGCAGCTGGGGGTTGAGGTACCGGGCGTGCAGTTCGTAGCCCTGCCCGTGGTGGCCGGCCAGCAGGCCGGGCAAGTCGAATCCCATATCCCAAATCTCCCCTCTCGGGCAGCCCGCTTGAGCACGTTTTCCGTCAACTTCGCGTATTCGCGGCCATGCCGGGCAACGACAGATTGCATCGCCGGGCCTCGCTGCCGCGGCTGGAGCCTGATCTAGTATCGACTGGTCGCCGGTGCGAGCGGAACCAGTGTCCCGTAACCGGCCTGCGGGGCGCCCGTCAATGGCCGTCCGGCAGGTACCAGCGGTGCGGCGCGATCAGCCGGTGGATGGAGTCTGGCCCCCAGGAGCCCGGGGAGTAAAGCTCCACCGGCGGCGGGCTCGCCAGCAGCGGGGCCGAGACCTCCCACAGCCGCTCGATCCCGTCGGACCGGGTGAACAGCGACTGATCTCCCAGCATGGCATCCAGAATCAGCCGCTCGTAGCCTTCAAGCTCATGCGCCCGCTGGAAGGAATCCTGGTAGCGGAAGATCATCTCGGCCTCGCCGAGGCGCATGGCCGGGCCGGGCTCCTTGGCCAGGAAGCGCGTGGCGATCCACCCCGGGTCGTCAAAGTCGATCACTAACTGGTTGCCGCGGCCGTCCCTGCTGGCCCTGGCGTCGAGGGGAAACATCCGCAGGGTGGGCTCGCGCAGGCACACCGTGATCACCTGGCGGCGCTGCCCGAGCGACTTCCCCGAGCGCAGGTAGAACGGGACCCCCGCCCAGCGCCAGTTGTCCACCTCGACGCGCAGGGCGGTGAACGTGTCGGTCTCGGACGCGGCGGCGACGCCGGGCTCGGCGCGATACCCCCGGTACTGGCCGCGTATGACGTGGCCGGGGTCAATGGGCTGCAGCGCGTCGAAGACTTTGCCCTTCTCGTCGCGCAGGGACTTGGCGCTCAGCGAGGTCGGCGGCTCCATCGCCACGAAGCCGAGGACCTGGAACAGGTGCGTCACGATCATGTCCTTGAAGGTGCCGGTGCCCTCGAAGAACTGGGCGCGGCCCTCGATGCCGATCGTCTCGGGCACGTCGATCTGCACGTGGCTGATGTGGTCGCGATGCCAGATCGGCTCGAGCAGGCCGTTGGCGAAGCGCAGCGCCAGGATGTTGTCGACCGATTCCTTGCCGAGGAAATGATCGATGCGGAACACCTGGGACTCGTCGAACACCGCGTGCACGGTCTTGTTGAGCTCCTGCGCCGAGGCCAGGTCCGTGCCGAACGGCTTCTCGATGATCACCCGGGCGTTCTCCGCCAGTCCGGTGTCGCCGAGCATCCCCACCACGGATCCGAACGCGGACGGGGGAACCGCCAGGTGGAAGATGCGCCGGGGTGTCCCGCCGATCTCCTTCTCCGCCGCTTGCACCGCGGCGACCAGCGGAGCCGGGCCGGCGGGATCGGCGGCGCCGAAATGCAGCGCGCCCTCGAAAGCCCGCCAGGCCGCGCCCGTCGGCTTGGACGAGCCGAACTCGCGGACGGCGTCCTTCGCGCGCTGGCGGAAATCCTCGTCGCTGAGCGCGAACTGGGCCGGCGCTGAGCCGATGATCTGGTACTTCTTCGGCAACAGCCCGGCCTTGGCCAGATGGAACAGGCCAGGCAGCAGCTTGCGCCGGGCCAGGTCCCCGGTGGCGCCGAACAAGACGATCACATGATCGTCCGGCGGGTCGACCGCCATGCGCTGGCGCCTGGTCGCCGGCCGGAGCTTCGCCGCCCCGGTGACCGCCGCGCCGGACTCCGCGGCGCGGGCCCTGCCGGGGCCGGACTTGCCGGCATCAGCCTTGCCGGAACTGGGGCTGCCGGCATCAGCCTTGCCGGAACCGGCAGCCGCCTTGGCGGAACCCGTCTGGCCGGCGGCGGCCTTGGCCTTGCCCTTGCGCGATTTCGCCGGGCTTTCCTTCGCCGCGCCGGACTTTGCTGCTGGACTCACCAGTGATCCGCTAGCCCTTCTTCTCCGCGTGGCCGCCGAACTCGTTGCGCATGGCCGACAGCACCTTGGCCGTGAACTCGCCCAGCCCGCGCGACTCGAACCGCTGGATGAGCGCCGAGGTGATGACCGGCGCGGGGACGCCCTCATCCACCGCGGCGAGGACCGTCCAGCGGCCTTCCCCGGAGTCCGAGACGCGGCCGGCGAAATCGTCGAGCTCAGGGGAGCGCGCGAGCGCATCGGCGGTCAGGTCCATCAGCCACGAGCTGATCACCGAGCCGCGCCGCCATACCTCGGCGACCTCGGCCACGTCGATGTCGTACTGGTAGAACTCGGGGTCCCGCAGCGGCGTCGTCTCCGCATCGGCCGCCTCCTGGTCCTGCTTGCCGACGTCGGCGTGCTCGATGATCGACAGGCCCTCGGCGATGGCGGCCATCATGCCGTATTCGATGCCGTTATGCACCATCTTGGTGAAATGTCCCGCCCCGTTCGGCCCGCAGTGCAGGTACCCGTGCACAGCGGTCCCCGGCCGGGTCCGGCCGGGCGTCGGCTCCGCGGTGCCGCTGCCGGGGGAGATGGTCTTGAAGATCGGGTCCAGGTGCTCGAACGGCTCGTCCTCGCCGCCGATCATGAGGCAGTAACCGCGTTCCAGGCCGAACACGCCGCCCGAGGTCCCGCAGTCCAGGTAGTGGATCTGCTCGGTGGCGAGCTGCTGGGCGCGGGCGATGTCGTCTCGGTAGTAGGAGTTGCCGCCGTCGATCACGATGTCACCGGGGTCGAGCAGCTCGGCCAGCCGGTCCAGGGTGTCGCCGGTGACCGCGGCCGGGAGCATCAGCCACGCGGCCCTCGGCTTCTCCAGCTTCGAGACGAAGTCCTCCAGGGACGTCGAGCCGGTGGCGCCCTCGTCCTCGAGCTGCTTCACGTGAGCGGGGGTGTGGTCGTAGACGATGCAGCGGTGGCCGTCGCGCATCAGCCGGCGGACCAGGTTGGCGCCCATCCGTCCGAGTCCGATCATGCCGAGCTGCATGGGCCTGTCGGTTGGCATTGCTTGTTCTCCTCGTGCTCGCGGCTGTGCTGTCAGATCTTCAGGCTGCGGTAGCGCCTGATGAGGGCGTTGGTCGACGAGTCATGATCGAGCTCAGGCTCGGTCTCGCTTTCCAGCTCCGGGATGATAGCCGCGGCCAGTACCTTGCCGAGCTCGACGCCCCACTGGTCGAAAGAGTCGATGCCCCAGATAGTGCCCTGGGTAAACACGCTGTGCTCATAGAGCGCCACCAGCGTGCCGAGCAGCCGCGGGGTCAGCTTCTCGGCGAGCAGGACATTGGTCGGCCGGCTGCCTGGCATCACCCGGTGCGGGGCAACCTCGGGGGAGGTGCCCTCGGCCAGGACCTCCTGCAGGGTCTTGCCGAACGCCAGGGCCTGGGCCTGTGCGAAGACATTGGACATCAGGATGTCGTGATGGTCACCGAGCGGGTTGAGGGTCTGGCCGAACCCGATCAGGTCGGCCGGGACGAGCTCGGTGCCCTGGTGCAGCAGCTGGTAGAAGCTGTGCTGGCCATTGGTGCCCGGCTCGCCCCAGCAGACCGCGCCGGTCTGGTAATCGACCTCAGTGCCGTCGATGGTCACGTGCTTGCCGTTGGACTCCATCGTGAGCTGCTGGAGGTAGGCGGGGAACCGCTTCAGGTACTGCTCGTAGGGGAGCACTGCGGCGGTCTGCGCGTCGAAGAAGTCGCCGTACCAGACCGCCAGCAGGCCCATCAGCACCGGGAGGTTCTCGCCGAGCGGAGCCGAGGCGAAATGCTGGTCCATGTCATGCATTCCGGCCAGCATCTCGTGAAACTGCTCCGGGCCGATCGCCGCCATCGTCGACAGGCCGATGGCGGAGTCCATCGAGTACCGGCCGCCGACCCAGTCCCAGAAGCCGAACATGTTGGCGGTGTCGATGCCGAAGGCCGCGACTCGCTCGGCATTGGTGGAGACCGCGGCGAAATGCCGGGCGATGGCGTCCTCACTGCCCAGCTCGCCGACCACCCAGTCACGGGCCGAACGGGCGTTGGTCAGCGTCTCCAGGGTGCTGAAGGTCTTGGACGAGATGATGAAGAGCGTCTCGCCGGCGGACAGGTCACGGGTCGCCTCGACGAAGTCGGTGGAGTCGACGTTCGAGACGAACCGGAACGTGAGGTCCCGGCGGGAGTAATGCCGTAGTGCCTCATACGCCATGACCGGGCCGAGGTCCGAGCCGCCGATGCCGACGTTGACGATGTTCCTGATCGTCTTGCCTGTGTAGCCCTTCCATTCCCCGGACCGGATCCGCTCCGCGAAAGCGGCCATCCGTTCGAGCACCTCGTGGACCTGCGCGACCACGTCGGTGCCGTCGACGACGAGCGAGCTGCCCTTCGGCATCCGCAGCGCGGTGTGCAGCACGGATCTGTTCTCCGAGACGTTGACCCGCTCGCCGCGCAGCATCATGTCCCGGCGCTCCGCCAGGCCGGACTCGCGGGCCAGCTGGATCAGCAGGCGCAGCGTCTCGTCGGTGATCCGGTTCTTGGAGTAGTCCAGGTACAGCCCGGCGCCCTCGGCGGTCAGCCGCTCGCCCCGGCTCTTGTCCTCGTCGAACAGGTCGCGCAGATGGCGGCCGCTGATCTCGGAGTAATGCTGCTCAAGCGCCTTCCACGACGGTCGGTCGCGAAGCGGGGTGGTCGGCATCGGTGGTCAGTCCTCCCGGTGGTATCCTTGTCGGCCGGCCGGGAAGCACCGCCCGGGCGGTCCCTCGCGGCAACGGCGGCCGCCGTCAGTGTCCAGTTTCCCCGCAGCGTCCCGGCCGCACTGCACCGGCTAAGGCCCGGGCGGCCGGCCGCGGCCGCAGTGCCGGTCACGCCGCAGTGCGCACCGGGCGGAATGCACCCCGGTGCGCACTGTCAGTCTGGCCCGCCGCGCGGCGGGCCGCCGCCCGGATCACCGTGCTGCCCACGCCAGCACGCTGACGGCATGATCTTCCGGTAAAGATAGCGGCCGCCGAGCCCCCTGCCTTTACCGGATCATGGATTACTGCCCCGACGCGGTCACCTCGTGCCACAGGCCGCCGTTCAGGTTCAGGTTGTTGCCGCTGGCCTGGCCGGGGGCGCTGTCGCCGATGTAGGTGTAGAGCGGATGCCCGTCGTAGGTGACCTGGACCGCGCCGCCGGCCCGGCTGATGTCCCCGAGCCGGCCGGTGACGCCCGGGGCCGCCGACGGATGCCCGGTGACCGGCGGCCAGTAGGCCGCGCAGGAGCCGTAGCACCGCGACTTCGCGGCGGTATCAGGAGCAAACCAGTACAGCGTGAAGCCGCGGGCGTTCGTCAGGACGGTCACGCCGTGGATCTTCGCGGTCCTGAGGATGGCACCGGCTGCCGCCGGGCCCGGCGCCTGGCCGCCTGCCCCGGCGAGAGCGACGGCAAGCAGCGCGACGGCGACGGCGGACACAGCCGCGATCATCAGGCCCGCACCGGGCACGCCCGACTGCATCCAGGCCGACGCAGTCTTGGCAGGCCCAGCCGGTGCAGGCGCCGGCGCAGACGCGGCAGGCCGGGCAGCGAGCAGGGCCAGCACGGCGAAGGCCGCCACCTCGATCACCCCGGCGATGATGCCGGCGGTCGTCCGGACCTCGGTAAAGCCGAACAGGCCGACCCAGACGGACAGGAGATAGCCGCCCAGGGTCGACAGGGCGAACCCGGCGCCCGCCGCGGCGGCCCGCCGGCCGCCGCGGGCCAGGATCACCGCGGCAAGAGCGAAGGCGGTGATGACCTGGGCCAGGAAAAGCCAGCCGATGGTCGGGATCGTCCGGTAGCCGGTCAGGTACAGGTCGAGATGGATCGCCCCCGTCGCGGCCAGCAGCGCCGCGCCCGCCAGCCGCAGGACCAGCACGAGCCCGCGGCCAGGCCGCCGGCCTTCCGGCCGCGCCACCTCACTGCCGCTGGCCGCGTCGTCGTCGGCCCGCTCGTCGCTGGCCGTGTCGCTGCTGGCTGCGTCGTCGTCGGTCCGCTCACTGCTGCCGGCCGGCCCGCTGTCGCCCGCGAGCGTGAGGTGCTGCTGGCCGCGGTCCCGCTCGGGCCGCCGGGTGCTTTCCATACCTGTGTCACGGCGGCACGGGCGGGCTGGTTCACCGCCGCGCTGCGGTCAGCGAGCACAGAAAGCGATCCAGAAGCGGCCGAGACACCGGGGGTCTGCGCGGCCTTGCCCCTCTACGCTAGGTCCATGACCGATGAGGGGCAGCAGGGCGCGCGGCAGGCCGGCGATGAGGGCACGCGGCGAGCCGGCGATGAGGTCGCGCGCCCCGGCGGTTCCGGCCCCGGCGAGCTCCGCGCCTCGCATGCCGACCGTGACCGTGTCGTGGAGGTGCTGCGGATCGCCGCGGGCGATGGCCGGCTGACCGCGGGCGAGCTCGACGACCGGATCGAGGCCGCCCTGACCGCCCGCACCTATAGCGAGCTGGCCGCGCTGACCACTGACCTGCCCGCGGCGTCCAGCGGGCCGAGCGGCTCCGTCGCGATCCCCAAGGACATCGTCCGTATCGAGACCCGCAGCGGCCGGGCGACGCGGGACGGCCGATGGGTGGTGCCGCAGCGGATGGAGGTGCGGGTCACCAGCGGGCACGTCACGCTGGACTTCACCGATGCAGTCGTCGCCGTGCCGCTGCTGCGGATCGACGCCAGCGTCCGCAGCGGCAGCGTGACGCTCGTGACCAAGCCGGGCGTCGTGGTGGACGCCGAGAACCTGATCCTGGCCAGCGGGCGCGTTAAAGTGCGGGCGCCGTGGAGCCCGGACGTGCCGGTCAGCCTGCGCATCGAGGTATCCGGCGCAGTCGGCAGCGGCCGTATTGTGGCCCGGCCGCCTCGCCGGAACCTCTGGCAGTGGGTCACGCGCCGGCCTCGCCGCTACGCCGTCGCAGGCCGCTGAGCACTGGCTCTGAGCACGCCGCGCAAAGTTGACCGCAGAGTGTTTGCGTCCGCGCGCGCCGGGAAGCAGCAGTCCTTCGTCAGCCTGTCGGGCCACGGGGCCGCGCCGGCCGGGGGAAAGCATGCCGGGTCCCGGGCTATCATTACCTAGTTTTACAACTTGCTAGATAGGCATTAGGAACGGGGAACCCCGGAAGGCCACTTCTTGATCAGCTTCGAGAGTGTGACGAAACGGTATCCAGACGGCACTGTCGCCGTCGACCATCTTGACCTGGAGATTCCGACCGGCAAGACGATGGTGCTCGTGGGACCGAGCGGGTGCGGCAAGACCACGACGCTGCGCATGATCAACCGGCTGATCGAGCCTACCAGCGGCCGGATCCTCATCGACGGCAAGAACATCCATGACTCCAACCCCTCAGCCCTGCGGCGCGGCATCGGCTATGTGATCCAGCAGGCGGGCCTGTTTCCGCACCGGACCATCGAGGACAACATCGCGACGGTGCCGCTGCTGATCGGCTGGGGCAAGGGCAAATCCCGGAGCCGGGCCCGCGAGCTGATGGACCTGGTCGGCCTCGACCCGGCGCTGGCGGGCCGCTACCCGTATCAGCTGTCCGGCGGCCAGCAGCAGCGCGTCGGAGTGGCGCGAGCCCTGGCGGCGGACCCGCCTGTGCTGCTGATGGACGAGCCGTTCAGCGCGGTCGACCCGATCGTCCGGGCCAGCCTGCAGGACGAGCTCATCAAGCTGCAGGCTGACCTGCACAAGACGATCGTGCTGGTGACCCACGACGTGGAAGAAGCGATCAAGGTGGGGGACGAGGTCGCGATCTTCCGGCCCGGCGGTCACCTCGCCCAGCTCGACACGCCCGAGCGGCTGCTCGCGGCGCCCGCGGACAGCTACGTGGAGAGCTTTCTCGGCTTCGACCGCGGCATCCGCCGCCTGTCGTTCCTGGCCGCGTCCGGGCTGTCGCTCGACGACCGCGCCGTGGTGACCGAGGACACGGCCGCCGCGGAGGCGCTGCAGGCCGTCGCGCAGTCCGGCGAGGACTGGGCACTGGTCACCGACGCAGAACGCAAGCCCCTCGGCTGGGCGTCAGCCCGCGAGCTCGAGTCGCTGCCGGCCGGAGCCAGGGCCGGCGATGCGCAGCTGCAGCCGTACGGCCACACGTTCAGCGTGAGCACGGACTCGCTGCGCGCGGCCCTGGACGCCACGGTGCTGTCCCCGACCGGGCACGCCGTCGGCGCAGACGAGGCCGGCCGGGTCGTGGGCATCACTTCCTACGAGCGGCTGCGCGCCGCGATCCAGGCCGCCGACGCGCCCCGCCAGGACCGGGCGAAAGAGACGGCGGCGCGGTAATGGTCTGGTCCTGGATCCCGAGCAACGCCGCCGCGATCGGCCAGTACACGCTGGATAACGCCTTCCTCGGCATCGTCCCCGCGCTGCTCGGCCTGGTCATAGCGGTGCCGGTGGGCATCGCCTGCGTCCGCTGGCGGCTGTGGTACGGACCGGTGCTGTCGGTCACCAGCCTGCTATACGCGGTGCCGTCGCTGGCGATCTTCATCGTGCTGATCCCTTACACCGGCCTCGGCAACATGACCGTGATGATCGCGCTCACGCTGTTCTCGCTGTGCGTGCTGGTGCCCAACGTGGTGGACGGGCTGCGGTCAGTCCCCGAGCCGGTCCGGCAGGCGGCGACGGCGATGGGCTACGGGACGCTGCGCCGCCTGATCCAGGTGGAGCTGCCGATCGCGGTTCCGCTGGTGATCGCCGGCCTGCGGGTCGCCCTGGTCTCCAGCATCAGCCTGGCCAGCGTCGGCCAGCTCATCGGCGTCAGCACGCTCGGGTACTTCTTCATCGACGGCTACCAGCGCGATTTCCCGACGGAGATCATCGTCGGGTTCGTGCTCATCATCGCCCTCGCGCTGGCGTGTGATGTGCTGCTGATCGGGCTGCGCGCGCTCCTCACGCCCTGGCGGGAGACCCGGCGGCAGCACGAGATCCCGCGTGTCATGGTCATCGAGGCCGCGCGAGGGGCGGCCGGGATGGCATGACCGGGGCCTCTGTGAGCGGCGAGCGGGCCGGGCGGCTGGCATGAGCTTCTTCACCTACGCCTGGAACTGGCTGCGCAACCCCGCGCAATGGCACGGATCGGGAGGCATCCCGATCCGCATCCTCGAGCAGCTCGGCTACGCCGGCGCGGCCCTGCTGGTGGCGGCACTGATCGCCGTGCCGCTCGGGGTGCTCATCGGGCACACCGGCCGGGGCGCCCTGTTCGTCGTCAACGTGGCCAACGTCTGGCGGGCGATCCCCACCCTGGGCCTGCTGGTGCTGGCGGTGATCACTCTTGGGTTCAACGTGCTGGCCTGGCTGATTCCGCTCGTCGTGCTGGCGATCCCGCCGATCCTGGTCAACGCCTACGAGGGCGTGGCGGGCGTCGACGCCGGGCTCAAGGACGCCGCCCGCGGCATGGGCATGACGCCGTGGCAGCAAGTGCGCAAGGTGGAGTTCCCGGTGGCGCTGCCGCTGATCATGCTGGGCCTGCGGACCGGCGCGATCTTCGAGGTGGCGACCGCGACGATCGCTGCCTACATCGGTCTCGGCGGCCTCGGACGCTACATCTTCGACGGGCTCGCGACCGACAGCTACGGCGAGGTCGCGGGCGGGGCGTTCTTCGTGGTCCTGCTCGCGCTCGTCGTCCAGCTGCTGTTCGTCGGGCTGCGCCGTCTCGTCGTGCCCGCTGGCCTGCGCAAGCAAGTGCAGGCCAGCTGACACCCCCATGACCTGTCAAAATACGAAAGGAAATACCTCATGTTCCCGGTTTCACGAGGCAAGACGCCCCGAGCGGCGCTGAAGCGAGGCGCCCTGGGGGGCGTGGCACTGGTCACCGGGCTGGCGCTCGCCGCATGCGGCAGCAGCAGTTCGAGCAGTAGTAGCAGTAGCAGTAGCAGCTCGAACCCGCTGGCGGGCGGCGCGTCCAAGGGCACCGTGGTGGTCGGATCCGCGAACTTCCCGGAGAACGAGCTGCTGGCCGAGATCTACATCCTCGCGCTGCAGGGCAAGGGCATCAAGGTCACGCCCAAGCTCAACATCGGCAGCCGCGAGGTGTACTACCCCGAGGTCAAGAACGGCACGATCACCGTGATCCCCGAGTACAACGGCGCCTTGCTGACGACGTCGGTGGATCCCGCCAGCACGGCCGCCACTACCGCGGCCGTGGACGCCGCGCTCCAGGCCAAGCTCCCGTCCTCGACGGAGATCCTCAGCCCGGCGCCGGCGCAGGATAAGGACTCGGTCACCGTCACCCAGGCGACGGCGGCCAAAGACCACCTGAAGTCCATCGCCGATCTCAAGCCCTACGCCAGGAACTGGACATTCGGCGGGCCGCCGGAGTTCAAGACCCGCTCGGACGGCCTTCCCGGCCTGAAAAAGAACTACGGGCTGACCTTCAAGAGCTTCGACCCGCTGGATGAGTCGGGCCCGGTCACCCTGGCCGCGCTGACGGACGGCAAGGTCCAGGCAGGCGACGTGTTCACCACGACCCCGCAGATCATCACCGATCACCTGGTGTCGCTGGCCGATCCGAAGGACAACTTCGCCGCGCAGAACGTGATCCCCCTGGTGTACAAGAAGGGCGTCAGCTCCGCCACCGTCTCCACGCTCGACGCCATCTCGGCCAAGCTCACCACGGCCGGGCTGCTGGCCATGGACAAGGCGATCATCCTGGACAAGGCCAACTACAACACGGTCGCCGCCGCCTGGCTCAAGGCCGAAGGCCTGAAGTAGGCAGCAGCCGAGAGCCTGATGGGGGCAGCCGCCAGGGCCGTCCGCCGCACAGCAGGCGCCCCGGCTCTCGGAGCAGTCAGGCGGGCGGCCCGGGTGCTCAGGCACGCGGGCCGCTGCGCGGCTGGCTCAAAGACAGGGGAGACGGTCAGGAAGTGCACGTCCCGTCGCGTGCAGCCGCCGAAGGGATTCCCACTCGCAGACCGTGCCCGTGATCAGCATCGAGCGAGGCGCGGGGCCGAGAATTGCCGCGCCGAGGCGCTGGTGGGTCCGGAGCCACGGGTCGATATGCAGGCCGTCGCTGCGGGTCCACCGGGCAAAGCTCTGCATGGGCGTCAGCGGGTAGCGGCTCTTCAGCTCAGGCCGGACCGGAGCGATCACCCGCGCCAGGCCCGCGGCGACGGCCCGCTGCGTCAGGGCGGCCACCACCTCGCCGCCGTCGAGCAGCAGCAGGCCGAACTGCGGGAAGTAGCTGTCCGCCCGGCCGATGTGCTCGGCACTGACCGGGTCGTGAAAGATGAATTCGGGCCAGCCGGACCGGAAGGCCGCCCTGGCCTGGTCCTCGAGGTCAGGCCGCTCGGCACTGAGGACGACCTGCAATTGACTCATGACGCCCTCCGTCTGTCGGCGGGTGTAACGCCGCGGCGTTACACCCGCCCTGTGCGGCCCGGTGAGCGCCGCCGCGCGCGCCCTGCCGGCCCTGAAGGTACCCGGCCGCCGCCCGATCGCGGAAGCTAATATCGGGGCCTGATGGACAGTCACGATCTCGCCGCGCTGCCCTTCGCCGCGGCGCTCACGCCGCACCAGGGCGAGCTGAACCCGGACACGGACTACGACTGCGTGCATTTCGCTGACGCGACCTTCGACGACCCGAAGGCGGGCAGTAGCCGGTTCGCCGAATGCGCTTTCACCGCAGTGTCTTTTCAGGGCGGCCAGATGCAGCGGGCCCGGTTCCTCGACGTGTGGCTGCGAGACGTGCGCCTGATCACCACGAGCCTGGCGCGGACGCGCTGGGCCGACGCGACGGTGGGCGAGAGCATCGCCGCGGGCGTTGAGGCGTTCGGAGCGCAGCTGCACCGAGTCGTTTTCCGCGGCTGCAAACTCGACTCGGTCAACTTCCGCGGCGCCGCGCTGACCGACGTGTGCTTCGACCACTGCGAGCTGCGCGACGTGGATTTCGCGGACGCGGCGCTGACCCGGACGTCGTTCCCCGGCTCGCGCCTCCGCCGGACCGACTTCAGCCGTGTGCACCTCGACCACGTCGACCTGCGCGATGCTGAGCTCGGCATCACCATCGGCCCCGACTCGCTGCGTGGCGCCACCGTGAGCATGGGACAGCTAGTGGACCTGGCGCCCCTGCTGGCGCAGACGCTGGGCATCACGGTCAGCGACGACTAGGCGGGCCGGCGGCCGGACTGCCCGCCGAGGTCAGTGGCAGCCGAGTCAGTGTCAGCGCCGGCCGTGTCAGGCAGGTGCGGTCAGGCCTGGTGCGGTCAGTGCCGGGCGCCGACAGCCTCGAACGCCCGGCCTGCGGTCGTGGCGACGGGCCCGGCGCGGAACAGACCGGTGGTCCCGTCGGAGGCGCTGGCCGGGAGCGCGAACCAGGCGTACCGCAGCACATAGCGCAGGTGCTGCAGCATCGTGGTGGCCGCCGTGATGAACGCTGCCTGCCGCGCCGCGGCCGGGAAATGCGGTCCGGCACCGAAATTGGCGAGCGCGAATTCCGTGAGCCACAGCGGCCGGTGATACCGGGCGTAAATCGCCTTCAGGTAGCTCTTCAGCTGGGCCACCGCCGGGGCGGTAGCGAAATCGGCTCCGTACCAGTGCACGGTGATGAAGCTGACCCGGTAATGCCGCGCCTTCGCTCCGGCCATGAACCGGTCCAGCCAGCCGCCGGGCGTGGCCGCGTTATCGGCGACCGCGGGACTGCCGAGGCGCATGCCGGTGGCCATCAGCTGCGGCCAGAGGCTGAGCGCCTGCGCGACCGTCATGTTCGACTGGCTGGTCATGTCCGGCTCGTTGAAGCCCAGCAGGATGCGGCCAGCCCGCTTAGCCTCGCGCAGGTCCGCCGCGTTGACGCTGCCCAGCCCCCAGATCATCGGGACAAACTGCACGTGCCGGGGGCTGGCGATGCCAGGATGACCGGCTGACCAGGTGTAATACCACGACACCCCGGACCGTGCGAGAGCGGTGCGCACGCCGCTGAACGCCCAGGCGCCGACCCCTTTCTTCGCGCTGGCCGCTGCTTTCCCAGCCCGGCCGAGGCTGACCGGCGCGGGCTTGGCCGACAGCACTTTCGGCGGCTGATGACCTGGCCGCCGGACTGCTCGTGACTGGCGTATCTCGGGCCGCGGGGGCACGGCCAGCGGCCGGGGCGACCCGGCCGCGGCGGCCAGCGCGACGGGCTGGGGCGGCTGCTGGCGCGCCAGGGCGAATCCGCCTGCGGCGGCGCACGCGGCGGCTAGGGTCACGGCGGCTAGCTTGGGCGCCAGCGAGCCAGCGACGGCGCGGGGCAGCATCCGGCCATGACAAGACGTGGCGGCACCTCGGCGCAGTACCTGACGACCGCCGCTTCGCGGTGCTGAGCCCGATTCGCTACCGCGGCTTGCCCGGCCTGCGGGCTGGTATGACCACGGGCACGCGCACCCGCACGGGAATCCGTCGCGGGTCGCGCGGCTGCCCGATGACAGCGTGGTAGGCGAGCAGGAAGACGGCCGCGCCGGTGATGGCTGCGAGCCATGCGGAAAGACTGAAGAAACTGCCCGGGATCTGGGTCTGGGACAAGCTGCTGGCCGCCCAGCCGCCGAGGAGCGCTCCGGCGATGCCGAGGACGCAGTTGAGGATCAGTCCCGGTGTGCTTGTGCCGGAGATCAGCTGACGGGCGAGCAAGCCCGAGGCCAGGCCGAGAATCATCCAGGCAATGAGGGCCATTACCGACTCTTTCAGTCAGCGGACGAATCACGCACGCGGTAGCCGGTCAGGCTGAGAAGATCGCGATGGGAGAAATAATTCCCCTGGGTTCGCACCGTCCTTTAGCCGAAGCGCCCTGCCTGCACCGTTCCGCGCACGGGAAAAAGAAAGATCCGGGCCCTGCCGCGTCACCGCAAATAGCTAGCGGAAACGGCGCCTAGGTCCGGAGCAACGTTTATTACACTACGCGCCTTTCGCTCGCAACGGAAATCCGTTCGCCAGCCCCGGTTTATTTCTGTGCCTGGGACCGGATCGCAGTGCCGTAGGGTACAGGCGTGGGTACCGGCGTGCCAGGCAAACGTCCGGGCAGGCAGGCTGTGTGGCGGTTTCTGGTCGGGTCCCCGTTGCGGGCACGGGATGTCTCCCGGGAGCAGATCACCCGGGGTGAGGGACTGTCAGCCCTGTCCCTGGACGCCCTGACCTCGGTTGCGTACGGGCCGGAAGCGATCATCGTCGTGCTGGCCGTTGCGGGGGCCGGGGCGCTGCACCTGGTCTTGCCGGTCACGATCGTGATCGTGGCGCTGCTGGCCATCCTGGTGTTCTCCTACCGGCAGGTGATTGACGCTTATCCGGGCGGCGGGGGAGCGTATGCGGTCTCGCGGGCCAATTTCGGGCGGCGGGGCAGCCTTCTCGCCGCCGCCGCGCTGGTCGTCGACTACACGCTGACCGTAGCGGTCTCCATCGCTGCTGGCGTAGCCACGCTGACCTCGGCCTTTCCCGTCCTCAGCGCTGCGACCGTGCCGATCTGCCTTGGCATCCTGGCCGTGGTCACGCTGCTCAACCTGCGCGGCCTCGCTGATGCCGCCCGCGCGTTCCTGCTGCCCACGATGCTGTTCATCGTCGGGCTCCTGCTCATCATCGCCATCGGCCTCATCCACCCGCTGGCGCTGCACGCTCCCCAGCCCGGCCGCTCTCTGCTTCCAGCCCGCGGGCTGGAGACGGTCAGCGTGCTGCTGCTGCTGAAGGCCTTCTCAGCAGGATGCAGCGCGCTGACCGGCGTGGAAGCGATTGCCAACGGGGTGCCCCTGTTCAAGCAGCCCCGTGCGACCAGGGCAAAGCAGACCGAGCTCATGCTCGGCCTGATTCTCGGCGCGATGCTGCTGGGCCTGGCTGTGCTCGCCGACCGCTGGCACGTCGGGCCCCGCTCCGGCCAGACTGTGCTGAGCCAGATCATGGCCATGGCCGTCGGGCGCCATTGGGCCTTCTACCTGATGTCACTGACCACCACGCTGGTGCTCGCACTGGCCGCCAACACCTCATTCGGCGCCATGCCGCTGCTGGCCAGCGTGATCGCCGGGGACGACTACCTGCCGCACCGGTTCGCCCTGCGCGACGACAGGCAGGTGTTCGCCTCCGGCATCTGGGCGCTGGCCGTCCTGTCGGCCGCCCTGCTCGTTGCCGTGGGCGGCAACACGCTGCGGCTGATCCCGCTGTTCGCCATCGGGGTGTTCACCGGCTTCACCCTCGCGCAGGCCGGCATGGTCGTGCACTGGCGGCGCAGCCGGCCGCGTGGCTGGCAGCAGCGTGCGACCATCAACGGGATCGGCGCCGCCGCTACCGCCATCGCCACGGCCGTCTTCCTCGTCACTAAGTTCGCCGAGGGCGCGTGGGTGGTCGTGGTGGCGGTGCCCGCGCTTATCGTCCTGTTCACCAGGATCCACCGCCACTACCAGCGGGCCGGGCAAGCTCTCGGCCTCGGCGCGATCCCCGGGCCCCCGCAGGCCAGGGCCGTCATCGTCATCGTGCCGGTCACCGGGGTATCGCGGCTGACGCAGCATGCGATCTCGGAGGCGCTGTCCATCAGTCAGCAGGTGATCGCCGTGACCGTCGTGGTCGCCGACCCTGACAAGAGCACCGGGCACGCCCACCACCTGCGCCGGGAGTGGGGCCGCTGGAATCCCGGCGTGCCTCTGCGGATACTGCACACCCAGTACGCCTCGATCGCAGGACCCGTCGTGGCGTTCATCGATGATCTGAGGCAACAGCACGACGAGCAGATCCTCGTGCTGATCCCCGTCGTGCGGCCCGACCGGCTGCGCTACCGCCTCCTGCACAATCACCTCGCCGCTGTTCTCACCACGGCGCTGCGGACGCGTACGGATATCGTGGTGGCCCGTTCCGTCATGCCCTTGCAGCTGCGAGCCGGCGCAGCGAGGCCAGGCGGCCTTTCCGCGGGTACCAAGACAGCGGGACACCAGCCGGTTTCGGGGGAAGGCGGCTGAGCGGACGAGGCTGCCCTAGTACTCCAGCCGCAGATCGTGACCTTGCCGTCTGCGTAGATGACTGGCGATATTCGCCGGGATGGATCTGGCTGAGATGGGCGGCCACCGCTGGGATGGTTCAGGTGTGTTGGAACTGAATTACCCAGGGTGGCCTCGCTGGCGAGGGTAGGCGATATTGAGGCGGCCCGGCTGGCATCCGGGCTTGATGATGCGTTCGCGCTGGTCGCGGACCGGTTTTTCCGGCGTGAGGTGCGGGCCCGCGCCCGGGCCTGCCTGTCCGGGATGCTGTCGGGACTGGAGCGAAGACCGGCTGGTCGCTGGCCGAGCACGCCGGGGAGAGTTCCCCGGACGGGATGCAGCGGCTGTTCACCGCGGCCCGCTGGGACCAGGACGCGGTCCGCGACGACATCCGCGGCTACGTTGTCTCCGCGCTCGGCGACCCGGACGGCGTCCTGATCGGCGACGATACCGGCTTCGAGAAGAAAGGGGCCTGCTCGGCCGGCGTCCAGCGGCAGTACACGGGCACGGCTGGCAAGATCACGAACTGCCAGCTTGGTGTCTTCCTGGCCTACGCGTCGCCGAAGGGCCGCGCGCTCATCGACCGGGAGCTCTACCTGCCCCGCTCCTGGACGGGAGACGAGGGCCGCCTGGCAGCCGCGAAGGTGCCGGAGGACACGCCGTTCCGGACGAAGCCGCAGCTCCTGCAGGTGATGATCGAGCGGGCGATCGCCGCGGGCATCCCGTTCCACTGGGTCACGGCCGACGAGGCCTACGGCGACAACGGGCCGCTGCGCGCCTTCCTCGAGGAACAGCAGCAGGTCAGCTACGTGCTGGCGGTCTCATGCGACCACGTCGTCACGACGCCCGCGGGCCGCCGCCGCGCCGGCGCCCTGGCCGTGAAGCTGCCGAAGGGAGCCTGGCAGCGGCTGAGCTGCGGGGACGGCGCCAAGGGCCGCCGCTGGTATGACTGGGCCCTGGTCGCCACGAGCCGCGCGGAGATCTCCCTGCTCATCCGCAGGAGCACCGCCCGGCCATCTGAGCTGGCCTTCTACCTGTGCCACACCCCGCAGCCGGTCCCGCTCGGCCGCCTCGTGAAGGCAGCCGGCGCCCGCTGGGCCGTGGAGATAGGCCACCGCTGGTACCGGTCAAGCTGCGCTGCTTTCTCATGGCTGTGCTCCTTGTTTCTCGTTGGGTTCCTGTTCCTGTTCTGGCGGGGCCCAGCGGGCGCGGGTGTAGTAGCCCGGCGGGCGTGCCCTGCGCTCGCGTAGCTGCCGGATCTGCCCGCCGTCGGCGGTGATGATCCAGTTCCTGGTTGCGGGGGCGTGGCGGGCGGTGATCCAGCCGCAGTAGATCCAGTTGTAGATGGTGGCGGTGGGCATGCCCAGCTCGGCGGCCAGGCCGGGGACTGACCATTCGCCGGGTGCCAGGCTGGTGAGCACGGCGGGCCGTCCCTTCGGCTGGCTGCGGATCCCGTGCTGGGTGATCAGGGTGCGGACCTGCCCGCCGGTGAACCGGCTGGCCCGCTTGGGCGGGCGGTAGCCCTCGGCGTTGAGGACGCCGGCGATCTGCTGGTTATTGCGGCCCGCGGCGGCGAGCTCGGTGACGCGGGCGAGGAGGGCGGGGTAGTAGGACAGCTGGCCCAGGCGGGCGACGGGCCGGACGGCCTGCCCGGCGGTCTGGTGCCCGCCGGCCCAGGTGATGGTGACATCGACCAGCTCGCTGTCCCCGGCGACCGTGGCGGTGATGTCCTCGATGAGGATGCGCAGCAGCTCCTTGCGGTCAGCCTGCGTGGTCGACGGCGCGCTCCAGACTCGCGGGAGGTCGCGGGCTAGGTCCTGGATGGCCGCGCGCTCGGCGGCGGTGAGCGTGGCCGGCTGTTCCTCGGTGAACCGCTGGTAGTCCGCCTCCAGCCGTGCCGCTTCGGCGAGCGCGGTTTCCCAGCCGGCTTCCAGCTGCCGGACGACGAGCCGGTTCTCCGGCTCGGCGAGCTGATACTGGCGGCGGGCCCGGTCGGCGGCGTAGCGGGCGCGCTCGAGCCGCTGGCGCCACAGTTTGTCCAGCATGGCCCGCTCGTTCTCGGCCTGGGCGGCGGC
>JBKQMG010000027.1:0-3773 GCA_052146815.1 Streptosporangiaceae bacterium | reverse complement strand
GGGGGGTTCCCGGTTCTGGTTACAGCGGGTAGTTCCTGAGTGCAGGCATGCTGAGAGCCGGCGTGTCGTGCCTGGGCGGCCGGTTCCACGGGCCGGCGGGTGCCGGGCCAGGCCTGGTTCTGAGTGTTTGCGCTGGTCAGGCCGGGTTGTTGGCCATGGTTATGATGGCTGCGGCGGTGCGGGTGATGGTGTCCGCACGGCTGGCGTGCGGGAAGGTGCTGGCGCATTTCGCCTTGCGGGCACGGTGCCGGTTCCGGCCGGTGACGGTCCGGTATTTCCCGATTGCGCTGGTCAGCGCGGTGTAGGACGTTCTCCCGGCGCGGATGGCGGCGAGGATCGCGCGGCGGGCGCGGGTGCAGGAGATCTCGCGGGGCTGGACGGGCTGCCTGGCGCGGCGTCCCTTTCTTGCGGGAATGGCGGCGAGGGCGGCGTCGCGGGCGACGCCGCGGGTCATCTCGACAGCGGCGGCCCAGGCGGCGAGTTCCTGCCGGACAAGATCCGGGCTGCCGGAGCGGAACATCGGCCCGGCCGACGGGCCGGCGCCGTCCAGGGACGCCTTGGCCTCCCGCAGCGCGGTCGTGAGGTAGGCCCGCGGGCGCGGTGCCGGTGTCGCCACCGGTCGTTTCCCGCGGGCCCTCTCCCGCACCCGGCGTGCGGCTCTCACCGCACCGGGCGCTCCGTGTGTCTTGCCCGCTGGTCAGCCGCTGATGGTGGCGGCCGCGGGTTTCGGGGTCCATGGGGTCGCGATGGTATTGCCGCGGTAGCGGTACCTTGTCACCGCGACGCTGGCTGCGCCGGTGAACACGACCCCGTTGCAGGCGAACCGCCACCCCTGATCACAGAAGCGACGGCGGAGTTCTTTCATCCCGAGCCGGTGCTTGCCCGCGTACTTGGCCCGTATCCAGCGCATCAGCCGGTTCCACGCATGGGAGTCGACCGCGCTGAACACTGCCTTGGACACCCCGTACCGGAAGTAGTTCGCCCACCCCGCCAGTGACCGGTTCAAGCTGGTGATCAGCTCGTCGAGGCCCATGTGGCGGGTTGACCTGTACGTCTTGGCCGTCACCTTGTCCTTGATGGCCTGGACGGCCTTGCGGGACGGCCTGGTGCAGACGTAATACTTCTGCGTTCCCCGTTTCCGCATCCTGCGGATATCGAAGCCGAGGAACGTGAAGCCCTCGTCGATGTGGACCACCCTGGTTTTCTCCGGTGCCAGCCGCAGCCCCATAGGAGCGAGCACGGCTGTCACTTCCTCGCGCAGCGTCTCGGCATGGCGCCGTTCCCCGGACACCATCAGGACGAAATCGTCCGCATAGCGGACGATTTTGTAGTTGGCCTGCCCGTGCTGCCTGCGCTTCCTCCGCTGCCATTCCGTGCCCATCTCCTGACGCCATTTCTGGTCGAAATGGTCATCCAGCACGGAGAGGGCAATATTGGCGAGCAGCGGCGAGAGGATCCCGCCCTGGGGAGTCCCGGTCAGTGTCTCCTCCCGGTCCCCGAGCTCTGTCATGACCCCGGATTTCAGGAACGCCTTCACCAGCGCGCAGATACGCTTATCCTTGATCCTCACCCGGAGGCGGTCCATCAAAGCCGAGTGCGAAATCTCGTCGAAACACGCTTTGATATCAGCCTCGAATACCCACCGGTAATTGATGGGCTCTGATGCCAGGTGGTGGATCTCGGCGATCGCGTCGTGCGCGCGCCGGTTCGGGCGGAACCCATACGAGCACGGCTTGAAATCCGCCTCGAAAATGGGCTCGAGCACCAGTTTCAGGCTAGCCTGGACCACGCGGTCGGCGATTGTGGGAATACCTAGCTTCCGGAATTTTCCGGTATTACCCTTTGGTATCATCACCTGCCGTACTTCTACCGGCCCGAATCCGCCAGACTTCAGCGAATCCCGGATCTGGCCCAGGAACGCCTCGACCCCGACCCAGGTCTCGATCATGGCCGCGGTGGCCTTGTCGATCCCTGCGGTCTGGGCGCCCCTGTTGGTGGACACGCGTTCCCACGCGTGCACCAGGAACGCCGGATCGTAGACGAGGTTGAACAGGTCACCGAACCGGCGGGAGGAATCATCTCCCGCCCAGCGGTGCAACTTGATCTGCATACTCCGTACCATGACGCTGGCCGTGAACTCATCCGGCCAGGCCACGGCGCCGGGATTCCCCGGCGCGTCTTCGGACATTACTTTCCCTCCTTGACTGACACACTGCCGCCCTTCCCCATGCACGCGGCTCTCCCGCGCTCGGAGTACTACGGCGGCTCCGCCCCACCCGCGCCTTCGGCAGGCGTCGCGCCTATCCCCGCCAGCCGCCCCGGCAGGGCGGCGGGCGCGGAACGCACGCGGGTGGTTCCCACGTTCGCTGTCGTCCGGTTGACGGGTTAGGCACCCGGCTGTGCCCCTGCGGCCTCGCCACGGCTACGCCGCAGACCATTCACCGTGGCCTCCAGGCCCAGGCTCTGAAGGCCCTGCCCGAAGTTCTCCGCCCGTGATGAGGGGCAGGTACGCACCGCGAACCAGCCCGTATCCGCCGGATTTGAGCTGGCGGGACGTCAAGAGGCGTAACAACACCGGTTTCTCGCGTATACCTTCCCGTCTCGCTCACCGCGCCCGGCCCATCCGGCAGTACCAGGCCGACGCGACTTTGTCGAGGCTGCTCCCGCCCTCCCCGGCGACCCCCGGCTCAGGCTGCCTCCAGCTTCACCCCCGCCGCTGCGACGGCGGGGAGATGGACGGTCTTTCACCTCCATCCGTAACGACAGCGCCTCGTGGCGCAGTCCGACCCGTCCCACCGCCATTTATAGAGCGCGGCCAGCTCGGGCGCCGGGTGCTCACGCCAGTCCAGGAGATCGGTGACCAGGCAGAACATCTCCGGCACGTCCTGGCCCTCCACCGTGACCCAGTACTCGATGGCGCGGACGGTCACGGTGACGCCGTCGCCGGACAGTTCCGCGAAGTAAGACCCGTCGGGAAGGATCTCCGAGACCCTTTTCAGCGGGATGTCGCTTTTCAGCCGGATCAGCACGTGGGTGCGGGCGGTCAGCCGGGCGATCCGGGCGGCGCCGGGATAATTCCTGTCCATTAGCCACAGCCGGTCCATGGTGAACAGGTGCGGGTACTGCTCCGTGGCCTTGTCCAGGAGTTTCTGCTCGGCGGCGGCCTTGCCGGTCCCGGCCGGGCCGTGCGGCATCCCCAGCAGCGCACGGGTGGAGGCATCGGTCAGCGGCAGCGCCCGCAGCTGCGGGAACGGGGACGAGTCATCCCCGGTGCCAGCCGAGCCGAACACGGCCCGGTTCGCCGGCGTGTCCGGCACCCGGAGCAGCGTCCCGTCCAGCGACCCTGTCTTCAGCGGCCTGCTCCGGCCGATGATCACCGCCCGCCAGTCCCGGTCCTCATGCTCCCGCCACGATGCCCGCAGCACGATGTCCTGCAGTTCTTCCAGCGGCTCCGGGCCGAGCGCGTTCCGCCAGTCCCCGCACGCCCGCGCCGACGCCGGCACCCAGGCCCGTGCCCACGGCACCCCCGCCAGGCCGCCGGCCAGCGCGATGAGCACCTCCCGGATGTCCGCGTCCGTTATCTCAAGCCTTAACTGACGTGTCTCTAACGTCCACCACGAGCGTCCTCACCTGCCCGGATGAGGGCTGATCCGTGGTTATCTCCTGCCTTGTCCATGACGTTGTTCAAGGAGGAGACGATGCTCGTGCATCCAATAGGGTATGCCCTGCAACGCCTTGCCAAGACTGATGCCCAATCCACCGCCAAGGACCGG
>JBKQMG010000026.1:0-65546 GCA_052146815.1 Streptosporangiaceae bacterium | reverse complement strand
GGGGCGACGGCTCGCCCCGGCCGGTCTCTCCCGACAGTCATCACTGCGTGATCACGCGGGAGCAGGTCGGGCCGTATCAGAACGCTTGGGAGTCCCTGACCCAGGCGGCCTAAGCCAAGTACGGAGGATCCCCTGGTCCGTCTGGGCCGGGGGATCTTGCTTGTCTGCGGTAGTGGATCACCTCGAGGCCGAGGCACTGTCAGAGGCCTCGTGCGGGCGCGGCATAGACCCCCCGTCAGCCCCCCCGGAACTTTTCCCAGGACCAGTGCCTGACACTCGGCCGGGATCGCGCGTAGCAGGCATAGACCGCAACTCCGCAGACCCGCTTCCTGCCCGGAACGCTGCCATCGTCCCGAGTTACCGATTCCGCACGGATCGCCTTGTACACAGGGTTCTGACCCTGCCAGGAAGTCCCTGGTAACGGGGAAGCGTTACCAAATCCGCAACGCTGGCGTCGAATTCAGCCTGCTGACCAGGGAAAACAGCGTGATTCTGAGCCTGTTCCGGGAGCTGGCGCAGGGGATCAGCCTGCCCGCACCGACGTCGTCACCGCCCTGGCGCTCGGCGCTAAAGCCCTGCTGATCGGCCGGGCCCACCTCTACGGGCTCGCGGCCGCGGGCGAGGCGGGTGTCCGCCATGCCATCGAACGGTGCGCCGGTCGCCCTCGTCATCGAGCACGAGGCCGCGGGCCCGGTCGCGGTGCTCTACCCAGCTGCCCGGCGCGAACGCATGGCCGTCGCGGGCTGGCGCGGACTGGTCATCGCGGAACGCGTGGTAGCCGAAAACCCTCTGCGCGATGCGGCTGATATCGGCCGGCGCCGACGCCGATAGTGCGTGTTGCGTCCTGCTGGTCATGGTGCCGCAATCCCTGAGCCATATCTGCCTGAACTGCGGCTGCTACCCGCCTGCGGTCAGGCCTACGCGGCTGGACCGGGCCGGCCCGGCTATGACGCTAGGATCCGGCGCCGGATCCTCCGGGCCGCCTGGCTAGCACTGCGCTGGGGATCTTCCGCTCCACGGCGTCGACGGACACCGCGGACAGCTTGCGATTGTGGCTGCGCGCGTACTGCCGCAGCAGCTCGAAGGCGTCGCCCACCGTGATGTTCAGGTACTCGGCGAGCATGCCCTTCGCCTGCTCGATCACCACCCGGCTGTTCAGCGCCGCCTGCAGCTGCTCGGCCAGCAGATGGTGCTCCCTGAGCGCTCGCTCCTGGATCAGCGCAATCGCAGCCATCTCCGCCATAGCCTGCGCGATTTCCATCTCACTCTCGGTGAACGGCTCGTCGCCGCCGCGGAAGAGGTTCATGGCGCCGATGACGTCCGAGCGCACCCGCAGCGGCACAGCGCACATCCGCTGGAAGCCCACTTCGGACGCCTGCGAGGCGAACTCCGGCCAGCGGACGCGGCTGTCAGCCGCGCTCGCCTGCACGGGCATGCCCGAGGAGAACGCGTCCAGGCACGGTCCCTGAGCGCCCTGCAGCTCAAAAAGCTCGAGAAGCCGCATCCGCTCTTCCGAGGACGCGATCAGCCGCAGGCCGCCGCGGCCGTCCACCAGCATGACCCCGGCCGCCTCGGCTCCGAGGATCTCCACCGAGTCGACGGACAGGCCGTGCAGGAACTCGACAATGTCGAAATCGGTGACCAGCGTGTCGGCCAGCCGCACGAAGGCGCGAGCCAGCAGGGCCTCGCGGCCCGCGCCGCGGCCGCGGTCACCGTAGGCGCTCCGCGTGGGGCTGCGGGCCGGCTCGCCGCCGGCTTCACTCATCAAAACGAACCCGCCGTTCTACGACATCCTGCGCGATTTCATACATCGGGCGCCCGCTCCCAAAGGCTGCAGCACGCAGCCGGGCGAGCGCATTGGACACTGTGTCATCCAGTTGCGCGGCGATCATCCCGGTTGCCTGGTGAATCACGGTCCGGTCGATGTCGGCGATGTCCAGCAGCTCGCGCAGACCCTCGCCGCCTGGCGCGTACTGCTGGTAGAGCACCGCATCACGGGCAATGTCCGCCGCTACCAGCGCATCCGTCAGATGCTCATCGCTGAGCATGCCCGGTGTGTCACGGCACAGGTCGAGGGTGCCGATGCCGCTATGCCCGACGGTCAGCGGCAGCGAGAACTCAGCCTGCACCCCGGCCGCCAGCGCGGCCGCCGTGAACGCCGGCCAGCGGCTCGCTCCCTCCGCGGTCAGGTCAGGCAGCAGCACCGGGATCCGCGAGGAATAGGCCTGCCGGCACGGGCCTTCGCCCAGTTCCATCTGCAGCCCGGAGATCGTGCGGGCCTGCGGGCCCGCGTCGGCCAGCACGCTCGCCGCTTCCACTCCCGGCATCAGCACCAGCGAGCAGCCGGACAGGGCCATCTCATCGACCGCAAACCGGCAGAGCCGTGTCATCAGCTCGCCGGCGCCCAGCGCGGCATTGCGTTCCGTGACCGCCGCGACGATGCGGGCGCGCCGCCCGCCGTCTTGCATCTGGCCTCCACCCCTGTGACGCCGCTGCCCGCGGCTCACTTGCCACCCTAACGCCTCAGACTGAGCGGTCACCGAATCCGGACATCGAGAATCGTTCCAGCTGGAAAGCTGATACTGGACTGGTGGATGAGCAGCCGGGTGCCTATCGCGAATGGCCAGCGGCGGCGCGGCTGGCCGGCAGCGTGTCGTGCCTGTGGTCGAGCCAGCCCGCCGGCGAGACCCTGGTGCTGCCTGACGCATGCATGGACATCGTCTGGGACGGCGCTGCCCTGTTCGTGGCGGGCCCCGACACCGGGCCGGTCGCTGTGCCGCTCCGGCCGGGCGGATTCTTCGCCGGGCTGCGGTTCCGGCCGGGCCGGGCCCCGGCCTTCCTCGGGGTGCCCGCCGCCGCGCTGGCTGATCAGCGGGTCGCCCTCGACGACCTGTGGGGCGAGCAGGCCGCCCGGCGGCTGGCCGGCCAGCTCGCGACGGTACCAGGCCCCGCCGCGGCCGCGGCGGTCCTGGCCGGTGCGGTTGCGGCCCGCGGCCCGCTGGCGGGCTCCGCCGATCCCCTCATCGACGCGCTGATGAGCTGGCTCGGGCGCGAGCCGGCGTCCGCGGGCGTGGTCACGGCGGCGAGCCGGGCGCTCGGCGCGGGCGACCGCCAGCTGCACCGGCGCTGCTGCGCGGCCGTGGGCTACGGGCCGAAAATGCTGGAGCGCGTCCTGCGCTTCCGCCGGGCTCAGCACCTCGCCGACGCAGGAGCCGGGCTGGCGGCGGCCGCCGCGGCCGCAGGCTACGCCGATCACGCGCACCTGACCAGGGATTGCCGGCGGCTGTCCGGACTGGCGCCGTCCGATCTGTTCAAGACAGCCGCGGCCGGCTGCCGGTAGCTTTCCGGCCATGGATAACGCATTCGCGGCCGCAGACCTTTTCCTGCTGAGGCAAGCGCGACTGCTCGAGCGGCGGCTGTCCGCGGTCTGCTTCCTCGGGGCGCCGGCCACCGGCGTGATGGATGCCCTGCTTGGCTACCAGAACGACGACGGCGGTTTCGGGCATGGCCTCGAGCCGGACAAGCGCTGTCCGCGCAGCCTGCCAATCGACGTCGAGACCGCGTTCCAGGCGATGGCCACGGCCGGCCAGGGCGATCCCGCCGTCATCGGCCGGGCCTGCGACTTCCTGGCCCTGGTCGCTGCCGACGCTGACGCGGGCGGGGCGGTGCCGCTCGCCTTTCCCGTCATCGAGTCATTCCCGCGGGCGGCGCACTGGACCGACTGGACGTACCAGCCGGGCCTCAACCCGACCGCCGGCCTCGCCGGGCTGCTGTATCAGCTCGGCGCCGACCATCCCTGGCGGGCCGAGGCGACCCGGTACTGCTGGAAGCAACTGGAGTCCGGCCAGCTGCCCGGCGACGCCCACACGCTGTCGGAGGCACTCATCTTCCTAGACGCTGTTGACGATCGCGACCGGGCGGATCGCTGCGCAGCCCGGCTGGCCGGACGCCTGGCCGAGGTGCCAGGGCTGCTTCTCGACCCCGCGGCGCCTGGTTACGGGCTCACCCCGCTGCAGCTGGCCCCGGCGGCCGACTCGAGGTGGCGCGGCCTGTTCAGCGAACATCAGATAGCCGCGCATCTGGATCACCTGCTCACGGCCCAGCAGGCCGACGGCGGCTGGCCGATCAGCTGGGAGCCGCCGAGCGAGGCCGCGATGCTCGAATGGCGCGGGATAGTGACGCTCCAGGCGCTGCGCACGCTGACGTCCTACGGCAGGCTCGCGGCCGACGTGTGAGCCATGACCTGGGCCGTCGCTGCCCGGTCGCGGTGCCGGACGTGCTGAGGTCATTTCGCTTGCTCCGTTCTTCGGATGTAGTCGCAGTCCGCGAGCACGATGAGCCTGATGTGCTCCAGGGTTCGCGAGACTGCGACGAGGTCGGCCTCCGGAATATGGGCCATCAGCCCGTCCGCCCAGCCGTCGAAGCTGGCTTCCATCTGCTCGAAGGTGGCTGCTCCCGCTTCGGTCAGCTCCAGGCGCTGCGTGCGCCCGTCGCTCTCGTCGGCCAGGTACCGCGCCGATCCCTCGGCCACCAGCGCGTCGGCAAGCCGCTGCACGGCCTGGCGGGAGTACCCCGTGGACCTGGGCGGCGCCGGCAGCCGGCGGTCCGTCGCCGGGCCCGGGGCCGCCCGCCTGGCGCGCGCCTGCGGCGTCGCGGGGGCCGGTCTCATCGCCGAGTGGCACCGTGCCAGGCGGCCCGGGCGGCCAGGCTTATCGTGAAGAAGTGGACGGTCACCAGCACTGGCCCCTACGGGACCGGCCGCTACTTCATCCGCCTGTCGCCGTCGGCGACCCGAACAAGCCGGAGACCTATGACCTCGGCACCGGCAGGCTGTCGCGGGTGGACCAGCGCCCGGTCACAGACGCGGGCCTCTAGGGCTGACCAGGCTGGGGGAGCTGCCGGCCAGTGACCCGGACGTGACGCGCTCACTGCGGGTGGTCGATTCGGTGCTGGAATCGCGCACTGCGTCAGGCCCGGGCTGGCACCGGTACGGCGTGCAGGCCAGCGGCAGCACCGACGGCTACGGCGACTGCTACCAGCCTGGCGAGGCGAGCACGACCTGCAGACGTCGCGGCCAGCCGTCCGTTCTCGCGGGCCAACGCCACCTCAGTTGTGACCACTGTCGCGGGCGCCCGCGGCCGCTTCCGTGCCGTTGTCAGGAGCCCGGCGGGATCGACCGTGATCACTGTGACGGCGACGGCCGGGAGACGAGCGACCGGATGGGCGCAGGAAACCGTGCCGGTCCGATAATCCGCACGAGCATTTGTCTCTTTAGCTGTTTGCCGCCTTATCCAGGAGCGCGCGCTTTGGGCGGGATGCTGACCGCTGTGCCAGCCGTGCGCCAGATCGGCGGGCGGCTGGCGAGGGCGCCCCGCCGGGCCCGCTGGCTGGGGGTTGTGCCGTTAGCCCGGCGGGGCGCGCTCTCGGGCGCGTCCCGGAGCCGCATCAGGGGGCATGACGCCGGGAGGAGCCATGACCAGCATCACCGGTGATGCTGGAGGCTCGCTCTAGGTTACCTGCAAGTAACCTGGGCGCAGGCTGAATGTCACGATTCGTCTGCTGCGCGGCCCTCTCACGGCGGCCGGCCAGTCTTCGCCCGGCCTGCTGCAGCTCAGCTCAAGGTGACGTCAAGCCAGTCGAAGACCACCTGGTTGCGGGTCTGCGGCGCCATTGGCGCGTCGTGGTACTCGGCCCCCTCGGCCACCGTGAAGCGGTGCTGCTCCTTGGGGATGCCGTGCAGCAGCCGGTATACCTCCTCCGCCTGGCTCTTACTCGGATAGAACTGGTCGTCTTCGTAGCTCAGCACGAGCGTGGGAGAGGTGACCTTCGGCGCGGTCGACGTGCAGTTGATCCGCATCATGATCTGACCGAGGTCGTAGAGATCAGTGAACACCCGCCCGGCCCGCCCGGCGGTCAGGTACGGCCTGCCGAACAGCTCCGAGCGCTTGGCCAGGGTGAACCGCGCGGTGGCGTCGAGCTTCGGGACGATATCGGTGTTCCAGATGTGGTTGACCTCGGCCTTCGAGGCTCCGCCGGCGAACAGCTTCCGCAGGAATGCCGGGTAGGCCAGCCACACGTCCAGGACGCCTGGGTCGGCCGCGACCGCAGCGAGCCGGTGCTCGAAGGCGGCGGCCCGGATGACCGACTCGCCGCACAGGCTCCAGCCGGTGATAGCGATACGGCGGGAGTCCACTTCGGGACGGCCGGACAGCCAGTCCACGATCGGCGTGACCACGTGCTCCCAGTCCGGCCGGAAGAAGATCTCCCGCTCGAACAGCACCGACCCCTGGCCGGGGCCTTCGAAGATCAGCGCGTTGTACCCGCGCTCCAGGGCCGCAGCACCACCGAAAGTGTACAAGTCGACATTCTGCGCATCGCTGCCATTGTTCAGGATCACCGTCGGCCGGGGCGCGGCCGAGCCGCCGGGGCGCAGGAAGTAGCCGGGCAGCCACGTGCGGCCGTACGGAATGCGCACGAACTCGAAGGGCGGGTCGAACAGCGCGGCGGCGGCATTCCAGTTCCGCTGCATCCGGGCGTATACCTCGGCTTCGCGCGCGTGGGCGCTCGTGCCGAGCACGAAGAACAGGCACAGGTCGTAGTAGGTAGCCGCGCGCAGGTAGGCGCTGCGGGCACTGGCCCGGTAGCCGGCCGCCAGCTGGCGGTCGGCCAGATCCGCTACCCGCTTCGCCGTCGCCAGGAAGCAGTCGTAGTAGGCCTGGTAGGAGGCGCCGCTGGCGTTGATCTGGTTGACCGTGGTGACGATCTCGCCTACTTCGGAGGCGCCGTATCCCGCGCTGCCCAGCGCGAAGAGCGTCTCGAAATTGAGATCCGGCTGCGCGAAGAGCGCGAATGGAGGGAACTTCCCGGCCCGGGCTGGCTGATGAGCCGGCGAGGGCGCCGCGCCCGCCGCGCCCGCCGAGGCCAGCGCGGCCGCCGCCCCGCCGCCGAGCGCCCCCGCCCGCAGCATCGCCCGCCTGGTGACGCGGCCCGCCGGGCATGCCTCACTGGGGGTGACGCGGCCGCTGGCCGCTGCGGCCGTCCCGGCCGGGCCGTCTGGCTGCTGTTCACGTGTCCCGAGCAACGTGCCCCCTCAGTTACTTTCTGCAGTTGTGCAATTGCAAATAGTAACTGCACAGGTGATCTCGGCGGTGCATTCAGCCGGCCCGGCGTGTGAGGAGCCGCGGCCGGTGCGGCCGATAGCTCAGTCGCCGGCCAGCTCGCCGGTGGCCCGGCGGCCCGCCTCGGCAGTGCGGCGCAGGAAGTCGGCCAGCACGCCGAGCTCAGCGTCGCCGTACCGGGCGCAGATCTCGTCGAGCGACGCGTTCATGCCGCCGTACAGGCGCAGCACCTCCGCGTTCCGCTCGCGCAGGGCCCGGACCGCGACGGCACGGCGGTCGGCGGGGTCGCGGTCGCGGGCCACCCAGCCGCCCCGTTCGAGCCGGTCGAGGATCCCGGTCATGGTGGCGGGATGGATCCCGGCGCGCCTGGCGATGGCGCTCGGGCTGAGCGGCCCGTGCCGGACGATGAGGTCCAGGCACTCAAGATCGACGTCATTGAGATCCAGGCGATCGCTGACGTGGTGGTTGAGCAGCGACAACTGGACGCTCAGGTCGCGCAGTGACTCCCTGATCGCGGCGGTCAGCCGCCGGTGCGTCCGCGCCGACGGCGCATCATCAGAAGATTCGGAATCCATATAATCGGTTCCTAGTATAGTACGGCATCGGGAGGACAAGATATCAGGGAGCCGGAAAATGAAGCTCGCGATCATCGCAGCCACCGGCGGAATCGGCCGCCAAGTGCTGGACCAGGCTCTCGCCGCGGGCCATGACGTCACCGCGATCGTGCGCAATCCGGACGCCGGCCCGGTTTCACCACGCGCTCGCCGGGCCGGCCGGATCCGCCCCGGCACGACCCGGGCGACGGACCGGTGATGCGATACCTGCTCAGCCCCTGATTAAGATCGCGCTCCGCCGGATCTACGCCGACCGCGCGCTCATGGAAGACGCCATCCGCGACAGCCGGCTGGACTGGACCATCGTGCGCCCGGCGCGGCTCACTAACCAGCAGCTTACCGGCACGTACTGGACGGCGACCGGGCAGAACCTGCGGCGCGGCCTTGTCATGTCGCGCGCCGACGTCGCCCACCTGACGCTGCGCGTGCTCCGGCAGCCCGAGACGATCAAGCAGGTTATCGCGGTGGCCCGCTAGACGTCAGGCGCTCAGCCCGGCCACGGCGCGTCTTCCACATCGACGAACAGCTCGCGGCCGCCCGGCAGGATCACGCCCAGGGAGTAGGAGATGGCGCCGTCGGGCATCTGGGTCTGGCCGAGGATCTCGATCCCGGCGACTTCGGGATGGGCGACGAGGAGGCGGCACAGCACGCTGCCGGCGTGATCAGCCAGGGCCGCCTCGGGCTTGCCCAGGTCATCCGGAGCGGTCATGCGACCGCCAGCAGGCTGAGGCGACTGCCGCGAGCACGTCCCGCGGCAGTCGCGACGCCACGGCGGGGCCGTGACCGGCGAGCCTGCCGGGCGCCCGCGAGCCGGATAAGCACGACAGGCAGTAGCGGAACGGCGTATCGGCGCACATGTCCCACGGTAACCCAGCGTGAGCAATAGAAGCCGGAATGAGGCGCTGGCGCGCCGCGGGCGTGTTGCGCAGGGGATATGCCGGCCGCCGTGCCGGCGGCGGGGACCGTCGCGGGCCTGCGGGCGACACGCGGCCGGATGTACTTCGCCTTATCCGGCAATTCCCGCATGATTTCCGTAGAACACAATTTCCCACTGCTATTGACGGGCGTGCCGGCTTATGGCACACAACAGGCCGGGGTGCTGATGACCGGTTCCGCGTTCCCCGCTGATTCCTTCACCGTCTTCGCGGCGCGCAGGAGGCGGGTAATCCTGGCCGCGGGCGCCATCACGCTGACGACCGGGCTGCTGCCGCGGCTGGTAGGCGGTCGGCCGGGGGCCCCGGTACGCGAGGTGGCCGTCCGCCGCCGCGTGCCCGTCCATCACGTTGGCCCGTCCTACCCGCTGGACCGGCCGCTCTACTACGTAGACGATGCCGCCAAGGCGATCGCCCTGACCATCGACGACGGCCCTGACCCGGTGTATACGCCGCAGGTGCTGGCGGTGCTGCACCGCTACGGCGTGACGGCGACCTTCTCCATGATCGGCCTGCACGTGGCCGCCTACCCGCAGCTGGCCCGCGAAGTCCACCAGGCCGGCCACAAGATCGCCAATCACACCTGGACTCATGCCGATCTGACCGTGATGCGCCGCCACGAGGTACACGACGAGCTGGCCCGCGCCAGCCATGAAATCCACCAGGCGACCGGCGTGCAGCCGGACCTGTTCCGCGCCCCGTACGGGGCGTGGTCTGCGGACGTGATCCGGCAGTGCGAGCACATGAAAATGGTGCCGCTGGACTGGTCAGTCGATCCGCGTGACTGGGCCGAGCCGGGAACTGCCAGCATCATCCGCAACATCATGACGAACACCCGGCCCGGATCGATCATCCTCGAGCATGATGGCGGCGGCAATCGCTCGGAGACGGTTCAGGCGCTTCGGGTCGTGCTGCCCCGGCTCCTGGGTGACGGGTACCGCTTCACGACCCCCTGAGATCAGCCGCCGCGGCGGGCGCCCGGCCCGCAGGCAGGCCTGGCCGGTCAGTTGATCCGCGGTCGGCGGTCAGTAGGCACCGGCCGCTTCCCCGGCCGGGGGCACCGTACAATGTCCAGGCAGATGATCAGGCGCCTGGCAGGCGAGAACGCCTGCGCGGGCCGCAACGGCCACGATGGCGCGGGAGATGCCGCAATGGACCTGCTGCAGGAGCCTGCGGGAGGAAACGCAGGCGCCTACCGCCATGAGGCTTTCCTGTACTCGGGAATGGCCGAGTACCTAGCCGGGACCCTTTCCTTCATCAGCCGGGCGGTCGACGCCGCGGAGCCGGTCCTCGTGGTCGTCAGCAGCCCGAAGATCGAGATGCTGCGCCGAGAGCTCGGCGGCCTGGCCGGCCAGGTGAGCTTCGCCGACATGGCCGAGGCCGGCGCCAACCCCGCACGGGTCATCGCCGTCTGGCGGCGGTTCGCCGCGGCGGCCGACGGAGCCGCGCGGCGGTGGGGGATCAGCGAGCTGGCCGATCCCGGCCGGTCACCGGCGGAGCTCGCCGAGTGCCAGCTGGAAGAGGCGCTGCTGAACGTCGCCTTCGGCCCCTCGGTGCCGCTCGGGCTGATGTGCCCTACGACGTCGCGGCACTGCCCGCCGGCGTGATCGACGGGGCGCGCCGCACCCATCCGTTCGTGGTCAGCGGCCAGGACCGGGAGGCTTCCGCCGCTTACCGTCCGGTGGAGCCTGACGAGCCTTTCTCCCGGCTGCCGCCGCCCCGGCCCGCTGATGCGGCGGCCATGCGTTTTGAGCCAGGCGGCCTCGGCCGCGTGCGGCTGTTCGTGGCCGATCACGCGCGCCGGGCCGGCGTGGCCGAGCGGTGCGTCCCCTCGCTGGTGGCGGCCGTGAACGAGATCGCCACCAACAGCCTGCAGCATGGCGGCGGGCGGGGCGAGCTTCACCTGTGGGCCGACGGCAAGTCCCTGGTCTGCGAGGTGACCGACCAGGGCCAGCTCACCGAGCCGCTAGCAGGCCTGCTGCCCCCCGACCCCTACGCCGGCGCCGGCCTGTGGCTGGCCAACCAGTCCTGCGACCTGGTCCAGATCTTCCGCACGCCGGACGGCACGACAATCCGCGTACATCAGAAGCTGTGAGGCCCGCGCGCCGCGGCTGATGAGGGGCGGGACTCGCGATTGCCGGGACTCGTGGGGCCGGGCTGGCGAGGGCAAGGATGGCGGGGCTCAGGGGCGGTGCAGCTCAGGAATGAAGGCTCACTGACCGCCCGGTGAGGCCGGCCCGTTGCTGTCCGGCCCCGTGCTGCCGGCCCCTATGTCCCATTGGACCCGTTGGCGTCCGGCCCCTGGGCGGCAGTGGCGTGCAGGGCACTGGCCAGGCCCGAGTGCACCTCGGCCAGCTGATCGGCGCCGATGATGGAAAAGACCCGCATGACTCCGGGTGAGCTGATCACCAACCTCACCTCACAGCCCGCGTCCGCTGCCTCACGGTGGGTGAGCATGACCGCCCGGACCCCAGCAGAGTGGCAAAATATCGTGGGAGTCATGTCGACGACCAGTGCGGCAGGCCGCTGGCTCAGGGCCGAGCGCAGGCCTTCCTGCACCGCCCGAACGCTTGCACCGGCCGCGGTGGCCGGCAGGGTTTGCCGACGGAAGGGGCGTCGGGCCGATGAGCGCAGCCTGGAGCCGGCCGCAGCCAGGCCCGGTACGAGCCGGTGGACCTGGCTGCGTTCACCACTGACCTCGCCAGCGTCTTCCGGGCTGCCTTCGAGCGGGCCGGGCTGGCGTTCGAAGTGCACTGCCCGCCGATCCTCCAGCAGCAGCCGACGACGGGCGGCCACAGATACCCGCAGATCCAGTTCATGACCGATGGCGCGACCGAGTTCAACACCAGCTGCGACGTGCTCAGCGGGAAGGGCTGTGTCCTGCCGCCCATGGCCCTGGGCACTTCTGCCCGTTCTTCACGCTGACCAGAACCGGCGGCGGCTGCGCGTGGGAGTTCGGCAACATGCACAACGGCGCCACCTTCGGCGGTGACCGCCACTACGGCAAGGTCGCGCCGCGCACCATCGGCGCTTTCACCGGGCCCCGTCCTGCGCAACCCCCGCTGCTGACCTGGGCCCTAACCCCCGGCAGCGCCAGGCCGGCGGGGGAGCGACGAGGTCATGGCTGCCGCACAAGCGGCTCAGAAGATCTCCAGAACTCAGGCGGCGATGCTTGAGGTAATCGAAAAGATGATCCTCACGGAGGCTGGCAATGACCTGGTTTTGGCTCAACATCCCCCTGGCCGCGCTCTTCTTCCTGGCCGTGACCATGATCCCGCTGTGGCTGGTGATCAGGCACCCTGACACCCGCTCCGGGGCCGCTGCCCCTGCCCGCGGCGCCGTCCGGGCCGCCGCGGTGGCCGTCGCCAGCCACCCCGCAGCCCCCTCCTGGACGCAGGCAGAGCAGGAGGACGCCGCCGAGCGCGAGCTGGTCGGCGCCGCCAGGTAGCCGGCCGCACCCGCGCACCGCTGACCGCACTTCCCTCCCTCCCTCCTCCCCCCCGGCCGCCTGCGGAGCGGTCAGCTCACCACTACGGGCTGTCAGCAGCCATAGTCCCGGACCTGCGCCTCGGCGGCCGCGAGGCGTAGGTCCGGGACTGCTGCATACTCTGGGGGCCGCCCCGCTCCAGCCCCGGAAGGATTCAGCCGTGACCACCGAACGCCCCGAGCCGCCCCTGACTGCTGGCGAGCGGGAGATGCTGCGTACTTTCCTCGACTACCATCGCGCGACGCTCGCCATGAAATGCGACGGCCTCAGCGATGCGGAGCTGCGCCGTCAGTCGATGCCGCCGTCGGCGCTCTCGCTGCTCGGCCTGGTCCGGCACATGGCCGAGGTGGAGCGTGCCTGGTTCCGCCGGGTGATCAACGGCGAGGACATCCCGCTCCTGTGGTCCGGCGACGGCGACTACCAGGCCGCGTACGACGCGAGCGCCGCAACCCGGTCCGAGGCCTTCGCCGCCTGGCAGGACGAGGTCGAGCACGCCCGGCAGATCGAGCGGAAGGCGGACTCGCTGGACGTCAAGGTCTACCACCCCGGCTGGGGCGAGGACGTGTCCCTGCGGCTGGTCATGCTGCACCTGATCCACGAATATGCCCGGCATAACGGGCACGCGGATTTCCTGCGCGAGGGCATCGATGGGACAGTCGGGGTCTGATACCCGCGCTCCGGCGGCGGGAATGCCCGCGGCCGGCCCGTCGTTCGACGCCCGTATGGGCATCGACGCCGATGCCACCCGAGCAGGAGAGGAACCAGCGATGGCGACAGTCGAGCTCACCGCCGAGAACTTCGACTCCGTGGTATCGGGCGAAGGCCTGACCCTGATTGACTTCTGGGCGTCATGGTGCGGCCCGTGCCGTACGTTCGGCCCCGTCTTCGACGGGGCGTCGCAGCGGCACGAGGACGCGGTCTTCGGCAAGGTCGACACTGAGGCTCAGCCGAACCTGGCGGCTGCCTTCGGGATCTCGTCGATCCCGACTCTCATGGTGGTCAGGGACGGTGTCGTGCTGTACGCGCAGCCGGGCGCGCTGCCCGAGCCTGCCCTGGAGGAGCTGATCGCCAAGGCCCGCGAGGTCGACATGGACGAGGTCCGTGCTGCCATCGCCGAGGAGAGCGCTGACTCGGGCCAGGAAGAGCACGCCTGACCCACGCCCCGCGCGGGCCCCGCGCGAGCCCGGGCCCCGCCGCTAGGCCTCCGGATGACCCGGAAGCCCAGCGGGTGCCGTGATGCTAATGCCGGCGGCGGCCGGGTCAGCGGCCGCGACGCCAGCCCGCGCCCGTTCCGGGGTGAAGCTCACACCGCGCAGTACCTTGCCGAAGCCGGCCGAGCGGATGGCGGTGAACGTCTCGCCGGCGGCCGGCGCCGCGGCGGCCGGGCTGTCGGTGCGGCGACGAGCCTGTTGGGGTCGGCGCCCTGTCGCTGAGGATCGCGGCCCGGCCGTTGTTGCCGCTAAAGGCGTTGGTCTCGGTGAAACGGAACCTGCCCTGCTGGTCAAGCTCAGCCACGCCCCGGTAGTAGGCGCCGGGGACGGGATTGGTCGGGTCGATTACCCCCGGCGTGTTGGAGTTGGAGACGTCGAGAGCGGCGGGCGGGGCGGCGTAGCCCATGAAGGTAACCTCGCGGCCGCTGGTCGACAGGTTCAGGGCCAGTTCTGACTTCGACGAGAAGCTGGTGACGACGCCGTCACCGTCACGGCCGGAGCGCTCCGAGGGGCCGCGGCCGGCACCGTCCGGGACGGGCAGCGTGCTCACCAGCGCGCCATCCGGGGTGATCTGGTCCAGGAAGATCCTTGAGGTGACCCCGAAACTGCCGTCAGCAAGTGCGTTGTTCCACACCTGCGGGTAGGCGGCGTTATCAGTGGCCACGACGCAGCCGCTGGTCCATCCTGGCGGCAGGACCGTGACGCCGGGCTGGATGGCGGCCGGGTCGTTCGCGTAGACCGACCGGCTCACGAGCAGGTCTCCGGGCCGGAAATAGCCCTTGTGGCCTGCGTGCGCCGACGCGCCGCCGGCGGCCGCCAGGGCGCAGACGGCGGTCAGCGCCAGCAGCGTCAGGCCGCGCCGGCCCGGTAGGCGGGGACGGGTGGTGTGATCTCATGACGGGAGAACCTCCTCGGCGCGGCCAGCGCCGTGCCGGCCCGGGCGCGACCTCAGGGTCCTCAGTCCGGAAGGCGTGCGGTCCACAGCGGGGTTAACCTGCCATGAACAAATCTGGCTGATGAGCGGGAAGAGGACAATCAGGCAACGTGGGCGAGCAGATGCAGGAACCGGTTCAGGAGGTCGGCGCCGCGGCCGCCGCGGCCGGCTGGTCGCATCGCCATCGCGACGTGTCCGGCGGGTGGCTGCGCCCGACGGTGTTCGGGGCCGTCGACGGGCTGGTCACGAACGCGTCGCTGATCGCCGGCCTCGGCGGCGGCGGCGTGGCGCCCCGCACCATCGTGCTGACCGGCGCCGCGGCCCTGGTCGCCGGGGCCTTCTCGATGGGCACGGGTGAGTACCTGTCGGTCACCAACCAGAACGAGCTGGTGCACGCCGAGGTGGCCGTCGAGCGCAGGATGCACAGCCGGTTTCCCGCGGCCGAGCAGGACGAGCTGGCCGGCACGTTCCGCGGGTACGGTGCCGACCCGGATACCGCGGCCCGGATGGCCGCCGCGGTGTCACGTGATCCCGATACCGCCCTGCGCGTACACACCCGCGAGGAACTCGGCGTCGATCCCTTCGAGCTGCCGTCGGCGGTGCTGGCGGGGGCCTCGTCGCTGGTGGCGTTCTCCCTCGGCGCGCTCGTGCCGCTGCTGCCGTATCTGGCGGGGCTTTCGGTGCTGGCGGCCGCGCTGGGCCTGACGGCCGTGGCCCTGGTCGCGGGGGGAATGGTGGTGGGACGGCTCACGGGCCGGCCGCTGCTGCGCTCAGGGCTGCGCCAGCTGGCGCTGGGCGGCCTGGCCATCGCGGTGACCTTCGCGGTGGGCAGCCTTATCGGCGGCCACGTCAGCGGCTAGCCGCGGCCCCCTTACGGGCGGGCGAACGTCATGTGCCCGGCGGTCGCCTCGCTGCCGTCGGGGCGGATCAGGTAGCCCGCGTAGCCGCTGAGCGCCGCCACCAGGGGCAGTACCTCGTCACCTCCGGCCGCCAGCGCGGTGGCGAGCGCGTCGGCGACGGCCAGGCCCGGCCCGGTGACGGTGGCTGAGGCGGCGCGGCTCGCGGCCTGCGCGGTGAACGGATCGATCAGGTGGGCGCCCCGCTCGTAGCTGCCAGAGGTGGCGATGGCGGCGGTGATCTCCAGGATGCCGGCCAGCGCGCCGGGCCGCCAGGGATGACGGATGCCGACCTGCCAGTGCTGGCCGCTGGCCGGACTGCCGAACACGGCGATATCGCCGCCCCCGTTTACCATGGCGGCCGCCATCCCCGCCTTCCGCAGGACGGCCAGCGCGCGTTCCACCGCCCAGCCCTTCACCAGCCCCGTCGGATCAACGCCCGCCGGCATCGCCCACGGATCGAACCAGCCTCCTGACGCATCTCTGGCCTGCTCACACAGGTCCAGGATCTCCGCGACTTCCGCAGGCAGGTCGCGCAGCACCGCCGCGCCGCGGCGCAGGCGGCTGACGGGGCTGCGCGGATCCCACGTGCTGAAGGTCGCGTCGGCCTCGTGCAGCCCGGCGCACGCGGCCTGAATGGCCTTCCCGGCGACCCCGGGCGGCGTGCTGCCCGGCAGGACCGTAAAGGACACCACGGTGCCCATCACCGGCTCGGCGTGGCTGATGACCGGCATGTCCGCTGACATGGGGGCTGGTCCTGCTACCTCAGGTGCAGCTTGTCGAGCGCCGCCTGCAGGGACTGGGCATACGCCTGGCTGGTGTAAGTCGCTCCGCTCACGCCGCTGATGCTGGCGTTCTGCCCGGCCAGCACCTCGGACCGCAGCGTCGGGATTGCCCGCAGGGCCAGCTGCTCGGAGTATGGCTCGGCGGTCCGCAGCGTAGGCACCGTCACGCTGGTGATGTGGTTCCCGCTGGCGGTGACCCGGACGGCCAGCTCGCCGTATCCGTAGCGCTCGAGGGCGCCGGTCACGGTCCGGCCGCCGCCCGCGGACCTGGCGGCCGTATTCGGGCCGGCCGATGCGGGGGCTTTGCCGGGCCCACTGGCCGGCGCAGCGGCGCGGGCCGGGCGGGCAGCGGGGCCGGCGAGCGCCCCCTGGGCCGCGGGCCGCATGTGAAACGACAGTACCCCGACGAGCCCCGCGATGGTGCCGCCGACGACGAACAGGCCAGCGTGCTTCATCTGCCGATTCTCCTCGTCCAGGCGGCGTGATCTGCCGTGGTCAGCATGCCTTCCCCGCCGTCACAGTGCGAACGCCTCGTGGTGGATGGATTCTTCCGGCACGCCGAGATTGCGGGCCACCTCGACGATGTGCGCGACGAAGCCCTCGGGACCGCACACGAAGATGTCACGCTGGGCCAGGTCAGGGACCAGGCGCGGCAGTGACCGCTCATCGATCACGGCCTGCTCGCGGCTGCCGGTGAGCTCGTGCAGTGTCCCGCGGCGGTTGCGGGTCAGTTCGCTGACCTCGGCGCGCAGCACGAGATCTTCCGCCGTCGCGGCGCGCAGGATGACGACCGGCGCCGAACCGGGCGGCAGGTCCTCCAGCAGGGAGCGCAGGGCGGTCACACCGATCCCCGCCGCCATCAGCAGGGCCCGCGGCCGCAGCTGGGCGCGCCGGGTGAAGGCGCCGTACGGCCCCTCGATGGCCACGGGGGTGCCCGGCCGCAGCCCGGCCAGCGCGGCGGAGTGATCCCCGACGCCCTTGACGGTCAGCCGCAGGTAAGGCGGCCGGGGGAGCGCCGACAGCGAGTAGGGGTGCGCCTGCCACCACATGTCCCTGGTGAGAAACCGCCACTCGAAGAACTGCCCGCCGCAGACGGCCAGCTCGTCGAGGTGCCGGCCGCTGAGGATGACGGAGGTGACGCCGGGGCCTTCCGGCCGTACCTCGGCGACGTGCAGCCGGTGCCGCAGGCTGCGCACGACCGGCAGGCCGAACCGGTAGCACAGGACCAGGCCCGCGGTGGCCAGCCACGCGGCCGACCAGGCGAGCTGGCTGAGGGGATGCCCGACGAAAGCGGGGCCGAGGACGATGACGTGCGCGAAGGACAGCGCCAGAGCCAGGTACAGGTAGAGGTGCACCGTCCACCACGTCTCCCGGCGCACCCGCCGCCGGATGGCGCGGATCGAGATGGCGCCCGCCAGGCACATCAGGCCGAGACCGACCGTGGCCATGAGAATGTCGGGGTACTGGGTCAGCAGGACGCCGACCTGATGCCACAGACCGCTGCGGGCGGCCTGGGCGTAGCCGACGGTGATGAGCACGGCATGCGCGATCAGCAGGCCGATCGGCCAGGGGGCGAGCCCGCGGTGCCAGCGCAGCAGGCCGTCCTGGCCGAGGACCCGCTCGACAAACGGAATCCGGCTCACCAGCAGCACCATGACCAGGGCCAGATAGGTGCCGATCAGGCCGGTGAGGCTGCCGCCGAACGTGGCCAGGCCGCCAGGTGCGGACAGCTGGCCCGATGTCTGCGTCGTGATAGCCAGCGCCGTGGTCGCGCCCAGGCCGGCGCCGACGAGCACCAGAGCCGCCCTGACCAGGGCCGGCCTGGGCGGTGCGGGCTCCAGGTGCGCCGACCGCCGCCGCTGGGCGCTTCGGCCGAAGGCGGGCGGCGGGGCGGCGGACCCGGCCGAGCGAACGCTCATGAACGAAGGATGCCAGCACTCGCTCTCAGCGGGGTGACTGGAACCTCTGAGTCTCCTCAGAGCGAGCTGGGTGCCCGCCCCGGTGCCGAGCGGCCGCCGGCCTGCCCGTTGCGATGGCTCGCCTAAAAGCCCGGCCGGTGCCGGCACGGCAGGCGGGGACGCAGAAGCAATCTTGCCGAGAGGCCGGGCGTCGGCAGGCGCGCTGGGCCCCGCCGCTGATGACCCGCGCAGCTGACGGCAGGCGATGATGTCTGCACGGCAGGTGCGCACGCGGCTACCGGGGCACGCGCCCGGCGTAGGCAGCCAGGACGTCGTCGGACAGCCGGGGCCAGGCCTGCGCCGCCCAGGGCCCGAAATCGCGGTCCGCGAGCCCGGCGCAGGCAATCCCGGCCACCGGATCCACCCACAGGAAACTGCCGGACCGACCGAAATGGCCGAACGTCTGCGGCGAGTTGAGCGAGCCGGTCCAGTGGGGCACCTTCCCGTCGCGGATCTCGAACCCCAGGCCCCAGTCGCAGTGCTGCTGGCGGCCGAAGCCGGGCAGCACCCCCGACAGGCCGGGGAAGACGGTCCTGGTCGCCTCGGCGAGCAGGTCCTCGCCAAGCAGCGAAGGGCTGAGCAGCTCGACGGCCAGGGTCACCAGGTCAGCGAGCGGCCCGGTGGCCCCCCAGCTGGGCGAGCCGTCCAGCCGCGTAGTCAGCAAGCCCAGCGGCAGGCAGACGTCCTCGGCCAGCAGCGCGCCGAACGTCTTGCCGGACCGTGCGGCTGACGCCTCGGCGACGATCTCGATGCCGCGGTTGGAGTAAATCCGGCGATGTCCCGGCGGGCTGAGCACCGTGTCGCCGTCGAGGCCGAGCCCCGAAGCGTGTGACAGCAGATGCCGGATCGTCGATCCGGGCGGCCCCGCCGGCTCGTCGAGGTCCAGCAGGCCCCGCTGGATGCAGTCGAGCGCCGCCGCCGAGGTGAGCAGCTTGGTGACCGAGGCCCAGGCAAACGGCCGGTCAAGCGGTCCGTGCGCGGCGACCAGCCCGGCATCGGACACCACCGCCACTGCGGCGGCCGGTACCGGCCACGACGCGACCTGAGCGAGCGGGCTTTCCATCATCTCCCTCTTCCGCGTCCCAGTCTTTCCGGCAGCGCGCCGGATAACCAGCACAACCCCCGCGGGTTCGTCTGGTGTTCCCGTCGCCCCGCGGCTGCCCCGGCGGCCCGGCGCGCCCCCGGTAACCGCAAAGGCCCGGATCTCCGGGCCGGGGCGGCCCGGAGTAGCGTCGGCAGCTGTCGTGAACTCCGAGCCAGCCATCAACCCGCCCGCCCGGCAGCCCGCTGTCCCGTACGCCGCTGCCGGCCGGGCGGCGGGGAATCAGGCCGCGGGCCCGGAGCCGCCGGCCCGTCGCGGCAGGCTCCGCCGCGTCGCGCGCGGGCTGGCGATCTGGCTGGTCATCGCCGTCGCCGTGCTGACGGCGGCCAGCCTGATCTTCAACGCGGCGACCAGCGGCCGGGCGTCCCGGCCAGCCGGGCTGATGTACATCCGCGCCGGGAACGTGCGGACCCGTTACCGGACATGGGGCACGTCCGGCCGCGCGGTCGTGCTGATCCCTGGCGCGTTCGAGGCCGCCGATACCTTCGCCCGGCTTGGCGCGCAGCTGGGCACCGATCACCGGGTGTTCGCGCTCGACCTGACCGGCACCGGCTACAGCCAGCCGGTGGCCCCGTTCACGGTCGCCCATTTTGCGGCCCAGGTCCTGGGTCTTGCCCGGGCCCTGCACCTGACCGGGCGTGACGCGCCCGTCCTGGTCGGCCATTCCAGCGGCGCGGCCGTGGCCGGCCTCGCCGCGCTGCAGGGCGGCACGCGCATCGCCGGGGTGATGTTCCTGGACGGCGACGCTCTGCCGCTCAATGCCCCGTCCTTCCTGCATGACCTGGTCATCGAGCCGTACCGGACGACCCTGCTGCGCATCGGCCTCGGCATGGACTGGGTCGTCCGGGCCATCTACGACTCGCAGTGCGGGCCGCGCTGCCCGGCGCTCACCCACGCCGGCGTCGAGGTGTGGCGCCGGCCGCTGCAGCAGCCCGGCGCCGAGAACGCGCTGTGGAGCATGCTGAGCACCGGTATTCCCAGCCTCACCGCAGGTCAGCTCGGCCGGCTGCGGGCCAGCCCGGTGCCGAAGAGCGTGGTCTTCGGCGCTGACGACCCGCAGTACAGCAAGGCGGCGCCCCGCCAGGTCGCAGCCCGGATCGGGGCGCCGCCGCCGACACTCGTGCCCGGCCGGCATCTGACGATGATCGCCGCACCGCGCCAGGTCGCCGCCGCGATCAGGGCGCTGTGCGGCCGGGCCGGCGCCGTCCGGTAAGAGGCGGCCGCCTGGTCAGAAGGGCGCGGGCAGCGGCGAGATCCGGGTCGCGGCCGTGGGTCAGGTCATGCGGCGTGAAGACCGGCACCCGGATGTCCGGCGGGATGCCGCGGTTGTCGAAGGTATGTCCCGTGCGGGTGAGGTACTCCTCGTTGGGCAGCCCGAACAGGATGCCGTCAGGCAGCACGCGGTTCAGCACGTCGGAGAACACCCCCTGGGTAGCCAGGCCGATCCGGACCGGATGGCGCGCGCGGCCCATCATGGCCTGCGTGAACGTCTCAGCGGCACTGTTGGTCAGGTCGCTGGTGAGCAGGGCGATGGGACCGCCATAAATGGGATCGCGGGCCGGGTGGACGATGATCGGCTGCGGCCGGGTGTAACGGCCGGGAGCGCTGTCGTCTCGGGCGCGCTTGGTGTAGGCCAGGTAAGGCACGCGGGTCAGCCGCGAGGCGATCTGCAGGCCCAGTGCGTCGTTGCCGCCCGGATTGCAGCGCACGTCGATGATGAGGCCGCGCAGCTGGTGCGCCCGGGCCCGGCTGAAGATCGCGTTCAGGGCCCGGCCGAGCACGGCGCTGTCGCCCTCGACATTGCGGCTCTGTGCGACGTAGCCCTCGAAGGCGCTGATGCGCAGGTAGCCCAGGTGTCCCGGCAACAGCTGCCCGGGGTGGTGCGGGCGCTGACCAGCCGGCGGTAGCGGGCCACGACTGCGGGCCAGCCGATCTTCTGAGCGGCGAAGTATGGATAGTTCTCGGCGAAGGCCCGCCAGAAAATGTCGAAGGACGCCACCGGCCCTTGCGTGCGCGGCGCTGGCACCGCGGCGGCAGGACGCGGATGCGCTGCAGGCCAATAATCCCGGCCGAGCCCAGCGGGTGCAGCCAGGCGCGGTCACGGCCGTCCGGCCGCACGGTCGCGACGCCGCCGGCGTCGCTGCCGAACGCCACCACGCCGCCCGGGCCGGGCGGTCCGAGCTGCCGGGCCTGCCCGGCGGCCAGGCAGCTGATCGACGTGGTCTGATACGCCTTCCCGACCCCGCCGCCGATGCTGATGATCATGCCGTAGCCGTCCGTGCGCCAGATCCCGTCCACCGGGCTCGCGGCCCTGGCGGCCAGGGCCGGCCCGGCGCAGACGGCTGCGGCAGTCGCCGCGGCCATCGCCGCGGCGGAGACTGTCCTGCCTGCTGATCGCGTGAATGTCGCCATGCGGGCGACGGCACGGACGACACCCTGTCGCCGGCATCGGCCCGCGGGCCCGTCTTACCCGGCGCGTGCTGCACGGCCGGGGCAGGCGCCGTGCCCCTGCGGTGCGAGGGCCCGGCGCAGCCCGCCCGTGCCGCAGGAGCATGCCCTCAGGCGGGAGCGGGCTGCGGGCCGGCCCGCAGCGCTCAGCCCTGGCTGCCGCCGATCCAGACGGACTTGATGTTGCAGAACTCGCGGATGCCGTGGTAGGAGAGCTCTCGCCCGTGGCCGGAGGTCTTGACGCCGCCGAACGGCAGCTGCGGGTAGGAGGTCACATTGCCGTTGATGAAGACCATGCCGGCGGCGAGATCCCTTACGAACCTGGCGCGGTCCTGCTCGTCGTTAGTCCAGGCGTTGGCGCCGAGCCCGAACTCGGTCACATTGGCCAGCTCGATGGCCTCCTCGATGCCGGGCACCCGGTAGAGGGTGGCCACCGGGCCGAAGACCTCCTCGGTGTGCACGCGCATCTGCGGCGTGATGCCGGTGAGCACGGTCGGCGGGTAGTACCAGCCGGGACCCTGCGGCGCGGTGCCGCCGCACAGCACCTTCGCGCCCTTGCCGACGGCGTCGGCGACGAGCTCCTCGACGTCCTTGCGCTGCTGCTCCGATGACAGCGGGCCCACGTCAGTGCCGTCCTTCATCGGGTTGCCGAGGGTCATGGCGGACATCTCGGCGACGAACAGCCGCTCGAACTCGTCGGCGATCGACTCGTGGGCGATGAACCGCTTGGCCGCGATGCACGACTGGCCGTTGTTCAGGCAGCGCGCCACTGCCGCTACCTTCGCGGCCGCCGGCAGATCGGCCGAGGGCATCACGACGAACGGGTCGCTGCCGCCGAGCTCCAGGACGACCTTCTTGATCTCGCTGCCCGCGATCGACGCCACGGACTGCCCGGCAGGCCCGGAGCCGGTGAGCGTGGCCGCGGCCACCCGGCGGTCGCGCAGGATGCCCTCGATCCGCCCGGAGCTGACCAGCAGGGTCTGGAAAGCGCCATCAGGGAAGCCGGCCCGGCTGAACAGGTCCTGCATGAACAGGGCGGTCTGCGGCACGTTCGACGCGTGCTTGAGCAGGCCCACATTGCCGGCCATCAGGGCGGGCGCCGCGAAGCGCATGGCCTGCCAGAGCGGGAAGTTCCACGGCATGATCGCCAGGACCGCGCCGATCGGCTGGTAGCTGACGTAAGCCTGCGCGGCGCCCACCGCCTCAGCGTCGGCGGGGTCGTCGGCCAGGAACCGGGCCGCGTTGTCGGCGTAGTAACGGCACGCCGTGCCGCACTTGGTGACCTCCTGCTTGGCGGCCGCCAGCGTCTTTCCCATCTCGGTGGTCATCATGGCCGCGATCTGATCGCGTTCCTCGTCGAGGATGTCGGCGGCCCGGCGCATCCAGCGCGCCCGGCTGTCGAAGTCGGTCAGCCGGTAGCTGGCGTGGGTCCCCGCAGCCGCGGCGAGGCAGCGCTCAAGCTCGGCGGCGGAGATCTCCTCGTAGGTCTTCAGCGTCTCCCCGGTGGCGGGGTTGATGGTCGCGATTGCCACGGGTCCTCCCTTGTTGCCTGCGGATTCATTCGGCGGAACTCCGCTCAGACTGCTCCTGCCCGGGCCGCGCCGCGCCACACGTCCGCCCGGCCGGCCAGGGCGGCAGCATTACCGTTCGTAGATGATGAACGACGTTCTGTGCGCCATGACGTCGTACAGGGAGCGGGCAGGGCCGTTGAACTCCTGGGTTTCCCAGTACGTCCGGTCAGCCCCGCGCCGGTCAGCCTCGGCGTACACGGCCTCGATAAGGGCGCGGGCGGCGCCGGTGCCGCGCGCGGCCGGCGCCACGAACAGGTCCTCCAGGTAGCAGTACAGCCCGGCAGACCAGGTCGACGGATGGAAGACCAGGTGAGCGAGTCCCACGATCTCGCCGTGCTCGTCCTCGGCCACCAGGCCGGCCAGCCCGTCCGCCTTGTCGCAGAGACGGCGAAAGGTGTGCGCGGCGACCTCGTCGCTGACCTGCCCGCGGTAGAAGCGCAGATAGGCCTGCCAGAGCCGGCTCCATGACTCGTAATCTCCAGGCGCCAGTTCTCGGATCACAGCTGCCCCGCCCCTCGTCGAGCAGCCAGGATGGCACACTCGCCGGGGGCGGGGGCAGCTGATCGCGATCGCGCCCAGAGCGGGCCCGGCGGCTATCCGGCAGGCAGCGTGAACGTCTGCGCCGCCTGCCGGTGCCCCGGCGGCCGCTTGCCGGTGAAGATCAGCGTGAGCCGGCTGAAGTACTGCCGTCCCGCATGCTTGGGCCAGGACGCGGCCCGCCACAAGACGCTCAGGGACGGGTAGCTGATGTACTTGCCCTGCGCGCAGCTCGGCACGCAGTTGTTGACCTTGAGCGTGGCGTGGCCGAACGCCACCGAGCGCCAGCTGGTCCAGCTCATCCCCGAGATGTACTGGTTGGACGGCATGCAGCCGAGGTCATAGCGTGACGGCCGGACCTGGCCGTGACCGCTGCAGTTGACCAGGACCACCTGACTGGACCCCGCCGACGCCGGCCCGGCTGCCAGCACCGTCGCGGTGACAGTCCCGGCTGCGGCCATCACCCCGGCAGCCAGGAAGATCCGCGTGCGCATCAGTCGCATCGTGTTGCCCCTTTCAGAGGTCGTGCGCCGTTCCCATCCGGGCCAGGCGCCGATACCAGGCGCCCTCACCTAGCGGAGACCGGGCGGTGGCTCCTGATACGACTGTGATCCCACGCCAGCGGGCGAAAGTCCATCGCCGCGCCCTGGCTGCGGCCCGGCAGCCTGATCCGGGCCGGGCCGCGGTGTGCCGCTGATACCGGCCGCATGCCGCCTTCACGGCGGCGCGGATCCCGGTCAGGGCAGGGGAGTGGCCTGGAAGGCAGCAAGCCGCCAGGCGCCGTCCTCGGCCGCCCAGACCGCCAGCACGCTGCTGTCCACCCGCCTGGGCTCGCCGTCGACCAGGACGCTCGCGTGCATCTCGCCGGTCACCAGGACGGCGTCGCAGAGCACGACGATCTGGCGGACCGGATGATCGACGGCGGAGTAGACAATGGACCGGCCACTGATCTTGGCCAGGAGCGACTGCCTGGTGTCGAGCAGGGCACTGGAGTGGACATAGGTCAGCCGGTCAGAGAGCAGCTGCGCGAGCGCGGACGTGTCGCCGGCCAGCATCGCGGCGTACCGCTGGTCCTCGGCGGCCGCGACCTGCGCGGCCGCCTCGCTGTCATCGGGCACGGCTGCTTCCCTTCTGGCGCTGGTCAGGGGGTCTCGTGGTGGAAATCGCTGTACTGATAGGGGTTGTCCACCGGCTCGGCGGCGAGGCGGTCGGGGTGCATGGTCTGCTCCCACGCCGGCCCCATCGCGGACCGCACGTGCTCCACGCTTTCGGCGATCACGCGCCGGGCCTCGGCGACCCGGTCGGCGAGCAGCAGCCGGTGGTCATACTTGAGTACCTTGCCGTTGACCATGACCGTGTGCACGTCGCCGCGCTGGCCCTGGAACACCACGTGCCCGGCCGGGTTCAGGATCGGGAACATGACGGGCGAGGCGTCGTTGCGCAGCAGCACCAGATCGGCCTTCTTGCCGGCCGTGATGCTGCCTATCTGGTCACTGAGGCCGATGTGATCGGCGCCGCCCTGGGTGGCGTAGCGGACCACCTCGTCGGCGCGCAGCTGCAGGTTCGTCACGGTCTCGCCGCGCTCGTGCGCCAGCTGGTGCTCGCGTATCCGGTCGGCGTTCAGGGTCGCGCGCATCGCGGAGAACATGTCCGCGCTCCACCACACGCTGGTGTCGACCGACAGCGAGATGGGGATGCCGTAGCGGCGCAGGACAAAGCTCGACGGGAAGCCCTGCCCCGCGCTGCATTCGCTCTCCGCCGCGACCGACGCCTGCCCGCCGGACGCGGCGATCCGGTGGTAAGAGTCCTCCGACAGAGTGGAGACATGCACGTGCCGGACCTTGTCGGTCAGGTAGCCGTGGTCGGCCATGAGCCGGATGCTGTCGTCGCCGGTCACCCCCCACACCCCGCTGTGGGTGGTCACGATCGCGCCCAGCTCCCGCGCCGCGGCGAAGGCGGCCGCCTCGGGGAACTGCGGATCGCCGGTCACGTCGAAAGCGAGCTGCCAGCTGACCAGGCCGCTGAGGCCGGCCAGCCGGCGGTCCGCGAAGTCCCGGAATTCCTTGCTGGCCGTCCATTCCCACGGTGCCTGCGCCAGGTTGCCGTAGGCCAGCACGAAACGGCCCGGCACCGACTCCAGCGCGTCCAGCGCCGCCTCGCCGTGCTCGACGGTGCGCAGCCCGTGCGACCAGTCCACCGTCGTCGTCACGCCGGCGTCGACTGACTCGATGGCCGCCAGCAGGTTCCCCGCGTAGACGTCAGCGGGGCGCATGATGTGGCCCCAGTTCACGTAGTAGAAGTAGAAGTAATTGGTCAGCGACCAGTCGGCGCCGAGCGCGCGCTGGGCCGTCTGCCACATGTGCCGGTGAGTGTCCACCATGCCCGGCATCAGGATGCCGCCCGTGGCGTCGATCTCGACGGCGGCCTCCGGCACGTCAAGCGCATGGCCGACCGCCCGGATCTGCTCGCCGTCGACGAGCACGTCGCCATCCTCGATCACGGTGCCGGCGGCATCCGCGGTGAGTACCGTGGCGTGGCGGAACATGACCGGGCGCCCCTGCGCCAGCTCGCCGACAGTCGCGTCGGACTCAGGACTGCTCACTGGATCTCCTTTGATCGCGGGGCGCCGGACGCGAGCCCGCCTCAGCCGTTCTGCTTGCCCGCGGCCGCCCGGTGAGCGGCGTGGTCACCAGGCCAGGCTCGAGCTGGTCGAGTGAGTGAGAGTGTCGATGTCCTGCATCTTGCTGACATGCCGCGGTGGCGTCGCGAAAGTCGCGTGCGGGGTGACCCGCAGCACGACCCGCTCCTCCTCCCTGGCGAGCTTGGCGATCTGCTCCCGGCGCTCGCCCGGAACCGGCTGGCCGGCCATCAGCTCGATGATCCGCCGCAGCAGGTCGGCGGCCTGCTCCTGGTCTCGCTCCACCACGGCCGTGCCGTAGACCTGAAGGTAGGTGACCGGCCAGTTCTCGTCCAGCACGCACAGGCTGACCCGCGGATCGCGGTCGACCGCCATGGCCTTGCTGCGCTGCGCCATCGTGGAGATGAGGATGTCGTCTCCGTCGGTGACGTAGTAGACGACGGTCATCGCCGGGCCGTCCTGCTGGCGGGCATAGCCGAAGACGCAGGTACGGTGATCCCGGACGAACTGCCGGCGCTGCTCTTGGTCCACGGTCAGCCTTTCGCGTGCGCGCCGGTCATCATCGCGGCCAGGTCGTCGGGATGCAGGAAAGAGGGCGGCGGCGGCGGTCCCAGCTGAACAGGCCCCTGGCTCCCTCCAGCGCCTCGGGTGTCCACAGCTGGTCGTCGACGATGCAGTCCATATCGGAGTAATACTCGCTGAAGTTGCCCGCCGGATCTTTCAGGTACCAGAAGAAGTTCGAGCCGGCATGATGGCGCCCGAGGCCCAGACATGCCGGTCCGGGTGGCCTGCCAGCATCGCGCTGGCGCCGCGCCTGGCGGGGCGTCGGCGCGGGCGAGCCGAGCTGCGCGGAATCGAACGGCTGCCCGGCGGGCAGTGCCGTGGCGGCCGCCCAGGCGCGGAATTCGTCCCGCCGGTCGTAGACCGCCTGCGCGCTGGCGCCGAACCAGCCGCTGCTGGCCTGCTCGGCATCGATCGCCTGGCCGGCCGGGTCGAGGAGGGCGAGACGCCCGGCGATGTTGGCGATGCGCACCTGGTGCTCCTGACGGGTAGCCGCGACTGACTAGGGCGATCGTCGTGGGGTTCGCGGCAGTTTGTCAACGAGGACCTGAGGGCATGCTGCGGCGTCCCGTCGGCACCTTGCGCGGGGGCGCAGCTCGCGGCCCGGCCTGAGCAGACGGCGTGGCGGTTACATCAGCTCGTCGAGCATTCCGAGCAGATGATGCGCGGCCTTCTCGACATCGGGGTGACCGTACTGACCGGCGCGTGACTCGGCCGAGATCACCGCGCAGCGGTGTATCTGGGCGAAGTCCCCGTAGGGGAACTTGTACCGGGCGCGGTCATCACGCCTTGGCCTCATCCAGCCGCAGCGTCACCACACGGCAGCGCGGCCACGCGCCGGCGACGCCACGCTGAAGCAGTAGTGACGTTCCCCACCCGCCGGCGGGCAGCCCACACGTCCCTCCTGCTGGGCCTCGAGGGCTCATGGCCCGGGGCTGATGGCCCCTTGCCATGAGCCCCGGGCCATCACCCGGTCAGGACCCGGCCGCTTGGTCGCCTGCGGCCGGCCCGCCCGTCTCCCGGCGGGTGTTCAGCATGCGCGCCTCAAAATCGGCCCAGGTTCTCGTCCACTCGGCGAGCGGCTCGATGATCTGCTCGAACACGGCCAGCTGCTCGTCAAAGGCCGACAGCTGCGTCTTGAGCGCATCCACGCTGCGGCGCTGGGCGGCGACACTGGCCGCGATCGAATTCAGCTGCGCGGCCGAAAGAGCCCCGGGGGCCGGCCAGCCGGCCTGGCTGGCCAGCGACGGCACGGACGGCACCGCGCGGCCGAGGTCGGTCAGCCCTTCCATCCGCTCGGTGACCCAGCGGAGCTGGGCGAGGAAATCCCGCATCCAGCCGGACGGGTCACCCGGCGTGCTCGTCCTGTCGTCTGCCATCGGCCCTTCCCCTCACGGCCGCCGCAGCGGCGCTGCCGCCGCTGCACCCGAGCCACGTCGTGATCACCGCCGCGCATTCCCGCGGCGCTTCCAGCTGAGGCGCATGACCGGCGCCGGACAGCACGACCAGTGACCAGGCCGGATGGGCGCGGGCCGCCGCCACCGGCACCAGCCGGTCCCTGTCGCCGTGCGGCAGCAGTACCGGGCACGTGATCGAGCGTATGCCCTGCCGGTAGGCGTGCCCACTGCCGTACCTGGCGGTCGCGGCGACTGACCGGGCGGCCGCGGCGTAATCGCGTCCGACGCCGGTGAACGGGCTGCGCTGGCGCGCGACCTCGACATGCAGGGCAGGTCAGGCCAGGCGCCGGTCCGTCGCCCACCGGGTCAGCTGGTGCCGCGTGGAGAGCTGGAGCTTGCGCAGCACTGAGGACACGTGGCTCTCGACCGTCTTGCCGGAGATGAACAGCTCCCTGGCGATCTCCTTGTAGGTGTAGCCGCGTGCGATCAGCCGCAGGACCTCGCGCTCGCGGGCGGTGAGCTGGTCCAGTTCCGGATCGAACGCGGGCGCCAGCTGGCCGGCCGCCGGCAGCGAGGCGAAAGCGTCGAGGACGAACCCGGCCAGCCGCGGCGAGAACACCGCATCCCCGGCGGCGACCCGGTAGATCGCATCGACCAGCTCGGGGCCGGAGATGGTCTTGGTGACGTAACCGCGCGCACCCGCGCGGATGACGGCGATGACATCCTCGGGGGCGTCGGAGGCAGACAGGGCAAGAAACCTGACCTGCGGGTGCCCGGCTTTCACCGCCGTTACCACCGCCTGGCCGCCGCCGCCGGGCATGTGCACGTCGAGGAGGACCACGTCCGGCAGGCTCTCGCCGATCAGCCGGATCGCGGGTCCGACGTCATCGGCCTCGCCGACTACCTCGACCTGGTCGCCCAGCTCGGAGCGCACCCCGGACCGGAACAGGCCGTGATCGTCGACGAGAAAGACCCGCGGCCTGGCGTCCGCCCGCGGGCGCGGGCCGGGACCGGTCATGTCCGGCTGGGCTGGCGCTCGCCGGCGGCACGCGGCATGGTCAGCGATATTTCGGTGCCCTCGCCCTGAGTGCTGCGCACGGTCACCGAGCCGCCCCGGCGGCTCATCCTGGCGTGGACGGACTCGGCCAGGCCCTTCCGGTCGCCCGGCACCGCGGCGGGGTCGAATCCCCGGCCGCGATCACGCACGAACAGCGATACTGCGGCCGGCTCGACCTCGGCGAACAGCGAGACGACGCTGGCACCTGACCACTTCGCCGCGTTGACGGTTGCCTCGCGCGCCGCGGCCAGCAGGGCCCGCAGGTCATCGTCGAGCGCGCAGTCGCCGACCGTGACGGCCTCGACCGCCACCCCGTGCTGAGCTTCCACGTCCTGCTGGATGAGCCGGACCCCGGCGGCGAAGGTTATCGCCCCGTCGGTCATCGAGCCGGGCGCCCGGCCGTCGAACAGCCAGGACCGCAGCTCGCGTTCCTGAGCCCGGGCCAGCTGGACGACCTGCTGCGGCTCGTCGGCGCGACGCTGGATCAGGGCGAGCGTCTGTAGCACCGAGTCATGCACCCGCGCGGCCATGTCCGCGCGCTCTTCGGCCCGGACCCGCGCCTGGCGCTCGACAACGAGATCACGGGCGATCCGCATCCACCATGGGCCGAGCAGCACGACGATGGCGGCGATCACTAGGGCCAGCCCGGCCAGCGGGCGCAGTGCATAGCGGATCGCATGCCCGTGCAGCAGCGCCAGCAGGCCGGCGGTGAGCAGCAGGGCCGCGACCGCGGTCCGCAGCACCATCCGGGACCGGCCCCGGGCGCCGGCGACCCCGAGTAGCGGCTCGGCGAGAGTGTGCATCGTCGCCTGCTCCTCGGCCGGGGCGTTCCGCCAGATCAGCACGATCCCGGCCACGCTGATCACCAGCGGCCAGGCCAGCGAGCCGAGCCACGCGGCGCCGAGCGCGGAGGAGATCACGAGCACGACCAGCAGCAGGGAGCCGAGACCGGCGACCAGCGCGATTCCGCGGCGGTCTGTCATCGCCTTGTCCGCGATGTTGTGCTCGTGGCCCTCGGCGGGCACGAGCAGCCAGGCGAGCACGTAGGCCGCCGCGCCGAACCCGCTGATCAGGGCGGCCACGAGGAAGGCCGTGCGCACGACAGTCACGTCCAGGCCGGTTCGCGCCGAAAGCCCGGCGGCTACCCCGCCGACCCTGCCGTCCTCCCGGTCCCGGCGCAGCGGGCCGGCCTTCCTCGGGCCCTGCGCCCACCGGCCGCCGCCGTGCCTGCGCCAGCCGGGGCCGCCGCGCCAGGGGCCGCGGTCCGGCCAGCCGCGGTCCGGCCCGCTGGGGCCCGGCCAGCCGCGGTCCGGCCTGCTGGGGCCCGGCCAGCTGCGGTCCGGCCTGCTGGGGTCCGGCCTGCTGGGGTCCGGCTCCCACCCGCCGTGCGGCTCCCGCGGCGGCCGGCCGTCTGGCAAGGGACTGCCTGTTTCCTGCACGTTCCCATCATCGCGCGCCGGAGCGCGCCCGGCTATCAGGCACAACCCTGATGCCAGCCGTACTGGCCTCAGGGTCAGATCAGGGGTCTTCCCGATACCCCTGGCCGGCCCGCGGCCGCACGCTGGAGCCATGAACACAGCAACTTTCACCGAAGCCCAGGACACCGACAGCCAGACTCGTCCGCAGCCGCTGCGGCGTCCCGTCCACGACCGGATGCTCGCGGGAGTCGCCGCCGGCATCGCCCGCTACCTCGGCGTGGACGTGACTGCCGTCCGCGTCGTCCTGGCCGTGCTCGCCGTCATGGGCGGAGCCGCCGTACCCCTGTACGTGGCGGGCTGGCTGCTCATTCCCGAGGAGGGCTGCGAGCAGTCCATCGCCGGCCAGTTCGTCCAGTCCCGGCAGACCCGGTCCCGCTGACCGGGAACGTTGACCACGGAGGTCACATCCAATGCCAGTGCCGTCCAGTCCGCCGCGGTCACGCGGCCGGATGTCCCGTCGCCGCTCCAGTTACGTCAACCCTGACCTGCGGGTCTCTGACGCCGAACGTACCGAAGTGACCGATCGTCTGTCCGCGAACTACGGGGAGGGGCGGCTGGACCAGGCCGAGTTCGACGAGCGACTCGATCAGGCCATGAAGGCCAAGACCCGTCGGGATCTGGACGGCCTGCTCGCCGATCTGCCCGAGGCCGACGACCTCCAGCCGGCGCCAGGGCGGGGGGCCGACCGGGCCGCGGGCTCCCAGTCGGGGGCACGCGGCGGGCCGCCGCAGGGGCGCCCCGCCGTGCATCGCTTCCTGCTGCTGGCCCTCATCGTCGTGGTGGCCGCAGTGGTCGGCCGGGCGCTGGCCTGGCCGCACCCATCACTGCTGCTGATCGGTCTCCTCGCGTTCCTGTGGCTGCACTACAGGCGGCCCAGGCGCCGTGTCTGAGCCCACCGGGGCTCATCCGGGCTCCGGTCATGCAAATATGAGCCAGTGTCCTCACCACGCCTCGAATGGGCGGTCGCCAGCGCTCTCGCCGGATGGACGGTGGCGCGGCTGGCGGCCGCCGACCGGTTCCGCCCGCTGGAGCGGGTGGCCGTGCCGCTGCTGTCCCTGACGCCGCATGTCACCGCGACGGCGGCGCTGGCCGCCCTGACGCTGCGCGGCAAGGGCCCGGCGGCCACGGCCGCGGCCGCGAGCGCGGCCCTGGCCGCAGTGGTCGCGCCGCGCGCGATCCCGAGCCGCCGGCCGCCCGCCCGCGGGCCTGTCCTGCGCGTCCTGACCGCCAACCTGCTGACCGGCCGGGCCGGGGGTGCTCAGCTCGTTGACCTTGTCCGCCGCACGGGCGCGGACGTGCTGTTCGTGCAGGAGCTCACGGAGGATGCAGTGACCCGGCTCAAGCAGGCCGGCCTGACCGAGCTGCTGCCCTACGAGATGCCCGACATCTTGGGTTACCAGTACCGCGGCAGCGGCATCTACGCCCGCTACCCGCTCAGCGAGGGCCTGCTCATCGGGCCGAGCTACGCATCCCAGCCCACGGCCCGGCTGGAGCTGCCGTCCGGACGCAGCGTGCAGATGGTCTGCGTCCACCCGCATCCGCCTATCCCGCCCTGGTTCAGCCACGCCGCCCCGCGCTGGCGCGGTGAACTGGCCGCGCTGCCGCCGCCGGGCGATCCGCCGGTGATCCTGGCCGGGGACTACAACGCCAGCCTCGATCATGCCCAGTTCCGCCGCCTGCTGCGCCTTGGCCACGTGGACGCCGCCAGCCAGGCCGGCCACGGCCTCGCTCCCACCTGGGGGCCGGAGCCCAGCGGCCGGCCTGCCCTGGTGACGGTCGACCACGTCCTCGTGGATCCGCGCTGCGCGGTCCTCACCACCTCGGTGCATTCGCTGGCTGACAGTGATCACCGCGCCCTGTTCGCCGAATTCCGGCTGCCCGACTGAGGAGGCCTTGTGCGGGTCCGGCAGGCGCGGGCGGGTGACGCGGGGCAGATCGCCGTCGTGCACGTGCGGTCCTGGCGCGGTCAAGACTGACGCCGCGCGCGGCTTCCCGCTCACCGAGGTCCGCTACCGTCACGCACTGCCCGCACCGGCGCTGCCCCGACCGGCTCTGCCCGACCGGCTCTGCCCGAAGCCGGCCGGGACGCCGGGCATGCTGGGGCAAAGGAAGGCGTCAGCGGGCGGCCCGCGGGGCGAGTAGGTTACCTGCCGTGGATGGTCAGCTGACACTGTGCCCGGTCACTGAGAACGACCTGCCGCTCCTGCAGCGCTTGTACAGCGATCCGCGGGCCAGCGGCGAGCACGAATGGCACGGCTGGCAGGACACCCGCTGGCTGCGGCGGGAATGGGTCGAGAATGGCCTGCTCGGCGGGGACGGCGGCACGCTGATGGCCAGGAGAGGAGACGACGCTCTCGGCTTCGTCGCCTGGCGCAGGCGATCCTACGGCCCTCATTCGTATACCTGGATAATCAGCATCGGCATGAAGCCGGAGGCCCGCGGGCACGGTCACGGCAGCGAGGCGCAGCGCCAGCTCGCGCGCTACCTGTTCGCCCACACTCAGGCGAACAGGGTCGAGGCCGGGACCGAGATCACCAACGTGGCCGAGCAGCGCGCCCTGGAGAAGGCCGGCTTCACCAGGGAGGGAGTACTGCGCGGCGCCCTCTTCCGCCAGGGCCAGTGGCACGACTGCGTGATCTACGGCGTGCTTCGCGGTGAAGTGGACCTGAGCAGCGGCGAGGAGCAGCCAGCAGGCTCCTGAGCCGCGGGCCCGCGCCGTGCCCCGGTCATCCTGACGCCGGCTAGCGGCATCGCGCAGGCTACGGGACGCCTTTGCCTGCCGCCATCGCCGAGAGCAGGGGTCCGAGTAGCGAGCGGGAAATTTGGTCGGATATCCCTGAACTGCACAAACGCAAATGCAGTTCAGGGTCGCCGCGTTGCCCGCCGAGATGGTCCAGGAATCCGAAGCTAACGACCAGGGGTCAAGGCAGGAAGAGGTCAGAGGTCTTCGACGTAGCCGGCGGCGATGTCGTCGGGTGGGTTGGTGTAGAGCCGCAGATACCGGTCGTTGGCGTGGCCGAGGCGTCGTTCCAGCTCAGCCCGATTGTGGCCGCTGGTTTACGAGAGCCGGTAGCCGAAGGTGTGCCTCAAGTCGTGAGGGCGGAGGACCCCGAGATGGCGGTCCCGGTCGGCGGTCTCGGCGTCGTGGATGCGGCCTATCTCCCCGACGACGGTGTTGACTGACCGCGGTGAGAGCAGCCCGCCGGGGCGGCGCGCGGCAATTGAGCAGGCGGCCAGGAACAGCGCCTCGCTCTGCTCATCGGTGTCACCGGGCCGTTCGGCTTCGAGGTAGTCGGCGAGGGCGTGGTGGGCGTCGCGGCCGAGGAAGACACTGCGACTGGTGCGCCCCTTGCCGCGTACGTCGTTCAGCTTCGCCTTTTCACCCGCCGCAGCTCGGCCGGATCGGCCGGGTCAAGCTGGGCCAGGTCGAGGCCGGTGACCTCGGCGCGGCGCAGCCCGGTGCCCAGGATGAGGTGCACGATCGCCCGGTCGCGCAGCGGCCGGGCATGCCGGTGAACGGCGGGCGCCTGTCCGCCGCTGCGGTGGCGGCGGCCGTTGAGCTGGTGGAAGCCCTCGATCCGGTCCAGCACGTCCTTTACTGTCCGCACCTGCGGGCCGGCGAGCGCCCGTACCTGCGGGGCGGGCAGCGGCAGCGGTTCGACCTTCTTGGTCGGGTCGCCGTGACGCAGTAGCCCGGCTGGGGCATGGACGGTGATCCAGGAGAACAGGGCCGACAGGTGGGCGAGGTGGCTGTTGACCGTCGCTGGCGCCATCTCAGCTGCGGTGCCGTCCCGGCCGATGTTGCCTTCGGCAGCCAGGTGGTCCCGCCAGGCGGCGACCTCTCGCGGGGTGACGGCAGAGACCCGCTCGTGCCCGAGCCCGGTGACGAGCCAGCCGGTGAACCTCTCCAGGTGCCGGTCGATCTTCCCGGCCACCTCGTCGGATCGTACGCCCCGTACCCGCCTGGTCGAGGTAACGCTGCGCCCATGCGGCGACGCTGTCATTGGCCCCGGCGGGATCCCGGCCAGGGCCGGTTACCTTTCGTGAAGTGATTTTGCGGTGATCCTGTCCCGGGTGGCCGGGGCCGGTTGCTGGCAGGCGGGGTTGCGGGGTGGGCAATGGGCCAATTTACCTCACGGAAGGGATATGTCCGGAAACGATATTGGCTTACCGCCGAAGCCGATTCGCGGAGGGATCTTGTGACGTCCGGGAACAGTTCACATGAACGGCACGAGATCGAGCTGGCGGTCTCAGATCAGGCCGAGCTCCCGGCCCTCCGCGACTGGCTGCGCGGGCAACCAGGCGTCGAAGTAGAAGTGGCAGCCGCGCGAACAGGCTGTCGAGGGTGTCGGCGAGTTCCTTGAGCTCGTCGTCGGGTCCGTGCAGGGCCAGCCGCTCGTGCAGGCTGCTGGCGGAGATCCGCCGGGCGGCGGCGGTGATCGTGCGCAGCGGGCGTAGCACCTGGCCGGCGATGAGCCAGCCGATCGCGGTGGCGGCCACCGCGATGACCGCCAGGGCGATGCCGGAGGCGATCAGCAGCTGCTGCCTGTCGAGGGAGAGCTGTCCGAGACCCGTCAGGTGGATCGTCGCCGCGGCCGGCTGGACGGCGGCAATGCGGATTACTTTGCCTTGCTTGTTGAGGTGGAGCACTGGGTGCGTCTGGAGCGCTGGGCGGGTCGCGTTCCCGAGCTGGCCGTAGAGCAGGCAGGTAGCGGCGAGCACGGTCGCGCCGCAGGCCAGGAACGCCGCGCTGCCGTATAGGACGGTCAGGCGCAGCCGGGCGGTGCGGCGAGGCAGCTGCAGCTAGCGCGGGCGATCTCGACGCGGGCGGTGGGGTGCGCATTAGGGTTCTCCGATGCGGTAGCCGCTCTCACGGACGGTCTGGATCACCGGCGGATCGCCGAGCTTGGCCCGGAGCCGGACGATGGTGGTCCTCACGGTGGTGGTGAACGGGTCGGCCGCTTCGTGCCATTACCGGGGACCTGGTTGCCAGATCACGCGCGGCACGCCGCAGCAGCCGCATCGTTACCAGGCCTCTCCGGCCGGCACCGTCTCAAGGCCTGCGCGCGCCGTGGTGGCCGGGCCGGCAAGCTCGGCTACCACGATATTCGGGCCCGGCTAGCGAGAAACCTCGGCGGTGAGCCGAACCGCGTCGTGGTTTGTTGCTACTTACTCTCCGAGCGAATCCTTTGGGGAGGTTATAGGTGAACGATCCGCACCGGGACGTCGGCGCAGCAACCTTCACCGCAAGTGACGATCCTGCCTGCGAGGATGCTGGGTTGCTGCGCAGGATCGGCCAGGGCGATGAGGATGCGATGGCCTCGTTCTACCGTGAGCACGGCCGGGTGGTGTTCGCGCAGGTTCTGCTGGTGACCGGTGAGCGGGTGCTCGCCGAGGAGATCGTGCAGGACGCGATGCTCGCCGTCTGGCGCGGGGCGGGCTCGTTCCGGGGCGAGTCGTCGGTGCGGTCCTGGGTGATCGCCATCGCCCGGCGGCAGACCCGGGACCGGCTGCGAGGCCGCCGGCTGCGGGTGGTGGATGACGCCAACCTGGCCGATCAGCCGGGTTCGGGCCCGGGGCCGGAGGTCACGGCCCTGGACCGGGCGGAACTGGCCGAGGTGACCGGTGCGATCCGGGAGCTCGCATCACCCCACCGGGAGGTACTAGGCCTTGCCTTCGGCTCCGGGCTCAGCCTCCCCGAGGTCGCGGGCGTGCTGGAGATCCCGGTCGGGACGGTGAAGAGCCGCCTGACCGCGGCGCGCACCGCACTGAACCGGATTCTTAACGAGAAGGGCCAGAACCGATGAACGCAGACCCTGCTGACACCTGCTACCCCCATCTGGACCTCGGCGACCTGATCGCCGGGGCCGCCGGCCAGCCGATCGGCGACCGGGCCCGGGAGCACCTGGCCAGCTGCGAGCACTGCCAACTCGAGGCGAACCGGTGGAACCTGGTTGCCGGCGGGGTCCGCGGCCTGGCGGCCGCTGCGCCTGGGACAGCCCAGCCTGCCCGGCCGCGGCGCACCGGACAGCGTGTCCTGGCGGGTCCCTGGCGGCGCGCCATGCTGGTGGCCGGCAGCGCGGCAGCCGCGCTCGTCCTGCTCGCCGGGGTCGGTGAGGTGACCGGACTCGTGCACGTGCACCTATCCGGTCCCAGCACCGAGACGGCCCTCACCGCGGTCACCGGGTGCTCCCAGCTCGAGCAGGCCGACGGGACGCTCGACCAGGTGACCGGCAGCAGCCTGGTCATCACCACGGCCAGCGGCCAGCCGGTGACCGTGACCACGACGGCGACCACGTTCGTGTCCATGTCCGGACCGCTGCTGAGCGACATCACCGACGGGGCGTCCGTCATGGTGCGCGGCTCCAGCTCCGGCGGGACGATCACGGCCGCGATCGTCACCGTCGGACAGCCGTTCAGCGCGGTGAACCCACTGGGCTTCGTCCCTGTCCAGGGGACGGTATCGGACGCGAGCACCGCCGGGTTCACCCTCGTGACATCCAGCGGAACCCGGGTCCCGGTGACCACCTCCGGCGGCACGCTCGTCGTCATACCCCACGCCAGCCCGGGCCAGCTGCAGGCCGGCGCCACCATCTTCGCCGTTGGCCACGCCGGACCGGACGGGACGCTGTCGGCACGAGGGGTGGCAGCAATCACGCAATTCCGGTCAGGGCCGCACCTCGGCGTGTCGGTCAGAGACTGCTCGCCCAGCTCGGTCACCGAGGCGCTCGGCGCGATCAGCGCGGCGCCCTTCTCCGGCGGCTGATCCGCCAGACCCCGATGACGGCTGGAGACACAATGTCCCGTTGTGGCTTCTTGGGGAGGCCGCGATGAAAGACAAGACCGGTGGTAGCCGGGGCCCGCGGCGTGGGCAGCCCTGGCTGTCGTGACAGCCGTCGCCGTGCTGACGTCGTGCGGCGGCAGTCCCTCGTCCTCCGGCGGCTCGGCCTCGACAGAGTCGGCGACCTACCGGGCGGATCTTGCCTACGCGCAGTGCATGCGAACCCACGGCGTGCCGGACTTCCCCGACCCCAACCCACTTGGGCGAGCATCAGCATCAGCGGGCAACCGCACGGCAACAGCCCCGCGGCGCGGGCTAATGACGCCTGCGAGCACCTGCTGCATGTCGGCAGCACGGGAACGGGCAGCGCCACAGCGCCGGCGACGGCCAGCCCGCCTGGCGCCGCGGCGACTGACTGCCTGGGCTCCCTGCCGTGTTACACACCCCGGCAGCTCCGGGTCGCCTACGGCATCCAGCCGCTGCGGGATCGACGGCCGCGGCGTCACGGTGGCGCTGCCCGAGGAGGCCGAATCGGGGCCAGCGCGGCCCCAGCCGGTCTCCGGCCTCCTACAGTCGGTCACCGACATCCGGCAGGACCTGGCGGACTTCGACAGCCGGTTCGGGCTGCCCCCGGGCGCCCACAGACCGCCGGGGCCGCGACTGTGCAGGCGCGCGCGGTGCGATCGGGGGGCTCGGCAGGGGCAAGCCCCTATCGGCCGTGGCGGTGCAAGGTGTAGCCGAGCGCGGAGATGAGGGGGATGAGCGTGGCTGGCACGAGGTTCAGTGGCACTCCGGCGACGCGGGCGAGGTGTCCTGGCTCGTCCTCGACCTCGGTACCGGGCGTAGCGAGAGCGAGGAAGAACGGCGCCCAGGCGATGGCAGGAAGCGCCGCGGCGATCTTGATTGCCGTTTCGCCGTCGTCTGCATCCTGGCCGGGTCGCCACAAAAGCCACAGGGTGAGTAGCTGCGAGCCGGCAATGCTGCCCCACCCCGCCATGCTGTGGAATCGGGCATGGGGCGGCCAGGCTGGGTTGAACACGTGGCTGCGGTTGAGGTCGGCGAGCCCGGTGCCGGCGATCGTTCCGGCAGCTGCTCCGCTGAGAATCAGGCGGCTGATCCTCATGCCGGTGGCTCCCTCTTGGGCATGTCCGGGTGCGCTGAGCGGAGTCCCTCCGCTGCGGGTGCCTGGCTGCGAAGGCGCGCGGCGGAGGAGGCCGCTTGGTGGCGCTGCACCGAGCGGGGCAGCAGCGGGAGCACCCGCATCGCGGTCCGGTAGGCCCGTCCCGGGAAGACCAGGGGTTTGCCGGCGTCGAAGCCGGCGAGCGCTTCGCGGGCGCAGCGCGCCGCGCTGATGCGCAGGAACTGGGGCGGGCCGCCGGTCATGCCCCCGGCCGTGCCGGCGACGGCGTCGAAGTCGCTGTCCACCGGACCCGGGCACACCTGGGTGACGACTACGCCGGTGCCGGCCAGATCGGCGCGCAAGGCCTCGCTGAACCCGTCAACGAAATGCTTGCTTGCCGAGTACGCCGCGGCCGCGGGCATCACCGTCAGCCCTGCTCCCGAGCCCATGTTGAGCACCCCGCCCCGGCCACGTTCCACCATGGACGGCACCAGGAGCGCGGTCAGCTGGGCGACGGCGACCACGTTGGTGTGCAGGACCTGGCGGGTGCGGGTCCAGTCCGCGGCGTCGAACAACGCCTGGCCGCCGAGACCAGCGTTGTTGATCAGCACATCCACGGCACCGACCTGCTCGCGCACCGCGGTCATGCCTCGGTCCACGTCGCGCTCGTCGGACAGGTCGACGGGAACAGCCGCCACCTGCAGCCGGGGGTGCGCCGCCACCAGGTCGGCCCGCAATCCTTCGAGCAGCCCGGCCCGCCGGGCCACCACGACCAGGGTCCCCGCCCGGGCGGCAAGCTGAGCGGCGAACTGACGGCCGATGCCCGACGAAGCACCGGTTATCAGCACAGTGCCGCCATCTAGCGGAGGACGTATTGTCACAATGCGGTCCTTCTCGCCTAGCTGAACGTGAGCGAAACCGGCCCGGGCTGCCTCGGCAGGCACGGGCAACTGGGCCGGCATCCCGGGCCAAGTCTGCTGGCGACCAGGACTGGTGGCAAGTGGTCAAAAACTTGACACTGCTCAAATAAGCCGGCACGCTGCTCACGTGACCAGCCGGCCTTCGCCTTCGGCCCTTCCGAGCCGCCGCGACCGGCGCCGGGAAGAGACGACCACCGACATCAAGGCAACCGCACGGGCGCAGCTCGCCGCTGGCGGCCCCACCGCGATCTCCCTGCGGGCCATCGCCCGCCAGCTGGGTATGACGCCCTCGGCCGTGCACTACTACTTCCCGGGCCGCGAGGCACTGATCGGCGCCCTCACCGTGGACGGATGGGACTCGCTGGCCACGGCCTTGCGAGCCCGCTACGAGCAGGCCCGGCTATTGCCGGCGCACCAGCGGTGGACCGCCGTGACCCGCGCCCACCGGGCATGGGCCCTTGAGCACCCTTCGGAGTACCTGCTGCTCTATGGTCACACCGGACTTCGTGTCCCGCCCGGCGCAGACCGCAGCATCCACCAGGCCATGTCGAAGGTCATGGCCGTGCTATTCACGATGATGCGCGACGCCCTCGCAGCCGGTGAGATCGACACCGCACAGCTGCGAGCAGCGACGCCAGCGCCCCTTCGCCAGCAACTCGCCAACTGGCGCGAAACCACCGACGAGACGGCCGGCCTTCCCGAGGGCGCCCTGATCGCCTGCCTGATCGGATACGCCCAGCTCCACGGCGCCATCACCCTGGAGCTAATCGGGCGGATCCCCCCTCAGCTCCAGCCCGCCGCCCTGTTCGACCTGCAGATGGCCCACATCTCAGGTTCCCTGAACGCTCCGCCGCCTCCCTGGTGACCTTGCAGGCAACCCACCGGCACACCTCGTGGTCACTAGCCAGGTCGGAGAAATGAACCTTGAATCTGTCTCGTCGGCCGCAACCGGCCGCAACACCAGAGCGGCCGATACGCGGCGACAGCCGGAAGACGGCACCGTGACGTGCAGAACAGCTTGTTATGTGCGCCGAAGGCAGCCACGGCGACGACCAAGATCGCCGTCCAGATCGGCGGGTCGGTGCGCGGTTATCACGCCGACTCTTATGTCGCTAGGCCAGCCGGGCGAGCCCATTTAAGTGTCACTGCGCTGGCCGGCGCGCTGCATGTTTATGCGTTGCCGACCGCACCGAAGACTTCCTCTTTTGCCGCTTGGCGGCCGTTTTGGCTGGGCTCTGCTACGGCTTGGTCGCGGCGGCGATGAGGTGATCGCTGAAGCCGATAATTGAGGGCTGGGTCTCGACTGAGCGGGCGGCGAACAGGATCTGCTCGCGCCGCTGCGGGTCTGCCCACTCCTGGCGCAGCGGCCAGCCCGGGCCCTCGACCCCGTAGACGGCCACGCCGGTGAAACCAGCCCGTTCGATCTCGCCGGTCAGGCCTTCGGGAGGATGGAAGTAGGCGGTGGTGAAGAATTCCGGCCTGCCGGCAGGATCGGGGTTGCGGTGCTGCCCGTCCATCAGGTCCTGGTCCACGATCGGCCGGAAGCCCGGATCGTCCAGCCAGCCCTCATACAGCCCGTCGAGCAGCGAAGCGAACCGGCAGATGGCCATGGCCAGCAGACGGCCGCCCGGCCGCAGCACCCGGCGGGCCTCGGCAAGGGCCCGCCGGCGGTGCGCCGCCTCGGTCAGGTGATACAGCGGCCCGAACAGCAGCACCGCGTCCTGCGACTCAGCTGGCTCCGATAGCTTCCGCGCGTCGCCCAGGGCGGCGGTGAAGCCGGCCGCCGGATCGGCGGCCGCTGCCTGGCGTGCCTGCTCCACGTGCAGCGGCACCGGATCCACCAGATGCACGCCGTAGCCCTGCCTGGCCAGCGGCGCGGCATAGGCGCCCGGGCCGCCGCCCACGTCCAGGACCCGCGGGGCGGCCGGGGCAGCAGCCGGCCCAGCAACTCCATCGACCTGACGTACTCCAGGGACGGAGTCCCGCCGGGGAACAGGCGGGAGCGTTCGTAGCCGGTGCCGTAGTGACTTTCGATCGCCGGATCAATCACCGTTACAGGCTGCCGCGAATACCCCGCCAGTGCTACCGGAAATCCGTCTCGCCCGAGCTCGCAGCCCGACACTCTCACGACCCTCCGGTCGCCCGCACCTGCCGCTCCGGGCGTGGCACTGCCGGTGCGGAGATGGCGTCGACGCCGCACGGCACCAGCCGCCGGGGGATGGGGATATCGAGGTTCGATGGGGTCACAGCCGGCGGATAGCGGCCAGCCAGGCCTGTGCCGCGGCGGCACCGGATCCGCGGTTGACCGCGAACGTGTCCGCCGCGATGCCGGTGACGTCCCAGCCCTCGGCGAACGCGGCTGCCAGCTCGTCCTGGCGGACCCGGCGGGGCCCCCAGTCTCCCGGCTCGCGGTCGCTGAAGCACATCAGGTAGCAGCTGCCCCCGGACCGCAGCACCGCCGCCAGGCTGGTGACGTACCGGGCGCGATCCTCGTCGTCGAAGACGTGGAACAGCCCGCTGTCGATGACCGTGTCGAAGGTCATGGCAAGCTGGCTGAGGTTCAGCGCGCTAGCGACCTCGAACCGGGCCGTCACCTCTCGTGCGGCTGCCTTCCCGCGGGCTTGCTCAATGGCGCGCGGCGACACGTCGACGCCGATGGCATCCGCACCGTGGGCGGCCGCGAGCAGCGCGTGCTCCCCCGTGCCGCAGCCCACGTCGAGCACCCGGCCGCAGAGCAGGCCGCCGCGCGCCAGGCAGACGAACGCCGGCTGCGGCCGACCGATGTCCCACGGCGGCGGCGTGCTGGCCACGTATACCGCGTCCCAGTCCGGTGGCTGCGCCGTCATCGCGATCCTCTGCCCAGTCGGAGTCCCGGTCACCGGCCCGTCACGCCATCCGCGGGATCACGCCGGCGCTCCAAGTGTGTCAGGACCCCGGCCGGATTCTGTCCAGGGCAGCGCGCTCCGGTCCCGGCGCCAAGGTCTGCGGGCGGTTCCCACCTGCCTCCTGATCAAGCTCGACTACCGACAGACGGTGAGGTCCTGACCGTCGGCATACCGCAACTCGAAGCAGAACGGGCCCACCCGCACGTCCCGCACCACCTCGGCGATGCCGTGCTCGCGCCGCCGGAACATGACCTCGCCGAACGGGCGCAGCTCCCCGGCGGACGGGTCGACGGCGACGACCCCCCTCGACGATCGCCCCGGCCGGGCCCAGCCCCGCCACGAGGACCTCGACGACGTCAGGGAACAGACCGTGGGCTGCAGCCCGGCCCGGATCCGGGCCAGCAGGGCAGCAAGACGGCCGGTCAGCGCCAGCCGGCCGCCCGCCCGCTCCAGGTCGCGTAGGCCTCGGCGACCGTCTAGTACTGCACCGCGCTCCCCTTCGCCTGCCCTGCTCCGCCACCCGCAAAGTCAGCCCGTGGGCCGCGGCAGCTCCGGTCATCCTGTTCAACGCACACGACGGTCACACGCATCCGGCGTGCCAACTTGAGTCAGTCCGTGAGGCTGAGTGCCAATCAGGCACGTCCGCCGGGACGGTCAGATTACGGTCAAGCGATCTTGGAGCACTCTAGATGATCTTAAAACTAGGCTTTGACCTGGGAAAACGAGTGGAGCTATGGGGATTCGAACCCCAGACCTCTTGCATGCCATGCAAGCGCTCTACCAACTGAGCTATAGCCCCTCGCGCGCCGAGCTTTCCGGCTGCAGCGCCACGCCAGTGTACTAGAAGTCAGTCACTCCACGTCCCCCGCCTCGGGCAGGGGTACGGGTTCCGGCAGGGTGCCGACGTTGTGCGCGAGCAGCCGCCACTTGGCCTGGCGGCGGCCGATGACCGACCAGCTGCAGTTACCCAGCGGGCCTAGTGCGCGCAGCTGCTCGGAGATCCCGAGAAGCCGCGACATTCCCATGCTCAACGCGCCGCCATGGCTCACCACCACGGCCAGCGAGCCGCCGTCCATACTGTCGGCGATCCGCCCCAGCGCCTCGGACGCACGATCGGCGACGACCTCGTCGGACTCGCCGCCCGGCGGCACCCACTGCCCGTAGGCATCGGGGTATTGCTCGCGGATCTCGGAGTCCGTCAGGCCCTCCCACAGGCCCCCGGAGCGCTCGCGCAGGTCCTTTTCCAGCTGGACGGGCAGCCCCGTCAGCCGGGCCAGCGCGGCGGCAGTCGCCGACGCGCGGGACAGGTCGGAGGAGAAGATGGCGTCGGGCTTCATCGCGGCCAGGTGCCGGGCCGCCTGCCTCGCCTGCTTGCGTCCTTCGGCGTTAAGCGGCACGTCGGTCTGGCCCTGAAACCGGCGCTCGGCGTTGAACGCGGTCTGGCCGTGCCGCCAGAGCACGAGCCTGATGACTTCCTGTGAGCTGGATCCCGCCCAGTGCACGGGTCCCGATACGCCAGCTGCCGCGGTCAGCGCGGCCCCCGGTCGCCCGCGCCCTGGCCGCCCGCTCCCCTGGCCCCGACCGGCTCGACCACCGGGACCACCGGGCAGTCCTTCCACAGCCGCTCGAGGGCATAGAACACCCGCTCCTCGGCGTGCTGGACATGGATGACCACGTCGATGTAATCCAGCAGGACCCAGCGGCCCTCACGCTCGCCTTCACGGCGGGCCGGCTTGGCTCCTGCCTTGCGCAGCTTGTCCTCGATCTCATCGACAATTGCCCGGACCTGGCGGTCGTTCGACGCCGAGCAGAGCAGGAAGGCATCAGTGATCACGAGCTGATCACTGACGTCATAAGCGATGATGTCGGAAGCAAGCTTGTCAGCGGCGGCTGCGGCGGCGATCTCCACGAGCTCAATAGCCCTGTCAGTAGCAGTCACGTGTGCTGGCAATCCTCCTCGGCAAACCCTGTACGCCTACCATCTCATGTCTCGTCAAGAAACTCAGATCAGGCCAGTTCAGCCTACCGTGGCGCGTCGCCCGCAACGACTGGCGACAACTTGCGAAAAGTTTCAGTCACGATCGGCGACTGTCAGTCACGGTAATCGGCGACTGTCAGTCACGGTAAAGGCCCCGCTTGCTGATGTACTGCACGATGCCGTCAGGGACCAGGTACCAGATCGGCTCGCCGGCCCGCACCCGCTTGCGGCACTCGGTCGAGGAGATCGCCAGCGCGGGGATCTCGATCAGGCTGACCCGCTCATCGGGCAGGCCGTGGCCCGACAGCCTGTGCCCTGGCCGGGTACAGCCCACGAAATGGGCCAGCTTGAACAGGTCATCGGTGTCTCGCCAGGACATCATCCGCGCCAGCGCGTCAGCCCCGGTGATGAAGTAGAACTCCGCCTCCGTGCCGCGCTGCGCGCGCAGATCGCGCAGCGTGTCGATCGTGTAGGTCTCCCCCGGCCGGTCGATGTCCACCCGGCTGACCGAGAACCGGGGGTTGGACGCGGTGGCGATCACCGTCATCAGGTAGCGGTCCTCGGCGGCGGAGACCACCCGGTCGCCTTTCTGCCAGGGCTGGCCGGTGGGCACGAAAACGACCTCGTCCAGGGAGAAGGCATGCCCGACCTCGCTGGCGGCCACGAGGTGGCCATTGTGGATCGGGTCGAAGGTGCCGCCCATCACCCCGATGCGCTTCCCGGCCCCGTTCCCGGTCTCGGCCAGGCCAGTTTCGGCCTGCCCCGCCCCGGCCTGCGCCGTCCCGGCGTCCCCAGTCATAGAGCGACTGTAGAGGGGGCGGACCGCGCCGGGCGCCGCGGCTCCTGGTCAGGCGGGTCGTCAGACCGGATAGCTGACTCCGGTGAGCGCCTGCGACTCCGCCCACAGGCGCCGCGCGACCGCCTCGTCGTGCGAGCGCGCATTGGAGCGGACCCGCTTGGGAGCACCGGTCAGCTCGAACACGCCGGACGGGCCGTAGTAGTCGCCGCCGATCGCGGCCGGGTCGGTCGCCGCGCGCAGGGTCGGCAGGGCGCCCATGTCGGCGTCCTGGAGGAACCACGAGTTCACCCGGCCGAGGCGCGGATCCATCAGCGGCTCCGTCCAGGACGGCATAAACCTGGTCAGCTCGGTGCGCGCCGTGCCCGGATGCGCGGCCACCGCGATCGTCGGCGCCGTGGCCGCCGCCAGCCGGCGCTGCAGCTCGAAGGTGAACATCAGGTTCGCCAGCTTGGACTGCCCGTAGGCGCCCATCCGGCGGTAACGGCGGCGGTAGTTCAGGTCGTCGAAGTGAATCCGCCCGGCCTTGTGGCCGTTGCTGCTGACGGTCACCACTCGCGATCCGGGCACCTGCAGCAGGCTGGGCAGCACCAGGCCGGTCAGCGCGAAATGCCCCAGGTGGTTCGTGCCGAACTGCAGCTCGAAACCGTCCTCAGTCTCCCGATAGGGCGGCATCATCACGCCAGCGTTGTTGATCAGCAGATCCAGCCGCGGGAACCGCTCGGTGATCTGCGCGGCGGCGTCCTGGACTGACGCCAGCGACGCGAGGTTGAGCGCCACGGTCTGGACGGCCCCGGCTTGCCCCCTCGCGGAAGCCCCGCCAGCCGAATCCCCGGCAGCGGCAGTCGCCGCCGGGCTCGCGGCGTGCGCGGGGGCGCCGTTCAGCGCGGCGCGGATGCTGTCCGCGGCCGCCTCCGCCCGGCCGACGTCCCGGCAGGCCAGCACGACCGTCGCGCCGTAGGCCGCGAGCACTCTCGCCGCCTCCAGGCCGATGCCGGAGTTGGCCCCGGTGACCACCGCGATCCGGCCGGACTGGTCGCCCACGTCCGCGGCGCTCCACTGCCCGCGCTGCGCGGTCTGCTGTGTCATAGCGAGGACCTCTCATGGGAAGCACCGTTCAGCGAACCGTCTGTCGTCAGGTGAACGCAGGATCGTGATCAGTCGATACCGGACAGCGGCGGCTCGCCGCCGGTCCAGCGCATGATCCGCACTGCCTTCCCGACTTCGGTGCGGGGCAGGGTGCCGGGCGGCAGCAGGCGGACCCGCACGCTGAGGCCGAGGACGTCTTTGAGCTGCAGCTGGAGTTTTGATTCGAACGACAGCACGCCAGGGATCTGCGTTTTGAATTCGCAACAGGCCACCAGCCGGCGGTGAGCCGCCCGCTCGTCGACCACCAGCAGATAGTCGGGAGCCAGCTCCGGCTCGGTCAGCAGCACCCGCTCGACCTCGCTGGGGTAGACGTTAACGCCGCGGATGACCAGCATGTCGTCCCGGCGGCCGGTGACCTTGCTCATCTTGGCCAGCGTCCGGCCGCACGCGCAGGTGCCGCGGGTCAGGCCCGCGATGTCGCCGGTCCGGTAGCGCAGCAGCGGCAGCGCCTCTTTGGTGACGGTCGTGAAGACCAGCTCCCCCGGCGTGCCGTCGGGGACCAGCTCGCCGGTCACCGGATCGAGCGCCTCAACCAGGAAGTGATCCTCGTTCACGTGCAGCCCGTCGGCGGCCACGATGCACTCCGCGGCGACGCCAGGGCCGATGACCTCGGAAAGGCCGTAAATGTCCAGGGCGCGCAGCCCCAGCAGTTCCTCCAGCCGGTCGCGCATCGCCTCGCTCCACGGCTCGGCGCCGAAAATCCCCGCCCGGAGCTGCAGGCCCGAGCCCGGCGTCACCCCTGCTTCGGCCAGAGCCTCGCCGAGACGGATGGCATACGACGGCGTGCAGGTCAGGATGTCGGGCTGCAGGTCGGCGATGAGCGTCACCTGCCGCGGCGTCATCCCGCCGGACGCCGGGACGACCGTGGCGCCGAGCTCGACCGCGCCCTGGTGGATGCCGAGGCCGCCGGTGAACAGGCCGTATCCGTAGGCGTTGTGCACGAGACTGCCTGGCCCAGCGCCGGCCGCGGCCAGCGCGCGGGCGCACATCCGCGCCCACAGCTGCAGGTCACCGCGGGTGTAGGCGACCAGGGTGGGCCGCCCGCCCGTCCCGCTGGAGCCGTGCACGGCGACGACCTTGGAGCGCGGCACGGCCAGCAGCCCGAACGGGTAGTGGTCCCACAGGTCGCGCTTGCTGGTGGTCGGCAGGCGGGGCAGGTCGTCGAGGGTCACGTCGCCGCTGGCGCGCACGCCCGCGTCGGCGAGCCGTCCGCCCTGCAGCCCGCCGGCTGCCAGCAGCCGGTCGATCAGCGCCCTGAGCCGGTCTTCCTGCAGGGCCGCCCGCTGATCAGCGGGCATCGTTTCGGCGCCGGGCTCGAACATCGCCGGTGTCTGTTGGACTGTCAACGGGATAACCTCCGGCTCCGGGCGCCTACGATGACGGTATGACCACTGTGCCCGACCGCTCCCGGGTGCGTCTGCCCGGTATCAGCTCACGTGCTTACGAGCACCCCGCCGACCGCTCCGCGCTGGTCGCGCTGCGCAAGCTCACCGGTTTCGATGTCATTCTGAAGAACCTCGCGGGCCTGTTCAACGACCGGGCGCTGCGGCTGATGTTCCTGTCCAGCTCGGTCCGGGCCTCGCCGGAGCAGTTCCCCGACCTCTACCGGGCGATGCTGGATGGCTGCTACATCCTAGACCTGCCGAAGGTGCCTGAGCTGTTCATCACCCAGGATCCCATTGCCAATGCCATGGCCCTCGGCACCGACAAGCCGTTCCTCGTGCTCAACAGCGGCATCGTGGAGCTGATGGACGCCGAGGAGATCCGCTGGGTCATCGGGCACGAGCTCGGGCATGTGCTGTCGGGTCACGCGGTCTACCGCACCATGCTCTTCTACCTGATCAACCTGGCCAGCCGGCTGGCATTCGTGCCGTTCGCGTGGCTCGGCCTCAAGCCGATCATCTGGGGCCTGGAGGAGTGGTACCGCAAGTCAGAGCTGTCGGGCGACCGGGCGGGCCTGCTGGCGGCCCAGGACGTCGAGGCGGCCCGCCGGGCCCTGATGAAGCTGGCGGGCGGCCGGCGCCTGGCCGAGCTCAGCCACGACGAGTTCCACAAGCAGGCCCGCGAGTACGACGCGGTTCCCGACGTCCGGGAGAGCTTCCTCAAACTGCTCCAGCTGCAGGGCACCACGCACCCCTTCGCCGTCGTCCGCTTCGCCGAGCTGGACCGGTGGGCCGAGGGCAACGAGTACCGCGACATCCTGGCCGGCAACTACCCGCGGCGTGATGACGACCATGACACCTCGGCCAGCGACGAGTTCAGGGCCGCGGCCAAGTCCTACCAGGACTCCTGGAATCGCAGCTCCGACCCGCTGATCGGCGCGGTGCTCGGCGCGGCGGAGAGCGCCGCCGGGGTCAGCAGCCGGCTGTTCAACAGGTTCGGCACCCGCCGCGACGACGACAACGGCAGCGCGGACTGACCCGCTGGCGGGGCCGGGCCGCTGAGCTGAGGGCGGCCGGAGTCCGGCTTGGCCGCCTGTCTGCCCCCCTCAGCTGGCGTCGGCCATGCTGGCCGGCTCCAGCCGGGCGAGCACACCCGGCACCGGCCCGGTGTGCAGGACGCCGAGCCGCTGCGTGGCCCTGGTCAGCGCCACGTACAGGTCGCTGAGCCCGCGCGGTGAGCCCGCGATGATCTCGGCGGGCTCGGCAATGAGCACCGCGTCGAACTCCAGGCCCTTCGCCTGCCGGACGCTCAGCACGACGACCGGGCTTTCCAGGTCCGGGCCTTCCCCGACGGCCGCCGCCGGGATCGCCGCGCTGACCGCGCCGCCGAGCTCGGCCAGCCGCGCCTCGGGCACGATCACGGCGAGCTTCCCGTCGCCGTTCTCAGCCGCCAGGCGCGCTGCGGCGTCCGCCGTCGCCGTCGGCAGCTGCCCGCCGGGGACCGCGCGCCGCCAGGGCGCGCTGCCCGACTCGCGCACGGAACGGGGCAGCTCGAGGGCCGGGTCGATCGCGGTCAGCACGTCGGCCGCGACCGCCATGATCTCGGCCGGGGTGCGGTAGTTGATGGTCAGCGGCGCCAGCCGCCAGCGGTCCTGCAAGTAGGGCGCGAGTGACTGCTCCCAGGAGGCTGAGCCGCCGAGATCACCGGTCTGCGCGACATCGCCCACGATCGTCATCGACCTCGCGGGGCAGCGGCGCATCAGCATCCGCCACGCCATCGGCGACAGCTCCTGCGCCTCGTCGATGATCACGTGGCCGAACGCCCAGGTCGGGTCCGCGGCGGCCCGCTCAGCCGCGGTCAGCCCGGCCTCGTCGTCCTGCCGGGAGGCGAGCCTGCTGGCGTCCACCAGGTCAGCGCCCATCAGGATCTCCGGGTCGTCCTCGATGTCACGGGACATGATGTCCAGCACGCCCTGGGCGTAGCTCTCCTCCGCCCGCCGCTGCTGCTCGCGCCGCCGCCGGACCGCCAGGTCGTCTTCACCCAGCAGCTCCGCGGCCTCGTCGAGCAGCGGCACGTCGGCCGGGGTCCACGGCGCGCCGCTCTCGCGCAGCAGCGCCGCGCGCTCCGCCGCGGTCAGCTTCGGCGCGGCCGAGGCGAGCCGGTCCGCCGAGCCGAGCAGGCCCTCCAGCAGCTCCTGGGCGCTGAGCACCGGCCAGAGCCGGTCGACCGCGGCCCGGACCGCAGGCTCGGCGGCTATCTCGCGCCGCAGGTCAGCCAGATCGTCGGCGCCGAGCAGATTGCCGCCGCCGAGCACGTTCTTGCCCAGCCGGTCGGCCGCCAGCCGGGTCAGCGCGTTGATCAGCTCCCGGGCAAAAACGCTGCGCGCCTGATTGTGCGGCCGCCGCGACCGGCGGGCCCGCTCACCGGCCTGCGCGATCACCGGGCGGTTCAGCCGCAGCCGCTCCCGGTCGACGATGACCTCCAGGCCGTCGGCGGGCACGTGCTGGCGGTCCCGGACTGCCTGGGCGATGACCCGGGCAAGCTCTGGCCGGCCTTTGATCTCGGCGGTGCGGGCCGGCTCGGAGCCGGTCGCGCTGACGCCGGGGAACAGCTCCCCGATGGTCGACAGCAGCACGCTGGTCTCGCCCAGCGACGGGAGCACCTGCCCGATGTAGCGCAGGAAGGTGGCGTTCGGCCCGACCACCAGCACGCCGCGCTTCTCCAGCTGGCGGCGGTGGGTATACAGCAGGTAGGCGGCCCGGTGCAGCGCCACCGCCGTCTTGCCGGTGCCGGGGCCGCCCTGCACGACCAGGACCCCGGCCAGCGCCGACCGGATGATCACGTCCTGCTCGGCCTGGATCGTCTCGACGATGTCCGACATCCGCCCGGTCCGGCTGGCGTTCAGCGCGGCGAGCAGGGATGACTCACCGGTGAGCCCGTCGTGGCGGGACGGGTCCGCGACCGAGAGGTCAAGCACCTCGTCGTCGATGCTGACCACCTGACGGCTGCGCGTCTTCAGATGCCGGCGCACCTTGACGTCGTCGGGCGACGCGGCGGTCGCGAGGTAGAAAGGCCGGGCCGCATCGGCCCGCCAGTCCATCAGCAGCTGCTCGTAATCGTCGGTGTCGCCGTGAATTCCGAGCCGGCCTATATAACGCAGCTCGCCGCCAGTGAATTCGAGGCGGCCGAAGCACAGGCCCTGCTCGGCGGCATCAAACTGCGCGATCTGCCTGGTGTAGAGCACCATGAAAGACTCGCGCTCCGTCCGGGCCTGATGCGTTCCGCCAGCCTGGCGCAATACGTCGGCGAGCCGCCGTGAAGCGCGCTCCCGGAGATCGTCGAGCCGGTCGTAGAGCACGGAGATGTACTTCTGCTCCCGATCCATTTCCGAGTTTGACAACCAAGCTGCCTTTCAGATAAAATGACAACATCAGCAATAAAAGATCAAGTCCCGCTCTGACATAACGCGCTATCAAATGTAGCGCGTTTTTTGCGTCTGCGGACAGCGAGGCCTGCCGGATCGGCGCTCTGGCAGCCCGGGCCGAGCCTGCTGGCTGGGCCGCATCCTGAGCCGGGCCGGATCAGCCTGCCCGCCTCCTGCCCTTGGAGCACCGGTCGTCCTGTTTACTGGGGCAGCCGACGGTCGGTCCCCCGCGGGCCGAAGCCGGCCGTAGCCGCGGGCACCGTCGGATCCCAGTCGAAGACCACCGCGTTGTCTTCCTCGCCGATGAGCACTTCCGCGCCGGCCTGCGCCCCGGCCTCGGCGAGCGCCTCCTCGATTCCGATCCGCGCCAGCCGGTCCGCCAGGTAGCCGACGGCCTCGTCGTTACTGAAGTCGGTCTGCACGATCCACCGGCGCGTCTTCTCACCGCGGATGACGAACCTGTTCTCGCCCGCCCGGACCACCTCGAAGTCAGGCCCGGTCACCGGCTCCGGCCGGATCACCAGCCGGGTCGGCTCAGCTACCGGGGCAGCCGCCCGCGCCTCGCCGATGACCCCGCCCAAGACGAACGCCAGCTCGCGCAGGCCCTCGGTGGTGGCCGCGGACACCTGGCAGACCGTCAGGCCGCGCGCCTCGATGTCCGGAGCGACCATAGCCGCCAGCTCTCGCGCGGCGGGGACGTCGATCTTGTTCAGCACCACGATCCGCGGCCGGTCCATCAGGTCGGTGCCGGTCGCATCGGCGTAGGCCGCCAGCTCGTCCTCGAGCGCGTCCAGATCGGAGAGCGGGTCACGGCCCGGCTCCTCGGTCGCGCAGTCCAGCACGTGCACCAGCGCCGTGCAGCGCTCGACATGCCGCAGAAAGTCCAGGCCCAGGCCCTTGCCCAGGCTGGCACCGGGAATCAGGCCGGGCACGTCGGCGACCACGAACTGGACGTCTCCGGCTTCCACGACGCCGAGGTGAGGAGTCAGTGTGGTGAAAGGGTAGTTCGCGATCTTCGGACGGGCGGCCGACAGCGCGGCGATGAGCGACGACTTGCCCGCGTTCGGGAAGCCGACGAGACCGGCGTCCGCGACCGTCTTCAGCTCCAGCTGCAGCTCGCGCTGCTCCCCCGGCTCGCCGCGCAGCGCGAACCCGGGTGCCTTGCGCTTGGACGAGGCCAGCGCGGCGTTACCCAGGCCGCCGCGGCCACCGCGTGCGGCCACGAAACGGGTGCCCGCACCGGTCAGGTCCGCCAGTACCTCGCCGCCGCGGGTCTGCACGACCGTGCCCTCGGGGACGCGCAGGATCAGGTCTTCGCCCTCGGCGCCGCTGCGATTGGATCCTGAGCCTGGCTTGCCGTTACCCGCCCGGCGGACCGGCCGCCGGTGGAAGTCCAGCAAGGTGGTGATGCTCGGATCGACTTCCATGATGACGTCACCGCCGCGGCCGCCGTTCCCGCCGTCGGGGCCGCCGAGCGGCTTGAACTTCTCCCGGTGGATGGAGGCACAGCCGTGGCCGCCGTTTCCGGCCTGGATGCGCAGTTCAGTCTGATCAGCGAATTCCGCCACGGCTAGTCCCTCCCTGCGCCGTGACTCACGCGGCGGCGCGAGCCCAGCTCACGCGCACCCGTTTTCATAATCATGGCAAGTGAAACGCTCTGCACGCCCGGATTATTCTGCCCGGCGCACCGTCAACGACTCTGCCCGGCGCACCTCAGCCCCAGGGTGTCAAGGTCGCTCCTGCACCTTGAGCCGCCTGAGCCTGCCCGCAGGCTCAGGCCATCCGCATGATTTTCATGATCACATGGGAGTTCTGCGCCCTTTTTCGGTACGAGACTCTCCGTGATCATCGGAACTGATCGCGGTGGGGCCGTCAGCTGGAATGCGCGGCAGCAGCGGGCTCGGCCTCGATGACGCTGACCGCCCGGCGGCCACGCCGGCTGCCGAACTCGACCTTGCCGGTCACCAGCGCGAAGAGCGTGTCGTCGCCGCCGCGCCCCACACCCACACCGGGGTGGAAGTGCGTACCGTGCTGTCGGACGATGATCTCGCCGGCGTTGACGACCTGACCGCCAAAGCGCTTCACGCCGAGCCGCTGAGCGTTGGAGTCGCGGCCGTTCCGGCTGGAAGAGGCGCCCTTCTTGTGTGCCATCTCAGCCCTTCTTCCCTGCGCTGGCGCGAGCCTTGCCGTCGCTGATGCCGGTGATCCGCACCTGGGTGTACTTCTGGCGGTGACCCACGCGACGGCGGTAGCCGGTCTTGTTCTTGTAATGAATCATGTTGATCTTGGGACCGCTGGCCGAGCCGACGATCTCCGCAGTGACCTCGTAACGACCCAGCTCTGCCGGATCACTGATCACCGTGCTGTCATCAACTACAAGCACGGCGGGCAGCATCACGCGGGAGCCGACCTCGCCGCCGAGCTTGTCCACTGTCAGGACGTCATCGACGGAGGCCTTCTCCTGCCTGCCACCGCAGCGCACGATCGCGTACACCGAGAACTCTCTCTCCCTTTGTGCTAGCCCGCCGCGAGAGTAGCGGAAATGTTCAGCATCGCTGCGAACGGGCCTGCCTACGGTGCGCACCGCCTGCCAGCCGCGGAAACCACCGCTGGATCCACCCGTGCGCCGACCACAAAGACTATCAGACCGCGCGAGGACTCAGAGGGCCGTCGAGGCAGCCTCCTGCGGCGGGGGCGGCGGCGGCACCCGCGGCGCCGAGGGGTCGCTGCCTTCCCCGCCGCCGTCCGCGGTCTCAGTGCCGCCGGGGGCGCCTGGCGCCTCGCTCCCGGTGGCCGGACTGTCCGAGGCCGAAGTGCCCAGAGCTGCACTGCCCGAGGCCGGACTGCCCGAGCCCGCACTGCCGGTGTCCTGGCTCGCGGGCCCGTCGGCGCCGGCGCTGGCGCCTGCTGAGCTTGCGCGCCGCCGACGGCGACTGCCCGAAGACGGCCGGGTCTCGGCCGTGACCGGGACCGCGTCATTCTCCGCCGGGCTGATCTGCCCGGCCTGCGCGCCGCTGTCAGCGTCCGCGCTGCTGTCGCCTTGGGCACGGGTGTCGGCTTGCGCACTGCTCTCGGCTTGCGGCGGACCCACGAGCGGGTCCCCCGGCTCGCTTGCCGGGGGCGGGGTCGCCCAGTCGGCTGGGGGCGACGAGTCGGCCTGAGTCGCCGAGCCAGCCGGAACGCCGGCCGGATCGGCAGTAGCCTCCGGTCCGGCCGTCGCCGTCTGGCCGGACGACCTGCCGCGCCGGGACCGGCCGGAGCGGGATCGCTGGCCGCCGCCTGCGTCGTCGCCGGAGTTGCCGCCGCCGTTGCCCTTCCGCTCGCCCTTCCCGTTCCGCTCGCCCCGGTCGCCGTCGCCCGACCGGCCGCGGGGCAGCGTGTGATCGACGGGCTCCAGCGAGAGGAGGACGCCCCGGCCGTTGCAGTGCTCGCACGGCACGGAGAACGCCTCCAGCAGGCCCGAGCCCACCCGCTTCCGGGTCATCTGCACCAGGCCGAGGGAAGTGACCTCGGCCACCTGATGCTTGGTCCGGTCTCGCGCCAGGCACTCAAGCAGCCGGCGGAGGACCAGCTCCCGGTTGCTTTCCAGCACCATGTCGATGAAGTCGATGACGATAATGCCGCCGACGTCGCGCAGCCGCAGCTGACGCACGATCTCCTCGGCCGCCTCGAGGTTGTTGCGCGTCACGGTCTGCTCGAGGTTGCCGCCCTGGCCGGTGAACTTGCCCGTGTTGACGTCGATGACCGTCATGGCCTCGGTGGCATCGATGACCAGGGAGCCGCCGCTGGGCAGCCACACCTTGCGCTCGAGAGCCTTGGCCAGCTGCTCGTCAATGCGGTACGCGGCGAAAACGTCCTTGTCGCTGGTCCAGCGCTCCAGCCGCTGCGCCAGAGTCGGCGCCACGTAGCGGACGTACTCGTCCACCATGTCCCAGTCGCTGTCGCTGGCGATGACGAGCTTGCCGAAGTCCTCGTTGAAGATGTCGCGGACCACCCGGATGGTCAGGTCCGGCTCGCTGTAGAGCAGCTCGGGAGCGCTCGCGGTCTTCGCCTTGCGCTCGATCGCCTCCCACTGCGCCGCCAGCCGCGCCACATCCTGGGAGAGCTCCTCCTCGGAGGCGCCCTCCGCCGCGGTCCGCACGATCACCCCGGCGTTCTCCGGCATGACCTTCTTGAGTATCTGCTTGAGGCGGGTCCGCTCGGTGTCCGGCAGCTTGCGGCTGATTCCGGTCATCGAGGATCCCGGCACGTAAACCAGGTACCGGCCTGGCAGGCTGACCTGGCTTGTCAGGCGTGCACCTTTATGCCCGATGGGGTCCTTGGTGACCTGGACCAGGATCGACTGACCGGACTTGAGCGCCGACTCGATCCGCTTGGACTCACCCTCCAGGCCGCTGGCGTCGAAGTTGACCTCGCCCGCGTACAGGACGGCGTTGCGGCCCTTGCCGATGTCGACGAAGGCGGCCTCCATCGAGGGCAGCACGTTCTGCACCTTGCCGAGGTACACGTTGCCGACATAGGACTGATGGCTGGCCTTGTCCACGTAGTGCTCGACGAGGACACCGTCTTCCAGCACGGCGATCTGCGTCCGCTCGCCGGTCTGCCGTACGACCATGACCCGCTCGACCGCCTCGCGCCGGGCCAGGAACTCCGATTCGGTGATGACCGGCGGCCGCCGCCGCCCTGAGTCCCGGCCTTCGCGGCGCCGCTGCCGCTTGGCCTCCAGCCGGGTCGACCCCTTGATCGACCGGACGTCGTCGGAGGAATCCGACTGGCGCGGCGGCCGGACATGCACCACCGTGTCCGGCGGATCGTCGGGCGCCAGGGCGTCAGCGTCCGCCCCGGTGCCGCTGCGCCGGCGGCGGCGCCGGCGCCGCCCTGCCCGGCTGCTGTCACCTTCGTCATCATCGGCATCGGCGGCTTCGCCGCCCGCGGCTGCGGCACTGCCGCTGTCGGCGCCTTCGGTGTCCTGGCCCGGGCCAGCGCCTGCCTCGGCGGACTCGCCGTCGGTCCGGGCCTTACCGTGGCCGCGACCGCCCCTGCGCCGGCGCTTCCCAGCGCCGGTGCCCTGCTCGGCCTCGCTGTCCTGATCGACGGCGGTGCGGCTATCGCCGCTGTGGTCCTCGACATCGCCCTGGCCCTCGCGGTCCCCGTCGCGGGCCTGGCGGCCACCGGACTGCCCGTCACCGGGACCGCCAGCACCGTCGGCCCCGCCGCCTGTCGCGCCGCGCTGGGAGTTCCTTCGCCGGGAGGCCGGCCTGCCTTCGCCGCCTCCGGTCTGCTCAAGACCGTTGTCGCCGCCCTGCCGTCCGGTGCCCTCCCCGGTCCGGGCCGCGCTGATGTCAGGCGGCTGGAAGATCACCACCGGCGGCTGGAAAGCCACCGGCGGAGCGGCCGCGGCTCGCGCCGGTTCCTGCGGGGAACTGGACGCCGGCGGGCTGACCGGCGGCGAGCCCGAAACCGGCGGAGCGGCCGCGGGCCCCGACTGCGCCGGCCCCGACTGGGTCGCACTGGCTGGCGGCTCGCCCGCAGGCTGACTGGCCGCGGAAGAGCTTCCGGCCGCGGCGCGCGAGGACCCGGTCCGGGCCGATCCCGACCGCGTCCGTGTCGCCCGCGCCGCTGGCGCGCCGGGCGGCTGCGCACTGCCCCCCTGTTCGGCTGCGGTGCGCTGCTCGGCTGCGCCGCCGCGATCAGGCGCATCCCCCTGGTCGGAGGCACCGCCGCGATCAGAGGCGGCCGTGCTTTCTGCCACAGCGCCGTTGTCCGCCACGGCGCCCTGCCCTGCAGAGGCACGTTCGTCTGCGGGCGGGCCTGCGGGCCTCGTCACGGCCTTGCGTGCCCGGCGGAAAAGCCCGCGGCGCTGGCCTCCGGCGTCCTGATCGGCTGCTGCCGTCTCATCAGGTTCTGATTCTGCGTTCTGCCGCTCGGTTTCGAGCATCCGGGCAATCTCTCCCGTCAGGCTCCCGGGCGCCCAGATCCGTCTCCGGACCTTCCGCGGCGCCGCGCGGGAACTGTTCGTACGCGCTCACCGGAGCTGCGGACGCTGACTGAGCGTCCTCGTGCCCCAGGCGCGTTGCCTTTCCCTGTCCCTGTGCCGCGCCCCGCCCAGTCGGCTGAGGCACCTGCGCCGTGGGCCCCGAGGGCCCGGACTCGGCTGTCCCGGAGTTCCCCGGCAGGCCGGTCCCGGCAGCTGCGGTTTCCGCACCGAGCGGTCCCTGCGCCAGTCGCGTCACCAATGGAGGCGACGACGGCGTAAGGGCCGACACATTGCGGAGCGCGGCCAGGATGTCATCGGGTCGGACGGCAGGTGTCATCTGCCGAACAACCATTCGAAGTATCGCACATCCGGCGTCGTGGTCTTCATCGGCGCGCCGGTCAACCTCTAGGGCGACCACGGCACCGCGAGCATCGAAGCGCCGGATTCCCTTACTGGTAAGACGTTCCACCTCTGCGACAGGCGCGGCGAGAAACGCCGTCGCCGCCGCCTGTGCCTCGGCTGGCGCGACGCCGGGCAGTTCCACCTGCCACTGCGACGCCTCCAGTCGCAGGCCGCCGCGCTCTGCGTCGAGCGTGGCCACCTCAATCACGTCAATCCCGTCCGGCAGGGCTGCGTCGAGCCGATCTCGCACTTGCGCCGGATCCCGTGATCCGGTGAGGGCGATCTCAAAGTACTCGGCCTCACTCGCAGCGCCGGTCGGAGCACCGCCAGGATAAGAAATCTTCGGATGCGGCGAGAATCCTGACGAAAAGGCGACCGGCAAATCCGCCTTTCGCACTGCCCGCTCAATCGCACGGGCAATATCCCTGTGACTCGCGAAACGCATCCTTCCGCGTTTAGCGTACCGGATGACAAGACGCTGAGCGACCGGCGGACTGGGCGGCCCGCCCGGAACCGGGCGCGGCATCCGTTACGCCCCGCTTTCCGGTCCCGCATTCCGGGCGGACTTAGCGCCGGAATGCGGGTCGGCGCCGGCCTGGCGGCCGACGGGAATGAGCGGCAGCAGCCTGGCCCCGGTCGGCCCGGCCTGGATTTCGGTATCCATGGCCGGGCAGACGCCGCATTCGAAGCACGGCGTCCACCGGCAGTCCTCGACCTCGGCGGCGCCCGCCGGGTCAATCGCGGCGAGCCAGTCCTGCCAGAGCCAGTCCCGGTCCAGTCCGGCGTCCAGGTGATCCCACGGCAGGACCTCGTCGTAGGGCCGCTCCCTGGTGGTGTACCAGGTGAGATCCACTCCGTCGTCGGCCAGGGCCGTCTTGGCGCAGCGCTCCCACCGCTCGTAGGAGAAGTTCTCGCTCCAGCCGTCGAATCGCGCGCCGTCCTCCCAGGCGGCCCGGATCACCTTCGAGACGCGCCGGTCACCGCGCGACAGCAGCCCCTCGACGACTGACGGCTTGCCGTCGTGATACCGGAACCCGATCGCCTTGCCGTAAGCGCGGTCGGAGCGCAGCGAAGCCCCGAGAGCCCGCAGGCGCGCGTCGACGGTCTCGTGGTCGCATTGCGCCGCCCACTGGAACGGCGTGTGCGGCTTGGGCACGAAACCGCCGATCGAGACGGTGCAGCGGATATCGCGGCGGCCGGTGGCCGCGCGCCCGGCCTCGATCACCCGCCGTGCGACCCGGCCGATGGCCAGAACGTCCTCGTCAGTCTCGGTCGGCAGCCCGCACATGAAGTACAGCTTGACCTGCCGCCAGCCGCTGGCGTACGCGGTGGTCACCGTCTTGATCAGGTCGTCCTCGGTGACCATCTTGTTGATCACCCGGCGGATCCGGTCGGTGCCACCCTCGGGCGCGAAGGTCAGCCCCGACCGGCGCCCGTTCCTGCTCAGCTCGTCGGCCAGCGTGACGTTGAACGCATCCACCCGCGTCGAGGGCAGCGACAGGCTGGTGTTGGTGCCCTCGTACCGGTCGGCGAGGTCGACGGCGATCTCATTGATCTCGCTGTGATCGGCGCTGGACAGTGACAGCAGCCCCACCTCGGAGTAGCCGCTGGCCTCCAGGCCGGTCTGCACCATGTCACCGATCGTGGTGATGGAGCGCTCGCGGACCGGGCGGGTGATCATCCCGGCCTGGCAGAACCGGCAGCCCCTGGTGCAGCCGCGGAATATCTCCACGCTGAACCGCTCGTGCACGGTCTCTGCCACCGGCACCAGCGGCTTAGCCGGGTAAGGCCACTCATCGAGGTCCGTGACGGTGTGCTTGGCCACCGCCCGCGGCACGCCCGGCAGCGCGGGAACCATCCGCCGGATGGGGCCGTCCGGCGCGTACTCCACGTCGTAGAACCGGGGCACGTAGACCCCGCCCTCCCGGGCCAGCCGCAGCAGCAGGCCGTCCCGGCCGCCGGGCTCGCCCGCCTGCTTCCAGGCCCGGATCAGGCCGGTGATGCGCAGCACGGCCTGCTCGCCGTCGCCGAGAACCGCGCCGTCGAGGAACTCGGCGATCGGCTCGGGGTTGAACGCCGCGTGGCCGCCGGCCAGCACCAGCGGGTCGCCGGGCCCCCGGTCGGCCGCCGAGAGCGGGATGCCTGCCAGGTCGAGCGCCGTGAGCAGGTTGGTGTAGCCGAGCTCGGTCGCGAAGCTCACGCCCAGCACGTCGAAGGCCCTTACCGGCCGGTGGGCGTCGACGGTGAACTGGGGGACCTGGTGCTCGCGCATCAGCGCCTCCAGGTCCGGCCAGACGCTGTAGGTACGCTCGGCCAGCACCCCGTCGGCGCCGTTGAGCACCTCGTACAGGATCTGGATGCCCTGGTTGGGCAGGCCGACCTCGTAGGCGTCGGGGTACATCAGCGCCCAGCGAACGTCGGTGGCGTCCCAGTCCTTGACGACAGAGTTCAGCTCGCCGCCCACATACTGTATCGGCTTACGGACCAGCGGCAGGAGCGGCTCGAGCTGCGGGTAGACAGACGGCACGGGCATTACCACAGCCTACCGACGGGCCAGCGCTTCTCAGCCGGCGCCGTCGCGAACGCGCCGCTGGCCCCCGGACCCATTTTCTACAAAGCGGACCTGTTCGCTGGCTAAGCTGTTGGGCTTCACGCCCGGAGGCCCGCCCCGAGGAGGCCCGCAGGTGCACGTCGATCCCTACATCGTGCTCGGCAGCGCGGTCGTCGGCATGCTCGTCGGACTGACCGGCGCCGGGGGCGGCGCCCTGATGACGCCGATGCTGATCCTTCTTTTCGGCGTCAAGCCATCGACTGCCATCTCCAGCGACCTGGTCGCCGCCGTCCTGATGCGTCCCGTCGGCGCCGCCGTGCACCTGCGCAAGGGCACGGTGAATCTGCGCCTGGTCGGCTGGATGGTGGTGGGCTCGGTCCCGATGGCGTTCGTCGGCGCCTACCTGCTGCACCTGATCGGCCACGCCGCCGCGGCCGAGAAGAACATCGAGATCATCCTCGGCACCGCGCTGCTGGTCGGCGCGGCCGCCATGGTGCTGCGCTACGTCCTGGACCGGCGCGGCGGCAACGAGCGCACCGGCGCCGTCCGCGACATCACCGTACGGCCGGCGGTGACAGTGGTCATCGGCATGACCGGCGGCGTCATCGTGGGAATGACCTCGGTGGGCTCCGGCTCGCTGATGATCGTGCTGCTGCTTTTCGTGTACCCGCTGCTGGGCGCGAGCCAGCTGGTCGGCACCGACCTGACCCAGGCCGTCCCGCTGACGCTGGCGGCAGCGCTCGGCGCGCTGGCGTTCGGGCACATCGAGTTCGCCGTCACGGCGTCGATCGTCATCGGCAGCGTCCCGGCGGTCCTGGTCGGCTCCTTGCTGTCCTCCCGCGCGCCCGACCGCTATATCAGGCCGATCATCACTTTCGTCATTTTCGCCTCGGGCCTGAAGTACGTCGGCGTCGGCACCACCGCGCTCGGCTGGGTGCTGTGCGCCGTCCTGCTGGCCGGAGCCGGCGTCTGGCTGGCCCTGGCGCAGCCCTGGCGGAACGGCAAGCCGCCGGCGGTCGCCCTCCCGAAGGCAGCCAGGGCCGGGGCTGCGGCCGAGGCCAGCGCCGAAGACGGGACCAGCACGGCGACCAGAGCCGCAGCCGAGGACGGGACCGAGGCCCGCGGCCGCCCCGGTCCGGAGGCGGAGCCAGCCCAGCCGCCGGGCGTCCCGTGACCCGCCGGGTGGTTTCATGATCCGGTAAAGGCAGGGGCCTGCCAGGCTCCTGCCTTTACCTGTTAATGGATCTGCCACCGGGTGAGCGGCGGCCGTCAGCTGGTGAAGACGGTCCGGCGCCGGTGCACGGCCTCCAGGACGCCGATCGCGATCATGTCGGCAAACATGGCGGAACCGCCGTAGGACACGAACGGCAGCGGCAGTCCGGTGACCGGCATGATGCCCACGGTCATCCCGATGTTGATGAAGGACTGCACCGCGAACCAGATGGCGATGCCCGAGGCCACGAGCATGCCGAACTGGTCGTCCGCTCTCGCCGCGATCCGCAGGGCCCGAAAGAGCACGAACGCCAGCAGGACGATGATCACGAGAGCCCCGACGAACCCGAGTTCCTCTCCCGCGACGGCGAAGATGAAGTCGGTGTGCTGCTCGGGCACGAAGTTGCCGGCGATGAGCTGGCCGTGGAACAGGCCCTGGCCGGAAAAGCCGCCCGAGCCGATCGCGATCTTCGCCTGAGCGGCGCTGTAGCCGGTGCCGCGCGGGTCCGAGGATGGATGCAGGAATGAGGTCAGGCGGCTGACCTGATAGGCCTTGAGCAGGTGCAGCTTAACCACCGCAATGATGGCCAGCGCGCCCCCGGCGATGAGTGCCGCGAGCCAGTAGAGCCGGATGCCCGACAGGGCGATCATGCCGATGAGCAGAGCTATCAGGAGCATGACCACGCCGAGGTCCGGTTCGGCGATGACGAGCAGGATCGGCACGGCGGCGGCGGCGATGGCCAGGCCCGCGGCTCGCAGGCCCGGCCGGGTCTCGCCGAGCCTGAGCTCGCCGAGTGCCATCGCGACGAGCAGGATGACGGCGAGCTTGGCGAACTCCGACGGCTCGATCTGGAAGCCGCCCGGCAGCGAGATCCACGAGTGCGCGCCGTTGACGATGCTGCCCAGCGGCGTGAGCACGACCAGCAGGCCGAGGCACGCCGCTGCGTAAAGGAACGGCGCGTACAGCCGGAGCCGGCGATGATCGAGGGCGCTGACGGCGACCATGAAGATCAGCCCGAGCCCGATGTTCAGCAGCTGCTTCATCAGGTAGGTGTGCGGGTTCGCGCCGGACTGCACGAGCGACGGCTGCGTCGCCGACCAGACCAGCAGGGTGCCCACCAGGCTGAGCGCGAGCACCGCCAGCAGCAGCGCCCAGTCAAAATGCCGCAGCGCGGACTGGCGCCCGAGCAGCCGCCGAAGCAGCGAGCCGGCGCTCCGCCGCCGCGCCGGGACGGACGGGCCCGTGCCCGGGCGCCCCGGCGCGCCGGGACGGACGGGAGCGAGCTTGCCGTAGGACGACGAGGCCGTCCGCCGTCCGCTGAGCGGGCTGCCGCCGGACCGGCCGAGGCGGCGCTGCAGGCCGGGAAGCGAGCTCATTTCCGCTGCCCCCCTCGGCGTGATCCGCCGGCCGGTCCTTTCGCTGCGCCGGTGCTCACCACGATCTGGCCCGCCTTGTTCGCGTGCGGCAGCGCGGGCAGCGCGCCGCCCGGCAGCGCCGCCTTGTGGCCCTCGAGCCCGTAGATGTCGTCCCAGATCTGCCGGACGGCCGGACCGGAGACGTCAGCGCCGTAACCGGAGTCGGGGATCATCATCACCACGACGTACCTGGGGTCGCCGCAGGGCGCGAAGGAGGCGAAGACCGACGTGGCCACCTTGCCGTACGCCTGGGCGGTACCGGTCTTGCCGGCGACGCAGACCTTGCTGAGCGGGAAGCCGCCGAAGGCGCCCGCCGCCGTGCCCGAGGTCACCACGCCCCTCAGGGCGGTCCTGATGTAGGCGAGGGTCGACCTGGCGACCGGGAGGCGGCGGACCACCGGCGGGCTGATCCGCCGCACCACCTTCCCGCTCGGGGACAGCAGGGCCTCGCCCACCCGCGGGCTGTACAGCTTGCCGCCGTTGGCGAGCGCCGCGTAGGCCCTGGCCAGCTGCAGCGGGGTCACGGACACGTAGCCCTGCCCGATGGCGGCGATGACCGCCTGGCCTGGCGTCCACACGTTGCCGGACGTGCAGTCGTCGTACTCGATCTGCTGGAGGTAGGACCCGTTGGCCCGGCCGTACTTGCACCAGTCCTGGCCGCGGTGCGCGTTGCCCTTCCAGAAGTAGTACAGCCACTCCCTGGTCGGGACGGTGCCGGCGCTCTGGCCGGGCAGGTCGACGTTGGTGTCCCGGCCGAATCCCCAGGCCAGTTCCATCTTCTGCATCTCCTGCACCGGGGCGTGCGGGGACCTGACGGTGTCCTCACCGGGGTGGTCCTTCTGCCAGATGTCGTAGGCCAGCTCGTAGTACACGGTGTCGCAGGACTGGACGAGGGCCGTGTTGAGCGTCATCGGGCCCTCGTTGGGGTTCCCGTCGTTGGCGTAGGAGTGCCCGTCGATCGAGACCGTCGCCGGGCAGTCGTAGTCGCCATACAGGGAGTAGCCGGCGGCCACGGCAGCCGCCGTGGAGGTCACCTTCCAGGTAGATCCCGGCGCGTACTCGCCCTGGGTCGCCCGGTCCAGGATGGGCTCGGAGTCGGCGGTGCCGAACAGTTTCCTGAACTCGCGCTTGGAGATCCCGCTGTTCCACACGCTCGGGTTGTAAGTGGGGTAGTTGGCCATCGCCACGATCCGGCCGGTCGTGGTCATCACCACCGCGGCGCCGGTCGTGGCCGCGCCGTTGCCCTCAGCCTGCGTCTTCAGGATGGCGGTGCGCAGGATGTCCTCGGTGTCCTGCTGCAGCTGGCCGTTGATGCTGGTGACCAGGTTGTCGCCGGCTTGCGGCCGGACCTGCTTGATCGTCTGGGTGACCTGCCCACCCGCGTTGACGGCCACCTCCTGCTGGCCGGGGCGCCCGCGCAGCTGCTTGTCGTACTCCTGCTCCAGCCCGGCCTGGCCCACCAGGTCCTCGCTGGAGATGCCCGTGACCGGCACGCCGAGGCTCTTGACCTCCTGTGACGTGATCGGCTGCAGGTAGCCCACGATCTGCGAGGCGGCGGTGGACACCGGCTGGACGTAGTGCGTGACCGGCGCTACCTCCGCCGTGACCCCCGGGTAATCGCGCTGGTTCTCCAGCACCTGAAGTGCCAACTTGTCGGGCACATTCTGGGCCACGGGGATGGGCTGATAAGGCGAGCCCGGCCAGCAGGGCTGCGGCACGCCGACCGTGCAGATGCGCACCTTGTCGGTCATGACCGAGTCCCGGATGCCGAGCTGAGCGGCGAGTTTCTTCAGCTCGGCGACGCCGCCGCCTGGTTCCTGGGACACCTTGGCCATGTTGACCGAGACGACCATGGAGGAGTGGGCGTCCACCATCGGAGCGCCCGTGTCATCGAGGATCTCCCCGCGCACCGACGGCTGGATCACGTCCCTGACCCGGTCCTGGTTCGCCAGCGCCACGTATGAGGAATGCGTCGTGACCTGCAGGTAGTAGACGCGATAGCCGAGCCCGGCCAGCAGGCCGCCCAGCACCAGGTACAGCACGGCGAGCCGGCGCCGGGAAGCGGGGATCACCGCATGCCTCCTGTCCTGCTGCTGCCGATCCGCCAGACGGCCGAGCGGCCGCCCCGGCGCCGGCGCGTCCACAGCGGCAGAACCGACCGGCGCCCGGTCTGGATGCGCGCCGTCTTGCCCCGGGAACGGGCCGCGGACCGGAAAGCTGACGCCCCGGTCATGGCGCCGGAGCCGGGCTGCCGTCCCCGGAAGCGCGGCGCGGCCGGCCGCGACGTCGTGAAGACCCGGCGGCGCGGCAGCATGCCGCTCAGCGGCCCGCCGCCGACGAGGCCGTCGCGGCGCCGGCCGGCCCGCAGCCGCAGGGTGACCGGCCGGCCGGCGACGGCTGCGCGGGGGCCGCCGGAGCCGTTCGACGCGGAGCCGCCCGGGTAGCCCGAACCGGGGCGGAAGGAGGGGCCAGAGCGCAGCGACAGGCCGGACGTGCTCGGGGACCTGGACTTGAACGAGGGACCACGGCCGCCGCGCGAGGCCAGGCGGAAAACCGGACTGGAGCTGCGGCCCGGCAGCCGGCCGGCTCCGGAGGCAAGGCCGGTCCCGGCGGCAGGGCCCGAGCCGTGCTCCTGGCGGAAGACGGCGCCGCGGCCCGAGCCCGGGGAACGGCCGAAGGACGGCGTGCGGACGCGCGAGGGGCTGCGGCCTGCGCCGGGACGCAGGCCGATGCTGGGGCTGTACCGGAAGTCCGGCGTGCGCGCCGGACGGCTGAGTCGAAACTCCAAGCCAAAGTGGCGCCCAGGCTTCGAGCTTTGGCGAAGGCGG
>JBKQMG010000025.1:0-4322 GCA_052146815.1 Streptosporangiaceae bacterium | reverse complement strand
TAACGGACCTGCCCAGATGACGACACAGTGCGCGCAAGACACGGAAAGCTGCTCATCTCAGCACCATCCCAGCCGGGTACGCAAACACCCGGAAGCGACACGGATCACCCGTGTATTAAGCGATATGCGCGCCGCCGGAGAGCCTGGGCACTATTTCCGCGCTCACTTTGCGTAGCGGAGAAATCTATCGGCCGGTAACCGCCGCTGGCAGATCGCGGATGCCGCCGACGGCCGGTGGCTTGGCGGCAGTGAGCAGTGCCTGTAGTTCGAGGAGTGCGTGGCGGTCGGGCCGGGAGTCTGGGCTCACAGGGGATACGCGGTGGCCAGGTCGGGGCTGACGTGGTCGTTGCGGAGCGCCCCGTCGGAGAACAGGGTGATCTCGGCGGCGAGCAGGTCGGTGGCGGCGCGCTGGAACTCGGACATGTCGAACAGGTCGCGGTCGCCGTCGACGTGGCCACGGAGCCTGCCGGGTGGGGCGAATGCCAGGTGCGTGATGCCGTGCGTGCCGGCGAGCCGGACCAGGTGGGCAGCACGTGGGCGGACCTGCTGGTCTGTGGCGGGCGGCAGGTGCGGCGGCTCGGCGAGTGGCTGGCTCACCGTTCCGGTGTATCGGCCGGCAGCTATCCCGGTCGGCGCGATAGTCGTGCGCGTCGGTGGGAGTGCGCGCCGCGTGGCTTAGTTCGAAGGCTGACCAGGGCAGATGGCGTGGCCCGGTGCGCGAGGACGGTCGCGGGATCTGAGGCAGGAGGTTGCTGCTGCAGCGGTCGTTCCTCCCGGCGCGCTGATGCCCTCTGCGCCGGGGCCGGTGCAGCGGCGGATGCGTGTCCAGCCATGTCTTGATCGGGCGGCTAGCCTGGTCACCAGGAGATCATTTCGAGGGGCAGTTTGAGGGGCAGAATGCCGCTAGGTAGGGCTTGTCTGACCTAGCCGCAGCTAGCATGAGCTAGCGTCTGGCCTGTTCAGGCCGCATATGCCATGGTCAGAGAACCAGTTGGCGATTCATGGCATGCAAGAGGTCCGGAGTTCGAGTCTCCGTAGCTCCACTTCGTGATATATCCGCAGGTCAGAGGCATATTCGCGGCCTCGGTACCGGCCCGGGCCCGCTCTTCCGGCACTGGTCAGGGCCGGGACCGGGATGCGTGCAGATAGGTGTTTCCGCAGCTCAGAGACTATGTCGCGTCCTGGGCCTGGCTCTTGCGCGGTGGCAAGAGGTCGGGAGCCGGGTGGGTGTCTTCTCGCAGGTCAGCGGCATGGTTTTCTGGCTGGTTACCGCCAGGCCCGATGTCGCGCGCTGTCCTGCCGTCAGTGCTCCCGTAGCGGTCGTCGAGGTAGGGCCAGGGTCCTGCCGACCCGGAGGACGGAGGCTGGCATCAGACCACGGTCAGCGAGGCGAAGGCCGCCCGCCGAGTTACGCTCACGCCGACAGTGAGTGCGATGGGCGGTGCGCATGCTTATGCGCTTACTGGCATGCTCACTCGCGTTAGGGCGCTGTCATGCTTGCCGGGACAGCCAGATCGCCGGCGGCCAGGAATTGACTCCTGAAGCGGCCATCCAGGTACTGGGCCGATATACCACCGCGTCCCGCAACTGACTTTGCCCAGGTGAGGGTCGCGGGTCCGAGTCCAGTCGCCTGCTTCCGATAAAAGTCCAGGTGGACGGCGTGGAAAGGTCCGTTTGCTCAGCGGCCACGTCCACATGACAAACTGAACGGATCGGCTTAGCACACATTCGCAGAGCGCGCAGGAGAAGACCATGAGAAGAAACTCTCCAGCGCAGGCCAGCGACGTTTCGACAGCGTACGTGCCAGTGACTGGTCTCAGCCACCGCCGCGTGCTGGTCATCATCGGTGCCTTGATGCTGGGGATGTTCCTGGCGGCTCTCGATCAGACGATCGTCTCGACGGCCCTGCCGACGATCGTCGCCGACCTGCATGGCGCCTCACACCTGTCCTGGATCGTCGTTGCCTATCTGCTGGCGGCGACGGTCTCCACGCCGCTGTGGGGAAAGCTCGGCGACCAGTACGGCCGGAAGGGCTTCTTCCAGGCGGCCATCGTCATCTTCCTGGCCGGCTCGATCTGCTCGGGCCTCAGCCACAGCATGATCGAGCTCATCGCCTTCCGGGCCGTGCAGGGCCTGGGCGGCGGCGGGCTGATGGTCGGCACCCAGGCGATCGTCGGGGACGTGGTCTCTCCCCGCGAGCGCGGCCGTTACCAGGGCCTGTTCGGTGCCGTGTTCGGCGTGGCGAGCATCATCGGGCCGCTGCTGGGAGGCGTCTTCGTGGAGCAGCTGTCCTGGCGCTGGATCTTCTACATCAACGTCCCGATCGGCGCTGTCGCCCTCGCCGTCGTGGCCGCCCAGGTTCCCGGCCAGTTGCGCCGAGTCCACCATGTCATCGACTATCTCGGCACGGTCGTCCTCGTTCTCGCCGCGAGCTGCCTCGTGCTCTTCACAAGCCTTGGTGGCACGACCTACCGGTGGGGCTCGGCGACGATCATCGCTCTGGGTGTTGCCGGCGGCGTGCTCGTCGTGATCTTCGTCTTCGCGGAGCGGCGCGCGGCCGAGCCGGTGCTGCCACTGCACCTGTTTTCCATCCGGGCGTTCTCGGTCACCAGCGCCGTCGGCTTCATCGTCGGCTTCGCGATGTTCGGCGCCATCGTGTACCTGCCGGTCTTCTTCCAGATCGTGTATGGCGATTCGCCGACGATCTCTGGTCTGCGGCTGCTGCCGCTGCTGGCCGGCCTGGTCGTGTTTTCCACCGGATCAGGGCTGATCATCAGCAAGACAGGCCGCTACCGCGTCTTCCCGATCGTAGGGACCGGCCTGATGACCGTGGGGCTCCTGCTCTTGTCGCGGATGGGAGTGGGCACCAGCTCGCTCGTCACATCGCTGTACATGTTCGTGCTCGGCGTTGGCCTCGGCTGCGTGATGCAGGTGCTCGTGCTCATCGTGCAGAACGCCGTCCCCTACTCCGAGCTCGGGGTCGCCACCTCGGGGGCGACTTTCTTCCGGTCCATCGGCGGATCCTTCGGCGCCGCGATCTTCGGCGCGATCTTCTCCAACGTGCTCGTCGGCAACCTGGCCAGACACCTGCACGGCGCCGGGCTGCCGAGCGGGTTCTCAGCCTCGAGCGTCACCCCGGCGCTCTTGCACACGCTGCCCCCGGCGGTCCATCACGGCCTGGCCGCGGCCTACGCCGAGTCGATCCAGACGGTGTTCATCATCGCGGCACCGGTTGGCCTCATCGCATTCCTCGCGTCCTGGTTCATACCCCGGCTGGAGCTCCGGCGGGGGGTGGGAACGCCTCAGGGCAGCTCGAACGAGAGCGGGACGGATGTCCCAGCATCGCAACCTCTCGCGGGTCTGCCCGAGCCGCTCGCCCCGGAGGACACTCACCGCTCAAGCTGACCGACTTTGAAACCTCGCCGGGAACGCTGAAACTCGTGGGCGATGAAGTGAAGTGGCCCAGCCAGGCGGTCGTCGTCCGCACCGGGAGGGCCATGACCGTGGTGATGTACCCGGTCCTGGCTCCCGGGCGCCAGCACGGACACCTCTCGCTCGAACTGGTCCGTGAGCCCTGCCCAGGCCAGGCCCGCCGCATGAGGAGACCCGCAATTATCGCCGAGATGACGCCAGCTACCACATCCGTATCCACCAGGGCCGGGATGCGGATCCTGGCGTCGCCCTGCCCAGGTGACCAGGGCGCGGAACTCGGCAGCCGACACGGCTCAACTCCGTGACCAGGGCCGGGTCGCGCGCAGCCTCGGACCACAGCTGAGCTGCCAGCCCGGACCACGCCGGGTCTGCTCATTCAGCGTGCGCCGGGCCTTGGCGGCTGCCACGACGCCAAACGAACCTGTCAGAACCAAATCGCCGAGGTTGCCCGGGAGGAACCGCCAGACCAGGGAGGCGGAGAGCTGCAAACTCGATGAGGATGTCGTGCATCGGTGTGACGTGGAAGCCGTAACGGGCAAAGTGGGACGGCACAGAACTGCAGATACTGCACCAAGAACGCGCCGACCACCGGACAGATGCCTCGCGGCCAGATCGAAGCTCTGGTGCACGCGGACCTAAGCTAAGCCCCGCCGCGTCTCGCTGGGGTGCGTCAGTATCGTGCCAACCGAGTTGCATGATTATTCATGGTCGCCCGGCGCTTGAACGCACTACTTTGCCGCTGCGGGCGCGCGTACCGGTCGCTGTGATGTTCGGCGCCGAGATCAACGCCAGGCTCGAACGTGGACGCGCCATGGCCATCTCCACGGCGAACAGCGAACTGTCCATCGAGCCGGGAAACCGAAAAATGTGCCAGCGGGCCGGGCCGACAC
>JBKQMG010000024.1:0-27551 GCA_052146815.1 Streptosporangiaceae bacterium | reverse complement strand
CGTCCGCTACCGCGGACGCGCCGACGCTGACCATCGACGCGCTCGGCAAGAAATGCCCGATTCCGATCATCATGCTGGCCGAGCGGATCAGGGAAGTCCCTGTCGGCGGCGTCGTCGAGGTCCTGGCCGACGATCCGGCCGCGAAGACCGACCTGCCCGCCTGGTGCGTCATCAAGTCGCATGATTTCGTCGCGGCGGCCGAGCTGCCGGTCGGCTGGTCGTTCCTGGTCCGGCGCTCCTACTAGCTGCCCCTGCTAGTTCCGGTCCGCTAGCGCCTATTCGGCGCTGTCGTCGACTGGCCTGAACCGCTCGGCGAACCTGGGATCTGACTCCCACCAGGGCTGCTGGGTAACCGCGGCGCCGCTGGTCACCGCACCGCCGGCCGCAGGGCCGCTGGCTGCGGAGCCGTTCTCCGCGGGGCTGCCGGCCTGGCCGCCGGCGTCATGGCCGCGCTGCGCGCCCGCTCCGGCCGGAGCGGCCAGGGCCTGCGCCGCTGCCAGCTGCGCGTCCCTGGCGTCGAGCTCAGCGTCGATCTGGACGGCCTCCGCCTCGTCTTCCCTGATCATCTGGATGAGCTGAGCAGCCAGGAAGGGCAGGCCCACCAGGTCGCCGAGGATCCACAGCACTCCCCCGCCGAGCACCTGATCGGTGGCGAGGCTCGGTCCCCATGGCCGCGCCAGCGCGTGATAATAGGCCCCGGCGATTAGGTTCTGGTCCGCGATCACGGCGATTCCGAGTACCGCATCGCCCACGACCTCGGCCGCGGTGATCCACAGGGCCACCAGGTACGGGTAGGCCTTCGGCACGGGATCGACGCGCAGCAGCGTCCAGAAGAACACGAAGCCGGGCGCCATCAGGGCCAGGTAGGTGAGATCACGGATCAGGACGCTGTGGAAGCCCGCCGCGTACCACGAAGTGAAATACACCAGGAACGGCGTGATGACCAGGACGGCCGTGGTGATCACCGGGAAGGTCAGGATGCGCGCGGCCCGGCTGCTGATGACGGCCTCAAGCCGCCGCCCTGGCCCGGGCAGCGCGGCGATGAGCAGGGACAGCGGCCGGCCCATGGCCAGAAACAGCGGCACGACCAGCAGCAGCAGGACGGTCTGCACCGACCGGACGTAGAACAGCACCGGCTGGTAGACGCCCACGAAGGACATGGTCGCGATGACGCCGAAGCCGAGTGCGAGACCGCAGAAGGCGATGATCCGCCCGGTCGGCCATCTCGTGCCGCGGCGGCGCAGCCGGCGCACGCCCGCGAGATACGCGGCCGCCAGCAGCAGGATCGCGGCGAGCACCCATGGATCCAGGGTCCACTCGGTGAACGCCCGCGCGATGGTCAGCTGCGGGGGGCCCTGATATCCGGACGCGAGACTGACCATGCTCATCACGCTATCGCGCGGGCCGCACTGCCCCCGCAGCACTGCCCGCTGCAGCACTGCCCCCGCAGCACTGCCCGCTGCAGCACTGCCTGCCACGGCACTGCCCCGCCGCGGCGCAAACCCGTCCCAGCACTGCCCGCCGCAGCGTCGCCGATGCGCTGGTCAGCCCGCCAGGCCGGCCCGCGGGCAAGGTGGCGGGCCGGCTCGCGGGCAAGCCGATAGCGGTTCGTAATCACAAAGACGGGCTGATCCGCTTAAATGAGCAGATCAACTGCACTCGAAAGGATTGCGTATGCCGCACCTCACACGGCTGCGAGCTGCCAGCGCGGCACTCGCGGCCGGCGCGCTGACGCTCGGCGGACTCGCCCTGGCCGCTCCGGCCCAGGCTTCGACACCGCGGATCGCCATCGCAGGAACTCACCCAGCCTGGGCTGCCGACTCTCAGCGCGTCGGCCGTCAGGCGGTGACGGCAGGCTTCGTGACGGCTCGCGTCTACCTGGCGGGCAACACCGCCGGGCTGGCCCGCTTCGACACCGCGGTGTCCACTCCGGGCGACGCGCTCTACCGGCACTTTCTCACCCCTGCTCAGCTGCAGGCGCGGTTCGGGACCACTCCCGCCCAGCTGGCGGCGGTGAAATCCTGGCTGCGGCAATCAGGCCTGGCCGTCACCTCGGTCAGCGATCACCTCGCGGGCGGATACGTGGCGGTCCGCGGCTCGGTCGCGGCCGCCAGCCGGGCGTTCGGCGTGACGTTCGCCCGCTACCACGCGGCCGGCCAGGGCACCGTCCGGGCACCCATGGAGCCGGCGACCGCGCCGAGCAGCGTGGCCCGTTCCGTGCTGACGGTCACCGGCCTCAGCACGGCCCGTCAGGTGGCCAAGCCGATGAACGTCAGCACTGCCAGCACGTCGGCGGCGACCGCATCCAAGCTGCCGCCGCCCCCGCCGAACTACTGGATCGCCAGGCCCTGCGCGGCTTACTACGGCCAGAAGATCGCCACCAGCAAGCCAAAGGCGTACGGCGCGCACCAGCCCTGGGCGGTGTGCGGCTACACCCCGCGCCAGGTCCGCGGCGCCTACGGCGTCACCTCCTCGGGGATGACCGGCAAGGGCCAGACCGTGGCCATCGTCGACGCCTATGCATCGCCGACGATGCTGAAGGACGCGGACACCTACGCCAGGGTGGTCGGTGACAAGCCGTTCGCATCCGGCCAGTACAAGCAGTACCTGCCGGCCGCGTTCACCCAGGCGGCCGCCAGCAAGTGCGACGCACAGGGCTGGTACGGCGAGCAGACCCTGGACGTCGAGTCGGTGCACGGCATGGCACCGGACGCGAATGTCAGGTTCGTAGCCGCGGCCAACTGCCAGGACTCCGCTCTTTCCGACGCGCTTGCCTACATCGTGAACAACCACGTGGCCAGCATCGTCAGCAACTCCTGGGGCGACACCGAGGACGGCGCGACTGGCTTCGTCGACGTGTACCACAAGATCTTCCAGGCGGGGACGGCCGAGGGCATCTCGTTTATGTTCTCCTCGGGCGACAGCGGCTACGAGTCGCCCGCCGAGGACCCGGCCTCGGACAAGATCCAGGTGGACTACCCGACGTCGGATCCCTACGTGACGTCGGTCGGCGGTACCAGCCTGGCCATCGGGGCCAAGGACAACTACCAGTTCGAGACGTCCTGGGGCACGGTGCTCGACCCGCTGGGCAAACGCGGCAAGGAATGGCAGTACACCCCGCCCGGCCAGTACCCGGCCTTTTTTGACGGTGCCGGGGGCGGTGGTACCAGCACGCTGTTCGCCCAGCCCGCCTACCAGGCCGGAGTGGTGCCGAACTCGCTGTCCACGCGCCTGCCCGATGGCAGCATCAGCGCCACGCCGATGCGCGAGGTGCCGGACGTCTCCGCCTACGCCGATCCCGCCACCGGCTTCCTGGTCGGCGAGACGATCCTGGAGCCGAACGGCAAGACCTACGGCTTCGCGCTCAGCAGGATCGGCGGGACCAGCGTCGCCTGCCCGACCTTCGCCGGAATCGAGGCAGACGCGCAGCAGGCTGCCGGGCACCCGCTCGGTTTTGCCAACCCGCTGATCTACAAGGCGGACACCACGGCTGGCGACAAGGCCTTCCACGACGTGAAGGACCACCCGCTCGGCCCGACTCCGCTCGCCCAGGTCCGCGCTAACTACACCAACGCGGCCACCAAGCAGGGCCCGATCCTGTACTACCTGCGGACCCTCGGCATCGACGGCGAGGGCGCAGCCGCGCTGCACGCCACCGTCGGCTATGACGACGCCACCGGCGTCGGCTCGCCGCGCGATTACATCAACGCGGCAGCCGCGATCAGCGGCTGACCCGCAGCACAAGGCGGGGACTGTCCGTTCGCGGACAGTCCCCGCTGTGCTGTCCGGCCCTGCGCTGTCCTGCCCCAATGTGTGGCGCTGTCTGCCGGTGCTGTGTTCCGCCCGCGGGCGGTCAGCTGAGGTGCTGAGCGATGTCCAGCGCGGCGAGCTCCCCGTAGGCCGTCGCGAACCGCTCGGTGACCTGGCCGGGCTTGAGCGTGTATTCCTGGGTTCCCGTCGTCTCCAGCGCGTGCACGGCCATCATGTTGCCGAACTGGGCCGCACGCTCCAGGCTGAGGCCCCAGGCGACCGCCGCGAGAAAGCCGGACCGGAACGCGTCGCCGGCTCCCGTCGGCTCGCGCGGGGTAACGTCAGGAACCGCCGGGACGAGGATCGGCGGCCGGCCCACCTGGTCGATGCGGGCCCCGTCGCCGCCTAGCGTCGTGACTCGCACGCCCACCTGCCCGGTCAGCTCGTCGGGGCTCCAGCCGGTCTTGTGCTCGGTCAGGGTCGCCTCGTACTCGTTGCAGAACAAGTAAGCCGCGCCTGTTACCAGGTCACGGACCTGCTCGCCGTCAAGACGGGCCAGCTGCCATGAGGTGTCGGCAGCGAACGGGATCTGGTGCTCACGGCACTGGGCGGTGAAGCTCAGCATCGCGTCCGGGTCGGTGGCGCCGATCAGGATGAGGTCGACCTGCCCTGCCAGCTCGCCCAGGTCGATGTCCACGTCCTCGCTCATCGCACCGGGGTAAAACGAGGCGATCTGATTCATGACCGAGTCTGTGGTGCCGACGAATCTGGCCGTATGGTGCAGCGCCGACCGGCGGACCCCCGCGCAATCCACGCCGTGTCCCTCGAGCCAGCCGCGGTATTCCGCGAAGTCGCTGCCGGCGGTGCCGACCAGCAGGGGCCGCAGGCCGAGGCAGCCCAGGCCGAAAGCGATGTTCGCGGCGACACCGCCGCGCCGGATCTCCAGGGTGTCCACCAGGAATGACAGCGCGACCTTGTCGAGCTTGTCCGGCATGAGCTGGTCGGTGAACCGGCCGGGAAAGGTCATCAGGTGGTCGGTCGCGATCGAGCCGGTCACGGCAATGCGCACAGGGGTCCTTAACGGGCAGCGGGAAGGGCAGGCGGGCCTGATGGAAACACCGTCAGGCTATCGCGCTGCGTTCGCCGCGGGAAAAATCCGCCTAGGGCGGCCCGCCTGATCTGCGAGCTCGCCGTGGTACCGCGCTGCCTGCTGTCCGCGCGGCCCGGGCCAGTCAGTGCTACGGCGCTGCCGGGCGAACCCGGGCAGCGCCGTAGCGGAAAAAAAATGCTGCGATCAGTGGAACGAGTCGCCGCAGGCGCACGATCCGGTCGCATTGGGGTTCTCGATGGTGAAACCCTGCTTCTCGATCGTGTCCACGAAGTCGATCGTGGCGCCGCCGAGATATGGGGCGCTCATCTTGTCGGTTACGACCTGGACTGCACCGAACTCACTGACGACGTCGCCATCGATCTCGCGCTCGTCGAAGTACAGCTGGTACCGCAGGCCGGAGCAACCGCCCGGCTGCACTGCGATCCGCAGCCGCAAGTCGTCACGGCCCTCCTGCTCGAGCAGGCCGCTCACCTTGGCCGCAGCGGCCTCAGTGAGGACGATGCCCTGCGTGGTGGCCTGATCCTGAACTGTCATCTGCGTTAGCTCCCGCGGCCGACTGGCTGCGCCCGGGCGGCGCAGCATGATCTGTCTTCATCAACCATATGCCCTGCGCCAGCATTCCGGACTCCCCCGGTCCGTGCGCAAAGGTCCTGCGGCCCCGCAGCCGAGTCTGCTCGGCCCGTATGATGAGTATCGTCACTCCGACGATAAGGGCGGCGATTCGAGGCCCCATGACTACGTCAGCGAACCAGACAGCAGGCTACGGCGCCATCCCCCTGCTGCTGCTCGGCGCAGGCGCCGATCCCGACACCGAGGCTGGCGTGACCTGCCCCGGCGAGCTGCCGCCGGCCTCGGACCCCTCCCTGGTCCGGCGGGCGCGGCTGGCCAGGGCTGCGCTGGGCGATCGGGCCCTGGTACTGGGCCATCATTACCAGCGCGACGAAGTGATCCAGTTCGCCGACGTGACCGGGGACTCCTTCAAGCTGGCCCGCGAGGCGGCCGCCCGCTCGGGTGCCGAGTACGTGGTTTTCTGCGGCGTGCACTTCATGGCCGAGTCCGCCGACATTCTCACCGCACCCGGACAGCAGGTCATCCTGCCGGACCTGGCCGCTGGCTGCTCGCTGGCGGATATGGCGACCTACGAGCAGGTCGAGGAGTGCTGGGAGACGCTAGCGGACCTGGGGCTCGCCGAGGGCGTGATCCCGGTCACCTACATGAATTCCTCAGCCGACATCAAGGCGTTCACCGGACGGCACGGCGGCACGGTATGCACCTCGTCCAACGCCCGGCGGGCCATCACCTGGGCCCTGGCCAAGGGCCGTCAGGTCCTGTTCCTGCCTGACCAGCACCTCGGACGCAATACCGCGGTGCTGGAGCTGGGCCTGAGCGAGGACGACTGCGCAGTCTGGGATCCCCAGCAGCCCGGCGGCGGCCTGACCGAGGACGCCATCCGCGCGGCGACCATGCTGCTGTGGCGGGGGCACTGCTCGGTGCACGGCAGGTTCAGCGTGGACTGCGTTCGTACGGTCCGCGAGCGCGTTCCGGGCGTCAACGTGATCGTGCACCCCGAGTGCAGGCACGAAGTGGTGCTCGCGGCGGACCAGGTCGGCTCCACCGAGAAGATCATCTCGACGATCGAGCGGGCACCATCCGGCTCATCCTGGGCGGTCGGCACCGAGCTGAACCTCGTCCAGCGCCTGGCGGCCAGTAACCCCGATAAGCACGTGGTGTTCCTGGACAAGACCGTCTGCTACTGCTCGACGATGAACCGGATCGACCTGCCGCACCTGGTGCGGGCACTGGAGTCCCTGGCGGCCGGAACGGTGGTCAATCAGATCACCGTAGAGGCGCAGACGGCCCGGCACGCGCGCTCGGCCCTCGACCAGATGCTGGCGCTGCCCTGACCTTGTCAGTCCGCAGCAGGATCGCCCGGCCTCTCAGCCGCCCGGATGCCTCGCGGCCCGGATGCCCGCGGCTGAGATAACCGGCCGCCCGGTTGCTCCGCGGCTCAGAGGCCAGGCGCGCCCCAGACCGGGAACCAGCGGCTGAGGTCAGGCTCGACCTTAAGGTCATCAGCAAGGACGCCGCGCATCTGCAGTTCCAGGGCATTGTCCCGGCGCTCGCCGGACTGCGGCGCGAACGGGTAGAATGTGCCCCTCTTGTACAGGTACACCAGGCCCAGGCGGCGGCCTCCGGAGTCGCGGAAGCTCAGGATCGTGCACAGCAGCTGCGGGCCGAAGCCGCCGAGTTCGAGCGAGGAGTTCACCGCGTGCAGGTCGGTGACCAGGCCCTCGATGTCGTCAGGGGAATGATGGCAGACCAGCCAGGTGAACCCGTAGGAGTCGGCGGACAGCTCGACCGGAGTCTTGTCCTCGCCCATGTTGAGCAGATCACGGACATCATTCTCGATGTCGCTGAACGCCTTGCCCTCAGGGGCACGGAAACAGACCGAGCCGGTGCCCGTGGGCGTGAAGTCGGTCGCCGCCTGCAGGGTGATGGCCGCCGACGGCAGCGCGAATAGCTGATCCAGGTTCGGGGGCACCGGCTTAGTCCGGCCGAGCAGCGCGTCGAGGAAACCCATCTGCTACCTCCCTGCGATGACCGGCCGGACCACTGACGTTCTGCTGCCTGCTGCAACTACTGCCTGCTGTGCTGCTAATTGCTGTGCCTGCTAGTTCTGTGCCTGCTACTTACTCAGCTGCTGGGAGATCTTGTCCAGCTGGTTCAGCCGCTTCTGCAGCGGCGGGTGGGTGGAGAAGATCGCCGACAGGCTCATCTCGCCGGCCCGGCGGGAGAACGCCGGCGCGAAGTAGAAGGCATTCAGCGGCTCAGCTTCCCGCAGGTCCTTGGCGGGGATCCTGGCCATGTCGCCCGTCACCTTCACCAGCGCGCTGGCCAGGGCCGACGGCTGTCCGGTGAGCAGCGCGCCGGACCGGTCCGCCGACAGCTCCCGGTACCGCGACAGCAGCCTGATGAGCAGGAAGCTGATCGCGTAGACGACCATGCCGACGACCATGACGATCAGGATGACCGGCAGCGCGTTCTGGTTGTTACCGCCGCGCCCGCCGCCCCGGCCGCCGCGGCCGCCGCCGCCGAAAAGCTCGGAGTAGAACGCGAACCGGACGAGCAGCGCGGCGACGATGCCGAGGAACGAGGCAATCGTCATGACCGCGACGTCCTTGTGCGCGACGTGGGACATCTCGTGGGCCAGCACGCCCTCGAGCTCATTGCGGTCCAGCCGCTGCAGCAGGCCCTCGGTGACGCACACCACGGCCACCTTGCTGCTGCGCCCGGTGGCGAAGGCATTGGGCATCGCCACCGGCGAGATGGCCACGCGGGGCTTGGGCATGTCAGCAAGCGCGCACAGGCGGTCGATGACTCCGTGCAGCTCGGGTGCCTGCTGCGGGGTGACCAGGCGCGCCCCGGCGGTGCGCAGGGCGATCTTGTCGGACCAGTAATAGGAGCCGAATGCCATGGCGATGGCGATCAGCACGACGAAGACGATCAGGCCGCCCCCGCTGGTGCCGGACTGGCCGTGACGGCTGCTGTAGATATCGATGACAAAGTAGAGCGCGATAGCGAACCCGGTGAATACCAGGCCCAGCAGGAACATCGTGGCGCCCATGCGGGCGGTCAGTCCCCGGTCCGTCGCGTAGCGAGTGCGCGCCATCTGCGGCGCCTCCCTTTCATTGCGGCTCACCGTTCGAGCCGTCTTACTTCATTACATCGCAGGCGCCCTAGTGCTCTGCGCACCAACGCTACGCGCACGCCCTCCAGAGCCGGGACGAGCACCGGCCGGCGGCTGGCCGACCCCGCACCAGCACAACGGGCAGATGCCCGCGCTCGTTCCCGCACCGCTGCCGTCGTCAGGAGCCGCTCACTGGCCCGGCCGGACGGCGGCCAGGGGCTAGCCAGGCAATATCGGCCCTGAGCGTCCGCCGGGGACCAACTCCGGCCAGGGACGATGCTCAGCCATCTGTCAGCCAGAGATAAGCCCGTCGTCAGACATCAGCTTGCGGACCTCCGCCATCGACGCGCCCGCCCGAGGGAGTATCAGGCGCGAGGGCTCCAGCGCGGCCGCGTCCACCGGGGTCCCGATCGCCTGCACCCGCTCATGCAGGGCCTCGAGCGCCGCCCGGAAGCCGGGCTCGTCGCCGCGCTCAACGGCGGCTTCCAGGGCCGAGTCGAGCTCGTTCAGCTCGCCCGCGGCCGAGTCGCTGACCTCCAGCTGGCCTTCGCCCAGGATGCGGACAATCACTGCCCGTCACCCGCCGGCGGCTGATCGGCTGGCTGCGCGACGTGCGCGGGCTGCCCGTCCGCGGCGGGCTGGGCCGTCTCGGCACTCTCGATCTGCCTCGGCGGGGCGCCCTGGCCCAGCTCCGTCTTCAGCTGATCAAGCTCGGCGTCGACGCCGTGGCTGGCACCCATCCGGTCCAGTTCGGCCTGGATGTCGTCGCGAGGCCCGCTGACCACATCATCCAGTGCGCCGGAGGCCATCAGCTCGTCGATCGCGCCCGCCCTGGCCTTCATCTGCTCGGTCTTGTCCTCGGCCCGCTGGACCGCCATGCCGACGTCGCCCATTTCCTCCGAGATGCCGGTGAAGGCCTCGTTGATCCGCGTCTGGGCCTCGGCCGCGGTGTAGGTGGCCTTGATGGTCTCCTTCTTGGTCCGGAAGGCGTCCACCTTGGCCTGCAGGCGCTGCGAAGCAGCGGTCAGCTTCTCTTCCTCGCCCTGCAGCGAGGAATACTGCGTCTGCAGATCGCTCTGCTGCGACTGAACTCCCGACTTGCGCACCAGGGCCTCGCGCGCGAGATCCTCGCGCCCGGCCGCCAGCGAGTCACGCGCCTGCCTGTCGAGCTTGTCGGAGGACTGCTGCAGCTGATTCATCTGCAGCTCCACCCGCTTGCGCGAGGTCGCGACGTCGGCGACGCCACGGCGCACCTTCTGCAGCAGCTCGAGCTGTGTCTGATAGGAGTAATCCAGGGTCTCCCGAGGATCTTCCATCTTGTCCAGTGCCTTGTTGGCCTTGGCGCGGAAGATCATCGAGACCCGCTTCATTACGCCCATAGGCGCGACCATCCCCTCAATTCTCTCCACCGCTGCCGCACCGCGCGGCGGCGCCGCGAACAGGCCTGCTGCGAGAGACAACGGACATTTGACCGGCAGATGCTGGGTCCAGCCTACGACGGCCTGATGCGACCGTCACCACGACGGCCACGGGGCGCCCCTGGCCGGCCGGAACGCCGGCCGCGCCAGCCCGGCAGTAACCGAGCCTAGCGGTATGAGGGGGTTGTCCCGGTAGGCTGAGTGCGTGTTCCGACGACGTACTACAGACGCCCCTGACGTGCTCGATCAGGACCCGGCCGGGCAGGGCCCCGCCGAGGCAGATCCGGCGCCGGACGGCAGCGCCCCGGCGCGCCTGACGCCCGCCAAGGGCAGGCCCACGCCCAAGCGCAGCGAGGCCGAGAAACGGCGGCGTCAGCCTTACGTCCCGCCGGGTGACCGGAAGGCCGCGACGCAGCAGGGCCGGACGAAAGACCGGGCCGAGCGGGGGCGCCGCAATGAGGCCATGCGGCGCGGGGAGGAATGGGCCCTGCCGCGGAAGGATCAGGGCAAGGTCAAGGCGCTCGCCCGCGACTACGTCGACTCCCGGCGGTCGATCAGCGAGTTCTACCTCGTCGGGGTCCTCGTGCTGCTCGTCCTGCTGTTCGTCCCCGGGCTCCGGCAGACCCCGGTCATTAACTACGCGGTGCTGGCGATCCTGCTCGTGGTCGTCGGCGAAGGCTGGTATACCGGCCGCAAGGTGCAGCGCCTGGCGCAGCAGCGCTATCCCGGCGAGAGCGTCCGCGGCGTCCGCATGTACACGGCCCTGCGCAACACCCAGTTCCGGAAGATGCGGATGCCCCCGCCGAAGGTGAAGCTGGGCACCAAAATCTGACCGGGCGCCCGCCGCTACGCTCGGATATATGGAACATCGACATCTGGGCCGCAGCGGCCTGAAGATCAGCGACATCGCTTACGGGAACTGGATCACGCACGGCTCGCAGGTCGAGGAGGCCGCCGCGATCTCGTGTGTCGGCGCAGCCCTCGATGAGGGCGTCACGACCTTCGACACCGCCGATGTCTATGCGGGCACCAGGGCGGAGGAGGTCCTCGGCCGGGCCCTGCACGGTGGCCGGCGCGAGTCCGTCGAGGTCTTCACCAAGGTCTACTGGCCGACCGGCGAGGGCGCCAACGACCGGGGCCTGTCGCGCAAGCACATCATGGAGTCCGCGCACGCGTCGCTGCGCCGGCTGCAGACCGACTACGTCGATCTTTACCAGGCTCACCGCTTCGACCACGAGACGCCGCTGGAGGAGACGCTCCGGGCCTTCGACGACCTGGTCCGCCAGGGCAAGGTCCTCTATGTCGGGGTCTCCGAATGGCGGGCCGAGCAGATTGCCGAAGCACTGCGCATCGCCGACCAGATGGGCTTTGACCGGATCATCTCCAACCAGCCGCAGTACAACATGATCTGGCGGGTCATCGAATCGGAGATCGTGCCGCTGTGCGAGAAGGAAGGCATCGGGCAGATCGCCTGGTCGCCGGTCGCCCAGGGCGTGCTCACCGGCAAGTACCAGCCCGGTGCCGCGCCGCCGGCCGGATCGCGGGCGACCGACCAGTCCGGATCCACGTTCATCTCGAGCTACCTGAACGACGACCTCCTGAGCCGCGTTCAGCAGCTGCGGCCACTGGCGGACGAGGCCGGCCTGAGCCTCGCCCAGCTCGCGATCGCCTGGACGCTGCAGAACCCGAGCGTGTCGGCGGCGATTATCGGCGCCACCCGGCCCGAGCAGGTGCGCGAAAACGTGAAGGCCTCGGGCGTGCGGCTCGACGCGGAACTTCTCCGGCGCATCGACGACATCCTGGGCCCGGTGATCGTGCGCGATCCGGCGAATACCGCCAGCCCGGAAAAGCGCCCCTGACCAGGAGTTACCCTGCAGCTGCCCCACCTGGGGCGGCCCTGCTCCGGGGCAGGCCCGCTTGCGGGCTTAGCTGGCGGTTTCCCTGGCGGCTCCCGACGGCTGCAGTGCGGCGGGACGCGCCTTTCCCCGACGCGCCATGCGGGCCAGGACGAGAGTCAGGGCCAGCCCCGCGACCATCGCACTCCACCAGCCCCAGGGGCCTCGCCAGGACAGCTGTGCGGCGAGCGTGACGGCCGTCGCGACGACCGAGGTCGCGATAAGGCGTGACCAGCGTGTGGAGGCGGTGATAAGCGCCACGGCCAGTACCGGCCATACGTAATAGGCGACGATCACGGGCTCGAACAGCGAGCGAAGCGCCAGGGCCACCGCGACCCACCACAGCAGCTCGCGCAGAGACTCGGCGCTCCATTCGCCGGTCAGCCGGCCGGATTCAGGAGCCTGCCGGCTGGCGCGCCACCGGGGCCCCGCGGCCAGGGCGCACCCGCAGGCAGCGAGGATGGCCACGATCCGCGCGGGCCCGGCGGCCACCGCGCCGTGGCCGAGGTGGGGGGCGAGCAGTGCCCATGGCGTCGGGTGATCCAGCACGGGCCAGTTGGGCTGGCTGGTCACCGCGTGGAAGGTGGCGCCCCAGTTCGCCCAGGCCGCGGCGCCCAGCAGCAGGGCCGCCGGGGCTGCGGCCCTGGCCAGGAAGCCGGGGAGCCGCCCCGGCCGGATGGTCATGGCCACGACGGGCAGGGCGATCAGCACGAGCGGCTGAATCGCGATCGCCGCGCCGATCAGCCACGCCGACCGGCCGGGCTGGGCCCGGGCCAGCGCGAGGATGGCGAACAGGAGCAGGCCGACCGCCACGGCGTCCTCGGGATGGCCCCATCGCACCGAGACGCTCCACAGGGCGACCGCGCTCGCGGCGGCCAGCAGGGCGCGCTTGCGCCGGGCCGCGCCGAGGCGCTCGGCGAGCGCGTCGGCGGCGAACAGCGCCACGGCTGAGAGGGCGATCTCATACGGCCCGGCGAGCAGCCACGCGCCCGGGTGCGGCTGGTGCGCGGCGCCCACCGGCAGCGCGAGTCCCGCGGCGTCGATGACGGCGGCGACCGGGACCAGGATCACTGCCGCGCCGGGGAAAGCGATCAGGGCGGTCGGGCGGGTGTAGAGACCGCTCACGTCCAGGTGCGCGAGCCGCCGGGCCGCGACCAGCGTCCCCCACAGGTCATCCGGAAGGGACCAGGCCGACTTGCCGACCAGGTGCGGGCCCCACCAGATCGTCGAGGCCATCCCGAAGGCCACCAGGCCCACCGCGGCGAGCACCGCAAACAGCCTCCTGGCCAGCCAGGGGCGGGCGGCTGGCACCAGGTCGGCGTCCCTCGGGCCAGCGGCGGTCTCGCACTCCATGCCGGTCATTGTCGCGTCAGGCAGCCTCAGGTGGTGGGCCCGGAGCCCGCCGGGCCTTGGGACAGGACGCAGAACTCGTTGCCCTCAGGATCGGCCAGCGTGATCCAGCCGCTGCCGTCAGGCCGCCGGTGGTCGGCCAGCAAGGACGCTCCCAGCGCCATGAGCCGCTCGACCTCCTGCTCGCGGGTGCGGTCCGCTGGCCGCAGGTCAAGGTGCACCCGGTTCTTCAGCTGCCTGCCGTCCGGAACGGTGATGAAGAGCAGAAGGTGGCTCCGGTCGCGCGACATGATCAGGCATTCCTGGTGCGAGGGCTCATTCGGGTCATCGGGGTCCTCGGCGAAATCCAGCGCCTGCGACCAGAAGACCGACTGGGCGTAGGCGTCGGCGGCGTCAAACGACGTGTGCGAAATTCGGCTGGCCATGGCGACAGCTTCGATGCCCCGGCGCAAAGGGTCAAACGCTTCCCCGGCCGACTGCCCGGGCGGTCATCTTGCCGACGCCTTATGCTCTTAGCACAACCGGCAGGGGAACGGCAGGACAGGCAGGCTCGCGGTGGCCATCGACGGGAACGCACACGACCAGCCGCCGGCGTTGCCGACGGGCGCGGATGCTCCCGTTTTCTCTCCGGCGCCCCCGGACGGCGCGGTGGCGCCGCGGTCGCGCCGGGCCGCCCGGCGGGTACAGCTGAAAGGGCTGATCCGCGCTATTCGCGACAGTGACGAAACGGCCGTGGAGCAGGCGGTAATCCGGCTGAGCCAGACCCGGCGGCTGCTGGCCCCCCTTGCCCTCGGCATCGGCGCTTTCGTCATGCTGTTCGAGGGGGTCAAGCTGCTGTTCACCAGCTGGCGCCTCACGCTGATCCAGGTCCTGCCGGCGATGTGGATCTGGATTGCCCTGTTCGACCTGAAGGCCCATGTCCTGCACGGGCATACCTTTCATGTGCTGCGCGGGCCAGTCAGGATCCCGATCGTGCTGGCCATCGCGGCGATCACCGCCGCGTGCTTCTTCCTCAACGCGGTGTTCGCGTTCGCCATCGCGGGACCGGGTCCGCCGCAGATCCGGCCCGCATTCACGAAGGCCCGGGCCAACCTGACGGTGGTTCTCGGCTCCGGCGCCGCGGTCGGACTGTGCCTGGGCCTGTCGACGGTGGTGTTCGTCCGCTGGGGGCTGTGGTGGTTCGCCGTCACGCTGAGCATCGTCATCGGCGTGATGATGGTCTGCTACGTCGCCGTGCCGGCCCGGCTCATCGGCGTGAAGCCCGCGGCCTCGAAGCGGGACAAGCTGGCCGCCGGCGTGGTGGGCGGCGCGATCGGCGCGGTGGTGTGCACCCCGCCCTATCTCCTCGGCCGGATCGGGCTGCTCATGCTCGGGTCGAAGACGCTGTTCATCCCGGGCGTCATCATCCTGGCCCTCGGCCTGACCCTGGAGGCCGGCGCCACCAGCGCGGTGAAAGCCGTCAAGATGAGTGCCAAGCTGCTCTCAGGCCGCCCGGCCGCCGCAGGCGGGGAAGCACCTCCCGAGAAAATCCGTCCGGGCATGGACGTCCTTCCGGCCGGGGAAGCGCTCCCCGGCGCCGCCGCTGAACCAGACAGCGGCTAGCCCGCACGGCGGCTCCATACCCCGCTCGCCGGCTCTACTCCATACCCCGCTCGCCGGCTCTACTCCGCAGCTGGGTGCAGGCTCATCGGCCCGTAGACGGTCTTCCCGTCATCGAGCAGCGTCACCTGATCGACGCCGGCTTCGAGCAGCATCCGCCAGTTCTCGCCGAGCCAGCTCTCAGCGTCGCCCTGACTGCTGAAGACCTCCCCCGGCAAGGTGCGCGACGTGACCGCCGAGCCGTGTTCCTTCTCGAACTGCCAGGTCCAGGTCATGCCCCGCCTCTGTGGTTAGGATCGGGCCGGTTAACAGGCGGCCATCCTAACCGCACCGACCGACGCGCACTCTGGGGGCTGGCGTGATGGAGGTCCGGCTGCTCGGCACGGGCGGCCGCGACGGCTGGCCGCAGCCCGGCTGTCGCTGCGCTTCTTGCCGGCGCGCGCAGGCAGCGGGCGGCGGCGCTCCTGGCCGGGTGCTCGCCGACGGGCTGCTCGAGATTGCCGCGGACCAGCCGCCCGCCTGGCTTCAGCCGGCCGCCCGGCCGCCCGCACCGGCGAGCGCCTACCGCGTGTCAGCCGTGCCCGGCGGCTGGGAAGTGACGGCGCCGGGCGGCGAGCGGCTCCTCATCGCCGCCGGCCCGGGCGCGGTCCCGCGGCCATCCGGCGGCGCCGCTCCCTACGACATTGCGCTGCTGGACCTGCTCGGTGACCCGGCGCAGCTCGGTGACCTGCGCCGGCGGCGGCTGGTGGCGAAGGACACCGTGGTGGCCGCGCTGTATGCCGATCACCGGATCACCTCGGCGGCGGAACTGGACCGGCGGTGCCAGTTCTGGCGCGTCCTGCCGCCCGCGGACGGCATGGTCGTGGCCAGCGCGGGTGCTCGGCGAGATACCAGTGCACGAGCGGCTGTGACCGGCGGCGCGACCGAGGGGCCGATTTCACCGGCGGCCGATTCGCGGGGCCGGATCCTCGTGCTCGGCGGGGCACGGTCGGGGAAGTCGACCGAGGCCGAGCTGCGCCTGGCCGCCGACCCGCACGTCACCTATGTCGCCGCCGGGCCCTGGGTCAGCGACCCTCAGGCCGGCCCGGCACAAGCCGGCGAAGCCCACGCCGATCAAGCCCCCGCCGGCGAGACTCAGGCCGGCGAAACCTGGATCGGCCCGGACGGCAGCCCGGACGAGGAGTGGGCCCGGCGGGTAGCGGCCCATCGCGCCGGACGGCCGCCGTGGTGGCGGACGGTCGAGAGCGCTGATGTGGCGGGGATACTGCGTTCTGAATCGGGGTCTTTGCTTATTGACGGCATCGGCACCTGGCTGGCGATGGTGCTCGACGAATCAGGAATCTGGGCGCTGGAGCAGGAGGGGGCCGGCCCGCTGGCCGAGGCCGAGGACAAGATCGCCGGGAGCGTGGCGGACCTCGTCGCAGCCTGGCGGCAGAGCGCGGCGCACGTCGTGGCGGTCAGCGATCAGGTCGGATCGGGGGTGGTGCCGGCCACCCGCGCCGGGCGGATTTTCCGTGATCAGCTGGGCTGGCTGAACCAGCGGCTGGCCGCCGAATCCGAGCAGACTGTGCTGGTAGTGGCCGGGCGGGCTACCATCCTGCCGACTTGATCCGTAATCTGGCTAAAGATGGCTTCGCACCGCGAACGGCACAAGCCCGGTCGGCGAAACTGTTAAGTTCTAAGGGGCTAAGTCTGTGAGCCGGACGCCCGTGGAAGCGCCGCAGGCTCAGCCCCGTGATCAAGGTGGTGACCACATTGACGCGTGTTGTCGTCGTGGGTGATCTGATGACGGACACGGTCGCCCATGCCTCTCTGCCGCTCGCCAAGGGCAGTGACACGCCTGCGACCGTCACCATGCACGGTGGCGGTTCTGGCGCGAACATCGCTGCCTGGCTTGCGGTAGACGGCGCGGAGGTGGCGTTCGTCGGTCGCCGTGGCGCCGACATCGCCGGCCGCAACCGGGACATGGAGCTGATGGGCTACGGCGTCGACGCCCGGCTCGTGATGGACCCGGAGCGGCCCACCGGCACCTGCGTGGTCATGATCACGCACCGGGGCGACCACACGATGATGTCCGACCCCGGCGCGAACGCCGCACTGTCCCCCGACGACCTGCCCAAGGACCTGTTCACGCCCGGAAGCCACCTGCACCTATCGGGCTACACGCTGCTGAACGAGGGTTCCCGGGGCGCCGCTCTCGCCGCCTTCGCGCACGCCCAGCGAGCCGGGATGAGCATCTCCGTAGACGGGGCATCGTCCGCCCCGCTCGAGCGCGTAGGCGCCGAGCCGTTCCTGGAGATGACCAACGGGGCCACTCTGCTGTTCGTCAATGATGATCAGGCCCAGGTGCTGACCGGCCGCGAGGAGCCTGAGCAGGCCGCCCGGGTGCTCAACGCCTGGTACCCGCAGGTCGTCATGAAGCTCGGCGCTGACGGCGCGCTGTTCTACGCCAACGGCCGGCCGGACCCGGTACGGGTGCCTGGCCCGCCGATCGAGAAAGTGGTAGACGGGACGGGCGCCGGGGACGCGTTCTGCGCGGGTTTCCTGCCCGCCTGGCTGGACCGCAAGCCGCCGGGCGAGGCGCTGGCCAGCGGGTGCCGTCTCGCGGCCCGGGCGCTGAGCATGGTGGGAGCCCGCCCGGCGCTCTAGCCGGCCGGACATGACCGACTACCTGGGCCAGCTGTTCTCGCTGCGGGGGCGCACCGCGATCGTCACCGGCGGCAGTTCCGGCATCGGACGGGCCATGGCCCTGGCCCTGGGCCGGGCGGGTGCCGCGGTCGTGCTCGTCGCCCGCGGTGAGGACGCCCTGGCGGACGCGGCCAGCGAGCTCACGGCGGCGCACTGCCGCGCCGCGTGGGTCAGCGCCGATCTGGGCGACCGCGCCGCGCTGGAGCACGCCGCCGGGCAGGCGGCCCGCCCGTTCGGCGAGCCGGACATCCTCGTCAACTGCGCGGGCCTGAATCTGCGGCCGCCGCTGGCCGAGCTGACCCTCGCTGACTGGGACCGGCTCATCGAGGTGAACCTCACGGCCCCGTTCCTGCTCGGTCAGCGGTTCGGGCCCGCGATGGCCGGCCGCGGCTGGGGCCGCATCATCAACGTCGCCTCGCAGCAGGCGATGCGGGCCTTCGGCAACAGCGGCGGCTACGGCGCCGCCAAAGGCGGCCTCGTCTCGCTGACCCGGTCGCAGTCCGAGGCGTGGGCACCGGGCGGCGTGTGCTGCAATGCGCTCGCGCCCGGTTTCGTCGCGACTGCGCTGACGGCCGAGGTCGCGGCCGATCCGGTCCGGTCAGCCGCGCTCGCCGCGCGCACCATGATCGGGCGAAACGGGCTGCCCGCGGACTTCGACGGCGCCGCCGTGTTCCTCGCCAGCCGCGCCAGCGATTACGTCACCGGCCAGGTCATCTGCGTGGACGGCGGTTTCTCAGCCGGGTGAGCCGGGTGACTCAGCCGGGTGAGACGGTGGCGGGGCTGCCGCCGCCCACCGCCGCGGCGAGGATGGCCAGCAGGAGGATCACGACTCCGATGCCGCCGAGCACGATCCCGGTGATCGCCAGCGGCCGGCCCTTCTGATTGTTGCGCTTGATCTGGCCCAGCGCGATCAGGCCGAAGACCAGCCCGAGTACCGAGCCGATCCAGAACACCCAGAACAAGCCGAGCACCAGCGAGGCGATCGCCAGCCCGTTGGTGCTCTGAGACGCCGGATACCCGCCCTGCGGCCAGTAGCCTGGCTGCTGCGGGTAGGTCCCCGGCGGATAGGTGCCGGGCGGGTAGGTGCCTGGCTGCTGGTAGCCGCCGGAGGGCGACTGGTAGGCGCCGGGCGGCTGATAGCCCGCGGGGTCCTGGTAGCCGCCGGGCTGCTGGTAGGAACCTGGCTGGTAGCCGCCGGCCTGCTGGTAGGAACCCGGCTGCTGGAATCCGGACTGATCTGGGTAGCGGCCCGTGTGGCCAGCCGGCGTGCCGTCGCCGGGGAACGCGGCAAAGGTCTCGGTCGACTGTGACGTTGCGGCTGGATCGGCCTGGCGGCGCGCACCGCAGAGCGGGCAGAAGTTGTCGGCGGTGGCCATCGAGTGGCCGTTCGCGCACCGCGGCAGCTCCCCGCTCCCCGGCTGCTGTGAAAACGTCACACGCCGCCCCTTTCTGCATGATCCGGGTAGAAACAGGGGTGTACTCCGACGCGGATCTTACGGGATCCCGCAGCTACCCGCGCCTGATGCCGGACACAGCCTCGCGCGGCACGCCGCGCGCAACGCGCGCAGTCGTCCCAGGCGGACGGCACAATGGCGGTCATGGCCAGACGCACCACGACAACTCCGCCGCCCGAGGATTTCGAAGAGAACATCGTTGACATCGACGTCACCGATGAGATGCGCAGCAGCTTCCTCGAGTACGCCTACTCGGTGATCTACCAGCGCGCCCTCCCGGACGCCCGCGACGGGCTCAAGCCGGTGCAGCGCCGGATCCTGTTCCAGATGAACGAGATGGGCCTGCGGCCGGACCGGGCACACGTCAAGTGCGCCCGCGTCGTCGGTGACGTGATGGGCCGGCTGCACCCCCATGGCGACAGCGCGATCTACGACACGCTGGTCCGGATGGCCCAGCCGTGGGCGATGCGCCTGCCGCTGATCGACGGGCACGGCAACTTCGGGTCCCTCGGCGGTGACGACTCGGCGGCCGCCTACCGGTACACCGAGGCGCGGCTGTCCGCGGCGGCGATGGAGATGGTGGCCTCGATCGACGAGGACACCGTCGACTTCCACCCGAACTACGACGGCCAGGACTCCGAGCCGCAGGTGCTCCCCGCCGCCCTGCCGAACCTGCTGGTCAACGGGGCGGCCGGGATCGCGGTCGGGATGGCGACCAACATGGCGCCGCACAACCTGGGCGAGGTGATCGCGGCGGCCCGCCACCTTATCGCCGAGCCGGACGCTGACCTCGAGACGCTGATGCGCTTCGTCCCCGGGCCCGACCTGCCGACCGGCGGGAAGATCGTGGGCCTGGACGGGATCAGGGAGGCCTACGAAACCGGCCGCGGCATCTTCCGCACCCGCGCGGCGGCCAGGATCGAGCAGATTACCCCGCGGCGCACCGGGATCGTGGTGACCGAGCTGCCCTACGGGATCGGCCCGGAGAAGGTGGTCGCGAGGATCAAGGACCTGGTCAGCGCCAAGAAGCTGAACGGGATCTCCGACCTCAAGGACCTCACCGACCGGCACCGCGGCCTGCACCTGGTGATCGAGATCCGCAGCGGGTTCCACGCCGAGGCCGTGCTGGACGAGCTGTACCGGGTCACGCCGATGGAAGAGACCTTCGGCATCAACAACGTGGCGCTCGTCGACGGGCAGCCGCGGGTCCTCGGCCTGCGCGAGCTGCTGCAGATCTACGTCGATCACCGGCTGGAAGTGGTCCGGCGCCGGACGATGTTCCGCCGCGGCAAGCGCGAGGCCCGGCTGCACCTGGTCGACGGCCTGATCATCGCGCTGCTGAACATCGACGAGGTCATTCAGGTGATCCGCACCAGTGACGACGCCGCGGCCGCGAAAGAGCGGCTGATGTCGGTGTTCGACCTGACCGAGATCCAGGCCCAGTACATCCTCGACACCCCGCTGCGCCGGCTGACCCGCTTCGACCGGATCGAGCTGGAGCGCGAACGGGAGACGCTGCAGGCCGAGATCGCCGAGCTGACCGCCATCCTCGATTCTGAGCAGCGGCTGCGCGAGGTAGTGTCGGCGGAACTGGCCAGCGTCAGCGAGCGGTTCGCGACCCCGCGCCGGACTGTCCTGCTGGAGGGCAGCGGCGCGGCCAGGACCGCCGCCGTGCCGCTCGAGGTCGCCGACGACCCTTGCACGGTGCTGCTGTCCTCCGCGGGCCTGCTGGCACGGACCCCGGTCCGGCCGCGGGATTCCGGCGGCCCGCCGCAGGACGGCCAGGACGCGCTGCCGCTGGAACAGGCAGGTGAGGCACCTCCCGCCTCGGCGCCGCGGCGGGCTGGCAGCGCCCAGGGCACGCGGGGCGGCCCGCGGGCCGCGCACGACGTGATCGTCGCCGCGGTCGACTCGACGGCGCGCGGCACGATCGGGGTGGTGACCTCGCTCGGACGGCTGATCCGCCTGGGCGTGCTGGAGCTGCCGGCCGTGCCGCCGAGCGCCCACTCCCCCGGCCTGTCCGGCGGGGCTCTCGTCAGCGAGTTCGTCGGAACCGAGCCGGGCGAGACCGTGGTCACCGTCGTCGCCGCAGACGGCGGCGGCGCCGGTCTCGCGCTCGGCACGGCTAGCGGGGTCGTCAAGCGGGTCACCCCCGACTACCCGCAGAACGCCAGCGACTTCGAGGTGATCGCGCTGAAGGACGGGGACCGGGTGGTGGGCGCCGTTCAGCTGGACAGCGACGACCAGGATCTGGTGTTCATCACCAGCGACGGCCAGCTGCTGCGCTTCGGCGCCTCGTCGGTCCGGCCGCAGGGCCGGGCGGCCGGCGGCATGGCCGGGATCAGGCTGTCGCCGCGGGCGTCGGTCGTGTGGTTCGGCGCGGTGCACCCCGGCGGCCCGGGTGGCGGTGCGGACGGCGATGCGAGAGGCGCTGACGCGGGCGACCCGGCGCACGGCGGGCCGGTCGTGGTCACCGTGGCCGGCAGCGCGAGCGCGCTGCCCGGCGCGACGGCCGCGACGGTCAAGGTCACCCCGTACGCCGAGTACCCGCCGAAGGGCCGGGCCACCGGCGGCGTCCGCTGCCACCGGTTCCTCAAGGGCGAGGACGCCCTCGTGCTGGCCTGGGCCGGGCCTGGCCCGGCCCGCGGCGCGACCGACGCCGGGTCCCCCGTCGAGCTGCCGCCGGCGGCCGGCCGCCGGGACGGCTCGGGCGAGCAAGTCCGCCAGCCGCTGGCGGCAGTCGGCGGGACGGCGCCGCCCGCCTAGCACGGCGCCGCCCGCGCAGCCCGCTCCCGCCCGCGCCAGGCAAAACCCACCGATGACTGCTGTCGGCGTCAGCCCGGACGGCTGGCCAGCTCGTAGGCGAAGCCGATTTCCTGCTGCAGCCGGCCCGCGGGCTCGCAGGCGCGCAGCTTCTGGCGCCAGCCTCGGCCCGCTGCGGCCTGCTCTATTCGCCGGGTTATGGGCTTTATGCCCGTCAGGGCTGGCTTCTCAGAGGGTCCTGAGAGCCACAGCTCGGTTTCCTGCCTGGTGACAGGCCGACGCTGGCCAGAGCGGACCGGATCCGGTCCGCTGCGGCATGACCAGCAGAAGGGAGGAGCTAGTGGCATCCATCAGCAGCGGCCGGATGCGGCGCTTGATCTTCACCGCATTGCTTGCCGCCGGGGTCGGCGCTGGCGCGGCGGGTGTTGCCGTGGCCGGCACGACCGGAGCAGCGACTCACACGACGTCCACGTCGACGACCTCGTCGGCTAAGCCGTCGCCGTCGTCAGCCCCGGCATCGCCGTCCGCCGGACCGGGATCGTCGATGACACCCGGAACGGGCAAGCATCACTGCACCCACATGAACGGCAGCTAGCCGGCCGGCCGCCCCGCGCCATCCGCGGGGTGGCCGGCCCGCCCCGCATGAAATCAGATCACCAGCTACGCGGCCAGGCGCTCGTGAGCCGGCTCGCTGGCTCTCGCTGATATCCTGACTGCGTGACGCCGATTACCAGCACGCTGATGATGCCCTGCTCCCGGGGCTGCTGACGCTGCACGGATGATCGCTGCGAGGCCCTGTCCACGGGGCCTCGATTTTTTTGCCGGTCGGACCCCTGTGCTTACCGGAGGTTCCGATGGCTATTGCACGCACTTACCTCACCACCACCATTCCGTATGTCAACGCCCGTCCTCACCTGGGCTTCGCCCTTGAGCTGGTCCAGGCCGATGTGCTGGCCCGCCACCGGCGCCAGCGCGGAGATCAGGTCCGTTTCCAGACGGGAACCGATGACAACTCGCTGAAGAATGCGCTGGCGGCCGAGGCGGCCGGGCTTCCTGTTCAGGAACTCGTCGACCGGAACGGCGACGCATTCGTCGCCCTGCGCGAGCCGCTCGGACTATCGGTCGACGACGTCATCCGCACGAGCACTGATCCCCGGCACCGAGCCGGCGCGGAGCGTTCCTGGCGCGCCTGCGCCGACGCGGGCGACCTTTACCGCAGGCATTACGAGGGGCTTTACTGCGTCGGCTGTGAGCAGTTCTATACCGAGGCCGGCCTGGACGACGGCCGCTGCGCCGAGCATGGCACCAGGCCGCAGCATGTCGCGGAGGAGAACTGGTTCTTCCGGCTTTCCCGCTACTCCGGTCAGCTCCATGACATCATCGCCGGCCGCCAGATACGGATCGAGCCGGCCGAGCGGCGCAACGAAGTGCTCAGCTTCATTGCCAGCGGCCTGGCGGACTTCTCCATCTCCCGGTCCACAGCCCGCGCTCACGGATGGGGCATCCCGGTCCCCGGCGACCCCACCCAGGTGATCTACGTGTGGTGGGACGCGCTCGGCAACTACATCACCGCGCCGGGCTACGGCACCTGCGCGGAGGAGTATCAGCGCTGGTGAACCGGCAGCAGCAGCCGGACTCATCTCGTCGGCAAAGGGGTGCTCCGCTTCCACGCCGTGTACTGGCCCGCCATGTGCTCTCCGCCGGCCAGCCGCTGCCGACTGACATCCTGGTGCACGACTACCTCACCGTCGGCGGCCGGAAGATCAGCAAATCCAGCGGTGTCACGATCGACCCGGCCGCGCTCGCCGCCACCTACGGCACGGATGCCGTCCGGTGGTGGCTGCTGCGGGAGGTACCCCGTGTCGCTGACGCCGACTTCACCCTCGAACGGCTCGCCGCCCGGACCAACGACGAGCTCGCCAACGGCATCGGCAACCTCGTCAGCCGGGTCAGCTCGATGATTCACCGGTACCGCGCCGGGCGCCCGCCGCGGGCCAGCGACGTGGCGCCCGGCACCGAGGCACTCGCGGCCGCGTGCCATCGGGCCCCGGGCCTCGTCGAGGATGCCCTGGCCGGCTTCGACTTCCGGCAGGCCACCGCGGCGATCTGGGCCATCGTAGATGCGGCCAACCGCGCGGTGAACGAGATACGCCCGTGGGAGCTCGCCCGGGCGAAGGACGACGGCAACGTTCGCGCCGGCCGCCAGCTGGACGCGGTGCTGGCCGTCCTCCTGCTGGCGTTGCGGACGCTGGCCGCCAGTCTGACGCCCTTCCTGCCGGATACGGCGGCCCGTATTACCCGGCAATGCGCGACCATAAATGGCGCACTGCCCCTCCCTCGGCCGCTTTTCGCCCGAATCGCCGTTCCGGCGACAACGACAATCGGCCATTAGGGCACCACGGGTACCGCGTTTGCCCTGGTAGCGGAAGCACTTTGACCTGCCGTCGGCGTGCGCCTTTCTCGACGGCCGGGGCAAGAGCATGATCGCCCGGCACCAGGGTAGCTCTGCCCGGTCCGTTCATCCTGGGAGCAGGGAGAAAAAAATGTCCGGAACATCCGCACCGAGCGGCTCTACGACCGTCGGCCCGACCACGCGCGCCGGGTCAAACGGCCTGGCCATCGCGGGCCTTGTCTGCGGCATCATCGGCCTGTTCATCTTCGAGTTCATTCTTGGCCCGCTGGCAGTCATCTGCGGCGGTATCGCGCTCTACCGGGCGAACCACGGCGCGGACCGCCGCGGCATGGCCTGGGCGGGCCTGATTCTCGGAATCATCGACATCTTGCTGCTCGTAGTGCTGCTGGCCGTCGCGTCCAAGCACGGTTTCTCGTGGCACGTCTGACGAACTGATGACGCCGGGGCCCGCTTTCCTCCGCTAATCCGACGGCTCACTCTGCGCGGCGGACATTGCCCGCTCGAGCTCGCCCCGGTTCGCATGTGTCCATCGCCACGCCGCCTGGACCCGCTCCATGAGCCCCCTCTCCCGCAGGCACACCAGCGCAGGATGACCAGCGTTCGCTCCCGCCTCGATGCCGCGCCAGCATCGGTCTTGCTACCAGAGGATCGCGGCGGGCAGCTCGGAGGTATCGGCGAGGCCGTCGCAGGCGGCCCGCATAAGGCGCCCGGCGCTGAGCAGGTCGGTCAGACCGGCCCGAGGTCCGGGTACTGCCAGCACACGTGCGCCACGTCGTGGATGCGGCGGCCAGGTCCCAGTCGATGAACGCCACCGGGCGCAGGCCGTCCCCCTCGTCGCGGTAGGCGGTGTTCTTCGGCGAGAGCGTCAGCAACAGCCGGACGTACGGATACGGCCGAAGGCGCCGGGGCTGCACAGAGCTGCCGCAGGCCCAAGGCTGCCTTGAGCCTGCGGCAGGCTGGAGGGCCGCTACTTGCCGTAGAGCAGGTAACGGTTAGGGAGCTCGTTCCGCCAGCCCGGCACCGTCGGCGGGATGCCCAGGAAGGCCGGATCCTGGTCGACGTCGAAGAAGTTCGTCGCGAACGCCGCATACGGCTGGCCGGGGCCGATGTCCACGGTCACGTTGGCCTCAATCAGCCACGGATCCGGACCGGGATTCGGGGTGGCCAGCGCGAAGACCACCGGGGTCAGCACCGGAGCCGTAGGCGCGAAGGTGCCGGCCACCACTATTTCCGGCAGCACGGCGCCTGTGGTCAGGTTGAACTGGTCGAGTGACATCCGCCAGCTCCGCGAGCCGAGCTGAGTGGTCGCCGGCGGCATGGGCGGCCACACGGGATTGACGAACATGAACGCGACAATGAACGCCGCCTCCGTATCGGCGATGATCTTGCTTGGCTGGTAGGGCGGCAGGTTGATGAACTGGATTGGCGACGTCACGGCCACGTCGAATGCGACATTGGCCCCGGACGAGAGCTCGCCGATCGCAGGCCTGACGGCTCCATTCGAGCTCGCGGGTGCCTGCCTCAGGACGCTCTGGGCCCGCTCTGTCAGGCGGGCCGCATAGTCATTTGCCCACTGGGTGGCCAGCTGCTCGGCCGTTTGCCGGGACGCGGGTGCCGCTGGTGCGGGCACATCGGGTGCGTTGGTGACTGCAGTCATGCTGTGACTCCTTTGATTTCGCTGGACTGCGCTGGGTTAACGTCCAGCTTCTGGTCCTTCAGAGGTGGGTTGCCCGCGGCAGATACACCCCGCCGTGAAACCGCATCAACCGGATCTTCGCCAGGACCGCTGCCCGCGACCCGCGCCCGGGCAGGTCCGGTCCCTACCAGACCGGCCTGGCGAGCCCAGCCACACGACAACCCTCAGACCCCGCTGCCCGGCTGGCCAGCTGTCTCAAACCGCGGATTCGCCGTGGACGGGGCCCGGCATTAGATCAGGCCGATAGAACAACGGGTCCCGCCAGAGTTCATCCGGGACGGGCTGATTGAGCCAGCGAAGGTCCTGCGTGATTTTTTCTGCTGACCGGGCGCCAATAAGGACGCTGGACATGGCCGGATGACTGAAGGCGAATTGAAGCGCAACGGCCGGTAGCGGCACGCCGTGGCGGCTGCACGACGCCGCGAGTTCTCTTGCCCGGTCCGCGATAGGCGGCGGCGCGAGGCCATAGTCGAACGTAGACCCTCCCACGAGCAGGCCGCTGTTGAAGATCCCGCCTGCGGTGACATATTGCCCCGCTCTGCGCACAGCGGGGAGGAGTTCCTCATCCGCCGATCGGTCGAGGAGGGTATACCGGCCGGCGATCAGCACGTGCTCGACAGCAGTGCGCGGACGAACTCGATCGCTGTCTCAACCCGGTTGGTTCCGACTCCGAGTCCTGCTGCCAGGTCGGTGAGTGCTCCGATTGCGCCAAGTGCCTGATCAAGATGGTCGTCGGGATCATGCAGGAAGACGATGTCGACATGCTCCATCTGGAGCCGCTGGAGGCTCTCCTCCAGCGAGCGGCGCAGCCCTTCGCGGCTGAAGTCGAAGATGGGACCGAAGGGCAGGGCTCCCGGAAAGCTCGGATCGGGCGTACCAGGCCGGAGGAGCCGCCCGACTTTCGTCGAGATGGTGAACTGGTCCCGCGGACGGTCCCGCAGCGCTTCGCCAAGGCGGAGCTCCGCCAGTCCGGACCCAAAGAGCGGGGCGGTGTCGAAGTGGCGGATCCCGAGCGACCAGGCGCAATCGATAGCGGCAGGGCATCGGTCTCGTCCCTGGGCCGGAACAGGCGGCAAGCGGCGCCGTGCCGAGTCCCAGCCGGCCCGCCTGGAGCGCCGTCATCCCAGATCGAAGATCAGGGGAAGCCGGTCAGAGGAAGCGCCGCTGTAGTCGTGGGCGACCTCGGTGAACCAGGCCATTGGAGCGGCGTGTGCCATACTCGCACCTCCTTCCACGAAGGCCGCTGGATGGCCGGACTCGAGATCTTCGACCGAATCGGCGGGGGCGATTCCTTCGTCTCCGGGCTGACGTACGGGCTTCTCAGCGACCTCGACCTCGACGTCGACGCCGCTCTGGCATTCGGCATCGCTCACGGAGCGCTGGCCATGACCACGCCCGGAGATACGTCGGTGGCCACGCTCGCCGAGGTGCGCAGACTCGCCGCCGGCCGGTCCGCTCGCGTGATCCGGTGAGCTCGCATCGCGTGCCCAGGCGGCTGCTCCATGAAACAGGCTCTCGCAGCCGTTCCTTCTTCCGGAGCTCCGCACGTGCCGGGCCAACCGCGCCGTGGTCAGCCAGTTTTTACAGGGTGACGCGGCATACTGCAGCGCGCCAGGAGCAGCGGCGCAGGCGGGCAGCCGGCTGAGATCCAGATCCTGGAGTTCCCGTCTGCCGCTGCGCTCGACGGTTACCTCAACGACAGCCGGCGGCTGTCACTGGCCGGGGA
>JBKQMG010000023.1:0-3188 GCA_052146815.1 Streptosporangiaceae bacterium | reverse complement strand
CGCAGCGCGGCGCGCGCGGAGGCGGCCCGGTCGCGCATGGCCGTCTTCCACTCGGCGCCCGCCGGGGGCAGCTCGACCTCGGCGAAGACGAGATCGACCATGCCGTCGAAAATCTCGTCCTTGCCGGCCACGTGGTAGTAGAGCGACATCGGCTCGACGTGCAGCCGGTCCGCGAGCCTGCGCATGGTCAGAGCGCCGATGCCGGCCTCGTCGGCCAGGGCGACGGCCTGGCGGAGCACGCGCTCCCGGCTCAGCGGGGCGCGGTGGTGCCTGCCCAGACCGGTACCTGACGCCACGGGCGTCGTCCTCCTCTGCCTGTTGCCCCGCTGCCTATTGACAGCCTTACATTGTATGGCTACCTTATGACGTAAGGGTACCTTACAAGATAAGGTAACTCGAAGCGAGCGCGCACCGCTGACCGCCAGGGCCGGGGGGCCCGTCACACCGGAACGAGGCTCAGGCCATGACCACTACGCACTCAGCTCCTGCTGGCACCAGGACCACGGCGATCGATCCGTCAGCCGGGGCAGCCCGCCGGATGCGCCGCCCCGCGCTGGTCGCGGGCACCGGGCTTCTCGCCATGGCCGTCCTGGCCCCGGCGGCCAGGTTCGGCGTTATCCAGCGCCTGGTGACCCCGGGCGACGCGACCCGGACGGCCGGGCACATCCTGGCCTCCGCTGGGCTCTTCCGTCTCGCGATTGCCGGACTCGTGGCGGTGGTGATCCTGGACGTCGTCGTGGCCCGGGCGCTGCTGAAGTTCTTCGAGCCGGTCCACAAGGGCCTGGCGACCCTCGCGGCCTGGCTGAGAATCAGTTACGCCGCGATCTTCGCGGTTGCCGTCAGCCGGCTCGCGGGCGTGCTCCCCCTGCTGACTAACGCGCGCCGCGTGACGGCGCTCAGCATCAGCCACCGGCAGGCCGGGGCGCTGCTGAAGATCCAGGATTTCCAGGACACCTGGAAGGTCAGCCTGATCGTGTTCGGGCTGTACCTCGTTCTCCTCGGCTACCTGGCCTGCAGGTCCGGCTACGTTCCCCGGCTTCTCGGCGCGCTGCTCGTCATCGCCGGCGGCGGCTATCTCCTCGACAGCATCGCCGGGCTGCTCAGCCCGAGCTACACGGCCAGCGTCTCCAGCTTCACGTTCATCGGCGAGGCGCTGTTCATGCTCTGGCTGCTGCTGAAGGGGCGAAAGATCGCCCTGACGGCCTAGGACGGCTCTGAACAAGGCTTCTCAACGGGCTCGGTTCTGTTTGCTGTGCGGGCCGGACATGGCGGTGACGGGTCCGGGCCTGTGCCGGTTCTGCGGTCAGGGGTGGCTGGCGGGGCGTGTGAAGAGGCCGGCCGGGCCGGTCCCGGGCCGGTGAATGGCTTGAGCTGTGGCGCGGGGCCGGTCAGGCTATGACCCAGGTTGCGCCGGAGCGGGTCAGGCCGGCGTTGACCAGGGTGCGGAGGTTCAGTCCGGCGGTCCGGTTGTGCAGCCAGGCGTTGTTTTTGCTGGTGCCGAGGTACCGGAGCCTGACCCGGTGGCCGTTTTGGGTGGCGGTCCAGGAGATGGCCCGCTCGATCATGGCCCTGGTCGGGTAGGCCTGCTTGAACTGCGGTGTCCTGGCCATGGCGCGGGCCTGGCGGAGCAGGCCCGCGTGCGGGTGGAGGTCCAGCGACCGGCCGGTTCTGGCGGTGGTGCACCGCGGGCGCAGCGGGCAGCCCGCGCACAGGGCACCGAAGGTGACCGACCTTTTCGGGCTGACCGGCCGGACGTGCCCGGCCGGGCAGGTGACCGTGCCGTTGTCCTCGTCGACGGTGAAGTCGTCGAGGGTGAACCCGCCGGGCACTGCCGGGCGCAGCGGCCCTGGCTTGATGACCGTGTCGTGCCCGGCGGCCTGGTAGTCAGCGCGGGCCTGGCCGGAACCGCAGGCCGAGTCGCCGTAGACCTCCAGGCCCGGCTGGTCCTGGCCGGCCGCGGTGTCATCGTGGCCGAACCTGTCACGGGCGGTCATGGTGACGCCGTTCTCCGCGTCGCTGCTGCCCGCCCCGGCGGCCATCGTCATCTGGCAGTCGGTGATCAGCCCGGTGTCCGGCTCGGCCGCCAGATGCCCGCGGAACCCGTCCCGTCGGACGGACTTGCTCTTGCGGGTATGCCGGGCCTGGGTGTCGACGGTGGAGATGATCCGGTCGGGGGCGACCTTGCGGGCGATCCGCCACCGCCCGTCGGTCCCGTCGGAGTCCGCCGCGGGCTCGACGTCCTGCCCTGCGACCAGGGCCAGCAGCCCCAGCGCGTCCGCTGCCGCGTCGTCACGCTTTGGCGCGTCCGGCCCGGTCAGCGCGGCCAGTACCGCCAGCGCGTCATTCACCAGGTCGCTGACCAGTTGCTGCTTGGCGGCCGGGTCGTCCCAGTCAATGACCGGCTTGCCCGGCCGCGAGTAATCCAGCGCGCACACCGCCGCGATGACCGGCCCGGCGCCGGGCACCACCCGGGCGGCCTTCCGGATCGCCGCGGTCAGCTGCGTCACGGTGTCCCGGGTGGCGACCGCGTCATCGAACACCGCCGAATCGATGACCCGCTTCCGCTTGCCGGCCAGGATCCCGGTCTGGCCGATGACCTCGGCGACCGCGTCGAACACCCGGTCCGGCCGCCCCGACTTCGCGATCCGCTTGCGCCAGTACACCAGCGTGGAGGGATCGAACGACATCTGCGTCAGCGACCGGCCGCACGCCACCTTCCACCGGATATCGAACTTCAGCGCCTCCGCCGCCTGCCCGTCCGACAAGTCATACAGCGCCTGCAGCACCAGCACCGACCCGACCAGATCCGCCGGAAGCGACGGACGGCCCGTCACCGAGCCGAACAGGTCCGCGGTAAACGAATCCGGGAACAACTCCCCGCGATGTCCAGCCAGGAACGCGAACACGCTTCCGGGCGGCACCAGATGCCCCGCCATCTCCCCGGCATCCAGCAACTCCCGGTCCGGCCGCGACTTTCCCTGCATGACAAAATCATCCCAGCAGATCGAACACACTGCCGGCAGAAACACCGGGAAGCCGCTCATGTGTTATTCAGAGGCGTCCTAGGAAGCCTGGCTGTCGAGGCCGAGGCCGAGGCCGAGCAGGGGCACCAGGCCGGTGATGGCGTCCAGGATGTGCGGGGCTCCCGCCTTCTCGAACTCCAGCCGGCTGCCGGTCCCGGTCAGCAC
>JBKQMG010000022.1:0-10383 GCA_052146815.1 Streptosporangiaceae bacterium | reverse complement strand
GTCCATCAGGCGATCGGCAAGTAGCGACAGATAGCAACCTCCTCATACGGCGACAACTAAGTCGTGTTGCCCGGACAAGGTAGACCCAACCGCGAGTCTCGTAGCTGAACTCGGAATCCGCGCCTTGGTCGCGCACGTCCGCTGGTCCCACCCAGCCAACCAGCAGAACTTGCAGCGCTCGCCCGTTAATCACTAAACGAACTGCAAACCGCAAGCGCCACACTCAGCTCATGAGTAGGCGGCCTTCGAGTTCCACACCCGGCGAACCTCCTGGTCGGTCGGCCTCCACTGTACAGCCGCCTAAGCGCCAGCGTTTTCAATAGTGGCGGGGGCAAGGAGGTCCGATCATGTCCATACCGCTGTCCCCACTCGACAAGTGCCCGTTCGACGCGCCGGATCCCTCTTGTCGGCGGCGGCTGAATTCGGCCGACGTTGACACCTCTGGGGGCACTGACCACCCGGACTACGAAGCCGAGCTGGTCGCCCAAGTCGGTGACTACGACGTTCACGATCCCTTCGCCACCCCCGACGACGTCATCAAGCCGTTCTAGGTGCCTCCGGCGAGGGGGTCGGGGAGCGTCCCTCGGTCCCCTCGGCGCGTGCTGCTCCAGCGGGACCGAACAGTCATGACGACCAACGTCGAGTGTCACTTGGACGCCGCGGGCCTCAACCCGATCGCTGGCTACACGGACCTCCTCGAGCGTCACCTCGGCGGTGACTGTGCAACTGGCGCGAGAGACCTACTTGCTGATTTCCGAGTCCCCGTCAACGCCGCGCGGCTCGCGGGCGATCGCGACGCTGTTGCTGCCGGACGACTCTTGAGCGTCCGGCGTCGACCATCCGTGCAATCGCCCCGCCGCCTGTTCGCCAACATCAACGCAGATTCTGAGCCTCTGACGGCAACAGAGCGCTTCCACCGCGATCGATTTGGCGAGCGCTGCTCACGCAAGGTTCCGAGGTCGCCGTCACCCGCCCCCTAGGTGTGGCCGGTGTACCCCTCCCCCGCTGCGACGCCCGCCACGACGGCGGCCCGGTGGCGCGGCTCCTGCCGCGCTACCACTACGTCTGCACCAGGCACCGGTACTGGATCGGACCACCCGACGTCGGGCAGCAGGGTGTCGAACCGCGCGACGCGGGTACGGCCGGGGCGCTCAACAACGTCTCCCAGCAGCTCGGCCCGGCGCTCGGCGTCGCCTTGATCAGCACCTTCGTCGCCACCGCCACCAACCACTACCTGACCCACCATGGCAGCACTGCCGTCGTCGGCGCCACCGTGCACGGGTTCACCGTCGGCTACTGGTGGGCCGCAGGCGTATTCTGGGCGGGCGCCGTCATCTGCAGTGCCTTGATCCGCGGGGGGCACCCGACTCCACCACGAGGCCGGCCAACCCGAGCCCCTCGACGAGATCGTCAGCGGACTGATCTGACACAGCACGTGGTCGGTGGCGCCCCGACGCCCATACGGATCGCGGCGCCACCCACCAAAACACGAACCACCCGCTCCATCGCCGATTCCATCCCACCGGAGGCACTCATGCGTTTCGGATTCATCAGACCCGGCAACATGGCCCAAGCCATCGCCAGCCAGCTCCAGCCGGTCGCCAGCGAGCTCGTCCCGGCGCTGCGGGAGGCCGCAGCCGCAGAACGGGGCCGCAGTAGGACTGGAGAGCGCCCATGACGCTGCTCGACCACGTCGTCCTGCAAGTCGACGACCTGAACGCCGTCGGCGACTGGTACGACCAGGTCGTCAGCCTGGCCGGGGGCACGCGAACCTTCGATACGCCGAACCTGATCGGGTACGCCCTACCTGGCCAGCCAGCCCAGCTGTTCTTCTCCCTTGCGACCGACCCCGGTGGTCGCCAGACCCACCTTGCGCTCAGGGTCGAGGACGAGGCGACCGTCCGACTTGTCCACGACTTCGCCACCGCACGCGGCGCCGAGATCCTCCACGAGCCTCGGCTGTGGCCGGAGTACGCGCCGGACTACTACGCGGTGTTCATCCGCGACCCCGCCGGAAACAACCTCGAACTCAAGTGCCAAGCCTCAACGGCACGGCCAACGCTCTCGACGCAGCCCATCACGCCGGCAAGACCCTCACAGCCCAACTGACCCAGAAACGACGGAGGAACACGCATCATGACCACCATCAGCATCATCGGCTAGGGCAACATGGCCACCGCCATCGGCACCCGGGCGGCGAAGCACGGCCACACCATCGAGCTAATGAGCCGCAACCGCCAAGGCTCAGGCACTCGCAGACCAGATCGGCAGGCGCTGTTGCGTTGGGCGATTCCTGAGCAGGCTGGAGCGCTGACCTGACGGCCCGTCAGATCGTTACGGCGAGCTCGTCGAAGGCAGTGCGGAGCTGGTGACGGGCGGGGACGTGGGTGGCGATGTCGTAGTGGCCGCGGCGCAGGTTCTGGACGAAGGCGTGACCGGCGGCGAGAATCCGCGCTGAGCGGTGCCGCTTCAGCCCGCGCATCGGCCGGAGCCGGGCTTTGAGCCGCCCGTGATCTGCCTCGACTGGGTTGTTGGCGTATCGCTCCACGGTGTGCAGCGCTGAAGGGATCAGCTCATCCAGGACTCGCGGATAGGCGGGGGCCCGGTCGGTGGTGACCTCGACCGGTATCACGCCAGCCCGCATGGCCCGGGTGAAGAAGCGCCGGGCGGCTGCCAGGTCACGCCTCATCGAAAGCAGGACGTCGATGACCTGTCCATGCTGGTCGATTGCCCGGTAAAGGTACGTCCGGCGGCTCGATACCTTCACGTACGTCTCGTCGACGAACCACCGGTCACCGGGGGCATGGCGGCATGGCCTGGCAGCTTCGATGAACTCGGGGGTGAAGCGCTGCACCCACCGGTAGATGGTGACGTGATCAACGGTGACACCGCGCTCGGCCAGCAGTTCCTCGACGTCACGGTAAGACAGGCCGTACCGCAGGCACCAGCGGACCGCGACGGCGATCACCTCCCGCGGGAACCGGAAACCAGCGAACACCGAAGACGAGCCAGACGACGCCACCGAACTAGTCTCCCGCCCGCCGCGATCGACCAACGCAACAGAGCCGCCTGGACTGGCTGCAGCTCATCCTCAGCGGTACCCGCCGCCATCTGCTCTTGTTGCTCGAGCCGTAGCTCCGCCAGTTCGGTGGGCGTCGGGTCACCGGGGCCAACCAACCGCGCGGCCCCTTCGCCGTTTCCCACCCGCACCCGTGATCACGGTGTCAACATGGCTCGGCGCCCAGCTTTCCGGCCTGCTGCTGGCGGCGGAGGACAGCCCGGCAGGCTGACGCAGACGCGGGGTACCGAGGGTGCGTGACAACTGGGACGGTCGGCCTGCGGGTGCGGACGGCTCGAGCAGCCGCGTTACGCAGCCGCAGACTCCCCCAGCCGAAACGGCGAGGACGAAGCGGTCATTGGTGCCAATACCCAGGGGCCGGTCCACAGATAGGTGGTATCCACGTAATCCGCTCAGCGGCCTGGTGCGTCCTATTGCCGTCGGGACGGCCCGGCTGAGTGACCAGCGTTGGCGAGGCGGGGGCGGGTTGACGGCAAGAACCGGCAGCGATCCGAGGCGGCCGCAGGCTAGGAGCAATGCCGGGATACCGGCTCTGGGCAATGGAGCAGGCGGCTCGATCGGCGTGCTGCGGCTGATTCTCGTGGTCATGGACCATGGCACTTTCGCCGAAATGGCCGCAGGCTTATGCCATTCGTGCCTGGGCGTCGTCGGACAGTGCGTCGAATTGTCCGCAGTTGCGGCTTGCGGTGTGGCCACCGGGCTTGAGGCCGTGAAGGGCCACCTGATCGACTTCGGCGTCGCTCATTGTCCTGGCTATCGCCGGGTTCTTTCTGGACGGCATCGAAAGCTTCCCGAAGAACCCACCTTCGCGGCGCCGGGCGGCGTCCGCGCGCTTCACCTTCCCTGGGAGAAAGGACAGCACATGATCAGTCTCAGCAGGAGGAACGGCGCATGCGCCCGGGTCTTGCTCGGCTCGGCGACGGCAGGCGCGCTGGCGCTCGCGGTGGCAGCACCAGCCTCAGCCTCGTCGGCGGCCCCGCAGGCCTCGTCGCGGCCCAGGGTGACCCTGGAATTTAAGAACGCCCATATCAGCTCCAGGGCCCATCCGGTGGTCGAGTACGGCTCTGCCAGGCTGCCGTCGGGGTCGAAGCTGGAGCTGCAGCGCCAGTTCGGCTCCCGCCGGGTGTGGCGCACCGTCATGCAGCTCAAGGGCCGCTCGGGCACCGCGACAGCGCCGACCGTGCCGCAAGGCAAGTACGGGTACCGGGTCCAGGCGGACCGGTCCCGCCGGGTGGTCGCCACCTCCCCGACCCATGACCTGTATTCCTACGCGCGGATCCCGCTGGCCAACATCTGCAACGACAGCTACAGCAACGGCAGCGTGCAGTTCTCGGGCAACTGCCAGTCCCAGACCGTGCAGATCGGCACCTCGGTCTTCACCTGGATCCTGAACGACAATCCGCCGGCGCCTCCCAACTACGACACCGACGTGACCTTCGGCGCGAGAACCAGCTGCCGGACCATGACCCTGCAGTGGGGCGAGGACAACAACTCAGCCTCCGGCGACACCGTCGGCATCCAGATCGTCCAGTCCAGCGCCGACCCCCAGTCAGCATCGGCGGGCTACGGCCAGATCGCCACGCACACCTTCACCCTCAGCGGCGGCCCGTGGGACATGAACCTGTCCTCGACCAACGGCGACGGCGAATACGTCAACGGCCAGCTGTCGTGCTGGTCCGCCAGCGGCCTGGGATAACCCGCCAGGCATCATCCGGAGGGCCCGGGCATCATCGCAGCCAGGTCACTTACAGGCATCTGTCGGTCCCAGCGCTGGCCGGCTCAGCAGTACAGGGGGTTGCCATGAAACATGGCCGGGCGCTCATCGCCGTAGCCGTTGTACTGGTCATTGGGGGTGCAGCGGCGGCAGGCGCTTTGCTCTGGCATCACCACCGACAAAACCACCGGAACGTGGCGACGTCTGCTGCGCGGAGGCTGAACAGTGTTCCGGTTGGGGCAGGGTCGGCGGTGCGGCTCCTCCTGTCCGCCAAGGGGCGCGCAGCCCTTACACCTGAACTCGATGCCGCGCTGCCGGATGGGGGACGGCGGTTGTTTCCTGCGGGAAGCATGTTCACTCCCAGCACAGGAGGCTGGCATCAGGCGGACGCATACGCGAACGTGACCGGCACTCTCCGCGAACCGGGGAAGGCGCCGGCGAAAGCAGAAATCGGGCTTGTAAACCGGCACGGCAGGTGGCTGGTCACCTTCGAAGGGGCGATGTGAGAACTGTGAGGGCAGCGGTGACCGCCGCTGCCGCAGCGCTGCTAGTAGGAAGCGTGGCCGTACCGGCCGGGGCGTCGATGGCTGTCCCGGCCAGCGGGTCTTGTATCACGAGCCAGCTGCAGCCGGTCGCCGGTGGCAGCACGGGCACGGCCGACAGCGTCCCGGTGGTATTCATTCACGGGATCATTAGCAGCGCCCAAATGTGGAAGCCATCCACGCCCGGGTCAATTGCCTACCAGGCGGCCCGGATAAACGGCATTACCGCGTGGACGTTCAATTACGGCTCGGAGTCGCTCCAATGGGTGGCCAAGAACCAGGCCATCGGCCCGAACTTCGCTACCGCGCTCTCCTGCCTGGCGCACCTCTCAGGCAACAAGGTCATCGTCGCCGCGCACTCCATGGGCGGGCTGGCCGCACAGTACGCCCTCGCACAGCCCGACCCCTACGGCGGCACCGTCGGCAACCACGTGGCGGAAGTCATCACGATCGGCACCCCCTACCAGGGGTCGGAACTGCTGACCGCCATGCAACTGGCCCGGGAGGGAGTTCAAATAGATCCGTCGGACTACAACTTGGCCGTCCTGGGTGACGCAGTCCTGTCGGCCTGTGCCGGGCACACCTCAGGAATCTGCAGGTGGCCAGCGGTCTTGCCCTCACAAGTCGGCGCCGCCCTGGAACTGAACTCCGGCGCGATCGCCCAGTTGCCACCTTGGCCCGCAGGCCTTCCTGTGCTCGACATCGCCGGAGACATGGGCTTGCTCATCGGCGTTAACCATGTCTTCGTCCTTCACCGGTTTGACGTCGGTGATGTCGCGGTAACGGTCGGCTCCGCCACTGCACACAACACCACCGGAACGGCAGTGATCAAGCACTGTAACTCTCTCAAGTTGCTCGGAGCCATCTACGGAAACCCAGGACCGTGCTTTCATACTCATCTAGTCAACGACGGCGACATCATCACCGACATTCTTGAGGCGATCAGGCATGATCTGGCGTCCGCGCATTCCACCAGGATGGTCGACGTGGCACCGGTTGACGCGAACGGGCAGCCGAAACCGGGCGAAGCGATCGTCAACGGGGGAACCGCGCAAAGCTGCGAGGCGGGCTCGGACACGGCTGTGCAGGCCTATCGCTGCTTTGCGCAAAACGGGGTCTATGACCCGTGCTGGCTGGATAACGCTGACCCCGCACAGGCGAGCGTGCTGTGCCAGGAACACCCGTGGGACGCCAGGGCAATCCTATTCAAGGTCTCGTCGGGAGGCCTGGGACCCTTCTTGGGACCGGCCCAGCCGATCAACCCGAGCTTTCCGTGGGGGGTGCGGCTCGCCGATGGCGAGCAGTGCGTCGCCGTGCAGGGCACTCACGACAGCTACCATGGCAAAGTCATCGATTACGCCTGCCGAAACAGCTACAAACACGTCCTGCTGCGGACACTGAACAGGTCATCGCCACAATGGACTTACCAAAGCGCGTACTTCAACGGCTCCACTGGCTACACCCCTGGCCCGCTCGAGGGCGTTACGACCGCCTGGTACGCGCTCCCCGACAATGGCGCCGCGGTTGACGCCCAAGCCGACGACTGCACCGCCACCGCCCTCGCCTACGCGGCCCAGGCCTACGAGGCAGCGCACAACAACCCTGACGGCCCACTGCCCGACGTCAACGCCCAGGCCTGCGACACGGGCTACGCCGAGTTGGTCTTCACCCAGACCGCGCCACCGCCCGGCTACACCGCGGCCATCGCATTCAAGGCCTCCGCCTCGGGCTGGCAAGAAATCGGCAAGGCCGACTTCATAACACCAGGCCAGTTCGGCATACCAACCAGTGTGGGCAGAACCATTAACAAGTCCCTGACATCAGCCCCGCAGACAGAGCATGTGCCCTTCTAAATCCATTTAGTCACCTGGGTCCGGTGGGAACGCCGCGTGGGCGTGAAATGATCTGCGGCGTGCCCCTGTCTGCCAACCTCAGGTGAGACACTCGCCCCTCTGATAATCAGTGGCCCGGGGCGGGGACGGAGATTTCCCTGAGATGACAATGACGATGGCCGGGACCGATGCTGGTCCGGTGGCTGACGATGGCGAGCGAAGGCCAGATCCCGAAGTGCCGGAGCGGGCGCGGCGGCGGACGTTCACCGCGGCCTGCAAGCAGGAGATCCTCGCGGCCTGCGATGACGCGCCCGACGGGGAGAAGGGCGCGATCCTGCGCCGTGAGGGCCTGTACTCCAGCCTCATCTCCGAGTGGCGGCGAGCGCGTGATGCCGGGGCGCTGGCCGGGCTGAAGCAGCCGCGGGGACGCCCGGCGGCGGATCCGCGGGACGCGCAGATCGCGCGGCTGACCAGGGAGAAAGCCAAGCTGGAGCAGGAGCTGGCCACGTCCCGCTTCGTGGTGGAGGTCCAGGCAAAACCTGGCGCTCTTGGAGAGGCTCTCCGAGAGCGCGGACAGCGAGCAGGGGCCAGCGCCGTGACCGGCGAGGCGATCGCCGCGCTGGCGCCGCGGATCGGCACCCGCGCGGCGTGCGCGGCGGCGGGCGTGCCGAGGGCCAGCTGGTACCGCCGTCACCGGGCCAGCCCGGCCCCGGCCCGGCCCGCGCCGGTGCCGCACCGGGACCGAGTCCAGCCCCGCGCCCTGGCGCCAGCCGAGCGGGAGGCCATCCTGGACGCGCTGCACTCGCCGCGGCTCGCGGACCTGGCCCCGGCCGAGATCTGGGCGATCCTGCTCGACGAGGGGATCTACCTGGGCTCGCAGTCCACCTTTTACCGGCTCCTGCGCCGGGCCGGGGAGACCCGGGAGCGGCGGCGGCAGGCCGTCCACCCTGCCGCGGTGAAGCCCGAGCTGCTCGCCACGGCACCGAACCAGGTCTGGTCGTGGGACATCACCAGGCTCCACGGCCCGGCGAAATGGACGTACTACTACCTCTACGTCATCCCCGGCATCCATTCCCGCTACGTCACCGGCTGGATGCTGGCCACCCGCGAGTCCGCCGCCCTGGCCGGGAAGCTCATCGCCGCGACCTGCGCGAAGCAGGGCATCAGCCGCGGGCAGCTCACCATCCACGCCGACCGCGGCTCCTCCATGACCTCCAGGCCGGTCGCGTTCCTGCTCGCCGGCCTCGGCGTCACCCAGTCCCGCTCCCGGCCCCACGTGAGCAACGACAACCCGTACTCAGAAGCGCAGTTCAAGACCCTGAAATACCGGCCCGGGTTCCCCGCCCGCTTCAGCTCGATCGAAGCCGCCCGGGCGCACTGCCAGGCGTTCCTGGCCTGGTACAACCACGACCACCGGCACTCGGGCATCGGCCTGCACACCCCGTCTGACCTGCACCACGGACGCGCTCCCGCCGTCCGCCGCGCACGGTCCGCCACCCTCCGCGCCGCTTACGCCGCCCACCCCGAGCGCTTCGTCAGCAGGCCGCCCGTGCCACCGGGAATCCCCGCCAGCTCCTGGATCAACCCGCCCCACAACACGGAGGCCACCACCCGGTAAAACCAGCGACCCGGTGTCTCATAGAGGTTGACAGGTTCCGCCGCCTAGTGACAGAGGATGATCACGGGCTGCCACGTTTTGGCCTGCCGGTGGTCGAACAGTACTTCGCTGCGCGGGCTCTTGCACTGCATCAAGTCGACATCGCCGACATCATCTCTGATCCCGCGATGGTGACCAGATGGCGGTACCCGATGGCCATGATGCTTGCCACCTCCAGCGCGAGCGAAGCAGCCGAACTGATGAACCCGCTGGTCCGCGCACATCCGGGCAGCGCCGGCTGGCTGGTTGAAGAAGCGATCGCGATCAGCGGGGGACGGCGCGCTGATAACGACGCCAACGCCCCCGGCGGATCTCCTCCCTCGCCCCCAGTTGACCGGGACGTTCTCGCCTCTGGTACCGCCTTGCGGGCAGCCACGGCAGCGTGGGTAGAAGGGCTAGGAATACTGGGCCGCGAGCTGGCCCCGATGGGGGCAGGGGGACGGCTCAGGCCCCTTGGCGTCGGATCTGACCGAGCCGACTTGTTGTCGACCTGCTGGGCGCCTGACGGAGCGGGCTTCCCCGACGTCTTCCTGCTCACCGCAGCGAGCACGCCTGACCGACCGGAGATTCCGCGGTTGCCGTTTGCGGCGCCCGGATGGGGTCCGGGCCGTTCGGGCGTGCTCCCGGATTCGGCGAACTGGGCCTGGCGATGGAGCCATGAACAACTGCGCCGGGAACTCCAGCAAGTATTCGCTCAGCGGGCGGCTGGACGTGCCGGACGGGGGCATGCTTGCCGCCGAGCGTGGCTGGCATCTCGCCCGGCTTCTTTTGAACCAGCGGGGCATGGGACACCAACCGCTCGATCCTGCTGCTATCTGTGCCGCGGTCAGCGCCGTGCGCCAGCAGTTGAAATCTACGCCCGAGAGGCCATATGTCAGGCTTAACCGAGGCGGCCAGCTCTTCCGCCCGGCCGACCTGGATCATCTCGCCGCCCGCTGCGCTGATCTTGCCCGGAGCAGGCAAATGCTGCGACGTCCGGCACCCGAACCCGATGGCCGCCTGGCTGGGGGTGGCTGGATCTGGGACCTCTACAGTCCCGGCAGGCTCCTGGAACTAGTCCAACTGGTATGGCGCGAGGCGCTTACCGGATACGCCCAGCTCGTAGACGAACACTTCTCGCGATTCAAAAGTACGCTCGGGCTCGCAGCCCTCGGCCAGCCAGTTATCCACGGCTACCTAATCACCAGCGACGATCCCGGGTTCGCTGGCGCAGCCTCCCTCAGCTACCTCCTAACGGGCGTCGATCCGGACACCAATCTCGACACGTCGGCCTTGCATCCCGTTCGGCAAGATGCACCTGCGCCGCTGGTGGATATAGTTATGGCCGACCCCGACAACGCACATCAGCAGCTAACGGACCTTGCCCGCAAGCTGGGCACTCGCTGGGCACCCAAGGGAATCCTGGCTGCCAGCTACGGCCACCCGCGATCCTTGAGGGTTATTCAGAACCCCACGTGGTTGAGAAAAAGAACAGACTGCGCGCGGCGTCATAAGCCTCGCGATAAGTGTTATACGGACGGCGGTAGTCGGTGTGGAAGATCCGCCAGTTCTTGAAATGC
>JBKQMG010000021.1:0-8525 GCA_052146815.1 Streptosporangiaceae bacterium | reverse complement strand
GTGAGCCGGCCGCGCTGGCGACAGAGTCGTTCCCCGGTTGCCCTCCCGGGCCCTTCGCGGCTGCCGTGGTTGTGGCCTGCCGCGCGTCGGCCTGGAGGCGGGCGAAGACGGCGTCGCTGATCCGCCGCTTGAGGCAGCGGAGCGCTTCCTTGTGAGTCTTGCCCTCGGCTATCTTTCGGTCGTAGTAGGCGCGGCCGTCGCTGTGCCGGTGCCGGATCTGGGTGATAGCGGCCATGTGGATCGCGTGGCTGATGCGGCGGTTGCCGCGCAGCGACAGCCGGTGGATCTTCCGGTTCCCGGAGGACACCTCGACCGGGGCGGTGCCGTTGCAGGAAGCGAAGTGATCCCTGGTGGGGAAGCGGGACACGTCGGCGATGTCGCCGATGATGGTGCCGGCGATGACCGGGCCAACGCCGAACACCTCGGTGAGGGTGGTGCCGGAGGCCCTGACCGCGGCGGCGAGCTTCTTGCGGGTGTCGCGCAGCTGGACATCCAGGCGGCGCATGTCCTCGAGGAACTCGGCGGCGAGCTCGGCGCGGGCGAGTCCGACGGCACCGGACGGGGTGACCTGCCCGAGGATCCTGGCGGCCTGAGCTGCGGAGATCTCCTTGGAGATGCCGCCGGGGACCAGGTCGCAGAGCACGGCGTGCAGCCGGCAAGCGACCTGGTTACGTAGCCGGGCCAGGTCACGGTGCCGCCTGGACCATACCTTCAGCACCGCCGGGTGGTCCTCGGCGGCCACCTGGCGGCAGGTCCTGGACCGCAGCGCCGCGACCGCCACCGACAGGGCATCGTTCGGGTCGTTCTTATTCGTGTCCCCGGCCTGCAGCAGCCGCACCCGCGACGCCAGCTTCGGTTGCACATCCAGTACCCGCTCACCAGCGGCGACGAGCTGCCGGGCCAGCAGGCGGCCAAGCCCGGCAGCGCCTTCCACCGCCCAGGTCCGCTCCGGCCACGCCGCCGCCCACTCCGCCAGCTTCCCGGCCTGCGCAGTCGACGCGCGGACCCGGATCTCGCCCAGCGGCTCCTCCGCCGGGCTGATCACCACCGCCGTGTGCGACCCCTTATGCGGGTCCACGCCGATCATTACTGCTGTCATGGCACGCTCCAAGTCGTTCGTCCGGGGAATGGGGAACGTGGCGGGCATGCCTAATTACGGAACTGCTAGCGCTCGCACCTCTTTAGAGCCACGCCACGGCGAGAACCGGCAGGCTGGCACCTCGTTCTAAAGCCAGACCGCACGCGGCCGGCAGGCGGTTCGGGAGCCAGCCCGTCGGACCTCACGAACGCTACGGCACCACCGCAGCGCCCTCAGGAACAATTAGGCGGATCCGGCGCGTCAGCAAATCCTCGGCACGGCCACTGAGCGTGACGTGGGTGCCGACTGAAAGGCCAGCATCTGAAACGCTTCCCCGGACGCGAGCGGTCCCATTGCGTGGCAGGCCAGCGGACGAATGGCTCCCAACGACGGCTCCCAAATGAGCTCCATAGAGATCAACATCGCTCTGACCTGCTACTTCATGTGGAGCTAAGGGGACTCCAACCCCTGACCCCCTGCTTGCAAAACAGCCCAGACCCAAGCCCAGGAGAGTCTGCAAAAGCCCCGGACTGCCGTCCAGCTGGGCAATTGACCCTGCAGACCCCTCCGGACTCCCCGGGACCCTCCGCCGGATGGCTCCCCAACTTGGCTCCCGGGCGCGTCAGGACCTAGCTGGATCTTGGGCGTCTGCTTGCGCGCCGGATCAGTTGCGCGATGGGATGCGGTGATGTCGGCAATACTCGTCTATGGCGCAGCGGGCTTCGTAGCCGCAACTCTGGCCAGAGGCCTCGCGTCGGAACTGCAGGACAGGTTGATCCTGGTGGATCACCGAGAGGTTCCGGCGGACTTGTGCACTTGGCTCAGCTCCCAGGGAGCGGAGTTTGCCGTTTATCGGACAGATTCGCTGCGCACCCTGCCGAGGATCGATGATCTCAGCGCTGCCGTGGTGCTTGCGGGCCAGACCGACGTTGACGAGGCGCTGGTGAATCCGGCACGTGCTTTCGAGAGCAATATCAAGATCGCGATCGATGCTGGGGAATGGCTGCGAGGGAACCCCAGGGCAAGGCTGGTTTACGTATCATCGGATGAAGTACTCGGCGAGTCGTTCATTCCCCTCGATGAGAGCGCCCCGCACCGACCCACTCAACCATACGCAGCCTCCAAGGCCGCTGCGGAACTGGTTCTTCACTGTTATCGGGACACCTATGGCCTGGATGTCGTGACTGTGCGTTCCTGCAATCTTGTCGGCGGTCGGCAGCGGGCCCGCAAGCTCATACCTACTGCCGTCGCGCACCTGACCGCAGGGAAGCCCGTTCCGCTTTTCGGTGCCGGCACGCACTGCCGGGAATGGCTGGCCGTAGAAGATCTTTGCGACGCTCTTTGCCTGGTGATCCGGCGGGAAGACGCTTCAGGCGTCTATCACTGCGGGTCAGGCAGGCATTTGACGGTGCTTGAGGTCATCCGGCTTGTGGCTGATGCTCTGAATGCAGAGGCTCACTGGCGGCAGGTCCCCGATCGGCGGGTGCACGACCGGTCCTACGCGATGAGCTGCTCGCGAATCCGCGAGCTCGGCTGGTCCCCCAGGCGTGACGTGACAGACTCGATCAAATGCGCCGCCACGGCTATTGCTGCAGCGGCCGCCGACGGTGATTGCCCGCTGTTTACCGAGCTCCGCTGACTGGAGGCACATCATGCCTGCCCTTGCCGCATGGCGTGCCACACCACGGGGGCGCCGGTCGATCAGCGAGGCGGCCAGGGCGCTGGGCGCTCACTCCGCTGGCGGGACGAGGCTGGCGCTGCTGGTCGGAGCGGGCGTCGACCAGGCCCTGGGCGACCGGCCGGGCTGGACTGATCTGCTCGGCAAGCTAGGCGGCGACCTCGTCCGGCATGACCAGCGTGCCGGGATGCTCGCGGAGGTTGCAGGTGACTGGCCGATGGAAGCAGCTGAGGCGGTGCGGCTGACTCTCGGGCCAGAGGCCTTTGCCGAGGAGCTTTTCAAGACGTTGCCGCCAGTTCCCAGTGCCCAGCTGATGGCCTCCGCGCTGGCAGATCCGATCAGCAGACTGGTGCAAGCAGGGATCGGCGTCATCGTCTCCCTCAACTACACAGACGATCTCGCGGTCACGCTGAAGCAGGCACTTCCACCGACCATGAAGGTGCAGGTCATCGACCGGGCTGAGCTGTCAGCCTGGCCGCTCGGCCGTCTTCTCGATCCCCCGCCCGGCCAGGTTCACGTCCTGAAGCTGCACGGCTCGATGCCGTCATCGGGTGCGGTCTCAGCTCCGAGCATCGTTCTGGACCGATCAAGCTACGACGCTGCCCTCTCAGCTGATACGCCCTACCGCGGTATCCTCGGCCGCCTGTTCGAGGACTTCACGGTGCTTTCCGTGGGCGTCTCCTGGACTGACGTGCCCCTGCGGGACGCGGCGGCTCAGGCGCGGCGCCGGTTGCCGGTCGCGCGGCCGATGCACTATGCGGCCCGGCAGCGCAGCGACAGCGGCGCCAGGGACTGGTGGGAAGAGCGAGCCCTGACCGCTTCCTACGGCCTCCGGCCGCTGTATTACGCCGAGCACCATGAGGTCTCGGAGATCCTCGCGTCCATCACAGATCTTGCTGATCCCGCCAGCAGCCCAGCGCCTGATGCCCCGTTAGGTGAGATCGCTGCCTGGCTTGATCAGGTGGGCGACTTTGAGTCCCAGCAGCAATCCGCCTGGTTCGCCGCCCACTGGCGCGCAGTTTCAGAACGCGTCAAGGGCGCTTGTGATCCCGCCGGACTGACCGCTGACCGCTGGGTCGCGGCGGCGCGCATCGAACGGCATCTGCGGCATTTCATCTGGTTCTGGCTCGATCCGAGCGACCGGAAGGCTCACCGAAACGGACTGTGGGAGGCCGTCGCGAAGGCCTGGGATGACTTGCCGTCATCGCAGAGCGCAACCTTGTGGATGGACGAGCAGATCGCCGCTGCCCTCGAGTGGCAGGCGCAGCCTTCCGCGGATATGCGGGACCGGGTCCTGCTGGAATTTGCCCTGGGTGGCTTCGAAATCTACGGCCGCGATGTCCTGGCTACACCGGCTGCCGCGCCCTGGATCGCCAGGCTTGACCGCGTGCGGCAGTGCGCCCGTGGCAATTCCATCGCGGCCTACCGCATCGAGCTGGCGTCGAGGGTATGGGCAGCGCCGCCGGGGCCCGGTCTACTCGAAGCAGCCCGTAACGCCTGCTGGGAGTCAATGGAGGCGAAAATCGCGCTGGATATCGCCCAGGGGCAGCTACTCAGGACAGCCTCGGCAATCTCGCCCGCTCCGCGGGATTGGCCCGGCGCGCTGCGTGATCGCCTCTGGCGTGAGTGCGATCATGTGCGGGAGCTTTCCCGGGTGGCTGGCTGCAACCGCCGGGAGGCTGGAGCTGTGGTCCTGGCATCGCTGCTGGCTCCCGCGGACCAGGCAGAAAGCGACCTCGTCGCCGCCTACAGGAGGATTCGGGACCTGAGCGGCGGCAGGCCAGAGCCGACGGCGGCGTGGTCCATCATCATCGGGCTGATAGCTGCCTTCGCAGATCAGAGTGAGAATAAGCCACCCGAAGAGCTCGTCGCCCCACTGGCTGAATGGCTCATCGACAGATGCGGTGACATTCCCATTAATCCGGCGCTCTTGCAGGTCGTGACTCAGAACTATGCGGCCCACTGGCGCGGCTTCCATAGCCAGGCCGGTGACCTGGCACCCCTGATCGCCATGCGCCTGATGCCGGGAACCTCATAAAACTCCACTTCCGGCGGCAGGCCCAGTCACCGGTTATGCGAGAAAGCGATCGCGGATGACTACATCCTCAATGGTCTCGCTGGCCGGCGCTGCGATATCCGCCGTCGCAGCGCTCGTCGCCGTCATGCTGGGCCGGCGCACAGTCATCCGGGACCGTCGGCTCGCCGCTGACGAGCTAGCCGGGCGGTATCGGGTGCCCCTGCTTCATGCGGCATTCAACCTGCAAAGCCGCCTCTACAACATCGGCCGCCAGGACTTCCTCGGCCGATTCCCGGCCGACGATTCGCCGGCCGAGGCAGAGTACGCCCGCCTCAATACCGTGTACCTGATCGGCCAGTACCTGTGCTGGGCCGAAATCCTGCGGCGCGAAGTTCAGCTGCTGGCACCCCTGCATCACGGACGCGACCGGGACATCATGGTCGCAATGGAGAGCATCCGGCACGAGATAGCTGACAGCCTTTCAAACCCCGACCCGGTGCTGCGAATATTCCGCGGTGACCAGCGCGCAATCGGGGAAGTCTTGCTCGCGCCAGCCGACCGGACCGGCCCGCGCTGGGACTGCATAGGCTACGCGGCGTTCGTCCAAGCCCTCGTCGATAAGCAGCCAGCGATCAGCCGGTGGATCCAGCCACTGCTCGACGACGTCGAGGAACTCGCAGCCGATTACCATGATCACAGAACCAGGATCATCGCAATCCAGCGCCGCCTCGTGGAATTGATCAACCTGATCGACCCCGACGGCAACCGCATCCCGACGGACCTGCGCGAACAGATGTGAGCTGTCCAGCCGCCGCGCCGCGGACGTTTCTTGGACCCTGCAGGCTCCTCCGGGCTCATCGGGACCCTTCGCCAGCTGGCTCCCCAATCTGGCTCCCAGGCGCGTCAAGATCTCCGAGCGCCGAGGCCCGCCGCCTGTTCAACCTGCATAACCCGGCCGGCGTCATTCCACGAGCAGTGGTCAGGCTGGAGACGCTGCCGGCAGGCCGCCGCCCGCAAGTCGCACTACGCCAGCCGGACTAGAGCCAATCCTAGAGCGCTGGTGGTAACGACTGCTGGGCACTCGTACGTTGGCTGATATATTGGTCAGCGTACTAGGAGGCGCGATGGCAGCTCGCGAACGGGACGACACCGGCGGCCAGAACGTGCTGCGCCGGGCTGGCGACGCATCGGTCCTGATCCTCACGAGCCTGGCCGACGGCTCCAAACACGGTTACGCGCTGATCCAGGACATCAAGGGCTTCGCGGGGCTGCAACTGGGGCCCGGGACGCTCTATGGCGCGCTCGACCGGCTCGAGCGCATGGGCCTGATCGAGGCCCTGCCCGCCGAGGACCGGCGCCAGCCCTACCGCATCACGGCGGCGGGGGTGGTGGCGCTGCGCGCCCACCTCGACTCGATCGAGCGGGTCAGCAGCGTCGGGCGGCTGCGGCTTGGACTGGGAGGAATCTGATGCCTGGTTCGCGGTCCATGCGCCTGGTGGAGTCCGCACTGCGCTGCTACCCGCAGCGATGGCGCAGCCGTCATGGCGACGAAGCGGCCGAAATCGCCAGCTTGCTCATCAGGGACGGGACACCCGCGCATTCGGTCGCGTGGAGCTACCTCATAGGCGCGGCCCGCATGCGGCTGGTGATCGAGCCACGGTGGCGCCTCGGTGCGGCGGTGGGCGCGCTGCTCCTGGCGGTTTGCTCCCTCGGTGTCCCGCTGGCGCTGCTGTCCTCGTCGGCACCGGCCAACGCGGCGAGCGTGGCCCACTCACGCACCGCCCATCCGCACCCCGCCCATCCGCGGTACGCCCATCCGCGGTACGGCGACTCACGGCCCGCCGATCCCCGGTATGGCAGAGGGCGCGGCGCACCGGACCGCTGTGACCGGCATGACCACTGCTGACTTCGGCGGCGCCCCCGATGACCTGGGCGGGACTCCCGGGCGCGCGGCGGGCGGCCCGTTTGCCGCGCGCAAGGCGCCGCCGTCGCGGCGCCGCGCCCTAGCCGGATGGGCCATCTCCCTGGCGCTGGCGCTGCTGCTGGCGGTCGGCATCCGGACGTTCGTGTTCCAGGTCTTCTCGATCCCCACCACCTCCATGGCGCCTGCGCTTGATGTCGGTGACCGGATCCTGGTGCAGAAAGCGTTCTTCAACTGGCACCAGCTGCGCGAGGGCGACATCGTCGTATTCACCCACCCGCCGCGCGACCGCTGTCCGGGGCCGGCCGGGACCGACCTCGTCAAGCGCGTCATCGCGCTGCCGGGCCAGACCATCTACTCGGCAGGCGGCATCCTCTACGTCGACGGCAGGCGGCTCCGCGAGCCATACCTGCCGCCACACGACCCGCCCGGGCCTGTGATACCCGGTGCCACCAGGCAAGACCCATTCCACGTCCCCCGCGGGGAGTTCTATGTGATGGGCGACAACCGGGCGATCTCCTGCGACAGCCGCTTCTGGGGGCCGATCAAAGGCTCAAGCATCATCGGCAGGGTCGTCATGCTCCTGTGGCACGACGGCCACCCCGACTTCCACTTCTTCTGACCCGGGCACCGGGGCGCTCAGGCGCCTGCAGGCCGGCGGGTGCCTTTAGCCCCCTTACGGCACACCTCGCCGCCGGCACCCGCGGCACAGGACGTCTCAGGACTCCGTTGTAGTACCAGTGAGGCTCCGCCTCTGACCGCCTAGCGACGTGGCTGACCTGACCGCCGTAGCCCAGGCTCACGGGCGACCTCGCCGATCAGGGCGATGAGTTCAGGGTCTGGCCGCCTGTGCGGGCACAGCTTGAGGGCGCCGGTGATCCGGCCGGCCAGGCCGGGACGGCCGGAGTGCACTGCTCGGCATGCACGCGAGCAACGGTGACATGTCCGATCTCGGGGCCGTCGCTTCGCGGAGTGCTTCGTCGCCGCGGCCGACGACGCTGGCCTCCCCGCCGATCCTGAGTTCCGGGCCGCATTGCGGGCGTACATGGAGTGGGCGGCCGGGCACTTCACCGGCTATCCCGATCACGACGCCGCGGTGCCGTCAGGACTGCCCATGCCCCGGTGGGGCTGGGACGGGCTGGAGCCGGGCTGACCGTGGACCGAACAGCACGCGATCGCTGACGCGCAACTGCAGCTGCTCTGGTCCGCCCCGAAAGCGGCAGAAGCGGTCAGGTGGTGCTTACTTTGGGTCGCGTCGTACTGTGGCCAGAGCCGGGCTGATCATCCTGCCGCGCGTGCGGCGCTGCGGGCGTCCCCGTCGGGACCGGTGACGACCCGTATCGCCATTGAGTCGAGCATGCGCTGCATGCCGGAACCCACATGGCAAACAGCGACCGCGTCTACCTGGTTGTCCCGCAGGAACCGTGCCACACGGGCGTGATGGGCACCTTCGGTCCCCTGGTCGTGCAGCGTTCCCCAGGCGACGGTGAACTCCTGCCAGTCGCGGATCTCCTTGTCGGCCACGTCGGCGACCGCGACCCGGTCGGCTCGTCCCCAGCGCGGGTCGACCTGGCCATCATCTGTGATTGGCACGCATACCCTCATGTCGAAAAAGCCTCCTCGGCGGAGCCCGGAAGTTCTGGGCGCCTGTGGGTTCCCCCGTTCCCGATCAAACCAGACGCGACAGCCTGCTCTGGGCCTCTGGTCTGACCCGAATCCGCGAGTACCGCGTTGAGTTGATCTTCCGGGGCGGAAGCTGATCTTGGCGGACGGGTTCCGGGGGTGCGGGCAGGGGTGAGGCCCGGGCGCCGCGCCGGGTTCGCGTTGTCCG
>JBKQMG010000020.1:0-8231 GCA_052146815.1 Streptosporangiaceae bacterium | reverse complement strand
TCGTCAGCAGGCCGCCCGTGCCACCGGGAATCCCCGCCAGCTCCTGGATCAACCCGCCCCACAACACGGAGGCCACCACCCGGTAAAACCAGCGACCCGGTGTCTCATAGAGGTTGACAGGTTCCGTGCTGCCCGTGACGCCGTCTCATCCTTGAGCCGTGTGAGCCCGTTATTAGTCTGGCGCCGGGGGCCGGTCAGAGGGTTGCGTACTGTTGATGCGAGCACGCCGGATAACGGTCGTAAAGCCAGCGTATAAAGTCGTCGACGAGAAGATCACCGCGCCGGCGTCCACGCCGAGCGCCTCCAGCGCCGAGGCCGCGCGCTCGTGCTTGGCCGCGAGCACGAACGCGTACTGCGCGTGCCAGGACACCACGCCCATCGTCACGGCCAGCCCGGCCAGCAGCACGCACGCCCCGGCCAGCAGCCTGGTGCTCAGCGTCAGTGCTCCGTCCCGGCTTGCCGCCCGGGGCCGGGGGAAGCCAAGTGGCCGTACGCTGCGCCCACCCACCGGCGCTCGATTGCCGAATCGCTTACCGATGCGACCGAAGCAATGCTGGCGGCCGAGGACAGCCCGTGGACCAGGGATCAGATCCGCGCAGCGTTGCGGGCGTGGGCGTTCAGGGACCGGCCGCGCGGCCAGCTGAAGCCGGCGGATGACATTGCTGGCGTGGTCCGCTGGCTCGAGACTGCCACGATCCCTGTAGGCGACCTGGCGCGGCCAGGAACTGGCGCCGCTCGCACCCGCGCCCTGCTCGACAGGATCAGCAAGAAAAAGGACGGCACGGCGGCCGCCGCCAACACCGCGAACCGCAAGCGAGCCGTTATCGCCAGCGTCATGCAGTACGCCGTCGAGACTGGCGCCCTGGCCGAGAACCCGCTGAAGTCAGTGAAGTGGACCCGCCCGCGCACGCTGAAGACGGTTGATCCGCGAACGGTCATCAATGCTGACCAGGCCCGGCGGCTCCTGGCGGCTGTCGCCCAGCAGAACCAGCGCGGTGAGCGGATGGTGGCCTTCTTCGGCTGCATGTACTACGCGGCGCTGCGCCCGGAGGAAGTAATAGACCTTCGGCCCGGCAATCTCGCCAGCCTCCCCGAGTCCGGATGGGGCGAGCTGATCCTGACCACCTCCGAGCCGCGCAGCGGCTCGCAGTGGACCGACGACGGGCAGCCGCGGCAGCGACGCGAACTCAAGCACCGGGCACCAGGCGAGGTCCGAACCATGCCCGTTCACCCCGAACTCGTACGACTGCTCCGCGAGCACATCGCCCGGTACCCCGCCGGGGCGGGAGGGCGTATCTTCACCGGCCCGCGCGGCGGCATCTTCACCGACCGGTCCTACCTCGGCATCTTCCACAAGGCCCGCGCCGCAGCGTTCGCACCGGCCGAGGCAGCCTCACTGCTGGCCCGGCGACCCTACGACCTCCGGCACGCCGCCGTGTCAACGTGGCTGAATGCCGGCGTTCCCGCGCCCCAGGTTGCCGAGTGGGCCGGCCACAGCGTCGATGTCCTGCTGCGCGTCTACGCCAAGTGCATCACCGGCCAGCAGGAAGATGCCAAGCGCCGCATCGAGGAAGCCACCCGACCCCGCGAAAGCCAGTAGATGATCAAGACCGGAGCCTGCAAAACTTTGGCACGTATTTGGCACAGCGGGCCGCACACAGGCACCCCGAGCCGCATACAGCCGCCCAGCACAAGGTCAGCCCCCGATCGCGTACGCACTGGCCAGGGGCTGTTTGGGCTGGTGGTGGCAGGTGCTGGGTTCGAACCAGCGTAGGCTTAGCCGACGGTTTTACAGGACGCCCATTCCTACCCAGCGGAATGGCCGCTGACCTGCTATTTCTCCATTCCTCGCCGCGTGAAACCCGCGATCTGTCCGCCCCGCGTCCGTGAATTCCGAGTGGCCCAGGTCAGCGCGCCCAGGCCCGGGACGCTGAGTCCAGCGGAGTCCCGCTGTGTCCCACCCGCGCCAAGTCTCCGGCACCTCGCTCACGGAGCTAGCAGCACCTCCACATGACCGGACGCCACCGAGCCGCTGGGCACGGCCGGTACGCCGAACATCGCCGCGATCTTGCTGGCGCCGGCCGACGCGCCGCTGCCATACAGCACTTCGGTGGTGGTGCGGTGGCTGGTGTCCCCGACCTGGCCTGCGCCTTACCCGGCCTTCTTGAGCACCGCCGAGACCCGCCCGGCCAGCCCCGCTGTGTAACCGCCGTTGAGGACATCCGCCGTGATCTTCCGGCGGGCGGCGGCCCCCTGGTGATGACCACCGTGAGCGGGATGCCCGCCGGGCTGAGCGCCCTGCGCGCTGGGCTGAGCCCCCGGCCCGCCCGGCTTCAGGTAGCAGGCGGCCTGGACGATGGGCTGGATGGTGGCCGAGTTCACCACGTTGGCCGACTGGCCGTCGATCGTGGCGTAGCCCTGGATGGGCAGCGTGCGGAACAGGAGGCTACCGCTGGTCAGAGCGTGCAGCGGGGCCGCGAAGTCGAGCAGGTTCCAGCCGGCGTCGGTGATGACGTACCCCCTGGCCACCGACGGCAGCGCCTCGATCTTGGTCAGGTCGTTGAGTACTCCCTCGGTGCGCAGCTGGTGCATCACGGAGTCAACGAACGCTTGCTAACGCCGTAGGCCTGGTCGATCTTCCCCTGCTGCTGCGGCCCTACTGTGCCGGCGAAACTGACCCAGTCGTCACGGGAATGGAGAAGCCGACCGCCTTCGCCCCGCCCGCGGGTATGTGGATCAGGATCAGCGCGTTTGTGTCGTTTCCGCCAACGCCGTTCTCACGCCCTGCCTGCTTCCGGCGTGCAGCTTGGCCAGGATGTCGTCCGGGAGAATGTTCCCGTTCCAGTCCCGGCGGCTCTCCAGGCCCATCAGCAGGATGTTCTGGGGCCCAGCGAGGGGCCGCTGGCGATCGCGTGCGAGGAGCCGATGCTGCTCACGTCGCTGACCAGGAAGTAGCAGAAGCCATTTCGCCTCCCGCTCGCCGCGGCGCCGTTATCCCAGTATGCGGGTGCAGCGCGATCGCCGGTGCCGCTGCGGCGGCGTCCCCGGCCCAGGGACACTCAAGGCCGCGGGCGCGCCGAGCCAGATTCTTAGCCAAGTCTGAACAAGATTCAAACGTCGTCTTAGGAGCCGGGCAGGCACCCTGGTCTGAACGCGACGGAGAACCGGAGCGTGATCGCGCTGTGCCCGGCGGACTGGAACGGAGGACCACATGCGCCGTCTGCGCCGGGGCATCGGGATCGCCGGCGTTTTCGCGGTGACCGCCTGCGCATCGGCCGCAACGCCGTCCCGGCATGCCGCGGTAGCGCCCGCCGCGAGCGCTCCGCCCGTCAGCGCTCCGCGAACCACGGCCAGCCCCAAGGCCCCCGTCATCAAGCGGCCGCCCAGGCCAAAGGTGATCGTTTCTTACTTCAGAGCCGCGGACGGGACGGTCGTGACGGCGGCACGATTCAGCGGCCCGGTGCACTACCGGCTGCACAGCGGCAGCTCGGACCCCGGTTCTGCCGCGCTGTCGGTCGTACGAGCCGGGCCGGCGGTCGGCAGCGGTGAGCGCCGTCGGCTGCTCGCCGCCTTCAACGGCGGCTTCCTGCTGTCAGCGCACGCGGGCGGCTACGAGCAGGAGGGCCACATCATCAGCCCGCTCAGGCGCGGCCTGGCCAGCCTGGTCATCGACCGATCGGGCACCGCCCGCATCGGGGTATGGGGCTCGGGCCTGCCCCGGCCAGGCGAATCGGTGTTCAGCGTCCGGCAGAATCTGCGGCCGCTCGTCAGGGGCGGGCACGCCACCGGCGCCGCCGCGGACTGGACGGCCTGGGGAGCCACCCTGGGCGGCGGCGAGGATGTGGCGCGCAGCGCACTCGGCGAGAACGCGGCCGGCGAGCTCATCTACGCCGCGGGCATGTCCACCACCCCGGCGGACCTCGCGGCTGCGCTCGTCCACGCCGGCGCGCGCACCGCCATGGAGCTTGATATCAATCCCGAATGGGTCCAGCTGGACGTCGCCCGGCGACCAGGGCGCGGCCTTCGGGCCGCTATCCCCGGCCAGGTCCGGCCGGCCGACCAGTGCCTCATCGGCTGGACCCGCGACTTCATCGCGGTGCTCGCCGCATGACCCGCGGCGGGCAGGTGTCTGCGAGCAGGCTGTTTCTGAGCGGGCTCAGAGGGTTCGTCTATTCGGCGGCCAGCTTCGGCTGGCACGGTGGGGCGTCATGAGCGTCCGCTCAGCCCGATTCGATGCCTCGCTGCCGGGCCGGGGCAGAACCGGCAATCGCGGCCGTGCGCCCAGCGGCGCCGCCCCGCCCAGGCCGGCGCTGGTCAAGGCGGCTCTCGTGGTGGTCGGGGCTGGACTCGGCGTCACGATGGCGCTGGCCGTCACCGCGGAGACCGCCAGCCAGCTGTCGGCTCCCGGGGGACGAGCGACTTTCGGCGGAAACATCACCGGGCTGGTCGGAACCTACCTGGCCCTGGTCATGGTGCTGCTGGTGAGCCGGATCCCTTTTGTCGAGCAGGTGCTCGGCCAGGACGGCCTGCTGCGCTGGCACCGGCGGCTCGCGCCCTGGCCGATCAGCCTGCTGATCGCGCACGCGCTGCTGCTCACGATCGGCTACGCGCAGGCTTCCAGGAGCGGTGCCTGGCACGAGGTCGGTGTCCTGATAACCCAGTATCCGGACATGCTCATGGCCACGGTCGCACTGGGCCTGATGTGCCTGGCCGGGACGATCTCGATCCGTGCGGTGCGGAGGCGGCTGCGGCGCGAGACCTGGTGGCTGGTGCACCTCTACATGTACTTGGCGCTGGCCCTGTCCTTCGCGCACGTCATCGTCCTCGGCCCGTCCTTCGTCGGGCATCCGCTTACCCAGCTCGCCTGGTCGGCAGCCTGGCTGGCGACCGCCGGCCTGGTGCTCTGCTACAGGTTCGGGCTGCCCATCGTGCGGAGCCTGCGGCACCTGCTGCGGGTCGTCGAGGTCCGCAGCGAGGGCCCGGGCGTCACCTCGGTCATCGTCGGCGGCCGCCGTCTCGACCGGCTGGCCGTATCCGGCGGGCAGTTCTTCCTGTGGCGCTTCCTCACCAGGGACATGTGGTGGCAGGCGCACCCCTACTCGATCTCGGCGCTGCCCAGGCCTCCGTACCTGCGGCTGACCGTCAAGGCGGTCGGTGACCACTCGGCCGCGCTGGCGCGGCTGCGGCCTGGCACCGCGATCGCGATCGAAGGGCCGTACGGCGCGTTCACCCGGCATGCCCAGCGGCGGCCGCGGGCCCTCCTGGTGGCGGCCGGGATTGGCGTCACCGCGCTTCGGTCGCTGCTGGAAGACCTGCCGCCCCGCTCGGCTCCGGTCGTCATTCTGCGGGGCAGCCGCGAGAGGGATCTCGTGCTCCGCGGGGAGGTCACAGAGCTGGTCAGGAGCCGTCGGGGCACGCTCCATGAACTGGTCGGCGACCGTGAACGGGCATCGGTCAACGAGCGGACGATCAGCTATCTGGTTCCCGACCTGGCCGACCGTGACGTGTTCGTCTGCGGTCCCGAGGGATTCGTGGCGAGCGTCGTCAGCGCCGCCAGGAACCTCGGAGTTCCCAGCGAGTCCATCCATCACGAGGCGTTCGCGCTGTGAGGCCCCATTCACCGAAGCTCCGGCCGCCACGGGGCATCTTGTCTATCGGACCAGGAGCAGGGCACATGAAGCGGGCGCCATTGTTCGTCATCGCCGGAACCATCGCCGGGCTCGCGGGGATCCTCTCGTATCACACCCACCCCGCGGCGCAGGCGGCGCTGCCCGGCGCTTCCAGCCCCGCGACGGCCGGCGGGCAGGCCAAGCGGGCCGGAGCGGCTCTCGGCAAGCACAAAGCCAAGCTCAAGGGCGCTGGAGCAGCGGCAGGCAGCGTCCAGAGCGTGGTAGGCGCGACCGAGCAGTACGGCTACGGAGAACTGGCCGTCAAGGTCACCGCCAGCGGAAGCCACATCACCGACGTGGCGGTTACCACGCTCCAGACCGCCGAGCCCTACTCTCAGCAGCTCGCCGGCCAGGTCATCCCGACCCTGCGGGCGGAGGTGCTGTCCGGGCAGAGCGCGCAGATCAACGGCGTGAGCGGAGCCACCTACACGAGCCAGGCGTACGCCATGTCTCTCCAGGCAGCGCTCGACAAGCTGCACATCAGGTAGCCGGAAGTCGGCGGGTACATGGCTACGGGAGTGCCGGTCGTCAACCACGCTGAGCCGGTCATGGGCACTGTCGTGTCGTTCTCGGTCGTGCCAGGCGTCCAGTCGGGCCGCGCGGTCTCCGGCGCGATCGAGGCGGCGTGCGCCTTCTTGCACCGGGCCGATGCGATATTCAGCACCTGGGATGCGCAGAGCCCGGTCAGCCGCCTGCGCCGGGGCGCAGCCAGGCTCAGCGAGATGCCTCCGGAGGTAGCCGAGGTACTGGACCTGTGCGATTACGCCCGCCGGGTTTCCGCCGGCTGGTTTGACCCGTGGGCCATGCCAGCCGGTGTCGATCCGGCCGGGCTGGTCAAGGGATGGGCTGTGGAACGAGGGATGGCGGTCCTGCGCGAGGCAGGAACGGAGGCGGCCATGGTGAACGGGGGCGGCGATATCGCGGTCTTCGGAGCGCCCGCGCCGGGCCACGTCTGGCGGGTCGGCATCCGTCATCCCTGGCGCGCTGGCGCGCTGGCCGCCATCCTCGCGGTATCGGCCGCCGTGGCCACCTCGGGCAGCTATGAGCGGGGCCCGCACCTGATCGATCCGTTCACGGGCCAGCCGGCCGGCCGGACCGTATCGGCAACCATCACGGGTCCGAGCCTGGCGCTCGCCGATGCGCTCGCGACGGCCATGGCAGCCGGCGGCGATGAGGTATTCGGCATCGTGGCCGGTCTTGACGGCTACGCCGGCTACCTGATCCGCACGGACGGCAGTGAGGCACACACCAGCCATATCTCCTTCGTGAGCTGAGCTGTCCCTCCCGCCGACCCTTCGGCCCGGCCGACGTCGCGGCCTGGCAGGCGCGGACGTCTTCGCGCGCCTATTCACAAGAATACTGACCGTAACCGTCCGGGCGCTCAGGTTTTCTCTTTAATCAAGCCTTCATCTAACGACGCCGGCTGCGCTTAATAAATTCTTCATCTTTGCCGGATCTGAAGTAGTTGTTAACTATTCTTAAGCACATCTGACCTCAGCGAGCGGTGCCAACCCCGTTGTCCCTTAATACGATTACTGCATGACTCAAAGCAAAGTAAATGCCGGTGAGACCGCGGCCACCGCCAATTCGGGGAAGAAACCCCTGGCTCGTTTCGCGACCGCGAATACCGTCCACCGGCAGCGCCGTGTCTGGTCCGGGCGAGTGGCGACCTGGGATCAGCACGGTTCGGCCGGCCTGCAGAAGGTGACCGCTGCGGTGATTGCCGCTGCGGCGGTCCGGCCTGGCGAGCAGGTAGCCGACCTCGGCTGCGGCAACGGTCAGCTGAGCCTGCCGCTGGCCGAGCGGGGCGCCCAGATACTCGCCATCGACGTGAGCCCGGGCATGGTGGAAGACCTGATGCAGGAGGCCGGACGGCGCGGCCTGACGGGCCTGGACGCGGTGGCGCTGCCGATCGAGGGACTGGCGCTGCCCGAGAGCAGCCTTGATCTCGTCGTGTCGAGCTACGCGCTGCACCACCTGCGGGACGCCGACAAGGCCAAGCTGGTGGACTCGGCATTTCACTGGCTGCGCCCCGGCGGCAGGCTGGTGCTCGCCGACATGATGTTCGGCCGCGGCGCCTCAGCCCGGGATCGCGAAATCATCGCCTCCAAGGTGCGTGTACTCGCGCGCAAAGGGCCGGGCGGCTGCTGGCGCATTATCAAGAACGCGGCCCGCTACCAACTGCGCATCCAAGAGCGTCCCGTGTCGATGGCCGCCTGGACATCAATGATGACGGCGAGTGGCTTTGTGGACGTGACCGCAGGGCCCGTTGCGGCCGAGGCCGGGCTGATCATCGCACATCGCCCTGAGAGTACGACGAGCCCGGTAGAGCCTGCTGACGCCGCGCTGGCCGCGGGCGATCTGGCCCAGCGCCAGCCGTCCGCGCCGCTGAATTCATAGCGAGAGCGCAATCAGCCATCTCATTGCCACTTACGGAGGGTTATTCACGGGGCCTGGATCATATCGATAGATTGTTATTGTACGGCGTGTCAGAATGAAAGACGGTCCGTTTCTCGAAAGAATTGGGTTACCACACTCAATCAAACGGAAACGGACCGCCGA
>JBKQMG010000019.1:0-2622 GCA_052146815.1 Streptosporangiaceae bacterium | reverse complement strand
GCAGTAACGATGGCGCCGTATATTCCGGCGGCGCGGCGCCGCCCCAGGTTCTTCGTGGCCGGCGAAACGGATGTACACCCGAGGTAACCCCGTACTGAAGTACACACCCGCCAGGGCCGGGCTCACGCACGCCTTCAGGCTGACGGTCAGATGATCTTCCGAAACCGCTCGATCATATCTGTAATAACCTCGCGAGCTGGGAGTTCGTGTGCAGGGATGAGTTCTCGAACCCTGAGCCCCTTGCGTCTGCGGACGCTTGCGGTGGGTGGCGTTCTGGGCGTGTTACCCTCGCACCCCGCGACGAGTCGATGAAGGGCATCAGCCCCTCTGACGGCTCACCCGAACCCACGACACGCCATCTCACCCACTGTCGTCGGCTCGCGCCCCGGCCATGCCCAGTCATCCGATTCTGCCGAATAGCGGACATTGCAGCCTCGATAACTATGCGCTGGTCCGGTTACTCCGGCAGCCGCGGCAACCAGTGGCTCGGCATAGTTTTCCTTGTCAGGCCACGCATATCACCGAATCCGGCGTCGATCGAGGTTCAGATTCGGGTGTGAAGGTCGAGGCGCGGATCGGCAGTTACTAAGGAGTTCGAAAGTAGCCTGACTTTGATCTTGTGATCTGGCAGGATTGTGGCGTGCGGGATAACGACGGCCGGAAGCTTGATCACAAGACGCTTGAGGCGCTGCGTATCCGGGCGGTGGATCAGGTCGGGGAAGGCGCGCATCCGGAGGATGTCGCCGCCGCGCTGGGACTGCACCGCAAGACGGTGTACGCGTGGCTGGCGAAATACCGCGAGGGCGGGAAAGACGCGCTGAAAGCCCAGCCGGTGCCGGGCCGGCCGCCGAAACTGGGCGGCCCGCAGTTGTCGCGGCTGTATGCGCTGATTGCCGGGCAGGATCCGCGGCAGATGCAGTTCCAGTTCGCGCTCTGGACGCGGGAGATGGTCCGCGAGGTGATCCGCCGCGAGTTCGGCGTCGCACTGTCGGTTGTCAGCGTGGGCCGGCTTTTGCGCAAGCTCGGGATGTCGCCGCAGCGGCCCCTGCACCGCGCATACCAGCAGAATCCTGAGGCCGTCGACCGGTGGAAGCGTGAGGAGTATCCCGCCATCCAGGCGCAGGCCGAGGCGGAGGGAGCCACGGTCTGGTTCGCTGATGAGGCCGGGATCCGGTCGGACTACCACGCGGGCACCACCTGGTCGCCCGTCGGCCAGACCCCGGAGGTCAAGAACACCGGCGCCCGGTATTCGGTGAACATGATCTCCGCGGTGTCCGCGAAAGGCGCGCTGCGGTTCGCCGTCTACGAGGGGAATACGAACGCCGCGACGTTCATCGACTTCTGCAAGCGCCTGCTGCACGACGCAGCCGGCCCGGTCTATCTCATCGTGGACGGGCATCCCGCGCACCGTGCCACCGCCACGAACGAATTCGCCGCCTCCACGGAAGGCCGGCTCCGGCTGTTCCGCCTGCCTGGCTACTCACCCGAGCTCAACCCCGACGAATGGGTCTGGAAGAACGTGAAGGTGCGCCACGAAGCGCCACTATCCCGGGCGGGGTGAAAGGACCCGCTCCCGGCTTGTCGCAGCAGGCCGGGGAAAGCTGAGGGCAGCCCGAACGCGGAGGCGCGCGGGAGGGCGGGAGCAGCCCTGACAACGACAGGACGTGCCGGTACTGCCAGACGGTGCGGGCCTGGCAAGCGAGACGAGAAGCCGTACGAGAGGAACCAGTGCCCGACGCCCCGTAATTCTTCCACCGGCTCGAATCTGGCGGATCTGGGCCGGGACGCAGTGCACGCCGCCGCGGTTATGGCGGCGACTCCGAAGCCGGGTCTTGATGCCGGCGGGGAGGCCACGCTGAATGCCTGCGGCGTAGGTGTGGCGATGCTGCCGGGGTAGAGCTGGGCGGCTCACTCGTCGACCGGGTGGTGGTGAACGTGGGAAGCGTCTTGGTGCCGCCCGTCCTGTCCGGCAGCCAGCCGGAAGGCGGGCAGGTCCGTCGTCGGCCGATGGCATCAGGACGTGGCGGAGTCCCCGTAGTAGTCCGAGCGCGCGAAAGGCGCGTGCATGGCGAAGGGGGACAGCAAGTCAGCAGCGGAAGCACTGGAAGGCCAGGAGGTTGTCGCCGGTGAACACCGACGAGCTGGAGTATGCCCTGATCGGGGCGGAGCGCCGGGTACTGGAGATCCAGGCCAAGCTGCACCGTTGGGCCCGCGAGGATCCTCATCGCCGGTTCGATGACCTGTTCAACCTCGTCTCCGACCCGGCGTTCTTACTGGTTGCCTGGGTTCGGGTGCGGGGGAACAAGGGCGCCCGCACGGCCGGAGTGGACGGAAACACCGCCTACTCGATCGAAGCCGGGCAAGGCATCGAGGTCTTCCTCGGAAGGCTGCGGACCTCGATCAGGGACCGCAGCTTCTGCCCGCTTCCGGTGCGGGAACGGATGATCCCCAAGGCAAACGGCAAGCTGCGCCGCCTGGGGATCGCCACGGTCACCGACCGGATAGTGCAGGCGTCCCTGAAGCTGGTGCTGGAGCCGGTCTTCGAGGCGGATTTCCTCCCATGCTCCTATGGGTTCCGTCCGAACCACCGGGTCCACGACGCGGTAGCCGAGGTGCGCTATC
>JBKQMG010000018.1:0-10030 GCA_052146815.1 Streptosporangiaceae bacterium | reverse complement strand
TATGCGGGAACTATCCCTTTGAGTGACCACGGCGCCAGACGTTCACCAGCAGACACACCAATCCTGCCGATCCCGACCTAACCGCACCGCTCGCCACCTCACCTTGCCTGCCTGAAACCGCGCCAGTGCGGGTTGGTGACACGCAGACGTGGCGCACCTCGGGAGAACAGGGCATCAAATGGTTCAGCCAGCGCAAGCGTTTCACTGAAACCAGCGCCGCTCTTGCTCCACTCCGACGCACACAGTAGGAAGGAACGATGGGGAGACAGGCAGCCGTCGTGCTTTACGTGCTCGCGCTGGTTGCCGTCGTGGTCGGCGTGGACGTCCTGTTCTTCAGGAACCAGCTCTGGGAGCGGCTGATAGTAAACGTCGGAATTGTCCTGGTGTTCGCGGCGTTCTATTTGAAGTTCCGGAAGCGTCCATGAGCGCAGCCGCCGCAATGCGGCTCACCCAGCTCCACGGCGAACCTAAATCAACGCTATTTGCTCACCGGCTCTGCCGGAACCCGGACGTCCTTGGTGCTCAAACTCCAGCAGAGCGGCGAACAGGCGGCGCTGTTAAGCACAGCGCTAGAGCCGGCAGGGCCCCCGGAGGCTCCGCCCGGATGCCTGCCCCCCCACCGCAGAGCCAAGCCAGGGCTTAGAAGATGAAGGGCACGAGCATCTTGGTCGAGCGCCTGTACATCGGGTAGGTGTCGGGGAACTGCTTGGTCAGGTAACGCTCCTCGACGATCGCGCTGTAGACGAAGTAGACCCCGGCCAGGACCATGGCGATAAGCCACATCCAGCTCAGCGCCACCGCGGTGCCGACACCCGCGACCAGGACGCCAGCGTAGATAGGGTGGCGGACCAGGCGGTAGGGGCCGCTGGTCACCAGCTCCGGTTCGTCCTTTACCGACATCGGGGTGCCCCAGTTGCGCCCGATGTATACACGGGCCCAGATCGCGAGCCCCAGCCCGAGCGCGAAGAGGAAGAGCCCGAGGCCAGCGCGCCATGGACCCGAGTTGAGGCCGTCGTCTCGGAAGGCTCCCAAGCGGATCAACAGGATCGCGGCGACAACGACCAGCGCCCTGATACGTAGCTCGCGGGACCAAGGGACGCGGCCCCTTTTCATGGAGAAGGCCGCCACGAGCCAGTAGATCCAGAACGCCGCCCATCCGATGGCGAAGACGAGCTCGACCGCGTGCATGCGACTCATACTTCCATCAGTACCGTGCGGCATCGGCTGCCGGACTAGGTCCTTGATCCGGACCTTTGTGCGCGCTGGCCGCCCGGGGTCAGCCGGTCACACGCACGCCAGGGGGAGACAGTGATGAGGGTCCTGCTCGTCCAAGATAACCAAGAGCTGGCCGAGACGGTTGTCGACGTGCTGCGCGGCGAGGGCGTGGCCGTAGATGTGCGCGGGATGGCCAGGCCGCCCTGGACCGTCCCACTGTCAACGGCTACGACGTGATCGTGCTGGACCGCGACCTGCCTGGCGTGCACGGCGACGAGGTCTGCCGCGCCCTGGCCGCCGGAGGGAGCCAGAGCCGGGTGCTCATGCTCCGCCGTCCTGGCCTGCGCCGACCTGCGCCTGAACCCGGCCCGTCGCGATCCGGGCCGGCGGCCCGACGTTTGCGGCCGTCGGCTGCTGCATGTTGAGGCAGTGGCCGTGGCCGAGTGTCCGCCTCGACGGGCGAGGAGCATGCAGTAGGACAATCGCTGGCCTAGGGCTCTAGCTCTCCGCCCGGTCCTGCATCTCCCAGGCATGTTCGAGGACGTGCCAGGCGATCCGGCGGGCAGCGTAGCGCGCGGTCCAGCCGGTGGGCACCGCGGGTGAGCTGTCCGAAGGGGCGGCCACCACGGCGGCGATCGCCTGGCGCAGCTCCTCGATCGCGGCGATGTCGTCGATGGCCGGCTGTTTGAGCTTGATCCCGAGCTTGCGCGCGTAGGCTGTTTCGGCGCCGATCACGTGCTCGATCAGCTTGTCCCGGTCCCGGCCGCCGCCTCACGGCCCTTGCGCAGCTCGGCTGGTGACGCGGCGGCGACCTCGTCGAAGGTCGCCCAGGCCGCGGTGACCAGGCCGACCAGCCGCCGGGCCGTGGCCGGGGTCACCGTCGCCCGGTCGGCCTCCGCGGTCATCTGCGGGAACGGGCGGCGGCATTCGGGTGCCGCGAACGCGGTCGTGGGCCCGCCGGGCACCCGCTCGACGACATCGAAGGCGATCGTTGACGGGAAGCTGACCCCGGCCTGCTCGGCGATCGGGGCGTACCGCCTGGCCTAGCTGGTCAGCACCTCTAGTGCGGCACCCTCGTCAAGGCCGGAGCGGCACCAGCCGGGCCAGTCGAGCGCGGAGGCGACGGCCTCTTTCGGGGTGACCTCGAGGCAGACGGCGATTCGGCGGGACGACATGCCGTGATCCTTTCACGCAGGACCGGCAAGCACAGAAAATGGTCCCGCTGTGGAATCGCGCTGACCAGCCGGACTATTGCTGGTCATGCCCCGGGATCGTGGCCGCGGTCTTTCACCACCTCGTCTGCACCCTGGCACACTTCTATCGCACTTCCCTCCTGTACAGACGCCGGCCGGCGGGCGCCCACTTTCCCGATGTCGCGGTGTCTGCATCAGTAGCAGCTGACAAACGCCAGCGGACGGAGAAACAAGATGGGAAAGATCATCATCAGCGAGAACGTCACGCTCGACGGAGTCATCCAGGACCCGGCCGGTGACGAGGGCTTCCGGCACGGCGGCTGGTTCGGCAAGGTTGGGGACAAGGACCGCGAAGAGGCGGCCAGGGTCCTGCTCGACGAGACGCTGGGCACCAAGGCCATGCTGCTGGGCCGGCGCAGCTACGAGTTCCTCGCCGCGCGGTGGCCATCCTCGCCCACCTCACCTACCAGCCCATCCGAGACGCGTAGCCGCCGCTGTCTCCGCGTCGGCCGTCGACGCGTCCTTGAGGGTTCACCTGCCCTCGGCAGAGGCGCGCTTCACCACGCCGTCTGTGACACGAGGAGCGAAGACACCGGCTGTTGGTGTCCGACCCGCGCGTCCTCGCGCCCGCGTTTTCTTCCGGGTCCGGTTCGCCGCGACCGGTCGTGATCAGCCGCTTCAGACTCCCGTTGACATAGAAGCTCCAAGCGCTCGAACACGCTTCGAAGCACTCGAACTCCGGCACGAGGCCGCGGTGCGTGAATCGCACCTCGGTCTCATCACCGTTCGGTGTGATCTCGAAGGTAACGTCGGTGCCTGCCCATTCGTCCGGCTCCTCGGTGAAGTTGAGGAACGCTTCCTCGATGTGCCAGACGACTCGCTGGTTCGGGACGAACTCGCTGATCTTCTGCTTCGTGTAGTGGACGTCCTTGTAGCGATAGATGAACTCGGCACCGAGCGCGTCGGTGTCCCCTTCGATGTTGCCGGACCACCATCCGCGGACGTCGTTGATTGCCGCGAAGACCTTCTCCGGGGTCCGGTCGACGGTGAAGGTGGCGGTGAAGTCGCTGCTGGTCATGGTCTTTGTCTCCTTCTTGAATCGTGCTCTTGTCATCGTGGGAGCCCATTGCGTCGAGACGACGGAGTCGAGTCCGTCGGGGCAGCTGCGGCAGTCGTCGCTCAGGCCGCCTCAAGCGACGGCGCGTCCGATGGGACGGGGGCTTCCACGGGTCCCGGCCTGGCCAATCCGCTACGTCCAGGGCAACGCTGACCCTGTCTCGAGCAGGGTCTTCAGGCTGGCAAGGACGGCAGGCCACCCGTTCGAGATTGCCTGGAGGACGTCGCTGCCAGGTTCGAAGCCGTCGTGGACGACCGTGAGCTTGACCACGCCCTGCTCGGCGTCCTCGATGCCGAAGGCCACCTTGGAGCGGGGCTCAGCGCGCCAGGCGTGAGCGGTGGCTTCGTCCATGCCGACGCTGGCGGCCCACTCGGGCGTGATTGCATGCCATCTGTAGGCCAGCCGATGGCAGGGGTCGGACTCGAGGATCACCTGTTCGGGGTCGCTCACGACGAGCGCGACTTCCTCGTGCGCCATGTCGTAGGTCGAGCCCTTCTTCCAGTCAGAGCGGAAGGTCTTCGCACCAGCCTTGTGGTGCCGCCAGTAGCGCTTCATGACGGCGGGGTCGGTGAGGCCCCGCCAGACCCGCTCGGGCGTGGAGTGGATGTAGGTCGTGTAGGTAAAGCTCGTCATCTGGTCGTCGCGTGCAGTCATTGCCCTGCCTCCAGTCGTCGAGTTGCCGGTTCGATGTGGTGCCGGCCCTTGCGGGACGCCCTCATACCCATGCCCCCAGGCGGCCGCCAGCAGGGCGAAGACTCGCCAGCGCTCCCCGGGCGTCTGGGGAGGCTGGCTCGCCCAGGGCCGGGCGAGCCAGGCCGACGGCCCGGGTACCAGCGGGTGAGGCACCAGTGCATACGTCCTGCATGTTTTCCCCCTCTCTCAATGTGCAACCAATGGTAGCAAGTGGTGACTATGATGTGCAACAACAAGTTGCGCGTCCGCGGAAACGGCGCACACGGTGCATCAACTGCAAGCATCGGTTGCATATCGGCCCCTGATGTGCTACCGTAGGTTGCAGATCGAGTCGGAGTGGGCGATCACCGGCATGCGACGCCAGGTGGCGGCACCGGCGCGCTCGGGGAGGGACCGGATACTGATGGCAGGCCTGGTGATTGAGCGGGAGATCCTGATCGAGGCGCCGCCGGAGGTGGTGTGGCGCACCATCACCGAGCCTGATCAGATGAGCCTGTGGTTCGCCGACCGGGTGGAACTGGTCGTGGAACCCGGCGCGCACGGCTATATGCAGTTCGGGGACCAGGGCGGCCCGGTCGTCGTGGAGACGGTCGACCCGCCGGCTCGCTTCTCGTTCCGCTGGAACCATCCCCGCGGGGAGGAACCAGTGACCGGCAACTCGATGCTCGTCGAGTTCACGCTCACGCCCGAAGGCAGCGAGCAGACCCGCCTTCGAGTGTCCGAAAGCGGCCACGAGCTGCTCGCCTGGCCCGACGCCGAGAAGCAGCGGTACGCCGACGAGCACCGGGACGGCTGGGCCGAGTTCCTGGACCGCCTCGCCGACGTGCTCGGCAAGCGCCAGCCGGGATGACAGCGCAGGCCGATGACGAGCTGTGGTCGGCCATCGCCGACCCGTCCCGCCGCCGGATCCTCGACCTGCTGGTCAGCAACGGTGACGTCAGCGCAAGCTGGCTGGCCGGCCACGTGCCCTTCTCCCGCCAGGCGGTCTCCAAGCATCTGGCCGTGCTCGAACAGGCCGGGCTGGTCAGCCGGCGCAAGCAGGGCCGGGAGGTCCTCTACCAGGTAGAGGCAGGACGTCTCGACCAGGCCACCCGGGCTATGGCTGACCTCGCCGCGCACTGGGACCGGCGCCTCGGCGCGATCAAACGGCTCGCCGAAGCGGCACACGCACAGGCAAGGAAAAGCGAAGGCTCCTCGTAAACAGCATCTGAGACGTGACCGTGTACGGCCGGCAGGAGGAGAACTCTCCGCCCGGCTGGTCGCAGCACCCCACATAGGCAGCGGCTAGCAGGCAATCACCGAAACAGGTGCAGAGAATGCGGACAGCCCGATGTTGCTTGATCAGGCTGCGCCGCTTCTGCGGTTTGGAGGACATCATGGCGAACCCGGCTCCGAGCGGGTGGGTCGCTCCGCGTTTTCCGGACAGCTGAATTGATGCTATTTCATGCGGTGAGCTGCCGATTCAGGTACTCGTCGTGGACTTTTTGCGGAGTCTTATAGCCGAGCGCTGAGTGGAGACGTACCTGATTGTACCGGAGCTCGATGTACCGCGCAATATCCTCGGCTGCTTTCTTTATTGTCGGGTAGACGGTGCGGTAGACTCGCTCGACTTTGACAGCCGCGTTGAATGATTCGGCCAGCGCATTGTCATAGCATATCCCGGTGCGGCCGACGGACTGGCGTATATCCAGCCCGGACAGGACCGCGGCGAAGTCAGCAGACGTGTAGTTGCTGCAATGCCACTTAGTTAAGCTCGGCTCCGATATCTGTCCACATTTCCACAGGCCGACACGCCGTGCCGTTGTGGAAAACGCCGGGAATTGACGGGGATGCTTTGTTTCCCCCTGCGTGCCGGGTATCTTCTGCGCCGTGGATAATCTGGGTTATGGCGTGGAGATTCCGCCGGGCGGGCTTTTGACTGACCGGGTCGCGATCGGGGTACTGACTCGGCTGGTGCCGCGGGACCTAGTGGATGAAGTGCTGGCGGAGACCGGCCGGAGGGAGAAGAGGTCCCGTCTGCTGCCCGCGCACGTGGTGGTGTATTTCGTGATGGCCATGGCGGTATTCCGGGATGGCTATGAGGAGGTGACCCGGAGACTGACCGGCGGGCTGGCGTTCATGCGGGCCTGGCGGAAGGACTGGGCGGTGCCCACGGCCGGGGCCATCTCCCAGGCGCGCGAACGGCTGGGCGAGGCGGCGCTGAAAGCCCTGTTCGAGCGGGTCGCCGCGCCATTGGCGACGGCCGGGGCGCCGGGCGCGTGGCTGGGATCGCGGCGGCTGATGGCCATCGACGGGGTGAAGGCGGACGTGCCGGACACCCCGGCCAACGTCGCCGGGTTCGGGCGGCCCGGCGGCGTGACCCGGCGGCCGTTCCCGCAGGTCCAGGTCCTGGGCCTGGGCGAGTGCGGCACCCACGCCGTGGTGGCCGCCCGGATCGGCACCCTCAGCGTGGGCGAGCGGGAGCTGGCCGCCGGGCTGCTGGACTCGATGGAGCCAGGCATGCTGGTGATCGCCGACCGCGGGTTCTTCGGCTTCGAGTTCTGGCGGGACTGCCTGCTGACCGGCGCCGACCTGCTGTTCCGCGTCGCCTCAGGCCTCAGGCTCCCCGTCGTCACGGCCCTGCCCGACGGCTCGTACCTGTCCGAAGTCGCCACGCACAAGATCCGCTCGTCCGGCTTCAAGATCCCCCTGGCCGTCGCCGCCGACCCGTGCAACGCCACCCACATCCCCGTCCGGGTGATCGAGTACGCCGTCACGACCGCAGGCGGCCGCGGGAAGCCGGAGACCTTCCGCCTGGTCACCACCATCCTGGACCCCGGCGACATGACCGCGATCGAGCTGGCCGCCGCCTACCAGCAGCGCTGGGAGTACGAGATATCGCTGCGGGAGATCGAGACGCAGATGCTCGAGCCCGGCAGCGGGCTCCGCTCCCGGACCCCGGACCTGGTCCGGCAGGAGATATGGGGACTGCTGCTGGCGCACTACGCCATCCGCTCGCTGATGGCCGAGGCCGCCGCCGCGGCCGGGCTGGATCCCGACCGGCTGTCCTTCATGCGAAGTATCAGCCTTGTCCGCCGCCAGGTCACAGACCAGGCGGCATTTTCCCCCCGGCAGGCTCGAGCACGCGCGGATCATGGCGATCAGGGAAATCCTCGAGAGAGTCAGTAAAGGCCGCCGCAAAAGGTCTTACCCCCGCGTCATCAAGAAATACAAAGGCCGCACCTTCCCAGTCAAGCAGCCAGCCGACATAGGACACCGATACGAGCCAGCCCTATCGATCTTGCATCCAGTTCTTAACTAAGTGGCATTGGTAGTTGCTGCCACGGTCGGAATGAAAGACCGCATCAGGAGGAAGATCGAGATTACGGGCGGCCATCTGTATCGCCGCAGAAATCAGCGGGGTCCGGTAATTATCATCGACAGCCCAGCCGATTACCTTGCGGGTCGCGCAGTCGATGACCGTCGCGAGATAAGCCCATCCTTCCCAGGTCTGGATGTAGGTAATGTCGCCGACCATTTTCAGGCCGGGCACGGCCGAGGTGAAGTCACGGTTCACCAGGTCCGGGATCGGCCCGGCCTGGCCCTGGACGGTGGTGGCCGGGCGCCAGGGCCGCGGCTGGCAGGCCACCAGGCCCAGCTCGCGCATCACCTTGCGGACCAGCCCGGCGCCGGCCTCGATGCCCCAGCGGGCCAGCTGCGCCGCCAGCCGCCGGTAGCCGTAGGTGCCGTCGGAGTCCTCGAAGGCCTTCCTGATCAGCAGCCCGAGTTCCTCGCGTCGCCTCGCGGTCGCGCTTTGCGGCCGTGACCTCCATTCATAGAACCCCGATTTTGATACTTCCAGCCATTCGCACATTCTCGTCACGCTAGGAGCGGTTCTGCAGGTGGCGTACTCTGCATCGATGAACTCATAAGTGTCGCTCACCGATGCTCTGCCGCAAAGTACGCCAGGATATGCGGGTGATCCCCGGCCGGTTCGGGGGCTGTCAGGCGACAGGCGCCGGCTGGGGAACTGGGGGGATCTGCATGTCGCATTGGGTGCCGTGCCTGGAGCGCCGGCCGCTGGGGGAAACGGGTGCTGAGGTCCGGCTCGGGAATGACCTTGTGGATGATTACCTGCGGTTTGTCGGGGCCCGGTGCAGGCCCAATACCGTGCTGGCAGCGGGTTTCGACCTGAAGGTCTTCTTCGCTTTCGCGGGTAAAGAGCCGGCTGAGGTGAGCACGGCCGATGTGCTGGAGTTCATCATCGATCAGCGCGCTCCCCGGCGGGGCAATGTGGTGCGGCTTGATGACGGCGAGGCCGGGCTGTCGGCACGGACGATTGCCCGGCGGCTGTCGACCCTGTCCGGGCTGTTCGGCTACCTGACCGCCCGGGGCGTCGTGCTATCCAGCCCGGTGCCCTCGGGGCCGGTCACCCGGCGGCCGGCCGGCCGGGGCGGGCGGCGCGGGCGGGTCCCGCTGATCCGCGTGCCCCGGACGCTGCCGAAAGTGCTGGCCCCGTCGGAGGCCAGCTCGCTGCTGTTAGCGCTGCGCACCGCGCGGGACCAGGCGATGGTGCAGGCCATGCTGCTCGGAGGGCTGCGCCGCTGCGAGGTCCTGGGCCTGCGGCTGCGCGATATCCAGCTCGCCGACCAGCGGCTGTTCATCGCTGAGGGCAAGGGCGGTCACGAACGGATCGTCCCGGTCGCCGGCCGGTTCTTCGCCACTCTGGCTGCCTACCTGGAATGCGAGCGGCCTGCCGGGACGGCCACCGAGACTGTGTTCGTCGTGCTGAAAGGCCCTGGCCGGGGAAGTCCGCTGACCGCGGCCGGCGTGGATGAGATCTTGCGCGGAGCCCGGCAGCGCGCCGGGCTGCAGCACGCGACCTGTCACATGCTGCGGCACACCTGCCTGACCCGGCTGCGGGAAGCGGGCATGGCGCTGGAGGCGGTGCAGGCCCAGGCCGGGCACCGCTCGATCGAGTCGACCCGCATCTACCTGCACCTGGCCGACCGGTGGCTGGCCAGTGAGTATCACCGGGCCATCGACGTTCTCGAAGACGAGCTCACCGCCGGCCAGCCGGGAGACAGCCGGTGACCGCCGCACCGGGGACGCTGCAGGCAGGGGCCCTGTTCACCACCGCCGGCCAGGCCGCGGCAGCGTTCATCAGCGACGGCGGCACCAGGCCTGCCCGCAATTCCAGGGCGTGGTCGGTGCGCCGGCTGAACGACATGTTCGGCGGCCTGGCCGGGTGGCTGGCGGCGCCGCCGGCGCTTCGGCTGGACGCGCCCGTGGACGTGCGCGGTGTCGCGGCGTGGCTCGCGCTGGCCACCGCCGCGCCGGTCGATGCCGACTACATCGCCGCGTGCCGCGCCGAATGGGGATACCGGCTGGCCGACCTGGAGCCGCGCCTGGCCGCCGCGTTCACCGCGACCGCCACCGCGCTCGGGTACTCCGGCCAGCAATCTGATCGCCAGTGGGCCGCCCTCGCCAAGCTGGCGGCCGTCGCCGGGCAGCCAGCCGGGCAGCTGGGCCGGCCCCGTTTCGACGCCGCCCGCGACGCCCTGGCCGCCGCCGTCCTGGCCAGGCGGGGCCGGCTGCCCAGCACTTTCACCACGCCGCTGCACGGGCTGCAGGCCACCCTCGCCGCGATGGGCATCCTGGACGAACCGGAAGGCAGGCGCGTCACCGGCCGCGGGATCCCCGCCCGCTGGGACCACCTGGCGGACCTCGCCCCGGAACTGGCGGGCACGATGCGCCGCTACCTGGCCCAGCTGGCGATCAGCATGCGGCCCGGCAGCGTCGCCCTGGCCGACACCACACTGCGTCACTTCGC
>JBKQMG010000017.1:0-4148 GCA_052146815.1 Streptosporangiaceae bacterium | reverse complement strand
ATCGTGCGGTGGATCGACTCGCTCGCCTAGCGAATCCTGAGACTGAATGCGCGGGCCGGATTCGAGACGGTGATGGCGTTCCAGCCGTCGAGCCCGATCACCGTGCGGATGCTCCGGCCGAAGGACGCGAGCAGTCCGGGCATGCCGGGCCCGGCAGTAACCGAGCGGACGGCCGCGGTGGTGGTGGTGTCGCCGTCGGCCAAGGAGCCGGTCGAGGTGGCCGTGCTCGGGGAGGGTGGCGATGCACGCCGGCGTGCGCCAGTCGGTCGGGTGGTTCGCCTGGGACGGCCCGTCGAAGCATAGAAACGCGCCGCTGCTCGCCAGGTCGAGGAAGATATCCGTCGTCCGCGGTTGCGCCCGACGTGGTCGAGATGATCGAGGTCACCGGGACGCCGTGCTCGTGCAGGACGCCGGCTTATGCCGAGGCCCTGGTTATGCCGACTCCGATGTCAGATGCCCTGGTCAGGGCGGTGGACGGGTTCTTGATGTCGGCATAATCCTGTGCGTTCGCTGGTGGTCTGCCTGTCTGGTTCGTGTCAGTGGTTCTTCCAGACGGGGAGATGATCATGGAGACGGACGTGGGTACCGGCCGTGCGCCGACGAGCGGGGCAGCGCGGGGCTGCTTGCGGAGTTCCGCTCGTGGCTGGACCGGGAGCGGGGCTTGTCGCCGGTGTCGGTGCGCTGCTATTCCAGGCAGGCGAAGTACTTCCTGGCCGCGATCGGCGGACCGGGAGCGGTGAGCGGCCTGGACGCGGCCGGGGTCACCGTGTTCATGGTGGAGCACTCCCGGGACCGCAATACGTGGTCGGCGAAGGCGATGGTGACGTCGCTGCGGGCGTTCCTGCGGTTCGCGCACGCGACCGGGCGGCTGGCCGGGGCAGTCCCGGCGGTCGCGTCATGGCGGCTGTCCGGGCTGCCCCGCGGGCTGCCGGCGGCCGAGGTCGAGCGGCTGCTGGCCGGCTGCGGCCGGGACACGGCGGCCGGCGTGCGCGATTACGCGGTCTTGTCGCTGCTGGCCCGGCTCGGGCTGCGCGGTGCCGAGGCCGCCGGGCTGCAGATCGGCGACATCGACTGGCCACCCGGAGAAACCCGCCGACCATCCACCGCGTGGCCAAGCACACCCTTGATGTCCTCGGCACGGCGCTGCCAGGCAACGAGCGACCGCGCCGCCGCAGCATCCTCTACCGCGACGACCGGCAGGTCAAGTTCCTCTACGCCGACCTGCAGCAGGGCTGGCTGCAGGACGGCAGCGAAACCGGGCACGCCGGGGTCAGTTTTCATCATCGCCCGGCGCGCCAGCGACGTGACCGCTGATCTATGCATGGCCGGGCGCCTCAGCCGCGTGTTATCGGCCTATTTATCTGGGCACGGATCGCTGATCAACGGCAACGCTCTTTCGTGATGAGTTGCCCGGGTCAGCCGCCCGGCCTTCAGGATCGCGAAGACATCCGAGGCAGTATGCATGCAGGGCGCCGTCAGCCAGTAGCCGGCGGCGGCCAGACGTCGGTTCCGTGGGGGCTATCACGGAGCGTCATTGATTCGGTCGGCCCGGCGGGCGCCGGGTTCGCGCGGAACGCCGACTATTTCCGGCTGCCAAGATGAGCTCCGCGGCTCGGCAGCTGTGCGCAGACGCTCCAGTTCGGGCGTCCCTACTTCGTGCCGACGATGCAGCGGGCCACGCCCGGAATCCTTACCTTGCCGTCTTCTTCGTAGGTGCTGACCTTGGCGATGACGGCTTTCGCGATCCGCTCCCGCGCCGGTTCGCCGACCTGCTGAAGCGCTGCAACTGCGAGCGAGACGTGCTCGCTGATCATCTCCCAATACTGCGCGGGCGATCGCGTCACGAGTTCGACGTCGACGTTCCACGCGGCAACGTCGCGCAGCCCCGCGGCCTCGTACAGGGCACTGACATATCCCGGGGCAGCGCACCGGAACATATTCGGCCCGTCCGGGTCGGGTGGCGCCAGCACCGCCTCCGTCGCGATCGCCTGCATGGCGATCGTCGTCCACGGGTTTTCCTCGGGCTTGACCCATACCGACGAGCAGAGACGCCCGCCCGGCTTGAGCACGCGCGCGAACTCGGCGGTCGCTTTGGCGACGTCGGGAAAGAACATGTATCCGAACCGTACCGAGATACTGTCGAATGTCGCGTCACCGAATGGCAGGTCGTCGGCGCTGCACACCTTGGTCTCAAAATTGGTGATCCCTTGCGCGTTCGCTCGTCGCGTCGCGATGTCGAGCATCTCAGCCGCAAGGTCGGTCAGAACGACGTGTCCCCTCGGCGCGAGCTTGGCGACGGTCAGCCCCGGCTCACCAGTGCCCGCGGCAATGTCGAGATGCTGCTGATCATCGGCGATGTCGAGACGCTCGATAATTGCTGTGCCGACCGGGCCCAGCTGATCCATGATGACCGAGTCCCACTTCTCCCAGCCCGCAGAAAGCCCGGCCCACGTCGCTCGCTGAACGTCTCGGATCTCATCGCCGCTCGGCATCGGCCCTCCCGCTATCGGATGCATCCACCGAACACGAAGGCATTCCTTGGCGGGAGTACATAATGCCCGATAGGCGCGCCCCCAGCAAGTCAGCCCGAGAACTCGCCAGCCGCTCCGAATGGCGGTTATCTGAAGCCCATCTGCCAGAAGCCCGCCGGGAGCAGGGGTCCTGCGTCGTCATGTAGCTGAACAGTGTTCACGCAGGGGCAACTAAATTCGAGAAACAGCAGAGACAAGGGGGTTTGTATGTGGTCTGCGTCGGCGACATTGTTCAGGTAACGTGTCCACGATGCAGCAAAAAGCCCCCAAAATACCTGCGTGCGTTACATAGGAGCCAGCCCAGGCCCTGGTAGAGATAACGGCGGCACTGCGCGCGTTACCTCCCGGCATCCGGCTACCCACTGGGTGGGCGCGGTGGTAGTGCTCTCTGAGCACCTTGCTGATCTTGCCTGGTCGGTAGGCCGCCTCGGTCAGGCCGGTCAGACGGGCGAGCTTGTCTCGGCGCGGGCGGGCAGAATGGGCCGATGCTGATCGTGCGGGCGACCAGGAAGCTGCTCGATCGCCTCGGCCCGCCCACCGCAGATGCGGGGCAGGCGTCCACCACGCTGCTGGGCGACTGGTATGCCACCGCCTTGTTCTGGCGCCCCCAGGTCGCCCTGCTGGTCAGCGAAGTGACCCTGCTGCCAGTGCTGATGCAGCTGGCTCCGGCAGCCACCTTCCTGCAGCGATTCGGCCCTCAGTTGACGGCCGTGCTCGCCGCGCACGGCACACCTGCGGGGTTCATCGACGCCGAGCTGCAGGAGATGGACCAGGTGTGGCTGGCCACGACCGCCAGCCGAAGTGCCGTCGGGATCATGAACGAGTTCACCCACCTCGCCGGCGCCTGGCGCCAAGATGAGCCCGACCTGCTCGCGCTCGCGGTGCGCCTGTCCGCCACGCCCTGCAGCCCCCTGTACAAGCGGCACATCAGCCCCGACCGCGAACTCGCCGCTCTCGTCGCTGCCTGGCCTGATCCTCAGGGCTGAGCCGCCCTTACCCCATCCCCACACGATCGGCGGCAGATGCGGACGTTGTCCAGGGTGGCCTGCCCTTCTGACGGCGATGACTCCGTGCCCCGGCAGTGTCTCAGTCGCAGACTCGGCGCGCAGCCAGGAGGAGCGGATGGAGCAGCAACCGCGGGTCAGCCCCTTCGGTCCCGACGTTGCGGTGACGCACATCATGGTCGTCGCTGACCCGGCGCGATCTCGTGACTTCTGGGTGAATGTCCTTGGCGCGGAGCCATACCGCGAGCACGGCGGGACGAGCGTCGTGCTGCGCTTCGCTGGCACGTGGGTTCTTCTCGTGACCGGCGGAGGGCCGACTGCGGACAAGCCCGGAGTGGTCTTCGCGCCGCCTCAGGACCCAGATCTGGTGAGTCACGCGATGACGCTGCGGGTAACTGACTGCCAGGCGGCATACGAGGTTCACGTCCACGGGAGTGGTGTATGGGGTAGCTGATCCGGCTGTGACTGTTGCGTCCGATGCCCGGCGTGTCGGCGTGAACTGAGACGGCCACCTCGTGATCCTTCGAAGTGCTCACTACGAGACGAAGGAGAACGAGATGGCCGCACGTGACATTGTGCCGGTTCCCGGCGCGCGGTTCGAGGAGACGCTGGC
>JBKQMG010000016.1:0-4262 GCA_052146815.1 Streptosporangiaceae bacterium | reverse complement strand
CTGGGACGTGGATTCGGATCAGGATCTCCGAGTGAAAATGTGCATCGACATCACCGCCGAGTATTTTTCCACCATCCATCACCTGTGACCAGGACCGCTGCGATGGCGGCCGGGACGGTAACCCGCCGCAGGCCAGCCGTCGCCGCCGGCGGCGGCGCACCGCCGGCGTTCCGCACGTCCTGGTCGCGGATGTTCCCCGGACACTCGCTCGGCATGGCGCCAACAGTAAACGCGATGCGGTGCAAGGGCATCGGCGCACGGGTGGAACAGCCGGCGACGGCTGCTCCACCCGCAGGCTGACTCACCGGGCCCGCACTGGGTCCACGGCATCGTGATGAGCAGCCGGGAGGGCAGCTTCGCCGGGCTCGCGCGCACTGGATCAGGCAGGCTCCAGAATTTCAAAGCACAGGGCGTCGCACTCGATCTCGGCAGCAGTCATGGCACAGATCAGGGCCTCCCGCGAGACCTGGGTCAGGCCACGCCACGGGTCGGCGAGCAAGAAGTCGCCGGATGAAGTATTCCCATACACGACAACGCTATGAGTTCCGATCGCTCCGCTGACGTCGTCAGCTACTTCCCGCCCGGGCATGGCCTCAGCCAGCCTTCCATGGCCGTAGAGAGGAGCCGTGCACACGCTCACCCCGACGGGGCCGCTCTGCAGCTTTTCGTAGATGCCGCTCGAGCTGACGTGCGGAAGGATGACCAGTTGTCCACCGGCCTCGAGGTATTGCACGTACGCATCAACGTAGGTTCGAGACAATGCCTTGCCGAGCGAGGACACGTGGCGGCTGTCCCTGACCGCCTTGAGGCGGGAAATGAGCCTGGGACTGTCGAGGGACGCCCACGCGAGGTCGATGATGAGGAAGTCGAACGTGGTCAGGCGAGCCGTGTACCCCTTCCCTAGTGCCCAGGTTGCGAGCTGGGCCGTAAGGCTCCCTGGGAGCTCGACACCGTCGACGTCCGCCCGTGGAGCCGAACGGTAGATGTCCTCAGGTGTCAGGCTCGATCCGTAGTGCGAGAGCTGCATGGCGAGCGCCGTGTAGCCGCAGTTCACCTCAGCCGTCTGAAGGAAGTGCGTGAGATCGTGCTTCACAGCTTCCATGCCGGCCTCCACCGTCACAAATTCTGGAGCATTGACGAACTTGCCTCGCCACTGGCGAGGCTAACGCACTCCTGGCGGACCGGTAATGATCACTGCGCAGCCCAGCCGCCGCTCGGCTATGCGCTCCGACGCGGACGACGCCAGCTCGGGCCCCGCGCCAGCGCGCAAGCCCGAGCAATCACCAGCAGCGAACCAACAGGTCAGCGAACTGCGGAAAGGGACACGGAGACTGACGGCGGTAGCCTGCTCCGGTGGTTGAACTGCTGGGCGGTCTCCATTCGCCGATCGGCTGGTCAGTGGGCTGGATTGAGGTGCCGCTGCCTGAAGTGCTGTCGGCCCTGGTGCGATGGCGGCGTGAGCTGGGCGCAGATCTGGACGTGCAGGACCTTGGCCAGTGCTGGCCAGAGTGCCTGGACCGCCTTGATCCCCTCGAAGCCCCATGGACCACGGAGCTTCTGGTCAGTCATGCAGGCACGTGGACCTGCTACCTGAACAACGACCTTAACGGCAGGGATCCCTTCCCTGCCACCGGACACCTGGCGAGGCTGCTACAGGTCCGCGCGGTGATCTGCACGCACCAGCCGATGACACCAGCGGGTCACGCCTCCACCCAGTTTCAGCTGCTAGGGCCAGATGGCGAACCGCCGCTAACGTACCGGCGGACCATTGCCGCGCACGCCCAGGACGGCCGCTGGTCCTGGGACGAATGCGGGCAGCGGCTGGCGTTCGAGCAGCCGCATCGGTACTCCGCACGCCGGATACGGGAACGGCTCGACCGCGAAATGCTCGCCGCATACCTGACAGCCATGGGCATCGCCGTTGATGACGACGCGGCCTACGCCGGCGCGGCTCTTGTCCGTCAGCACGTCACCTGGGCAACTCGTAGCCAGACTCTCGCTCAGGCCAAGGCCAGCTGGGGGCTTGAGTAGCTTCTAGCCCCGGGAATAGCATCATCCCGCCTTCGTCTCGGCCGCACTCCGGATCTGCGGCTCGCCTGGATGCAGGCCGATTGGCCCGAGTGTGGCTTCCCGAGAGTCGCTAGTCGGCGCCGTCTGATCGGGTATGCGGCGGGCACGACTGATGCCGGCACAACTCCTTTGCCAGCGAGCAGGGAAGCCGGCCACGATCTTCGTCATGGATGAGCTGCGTTCGGACGCTCGGGAAGTGCCCTCGCCGGAGCTGGTCGCGGCATGGGAGCGGCTCGGCGTGGCACCGGCAGAGAAGGTTTCCGCTTTGGCAGGGCCCAGTTGGCCGGGCCGATCAGGTGCATGAGGGCCGGCACCAGCAGGCTGCGGATGAGCAGGGCGTCGACGAGCACAGAGAAGCCGAGCCCGAAGCCGAACTCCTGCAGGACCCGGACGCCGCCGAGCAGGAACGATCCGAAGACCAGGATCATGATGGTGGCCGCGGCCGCGATGATCGGGCCGCTCTTGGCCTGGCCGGTGGTGACGGCCAGGTGGTTGCGCCGGGTGGCCCGGCCGCCCAGGGCAGCCAGGCCGCCGCTCTCCGTGTGGTGCAAGTGGTGCCACTCCTCCTGCATCCGGCTGACCAGGTACACCTCGTAGTCCATGGAGAGCCCGAAGAGCACGGAGAACATGAGCACCGGGAGGAAGGCGTCGACCGGCCCCGTCCCGGACAGACTCAGGAGCGAACTGCCCCACCCCCTTCGCGAACGGGTGCTGTGGCGGCTGCTGTATGACACCGCCGCCCGCGCCGGGGAGATCCTCACCCTGGACATCGGTGACCTCGACACCGAGTTCCGGCGGGCCCGCACCCGCAGCAAGGGCGGCGACGCCGAGTACCTGCACTGGGCCACCGCCACCGCCCGGCTCCTGCCCCGGCTGCTGGCCGGCCGCACCGCCGGGCCGGTGTTCCTGGCCGCCCGGCGCTCACCAGCCTCGGGAAAGCGCGCCAGGGCGCTGGCCGACATCGACCCCGTCAGCGGGCGCGGCCGCCTGTCCTATCCCCGCGCGGAGTACCTGTTCAAGCAAGCCTCCGCGCCGCACGACCCGCACGGCACCGGCTGGACCTTGCACCAGTTGCGGCACACCGCGCTCAGGCACCTGGCCGCCAGCGGCAGGTCCGCCCCCGAGCTCCAGGCCAAGAGCCGCCACAAGCACCTCGCCACCCTCGGGCACTACGTCCGGCTCGGCGAGGAGACCTCCGCCCGGATCACCGCGGACAACGACCCGCTCGCCCGCCGCCGCGCCCGCTGACCCGGTAGCGGCGGATCAGCTCAGGTCTTCCGTGATCGTCCAGCCCCGGTTGCGGCCAATCCTGGCCAGTTGCCGCCGCAGGCCGGCGATGCGCTCGCGGGCGTCAGGTCCGGCGATCCCGATCGTGATGCGCTCGTCAGTGGCGTGGTAGCTGGTCCGGCGATCACCGGCGGCGACCCGGCAGGCCACGTTGATGCTGGCCCGCAGCCGGGTGACCATGCGGGGGTCGTCCTGCCCGCCGAGCCCTTCGATCGTCAGGCAGGAGAAGAGCGGCGCGAGCTGGGGGCTGTCCCGGCGCTCGGCGGTGGTCAGCTCATCCCGGTCAGCCTGCAGATCCTTGAGGATCTTGCCGCGGTCAGCCGAGCTGATCGGCCTGCGGCCGAGCCAGTCGGGCCAGCCATCAGGGCGGGTCAGCACAACACGGACCGGCTCGTACGGCGGTACAGGGGCGTGGCTCCCCGGGCCGGTCCTGGTGATCGGCGGCCGCACTGTCGCTCACCTGACTCCCCCTCGTGATGTGCCCACCGAAAGCGATGATCTCCCGGAAGAGTACCGGTGGTATCCGGCCCGATGACCTACAGATAGGGCCGATCCATCACATCACGGGCACCGCCGGTCACCACGCACAACCAGCGGGAGTCGTAGCCGCCTTGGCCTGCGACGGAAGGCTTGGCGTTCAATTCCGGCCGAATAGTCCCAGCACCCCAGCTCGGCGAACAGACCTCCGCCCAGGTCACCGCCGACGCAGACCCCGCAGCACGACGCAGGACTCGCTGACCAAGCCCGAATAACACCACATCACCGCAGGTCAGCGGTGGGTTCGTTGGATTTTCCGCGATTGCTACTGGGACCCTAACGCGGAGCCGGTGTCGGCCTCGCTGATCACCACCGCTACGGTTCGTACCGTTTGCCTGGGTCTGACGTCTGGGGTGGTCGATGGCGGC
>JBKQMG010000015.1:0-8530 GCA_052146815.1 Streptosporangiaceae bacterium | reverse complement strand
ATAGACGGGCCGCAGCCATGCCCGCACATAACCGCCGAAGCCATGAAAACGGACTCAACGACAGGTAAAAGACATGCGGACCGTAACAACCCGGCACGCCGCAAACACCTAAAGTCCGTGGTGTTGGCCCCGGTGCGGGCGCCGCGTGAGCGCAACTACGATGTCGTGGCCACGCTGGTGGCGGAGCGGGTGGGCAAGACGTCGGCGCGGATCTCGGCGAAGCGGCTGCTGCCGGCGGCGCGGGCCGCGGGATATAGCGGGTCGCCGCGGAATTTCCGGCGGCTGGTCGCGGCGCAAAAGCAGGTGTGGCGCCGGGATCATCATCGTGGCCGGCGTCCGGCGGTGTGGTCGCCGGGTGAGCATCTGGTGATCGACTGGGGCGCCGAAGGCGGGCTGCACGTGTTCTGCGCGGTGCTGGCGTGGTCGCGGGTCCGGTTCGTGCGGTTCGCCGCTGACGAGCGGGCGGAGACGACGCTGGCGATGCTGGCGGAGTGCTTCGAGACCCTCGGCGGGGTGCCGGGCAAGGTGCTCGCGGACCGGATGGGCTGCCTGAAGGGCGGCGTCGTCGCCAGCGTCGTGGTGCCCGCCGCCGAGTACGTCCGCTTCGCCGGCCATTACGGGTTCCGGCCTGATTTCTGCGAGGCCGCGGACCCGGAATCGAAAGGGATTGCCGGGAACCTTGCCGGCTATGCCAAGGGCCGGCCTGATGGTGGCGCAGGCGCCGTTCGGTGACCTGACCGCGGCGGACGCCGCTGCCCGGGCCTGGTGCGCCGACGTCAACGGCGTCGTGCACAGCGAGATCTGCGCGGTCGCGGCGGAGCGGATGCTGACCGAACGGGAACTGCTCGCCCGCTTCCTTCGCTGCGGGCCAGCATCGGCAAGATGACCACCCGCAAGGCCGGCAGGCTGTCCTGCGTCCGTTTCGCATCGGCGCGTTACTCCGTCCCGACCCGGCTGATCGGCTCGCAGGTGCAGTTGCGCACCGACGACGGGCGGCTTGTGACGATCATCGCTGCCACGGGAGAAGTGGTCGCTGAGCACACCCTGGTCGCGCCAGGCGAGGCCTCGGTCCGCGATGAGCATTACGGGGGCCCGCGGCCGGATACCCCGCGCCGGGCAGTCCGGCCGAAGACCGCGGCGGAGAGAGAATTCTGCGCCCTCGGGCCGGTCGCCGAGGCGTTCATCACCGGCGCGGCCGCGTCCGGTGCCACCCGGCTGCCCGCCGAGCTGGCTGAGCTGAACACGCTGCGCGCAGCCCACGGCGAGGAGGAATTCCTGGCTGCGCTGGACCGGGCGGTCGCGTTCTGCCGGTGGCGGGCCGCCGGCATCCGGTCGATCCTGGCCGCCGGGGCGGGCGTGCCCGGGCCCCGGGGCCCGGCCGGTGACGCACTCCCGCTCGACCTGCCTGCCGTCCCGGTCCGGCCGCTGGCCGACTATGCGATCGGAGCGCTGTCATGACCGCCGCCGCGGCGCCGCCGCTGGCACCCGACCTCGTGGCCGGGCTGCGGCGGCTCAAGCTCGCCGCCATGCGCCAGCTCGCCCCCGAGCTGCTGATCACCGCGAAGACCCAGCGGTGGGCACCCGGGGAACTGCTGCGGACCCTGATCGAGGCGGAGATCTCCGCCCGCGAGGCATTGAATGCCCGGACCCGGATGAGGAACGCCGCGTTCCCCGTCATCAAGGCCCTCGACGAGCTGGACCGGTCCGCATGCTCGATTCCCGGCCCCACCCTGGACTACCTGGCCACCCTGGAATGGATCACTGCCCGGGAGAATCTCTGCCTGGTCGGGCCGGCCGGCACCGGCAAGAGCCATGTCCTGGTCTCCCTCGGCATCAGCGCCGTCCACGCCGGGCACAAGGTCCGCTACTTCACCGCCGCTGACCTGGTCGACACTCTCTACCGCGGCCTGGCCGGCAACTCCGTCGGGAAGGTGATCGAGAACCTGCTCCGCAACGACCTGATCCTGGTCGACCTATGCCGACACCGCGACTATGCCGAGGGGGCGATCGTGCGGGCTTGGTGGGCGGGCTGCCTGTGGCTGGGTCTCGGCATAGTTACAAGCTGTCGAGGAACGCGAGCACCTTGTCGGTCGGGCGGTAGCGACCGGGCTGTGCCTGGGCGGGCGTGGTGAGGGCGAGGGCTTTCTCCTTCATCTTCATGTCGGCGTGAACGTAGGCGTCGGTTGACCGGACCCCGGCGTGTCCGAGCCAGAGGGCGATCACGGATGTGTCGACGCCGGCTTGCAGCAGGGACATTGCGCAGCTATGACGCAGGACGTGCGGATGAACTTTCTTGCCCGCGAGCGACGGGCAGCCCCGGGCTGCGGCCGCTGCATGAGTAGTGACCCGTAGCGCGACGGCATCGCGGCTTAGCCGCCGGCCGGTGCGGGTGGGGAACAGGGGGTCTGGAGGCCGGCCCCCGCGTTCACGCAGCCATGCCTGCAGCAGCATTGCGACCGGTGCGCTGAGGGGAACAGCGCGCTGCTTGCGGCCTTTTCCGACGCAGCGGACGCTCGCGCCGGTGCCCAGGGTGACGTCGCCGCAGTTCAGGCCGGTCAGCTCGGACACCCGAAGGCCGGTCTGGATGGCCAGGAGCATCAGGACCCGGTCGCGGCGTCCTTCCCAGCGAGACTGATCAGGGGCGGCGACGAGGGCATCTACCTCGGCTGAGGTCAGGAACGTCACGACCCGCTTGTCGAACCGCTTCGGCGGGATCGCCAGGACACGCTGGATAGTCAGCGCGTGCTCGGGATGCCGCAGCGCCGCGTAGCAGAACAATGAGCGGATCGCTGTCAGGCGGACATTGCGAGTCCGGGTGCTGTTATTCCGATCGGCTTCCAGGTGGTTCAGGAACGCGGAGATCGTCGCGGCGTCCAGGTCGTCCCAGTCAAGCTGGGACGGCAGCCTGCCGCTTTGGGCGTGTACGAAGCCGAGCAGCAGCTTGAGGGTGTCGCGGTAGGCCGCGACGGTGCGGGGACTCGCCTGGCGCTGCAGGGCGAGCCGGTCGGTGAAGAACGACTGAAGCGTCGGCGCGATCAGAGTCATGACCCAGCCGCCAGTCGGGCTGCTGACCAGGCGGTGTCCTGGCGGGCAGCCGCCAGGGCGAGAAGTTCCGGCGCAGCCGATAGATACCAGTAGGTCGATGATGGCTCCCGGTGCCCGAGATAAGTTGACAGCGCCGGGATCCTCGCCTGGACGTCCTGGCCGTCGCTATACCAGCTCACCAGGATCCGGACCGCGAAAGAATGTCTCAGGTCATGCAGCCGCGGAGGCGACGGCGCGCCCGCTCCGACGCCGGCGCGGTCGACGAGCTGCCGGAACGTCTGGCACACGACGGCGTAGCACAGCCGGTTGCGGGTCAGGGACACGAAGAAGCTCGGCGCCTCCGGCTCCGGCTGGAGCTCCTCGCGCAGCACCGCGTACTCGCTGAGCGCCTGCATGCTGCTGGCGTGCAGGGGAACAAGCCGGGACTTGCCGAACTTCGACTCCCGGATGAGCAGGACTCCCTGGTCCCAGTCGATGTCGATGCGGTCGAGCTTGATGGCCTCACCGATCCTCAGGCCACTCGCCGCGAGCAGCCCGATCACGGTGGCGTAGGTCGCCGCACGCAGCGGCGACACGATCGAGTTGCGGGCCTGGCTCATCACCGCCTCGATGTCGCCGGGAGCGTAGATGAACGGCCGCCGCCAGCGCTGCCGGCTTGGCATCAGCCCCAGCGGTGGCACCTCGGTGTCCGCGTCGATTCCCGCCAGGTAGCGGGCGAAGCCCCGGGCAGCGGTCATCCGGGCCGGCCCGGCGCTCGGCCCCTTGCCCGTCGGCGAGTGCTGCGCCCACTCCAGCGCGGCCTGAACCGTGACCGTGCGCAGCCCATGACATTCGAGGTGGGCCACGAAGCTCGGCAGCAGCCACCCTGCTTCGGCCAGGTCGTGCCCGAGCGAATGACGCAGGTCCAGGTAGTCCGTCAGGGCCTGCTCCAGCGCGCTCAACGTGCTGCTCCCGGCCAGGGAAGCGCGACCGCCCGCAGCGCGGCGAGGTCGACCTTCGCATACAGGGCGGTGGTGGCCAGGTCCTGATGGCGAAGGACCTGACTGATCGCGACCAGGCCCGCGCCCTGACGCAGCAGCTCCCCGGCCAGGGCATGCCGGAGCCTATGCGGCCCCATCCGCGGAAGACCGGCCCGCAGGCACGCCCATTCGACGACGTCGCCCGCTAGGTCGGCGCGGATCGGTCCGCGAGGCGCCCGGCATGTCAGGAACAGGTGACGAGCACCCTGCGGGCCGCGACCGCGCGACAGGTAGGCGACCAGCGCCTCCCCGACCTCCGCCGGCAGCGGAAGCTGGTCCTGCCGGCGCCCCTTGCCGCGGACGGTGATCTCGCCAGCCCGCCAGTTCACGTCCCGCAACTCCAGGCGTGCGACCTCTATCGAACGCAAGCCCAGCCGCGCGGCCAGCACCATGATCGCGAAGTCCCGGACCCCGACGTCGCCGCCACTGTCAGTGCTGTCGAGCAAACGCTGGACGTCCGTCGCCGCCAGCGCCGGCGGCGGCAAGGCCGCGAGCCGCCAGCCGCCGACCGGAGGAACCGCTGTTCCAAGCCGCAGCGGCGTGATGCCCTGCAAATACAGGAACCTCAACACAGAGCGGAGTTCAGCCACCCGCCCTTTCGCCGATCCAGCCGAAACCCGTCTGCACTCCCGGAGCAAGAAAGTGCTGACATCAGCGCCGGTCAAGGCCGATGGCAGCAGCACGCCGTCGACGACGGCCTGCTCCCGCAGGAACCGGCGGGCGGTGTTCTCGTAACGCACAACCGTGGCCGGAGCCAGCCCCCGCTCCCGGAGCATCCAGGCCTGGTACCGCCCGAGCAGCTCATCTAACGGCGTCAGCGCTTGCTCCGCCGGCGGGACCGCGCCCGTCTCCCGCAAGTACGCCAGCAACGGCGCCATCGCACGCGGACCCAGTGCCCTGCGCTTGCCAGCCACCAGTCGGCCAGCGAGGAACTCCGCCATCCGGCACTCGCTGAGATCGCTGACCTCCAGCCCTCGGGCTGACAGCCACAAACCCACCTGGCCCAGGTCCTTCAGCATGTTCCGCACCGTCTGCGGGGTATAGCCGCGCCCTGTCAGCCACGCCCGGTAGCCCTCCACCTCCGGACCCAGCAGTCCGGCCTTCCGCCGCGGAGTTCCCATCCCACTCGCCTCCCTCACCGGGGACACGGTGTCCCCATGAACGAGGCATCTCAGCCCGCAACTATGCCGATACAACGAGCCGAGCGGCACGCCGAAACGCCAGCCCACTCAGGCGTTATAGAGCAACTCCTCGCACCGCCCGGCATAGTCGCGGTGTCGGCATAGGTCGACCTATGCGGACATCCGCATAGCTGGACGAAGCAGGGTTCGCTCCGCTCGACGACACCGGCGCGCAGCTGCTGTTCCGGCTTGTCTCAGCCGCCTGCGAGCGGCGGGCGCCCGGGATAGCAAGCCACTGGCCTTTCGAGTCCCGGGGACGGTTCCTGCCCGAGCACACCACCGCGGTCAGCCTCCTGGACCGCCTGCTGCATCACGCCAGCGTCGTCGTCACAGCCGGCGATTCCTACCGCATGCGCCAGGCCCGAGCACGAGGAGCAACCACCCTGAACAAGAAATGATCAACCCGAGGGGCGGGGACTTTTAACTGGCCACCAGCGGGGACCGCAACCTGGCCGTTGACAGCTGGTGAGGATCTTCGGCGTGCATTCGGTACGGCCAGCCGCATGTGGCTGCCACGAACCGCCCACAGCCGCTCGCTCCCACGTCAAGAGAGACCGGACGGTCGGATCTGCTTCAGCAGTAGCGGGCAGTTTCTCCCTAGTAAGCGGCGGAGAGTCCGGGTTAGGAGCCCGCGAGGACGTGTCCGCCGCTTAGCGGTTTCAAGATCGCTAGTGGATCGGAGTCCGCTGTCACCTTGACGTGCCGTAATAGCTGTTGGCTAGTCAGATGACCGTAAGATCATCCCGCACATATCCCGTGAGGCTGAGACCTGCTCAGGACCGCGAGCAGCCATCCTCTGAGCCCCGCCGACGTCCAGGCAGTCGTGTCCGCGCGGCTGACGCCGGTCAGGAGAACGATGCCATCGGCCCGTGGCGGTGCATTTCCCCGACAGGAGTGAACCACTCGACCCGTGTCGGCGGGGGAACGCTGGCCTTCTCGAATGCCGCGCCCAGCTGGGTCATGAATTCTTCATGGGCCGCCTTTGACTCCCAGACCTCCACGACGATCAGCTTGTCACCCGAGGCTCCCGCGACGTGGCTGAGCAGGGGCGCTGGCCACGGGCCCAGATCGGATGAGCCCTCCTCCAGTCCGAGAAGGCGATTGACCGAGCGGTAAATCTCGGCGGCGTCCGGCGCAGTGAATTCGAGGACGATGACCTCAGGCATAACAAGCCCCCCTTGGCTTCATTACCCTACCCTGTGCACCGCGACGTTACAGGTCAGGGCCCTGCACAGCAAGGGAGCATCGAGCCGATGCCTGCCGTCCACGCGGGCGGCAGCGTGCGCTCACTGAGACGGCAGACAAGTTGCTACGGAAGACGGTGCCTAGCTCGCGGCGCAGGGTGCCGACATAGCGCTCGCAGATCGCGTTCATCCGCGGCGCCTGGACGGCGGTGCGCACGATCGTGGTGCCGGCGGCCTGGAAGACGGCGTCGAACGAGGCGGTAAAGTTCGATCCGCGGTCGCGGAGTCAGGAACTTGATGTCGCCGAACCGCTCGCCGAGGGTGAGGGCCAGGTTACGGGCCTGCCGCACCGCCAAACAGGTCACCTGCTGGAGCCCGCATTCCTCCAACTCGACTTCCGATGCCTCCGCTCGGCGGGTCCAAAGGATCGCGGAAGCGGACGTGCAAGGGAGATCGACTCGACGCAAGGCATCAACGGCTGCGCACAAGGTCTCACCGGAGTACACCAGGTCATCTACCAAGCGGATCGGGGTTCCCGGCGCGAGTCGCTCGCCTGCGAGGCGGCCATCGCCCACCCGCAGCACGGTCAACGACGCGCATTATGGGACACCTACCGCATGCCAGATCCGTCGCTTGGAGCCGATGAGTCACAAGCGAAGTGAGTCAGATGACAGTCTCGCCTGACCTGGGCTGACTCTCCGCCGGCACGGCCCTCTCTGCCGTCACCGCCATCATCTTCACTACTACGAACATTCGTCTCACCGCCGTCCGCCCCGCGCCCAGGAGACGACCCACGCCACCAGACGAGACCTCGATTTAGACCGTCTCGCCTGCGAGGCCATAGATAGAAAGGCTGAGCTTGCTAGTTATACCTACCAAGGCTAGTCTTGGTAGATGTCTCAGGATCCAGGAGTCGATGACGTTGCTGCGGCTCTGCAGATGAGCATCGGCTTGTGCATTCGACAGCTTCGTCAGGTGCAAGCTCACGGCGACCTGAGCTTGCCGGAGGCCTCGGCCCTCAAGCGATTGGATCGAAGCGGTCCGACCTCAGTGACCGAGCTGGCCAAGGCCGAGCAGATCAGCGTGCAGTCGATGGGAACGACGCTGAGGGCGCTCGAGGCACGTGGCCTCGTTGAGCGACATTCCCATCCGAGCGACGGGCGCCGTTCCGTTCTTTCGATCACCAAGTCCGGCACACGAATGCTGGGCGACAAGCACACCGCCCGGGCCGAGCAGCTGGCAAAGGCCCTCTCGACCGGGTTTAGCCCTGCTGAGCTTCGACAGTTGATGGTGGCCGCGCCCCTGATTGAGCGGCTGGCGCAGAGCCTGTGACCGCGATTCCTACAGGAAAGAGGAAGACGATGGCACTGACGACTTTGGACCCCAAGCCCGCACTCATTGTGATCGACTTGCAAAAGGGAATCGTCGATGCGCCCACGGTCCATCCCACCGGAGAGATTGTCGAGCGTTCTGCCAGCCTGGCCGACGCGTTCCGCCGCCAGGTTCTCCCCGTCGTGCTGGTCAACGTGACCGATGGAGCACCAGGGCGTACCGATCGGACCCGCCCGCCCGAGAACATCAGCTCTCCCGACTGGGCCGACCTTGTCGACGAACTCGATGTGCAACCGGACGACCACCTCGTCACCAAGCAGCGGCGGAGCGCCTTCCACGACGCTGGGCTCGACGCTCATCTACGCGGCCTTGGCGTCACCCAGGTGGTGCTGACCGGCATCTCGACCACCTCAGGCGTCGAGTCCTCCGCGTACGACCACGGCTATCACGTCGTCTTGGCAATCGACGCTATGACCGACACCGATCCCGATGCCCACGCCAACAGCATCGAACGCAGCTTTCCCAAGCTCGGCGAGACCACCACGACCGCCGAGATCCTCGACATGCTGGGGAGGACGAAATGACGCTCCTCGGAACGCTCCTCAAGAACCGCAGACGCAGAGACATCCATTCGGCGTGGAACCGTCCGAACCTGCAGGGACCAGAACTACTCATCGTGACGAGCGAAGACTTCGGGGAAGGACAGTCGATCCCGCAAGAGCATGCCGGTAAGCGGGTTGGCGGAAATAACCTGTCCCCCGATCTGAGC
>JBKQMG010000014.1:0-6695 GCA_052146815.1 Streptosporangiaceae bacterium | reverse complement strand
GCTCGGCTATCTGGGCCGCCAGGGGGATGGCTCCCGCCTCACCCTCGTCGACGTTGGAAACGTAGATCACCGGCTTGGCGGTGAGCAGTTGGGAGTCGCGAACCCCGGCCATCTCCTCCTCGCCTAGGGTGACGGGTCTTTGAGCTGGCTTGGAGACCAGGCCGATCCGGCCCTCGGTGGTGATGTCCGCCGGGATGATTCCGGCGTTCGACTTGCCCGGCGACGCGACGCCCGGGCAGTTCGGCCCGACGATGCGGGTCACGCCGCCGGCCGCCTGAGCATGCGCCCAGAAAGCCGCCGTGTCGTGCACCGGAACGCCCTCGGTGATGACGATGACCAGCGGCATCCGCGCGTCGATCGCCTCGATCACGGCGTCCTTGGTGCCGGCCGGCGGCACGAAGACGACGGACACGTCCGCGCCGGTCGCGGCCATGGCCTCGGCCACGGTGCCGAACACCGGCACCTGGGCGGCGCCGAGGTCGATGCTCTGGCCGGCCTTGCGCGGGTTGGTCCCGCCGACGACCTGCGCGCCCGCCGCGATCATCCGGGCGCCGTGCTTGCGGCCCTCGGAACCGGTCACGCCCTGGAGGATGATCCGGCTCTCGCTGGTCAGGAAGATCGCCATCTCATGCTCCCGTCGCGGCCGTGGCGGCCAGCTCGGCGGCGCGCCGCGCCGCATCGTCCATGGTCGCTACCTGCTCCACCGAGGCGAGGCCCGCCTCGTCCAGGATGCGGCGGCCCTCGACTGCGTTGTTGCCGTCCAGCCGGACCACGATCGGATGCGTGACGGGGTCACCCCGGTCGGCGAGCATGCCGAGCGCCGACACGATGCCGTTCGCGACCGCGTCGCAGGAAGTAATGCCGCCGAACACGTTGACCAGCACGCTGCGCACGGAGGGGTCGGACAGCACGATGTCCAGCCCGTTGGCCATCACCTCCGCGGAGGCGCCGCCGCCGATGTCCAGGAAGTTCGCCGGGCGGATGCCGCCGAGCGGCTCTCCGGCGTAGGCGACGACGTCGAGCGTGGACATCACCAGGCCGGCGCCGTTGCCGATGATGCCCACCTGGCCGTCCAGCTTGACGTAGTTGAGGTGCTTGGCCTTCGCCCTGGCTTCCAGCGGGTCCGTGGCGCTGGGGTCGGCGAACCGCTCGTGACGCTGCCGGAAGCTGGCGTTGTCGTCGAGGGTGACCTTCGCATCGAGCGCGACGACCCGGCCGTCGCCGGTGTACACCAGCGGGTTGACCTCGACCAGCGTGGCGTCCTCCTCGACAAACACGGCCCACAGGCGCTCGGCCAGGGCCGCCGCTCCCTCGCGGGCCTTCTCCGGCAGGGCGCCGGCCGCGACGATCTCGGCGGCCTTGGCCGCGTCTACGCCGGTGAGCGGGCTGATCGGAATCCTGGCCAGGGCGTCGGGGCTGGTCCGGGCCACTTCCTCGATATCGACGCCGCCCTGGACGGTGCACATCGACAGGAAGGTGCGATCGGAGCGGTCCACCAGGAAGGACAGGTAGTACTCCTCCGCGATGTCAGTGTCGCCGGCCACGAGCACCGAGTGCACGATATGGCCCTTGATGTCCATGCCCAGGATCTGCCGGGCCTTGGCCTCGGCCTCGTCCGGGCCGGTGGCCAGCTTCACGCCGCCGGCCTTGCCGCGGCCGCCGGTCTTCACCTGTGCCTTGATGACGACGACGGGCTGCCCGGCAGCGGCGAACTCCGCCGCGATCGCACGGGCTTCCTCCGGCGTGTGCGCCACCCGCCCGGAGGGGATCGGAACGCCGTATTCCGCGAAGAGTTCCTTCGCCTGATACTCGAAGAGGTCCACTCGGGTCCGTCCTCACATCCGCTGATGTCACGCAGCCGCTGCTTGCGCTGCGCAGGCAGCCTAGTGCGGCCGGAGCCGCCCGGCCCAGCCGGGCCGGGGGCTCCCGGCCGCATTATGCTCTGGCTTGCTCCGCCCCGCGGCCCAGTTCGGCGTGCACCCAGTTCACGATCTCCTGAGTCGGGGCCCCCGGGGTGAAGATCCTGGCCACGCCCATCTGCTCCAGCTCGGTAATGTCGGCGGCCGGGATGATCCCGCCGCCGAACACGGTGATGTCGCGGGCGTCATGCTCAGCAAGCAGATCGAGGACCCGGCGGAACAGGGTCATATGCGCGCCGGACAGCACCGACAGCCCGATGGCGTCGGCGTCTTCCTGCAGGGCGGCCGCGACGATCTGCTCGGGTGTCTGATGCAGCCCGGTGTAGATGACTTCCACACCGGCATCGCGCAGCGCCCGCGCCACGACCTTCGCGCCCCGGTCATGGCCGTCCAAGCCCGGCTTGGCAATCACGACCCGGATGCTGCTCATTACCTACCTCCCGACCCGCCGCGCCCGGCCGCACCGGCCAGGCGACGCGCATTCGTGCGACACGCACTTATGCCCTGTCCGCAGCGTAACCGCCTGCGGAGCGAAACAGGCCCCGGCATCTTCGGTAATCCTGGCCGCGTCCCTGCGCCCCCGAAGCCGGCCGCAGCGGCGGCAGCGCCGGGTAGCGCCTGCTCTAGAGCTTCTCGATGGGGGCGTAGCGCAGGACCAGGTGCTTGATGCCGTAGTCACCGCCGAAATCGATCTTGGCCTCGGGGTCGTCGCCGCGGCCTTCCACGGACAGGACCCGGCCGAGGCCGTAGGAGTCGTGCGTGACCCGGTCACCCGGCTGCAGGGACGGGACCGCGCGGTTGCCGAGCGCGTGCACGCCCGGCCGCCGGGCCAGCCGCTCGGAGGCCGGCGGCGCGGCCGCCGTCTCGTCCCGCCGCCAGTCGATCAGCGGGGCGGGGACCTCGGACAGGAACCTGGACTGCTTGTGGAACGCCGGGCGGCCCCACCACGCACGGGAGACGGCCCTGGTCAGGTACAGGCGGCGCTGGGCCCTGGTGATGCCGACGTAAGCGAGCCGGCGCTCTTCCTCGAGTTCCTTGTCGTCGTTGATGGACCGCTCGTGCGGGAAGACGTTCTCCTCCATCCCGGTGAGGAAGACCACCGGGAATTCCAGGCCCTTGGCCGTGTGCAGCGTCATCAGCGTGACCAGGCCGCCGTGATCGGGACCGCCGGGGATCTCGTCGGCGTCAGCGACCAGTGACACCTGCTCGAGGAACTCGGTCAGCGTGCCGCCCGGATTCTGCACGTCGAACTCGCGCGCGACGGCGACCATCTCGGTCAGGTTCTCGATCCTGCTGGCGTCCTGCAGATCCGAGGACGCCTCCAGCTCGGCGACATAGCCGGTCTTGTCCAGCACGGCCTCGGCCAGGTCGCCGACCGGGCTGCCCGCCTCCGCGGCTGCTCGCAGGCCGCCGATCAGCTCGTTGAACGCCTCGATCGCCTTCGCGGAACGGGGCGCCAGGCCGGGGGCGTCCTGCGGCCGGGCGAGCGCCGCAGCGAAGCTGATCCGCTCCCGGCTGGCCAGCGCGGCCACGCATTCCGCGGCCCGGTCGCCGATGCCGCGCCGCGGGGTGTTCAGCACCCGGCGCAGCGAGACCTCGTCCGCGGGGTTGGCGATCAGCCGGAGGTAGCCGAGCAGGTCGCGGACCTCGCGGCGCTCGTAGAACCGGACGCCGCCGACGACCTTGTAGGGGACGCCGGCCCGGATGAACACTTCCTCGAACACCCGGGACTGGGCGTTGGTCCGGTAGAACACGGCCACCTCGCCGGGGGTCGCCTCGCCGGCGTCGTTCAGCCGGTCGACCTCCTCGGCCACGAACGCGGCCTCGTCGTGCTCGCTGTCGGCCACGTAGCCGGTGATCAGCGGCCCGTCGCCGGCGTCCGACCACAGGTTCTTGGGCTTGCGGCCGGTATTGCGGGCCACCACGGCGTTCGCCGCGGCCAGGATGTTCTGCGTGGAGCGGTAATTCTGCTCGAGCAGGATCACCGTGGCGCCGGGGAAATCCCGCTCGAACTCCTCGATGTTCCTGATCGTCGCGCCGCGGAAGGCGTAGATCGACTGGTCCGCGTCGCCCACCACGACCAGCTCGGCGGGCGGGACGGCGTCCGGCCCGTCGTCCCGGCCGGGGGGACCGGCCCGGCCGGCCAGCTCGCGCACCAGGACGTACTGGGCGTGGTTGGTGTCCTGGTACTCGTCCACCAGGATGTGCCGGAACCGCCGCCGGTACTCCTGCGCCACCTCGGGAAAGGCCTGCAGCAGGTTGACGGTGACCATGATCAGGTCGTCGAAGTCCATCGCCCCGGCCGCTGCGAGCCGGCGCTGGTACTCCCCGTATGCCTGCGCGAGGGCCTTCTCCCGGAACCCGCTGGCCCGTGCGCTGAGCGTCTCGTAGTCGATCAGCTCGTTCTTGAGATTGGAGACCTGCGCCGCCATCGCCTTCGGCGGGAAGTACTTGGGGTCGAGCTCCAGCTCGCGGCAGACCAGGGCCATCAGCCGCTGCGAGTCGGCCTGGTCGTAGATCGAGAACGACGACGGGTACCCGAACCGCCGGCCTTCGCGGCGCAGGATCCGGACGCAGGCCGAGTGGAATGTGGTCAGCCACATCGCCCGCGCCCGCGCGCCGGTCAGCGCCGCCGCGCGGGCCGCCATCTCGCCGGCCGCCTTGTTGGTGAAGGTGATGGCGAGGATCTCGCTCGGCGCGACGCCCCGCTCCGCCAGCAGGTAGGCGATCCGGTAGGTCAGCACCCGGGTCTTGCCCGACCCCGCGCCGGCCACGATGAGCAGCGGGCTGCCCTCGTGCGTGACAGCCGCACGCTGCTGCGGGTTCAGCCCGTCCAGAAGGAAATCAACAGCCGTCGCAGTCACCAATCCAGCCTAGGCGCTGCCGCCGACAGCCGCGCCGCGGCGGCGAAACCGTGTCGCCGCGGCGCGTGCGAGCCGCCCTCTGCGCCGCCCGGCTTACTCGTCCGGGACTAGCGTCGGGGTGGCCCGGGTCAGCGTCTCCTTCCGGAAGAACGCCGGGGCGGTCACCCGCATGAAGATGAACCCGAGCACGCCCACCAGCGCGGACAGGAACGCGATGATGAAGATGCCGCCGATCTTCCAGTTCAGGCCAGGCACCGTCCAGTAGGTGTAGCCGGTGGTGTAGACCCAGTCGCTCTGCAGGCTGTAGATGCCTGCCGCGTACATGATCACGCCGCCGAGCAGCGGCAGGATGCCCTGCATCCACAGGTTGCGGGCACTGCTGGTCAGCGTCCTGCGGTAATACCAGACGCAGGAGAAGGCCGTCAGCCCGTAGTAGAAGGCGATGTAGAGGCCGATCGCGGTGACCGCATCGCCGATCGGGTTGCCGCCGGCAATGAAATTCAGCGGGATATAGAGCGCGATCGAGATGATGCACATCACGATGGTCGACACCGTCGGCGTCAGGTACCGGGGATGGATCTTGGCGAAGGACTGGGGAATGGCCTTGTAGGCCGCCATCGACAGGGTCGTCCTGGCGGTCGGGAGGATCGTCGTCTGGGTCGACGCGGCAGCCGACGTGAGCACCATCAGGATAAGCAGCCGGGACAGGAACGTGCCCAGCGCGCTGGTGCCGAAGATGGCGCTGCCGGTCACCGACAGCACGTCGAACTGGTGCGCCGGATTCGTCAGGCCGACGCCCTTCGTGCCCACCCCGGCGAAGGCCTGGACGGAGAAGATGACGATCGCGTAGGTGACGAGCAGCAGCACGGTCGAGATGATGGCCGCCCGGCCCGGGGTCCTCGCCTTGTCGGCGGTCTCCTCGTTGACGGAGACAGCGGTGTCCCAGCCCCAGTAGATGAACAGCATGAGGATCAGCCCGCTGATGAAGGCGGAGAGGCTCAGGTGGGTCGGCAGCAGCCAGCCCAGGCTCGGGCTGACCGACCCGGCGGGGTGGCTGTTGGCCACCTTGACCAGCGAGGTCACCGACAGCACGAGGAGCATGACGACCTCGATGCTCAGCAGGATGCGCTGGAACCATGCCGAGACCTCAATGCCGCGGTAGCAGATGTAGCTCATGGCGACGATCCAGAGGATCCCCACCAGGAGCACCCAGCCGCTGGACGGGTTTGTCCCGATCGCGCTGTTCTGTCCCTGGAACAGGAGGAACACGTACTGGCCGGCGACCTGGGCGAGGCTGGCCATGACCAGGACGTCGGCCGCGACAATGGCCCAGCCGCCCGCCCAGCCGGTCTTCGGGCCGAAGGCCCGCGAGGCCCAGGTGAACGTCGTCCCGCAGTCCGGGTCGGCCTTGTTCATCTCGCTGTAGCCGATCGAGCACAGCAGCATCGGGATGAACGCCAGTACCGCGACCGCAGGCGACTTGAGGCCGACGGCGGCGACCACGAAGAACAGGGTCGCCGCCAGGCTGTAGGCCGGAGCGGTCGAGGCGACTCCCATTACCACGCTGGAGACCAGGCCGAGCGCGCCGCCCTTGAGGCCCTTGTCCTTGTATTCCTCTACTGGCTGCAGGTCTGGCGTAAGGGTGGCCATGTCGTACCCCTCCTGGAGTCACCCGATCGTGCCGGGCCGGACACGCTGCGCGACTTACCGCCGCCGGGTACTTGGTCGGATAGTACGGCACGACGACTTCCGTACCCGCGTGCAACGGTTCTAGCATGTAGCAACGCGTCCAGGCAACGATTTCCGTTGTAACAGCTACATATCACCACTGGTCTCGTAGTTCAGAACCAAGGCCAGCGTTAGGATCCCGTCATGCGCATACTCCTAGTCGGGGCCGGCGGGGTTGGTACCG
>JBKQMG010000013.1:0-13535 GCA_052146815.1 Streptosporangiaceae bacterium | reverse complement strand
GCCGCGCCCCCCCCCCCCGACCGGAGTCGGCGGTGTGTTCGGCGCGGGGGTCACGCGGTTACCTCCACGTAGGGGTCGTCCGGGCGGTCGGCATCACCGTACGCTCCGACAGTGTCACGCAAACGTGCCACCACGCCAGGCAGAACGCTCAGGAACTTGCCGATGTCTGCCTGCTGCGTGCCACGGGGAAGCGATACCCGGACGTTGCCGTGAGTAAGCGCGCCCATGGCCTCGAGGATGTGGCTCGGCTGCTGGGTGTCGGAGGCGCATGAGCTTCCGGACGAAACAGAGAACCCCCGCTTGTCCAGCTCAGTGACGAGGGCCTCGCCGTCCACGTACAGGCAGGAGAACGTGACGATATGCGGCAGCCGTCGCACCGGGTCGCCATGCACGACGACGTCGGGAACGACGTCCGGGACCGTCGTCCTGATCTGGTCGCACAGCGCGCGCAGGGCGCCGTCACCGACGGCGGTTTCCGCCTGGAAGGCCTGCAGTGCTGCTGCTGCGGCCACGATCGCCGGGACGTTGGGGAAGCCGGGGGAGCGGCCGGACTCACGGCCGGCGGCGGGCCGCGGCGGCCGCCAGCGCGTGCCCGTGCGGACAGCCAGGACGCCCACGCCGGCGGGGCCGCCCCATTTGTGCGCGCTCGCGGCCAGCATTGACCAGCCGGGCGGGACTGGCATCCGTCCCGCGAGGGCGGCTGCATCGACGAGCAGGGGGACACCAGCTCGCTCGCAGAGCTGCGCTGCCTCCTCGACGGGCTGCAGTGTCCCGACTTCGTGGTTGGCCGCCTGCAGGCACGCCAGCACCGTGCGCTCGCGGCCGATGGCGACCGAGATCTCGCCAGGATCGGCCCGGCCGCTAGCGTCGACACCGGTCAAGGTCACGGCCGTCCCGGACCGCTCGGCCCAGGCGGCAGCGTTCAGCACGCAAGAGTGCTCCACCGCGCTGACGACCACGTGGCCGGGGCCGCGGCGCGCCGACTGGCGGGCCCCGACCGCCCCGAGCAGGGCCAGGTGCACGGCGTCGGTACCGGAACTGGTGAAAGACAGCTCATCGGCCCGGCAGCGCAGGACCGCCGCCACCGCCTCACGCGCCTCATCGAGCAGCAGCCGGGCCTTCCTGCCCTCCCGGTGCAGCCGCGCCGGGTCCGCCCAGCCGTCATCCAGGGCCGCCAGCAGGGCCTGCCGCCCGGCCGGATGCAGCGGCTCGCCGGACGCCGCATCGAAGTAGGCCACGGCTACGAGCCTAAGGCCGCCTCGCTGGTCACGGGGACGCGCGGCCCTGCGGTCACCGCAATCTGGCGGGGGTACTGGGAACTGGGCGCGGGGTCCGTTGTACTGTTTCCACGACAGCCTGTAGGACAGAGCTCGCAGCCGGCCGCTGGCGCCGGGAGTCTCCGCTGGGGAAGGCAATCCGTGAGTCCCATCCGCAGTACCCCGCGCCACGGGGAGGAAGCGCGCCGCGCGCCGCGCTGGGTGTCGGGCACTGTCCTGCTGGCGGGCCTGGCCGTCCTCACGACCGGCTGCGATTCCAAGAACCTGCCGAGGCTCGGTTTCCTGCCGCCTGCTACTAAGCAGGGCCAGGTGACCCTGACTTTGTGGCAGGGCTCCTGGCTCGCGGCGCTTCTGGTGGGCGCCGTGGTCTGGGGCGCGATCATCTGGGCGGTCATCTTCTACCGCAAGCGCGGCGACAAGATCCCCGCGCAGGTCCGCTACAACCTGCCCATCGAGATCCTTTACACGGTGCTGCCGTTCGTCATGGTCGGGGTGCTGTTCTACTTCACCGCGCGGGACGAGAACTACATCGACAAGCTCTCGCCGCATCCGGACGTGACCGTCAACGTGATCGGCTTCCAGTGGAGCTGGGCGTTCCAGTACCCGCAGTACCCGGTCGGCGCGCAGAGCGTGAGCAAAGTGAGTGGCGGCCCGGGCGACAGTCAGGTTCCGATCCCGCCCGGCATAGTGACCGAGATAGGTCAGCAGTGGAACCCGGACCTGGCCTGGAAACAGCAGCACCTGCCGCTGCTGGAGATTCCCGAGAACGAGACCGTGCGGTTCAACCTGACGTCAACCGATGTCATCCACTCGTTCTGGATCGTGCCGTTCGAGTTCAAGCGCGACGTCATCCCGTTCCACCCTAACCACTTCGAGGTAACGCCTACGAGAACCGGGACCTGGACCGGACGCTGCTCGGAGCTCTGCGGCCTTTATCACAGCCGGATGCTCTTCACCGTGAAAATTGTTACGCCTGCGCAGTTCAAGCAGTGGATTAGGACGCAGCAGGCGCAGCAGAACGCATCTGGGGGTGCTCAGTGACCACCGTCGACCAGCCGCGCCAGCAGGAAGTCATCGCTGCGCCGCGTAGCTACCGGAAGGGCTCGATCCTCGCGGACTGGCTCTCCTCGACCGACCACAAGATCATCGGGCACCTGTACCTGATCACGTCGTTCGCCTTCTTCATGATCGGCGGGCTGATGGCGATGATCATGCGCATTCAGCTCTTCGGGCCCAATAACCACATCGTGTCCGACCAGCAGTACAACGAGCTGTTCACCATGCACGGCACGATCATGCTGCTGCTGTTCGCCACCCCGCTGTTCGTGGGCTTCGCCAACGAGATCATGCCGCTGCAGATCGGTGCGCCCGACGTGGCGTTCCCGCGGCTGAACCTGCTCAGCTATTACTTCTTCCTCTTCGGCGGGATCATCCTGCTGCTGAGCTTCATCACGCCCGGCGGCGCCGCCTCATTCGGCTGGTACGCCTACTCGCCGCTGACTAGCGCTCAGTACTCGCCGGGCATCGGCGGGGACATGTGGATCATGGGCCTGGCGCTCGCGGGCCTCGGCACCATCCTCGGCGGTGTCAACTTCATCACCACGATCCTGTGCATGCGCGCCCCGGGCATGACCATGTTCCGGATGCCGATCTTCACCTGGAACATCCTGCTGACCAGCATGCTGGTGCTGCTGGCGTTCCCGGTCCTTACCGCCGCGCTGCTGGTGCTGGAGGCGGACCGAAAACTCGGGGCCCAGGTCTTCAGCGCCTCCAGCGGTGGCGCCATCTTGTGGCAGCACTTGTTCTGGTTCTTCGGCCATCCCGAGGTCTATATTGTGGCGTTGCCGTTCTTCGGCATCGCCACCGAGATCCTGCCGGTCTTCGCGCGCAAGCCGCTCTTCGGCTACAAGGGCCTGGTCGGCGCGACCATCGCCATCGCGGGCCTGTCACTCACTGTGTGGGCGCATCACATGTTCACCACCGGCGCGGTGCTGCTGCCGTTCTTCTCCTTCATGACGTTCCTGATCGCCGTGCCGACCGGGGTGAAGTTCTTCAACTGGGTCGGCAGTATCTGGCGCGGTCAGATCACCTTCGAGCCCGCGATGCTGTTTATCCTCGGCTTCCTGGTGGTCTTCCTGTTCGGCGGCCTGACCGGCGTCATCCTGGCGTCACCGCCGCTGGACTTCGCGGTCAGCGACTCCTACTTCGTCGTGGCGCACTTCCACTACGTGCTGTTCGGCACGGTGGTGTTCTGCATGTTCGGCGGATTCTATTTCTGGTGGCCGAAATGGACCGGGAAGATGCTGGACCACACGCTGGGCAAGTGGCACTTCTGGGCCGTGTTCATCGGCTTCAACATGACGTTCCTGGTGCAGCACTGGCTGGGCGTCGAGGGCATGCCCCGCCGCGTTGCCAACTACCCGGGCCTGCCCGGCAGCGCCACCACGCTGAACCAGATCTCGACCATCGGGTCGCTGATCCTCGGCGCGTCTACTTTTATCTTCCTCTACAACGTCTACAAGACGCACAAGCATGGCGAGCGGGTCACGGCCGACGACCCGTGGGGCTTTGCCAACTCGCTGGAGTGGGCGACTTCCTGCCCGCCGCCGCGGCACAACTTCACTTCGATCCCGCGGATCCGCTCGGAGCGCCCGGCGTTCGACCTGCACTATCCGCACATCAGGACCGGCCGGGATCGCAGCGCTGATCATCAACGCCAGATCGACGCTGGCGTCAGTACCGGCGGGGCCAGTACGGGCGGCGGCAGTACGGGCAGCGGTGGCGGTGCTTAGCGTGACCGGCTCGATGACGACAGGGGATTGCGCATGAAGGTCGAGGGCTACCTGTTCCTGGGCTGCGCGCTGTTCTTCGGCGCGGCGGACCTGGTCTACTGGAACGTGTCGCATGACCCGACCGGCACCACCGCGCTTGCGCTGGCCGTCGGCCTGGCCTTCCTGACCGGGTTCTACCTCCTGTTCACCGGCCGTCGGCTGCCCATCCGGCCGGAGGACGACCCGCAGGGCGAGATCTACCAGGGCACCGGCGAACTGGGCTTCTTCAGCCCGCACAGCTGGTGGCCGCTGTTCGTCGGCCTGGCGGGCGCGCTGGCCGCACTCGGCATGGCCGTCGGCTGGTGGCTGTTCCTGCTGGGCGGCCTCGCGATTATCCTCAGCATGATCGGCTTCGTCTTCGAGTACTACCGCGGCCACTACGCGCACTGATCCGGCGCCGTACCCGGATCGCGGTCACCGGCGGGGAATCCGATTCTCTGACGCCAGCCCCGATCACCTGCAGGGCGTGTTGGATGGCGGAACCTGCGTAACCCAGGGCCACACGTTCCCGCACCAGTAGAGCGGGTGCCGGTGCGAGAGCAGGTTCTGGCGCCAGACCAGTACCTGGTACCCGTCCACCAGGTACGTGGCAGCGGGCGGGCCCAGGATCTTCCGGAGCTCAGGCACGGGGATGCAGATCTTCATGCTGCAGCTGCCGGCAGCTGCGCCGTGCGGTCGTCCTCGCACGGCGCAGCCGATGACCAGCGGCAGGACGCCCTCGTAGAACACCAGCATGTCGGCGATCTGCGCCCAGGCCAGCAGGACCGCGACCAGGACCGGTGCCCATCAGCGTGCCGGGGCCCGGTCCAGCACCAGCCAGATGGCCAGCACGCACACCTGAGTTTCGGTGTGATCGGGACCCGCGAGCAGCAGGTAAGTGCCGATGCCGAGCGACGGCACCAGCATGATGCAGACGGCGGTCAGAAGGCGGACAAGCCCTGTCCGCTGCTACGGGAGCAGCCGTAGCAGCGGACACGGTCCTGGCCGTCCTCAGCTGCCGGAGCCGGTCCCGTCCGAGGTGTCCTCGCCAGGGCGCACCGCAGCAGGCGCGTGCTCGCCGCCGTGGCCGTTGCCCTCGACAGCGTGCCCGTGCCCGTTGCCATGGCCGTTCCCGTGGCCGTTGGCGGTCAGCTCGGGCAGCGGCACGCTCTCGGTCATCACCCGGTGCAGCCGCTCGCGCACCTTGCCGGTGACGCCGCGCATGCCCGGAGCCGGGATCGCCTCGCCGTCGCCGTCGCCGTCGCCCGAGGGCAGCGCCGGAACATCCGGCCGGACGGCCACCACGTCGATCTCGTCCGGGGTGAGAGGCCTGGTTTCCTCCAGGAACTCCCCGCTCGGCAGCTGGCGAATGATGCCCAGCTCGACGCCGTGCTCGAGCAGGTGGACGTCCTTGCGCTGCAGCCCCAGGCAGATGCGCTTGGTGATGATGTAGGCGATTACCGGGACGACGAAGATCGCTACCCGCGCGACGTAGGTCGTCACATAGAGCGGGATATCGAAGTGATCGGCGATCAGGTCGTTGGCACCCTCCAGCCAGAGCACGCCGTACCAGCTGATCACGGCGACGCCGATGCCTGTCCTGGCCGGAGCGTTGCGCGGCCGGTCGTTGAGGTGATGTTCCCGCTTGTCGCCGGTGACCCACTGCTCGATGAAGGGCCACAGTGCGGCCCCGGTGAACAGCAGCCCGAGCGGCAGCAGCGCGGGGATCAGCACGTTGAAGGCAATCGTGTGCCCGAAGATGACCCACTGCCAGGCAGGCATCACCCGCAGCGCGCCCTCCAGCATGCCCATGTAGAAGTCAGGCTGGGTGCCCGACGAGATAGAGACCGGCGAGAACGGCCCGTACAGCCAGATGGGGTTGATCTGCGCGAACGTGCCCGCCAGGGCCAGCGCGCCGAAGGTGAAGAAGAAGAACGCGCCGGTCTTGGCCATGAAGAACGGGTACATCGGCGCGCCGACCACGTTCTCGTTGGTGTGGCCCTTGCCCGGCATCTGCGTGTGCTTCTGGTGGAACATGATGAACAGGTGCGCGGTGATCAGCGCCAGGAACAGGCCCGGCAGCAGCAGCACGTGGATGATGTACAGCCGCGGGATGATGCTGCTGCTGGGGAACGCGCCGCCGAAGAGGAAGAACGCCAGGTAAGTGCCGACGATCGGGATCGTCTGGATGACGCCCTCGAGAATCCGCAGGCCTGCGCCAGACAGCAGGTCGTCGGGCAGCGAGTAGCCGGCCAGGCCCTCGAGCAGGCTCAGGGTCAGCATCACGATGCCGATCAGCCAGTTGACCTCACGCGGCTTGCGGTAGGCGCCGGTGAAGAAGATCCGGATCATGTGCGCCATGATCGCGGCCACGAACAGGTCAGCGGCCCAGTGGTGAATCTGGCGCATCAGCAGGCCGCCGCGCACGTCGAAGCTGATGTTCAGCGTGGACGCGTACGCCTCGCTCATCCGGACGCCGTCCAGATGGGTGTAGGAGCCGTGGTAGACGACGCTGGTCATGCTGGGCTGGAACCACAGCGTCAGGAACGTACCGGTCAGCAGCAGAATGATGAACGAATACAGCGCGATCTCGCCGAGCAGGAACGACCAGTGGTCGGGGAAGATCTTGCGGAGCAGGACCCGGGCGCCCTTCGCGGCGCCGAACCTGTCGTCCACCCAGGCGCCGGCTCCCGCCAGCGGACCAGAACTCATGATCGCTCCCAGAAACTCGGGCCCACCGGCTCGTGGAAGTCGCTGCGCGCCACCAGGTAGCCCGCCGAGTTCACCGTCATCGGCAGCTGCGGCAGTGGCCGGGTGGCGGGTCCGAAGATCACCTGTGCGCCCCGCGGCGCATCGAAGGTGGACTGGTGACACGGGCAGAGAATGTGATGCGTGGTCTGCTCGTACAGCGCAGCCGGGCAGCCCAGGTGCGTGCAGATCTTGGAGTAGGCGACGATTCCATCTACGGTCCAGTTCATCACGGTCGGCGGCTGCAGCTCGCCCGGGGCGAACTTGATGAGGATCACGGCCGCCTTGGCCAGGGCATTGTCGTCGTCCTGGTATCCCTCGGGCACGACGGTGATCATACTGCCGGGGGTGTCGAAGTCGCCGGGCGTCAGCGGGGTGTTGCTGGCGTAGGTCATCAGCCGCAGGCCCTTGCGCCAGACCGTGTGGTCCAGGCTGGTGCCCGGCAGCGGGCCCATGTCCCGCAGCAGGAACAGCGGGGCCACCGCGATCGGCACCGTCGCCGCCAGCAGGGTCCTGCGGACCAGCGGCCGCTTGGTGATCTGGCTGGCCTCGGCGCCCTCGGTGAAGGTCTCGGCGAAGGCCTCGCGGGCATCCTCGGGGGAGGCCATCGGGTGGCGCTGCTCAGTCTGCTCGACCGTCGGCATCAGGTGCCGCACCCAGATGGTGGCCCCGACGCCCATGGCGACGAAGGTCACCCCCATGGACGAGCCGAGGGCCAGGTTGGAATGCAGCACCCTTTCGACCGTGCCCACGTCAATCAGCGCGTAGAAGACCAGGAAGCCCACCCCGGCCAGCATCGCGATGATGAAGCACAGCGCCACCAGCTTCTCGGCCCGCTTCGCCCTGGCCGGGTCAGCAGGCCCGGCGGGCAGCTCACGATGCGGCTGCTGGCCGCCGTCGGCCTGTCCGAGCAGGGTGCGTGCCTGCGCGGGCGCCGGAGTGCCGATCAGCCGGTGCGGAGCTGCCGGGCTCTCTTCCCCCAGGTCGCCAGCCGCCTGGCCCGCGCCTGCTGGGCGGCCCGCGCCGCCGTCCTCTGGCTGGTCAGTGTTCCTCATCGGTCCTCCCCTGCTTCGCGGCTATCCAGATCGCCGCGAGCACCATGAACAGCAGCAGACCGAGGAACGCGACCAGGCCCTCGGTTACCGGGCCGACCCTGCCGAGGCTGAAGCCACCGGGGTTCGGCTGGGATCGCTCGCCCGTGATGTAGGCGATGATGTCTCTCTTCTGCGCGGGCGTGACGGTGCTGTCGTTGAATACCGGCATCGCCTCGGGACCCGTCAGCATTGCCGTGTAGATCTGCTTAGGCGTCGCCTGGGTCAGCGGCGGCGCGTACTTGCCGTAGGTAAGGTCACCGCCGGCGCCGGAGAAGTTGTGGCACTGAGCGCAGTTCGCGATGAACAGCGACTGGCCCAGGGCGACGTCCGCGCCCCTGGTGCTGACCTGTGCGGCGGACGGGATCTCGGGGCCGCCGCCCAGCGACTGGATGTAGGCGGCGACGGCCAGCGTCTGCGTTTCGTTCAGCTTCGGCGGCTTGCGCGCCTGCTCGGCATCTGACTCCTTGGCCGGCATCCGGCCCGTGCTCACCTGGAAGTAGACGGCCGCGGCGCCGACGCCGATCAGGCTCGGCGCGACCCCGCTCTGGCCCTGGGCGGCAAAGCCGTGACAGCTGGAGCAGTTCGCCTCGTAGATGCTTCTGCCCTGGGCTATCTGCGCCTGCTGGGCGGCGTTGGGCGCTGAGGCCGACGCTGACGTCGCCGTCCCGGTGATGGCGGCATAGGCCGCGCCCACCAGGAGCAGACCCAGCAGGACCACGGCATAACTCGCGAGATGCCGTCGCCGCGGGGTGATCGAAATCACTGCTTTCCCCAGTTCCCGGTCAGTGGATCAGGTAAATGGTCGTGTACAGGCCGATCCACACGACGTCGACGAAATGCCAGTAGTAGGAGACGACGATCGCGCTGACCTGTTGCTCGCGAGTGAACCGTTTGGCCGCGAAGGTACGGCCCAGCAGGAACAGGAACGCGACCAGTCCGCCGGAGACGTGCAGCCCGTGGAACCCCTCGGCCAGGTAGAACACCGAGCCGTAGTTGCTGGAAGCGATCGTGACGTGCTGGTGCTTGACCAGGTCCCACCACTCGTACATCTGGCCGAGGACGAAGTACAGGCCCATGAAGAAGGTCAGCACGTACCACTCGCGCAGGCCCCAGCTGCCCACGTTCCAGATCCGGCCCGACCGCCTGACCTTGCCGCGCTCGACGGCGAACACGCCCAGCTGGCAGGTCACGCTCGACAGCAGCAGCACGATCGTGTTGATCGTCGCCAGGCGCAGGTCCAGCGTCGCTTCCGGCCACGCCTTGCCCAGGCCCTTATCGACCGAGCGGATGGTGAAGTACATGGCGAACAGGCCCGCGAAGAACATGAGTTCGGATGACAACCAGATGATTGTCCCGACACTGACAAGGTTCGGCCTGCTCGCTGGAGAGCGCGGAACGGCCTCGGTCGTTGCTGTCGCCACGCGCCCATTATTACGACACCGCGTAGGGGGACGCCGCCCGACCCCCCAGGTCGGTAACATCCAGTTTCATGAAGGTCGTTGTGTACAGCCATGATGCCGACACCCGGGCCAGGATCAAGCTCGCGATTGGCCGCCGACCCGCGCCTGACGTGCCGGAAGCCGAAGTGATCGAGGTGGCCACCCATCCGGCCCTGATCCGGCTGCTGGACGCCGGCGGCGCGGACGTGATGGTACTCGACGGGGAGGCCCAGCCCGCGGGCGGCATGGGCGTATGCCGCCAGGCGAAGGACGAGGTCTACAACTGCCCGCCGGTGCTGCTGATCATCGGCCGGGTGGATGACGGCTGGCTGGCCACCTGGTCGCGCGCCGACGCCGTCGTCAGCCATCCCATCGACCCCGCGGCCCTGGCCCAGGCGCTCGCCGGCCTGATGCGCCAGCGCGCAGCCGGAACGGCGATCGCGCAGGCCTGAGCAGGCGGCGCGGCTCACGCCTGGCACAGCGACCTCTGCCCGGTGCCATCCGCAACACTGTGCCATCCGCAACACGGTGTCGTCTCCGGCACTGTGACTCATCCGGCACTGTGACCTCACCGACACTGTGACCTCCGATTCCAGGGAGCCGCCATGGACTCGCGTACCGCTTGGCCGCCCCTGATCGGCGCGCTGATCAAAGGCGAGACGCTCACCGCCGAGGAGACGGCGTGGGCGATGAGCGAGATCATGGACGGGGCGGCGACCCCGGCCCAGATCGCCGGGTTCGGCGTCGCGCTGCGGATTAAGGGTGAGACCGCAGGTGAGGTGAGCGGCCTGGCGGAGGCGATGCTGGCGCACGCGACCCCGCTCAGTGTCGGCGGCCGGGTCGTTGACCTGGTCGGAACGGGCGGCGATGGTGCCCGCACCGTCAATATCTCCACGATGGGCACGATCGCGGCTGCCGCCGCGGGCGCGCGGATGGTCAAGCACGGCAACCGTGCCGCATCTTCTGCGTGCGGCACGGCTGACGTTCTCGAGGTGCTCGGCGTCGTCATCGACCTGCCGCCCTCGGCCACCGAGCAGCTGGTGGACGAGACGGGGATCGGCTTCCTTTTCGCTCCCCTGTATCATCCGGCGCTGCGGCACACCGCCGTGCCGCGGCGAGAGCTCGGCGTGCCTACTGTCTTTAACATCCTCGGCCCGGTCGCCAACCCGGCGCGGCCGAGTGCGCAGGCCGTCGGCGTCGCGGACCGGCGGATAGGCCCGATCCTGGCCGGGGTGCTGGCGGGCCGGGGCACCTCGGCGCTGGTGTTCCACGGCGACGACGGACTGGACGAGCTCACGACGACATCGCCGTCCACGGTGTGGATCGTGCACGGCGGCACCGTCAGCGAGACCTCATTCGATCCCGCGGACCTGGGCATCAAGCGCGCCCGGCCGGAGGACCTCGGCGGCGGCGACGCCACGGTTAACGCGGGAGCAGCACGGGCTTTCCTCGGCGGCCAGCACGGGCCGGTGCGCGACATCGCCCTTCTGAACGCTGCGGCTGCGCTCGCCGCGGAAGCGGGCGTGCCCGGCCCGGGCGCCCTGACGGCGGCGCTGGCTGACGGCTACGCCCGGGCAGGCAGTGCTGTCGACTCCGGCGCGGCAAGCGACCTGCTTGTGCGCTGGGCCGCCGCCAGCCGCCGGCTGGCGCTCAGCGGCTCCTGACGGATCAGGCGGGCTCGGGATAGCCGATCGCGAAGGCGGCCTCGAGGTCGTGCCGGGAGTACGTGCGGAACGCGATGTGAGTCTCGGTGTGAGTGACGCCCGCCACCTTGTTCAGGGTGCCGGGAATCACGTCGCCGAGTTCCTCATGGTCACGGACCCGGACCATGGCGACAAGATCGAACTCGCCGGTCACTGAGTACACCTCACTGACCTGAGGGATCTGCACGATCGTCTCGGCCGTCTCCGGGATGCGCGCGACATCGGCCTTGATCAAAACGATAGCCGTGACCACTGCCGCCTCCTTGCCGGTGGGAGCCTGTGCCCCATCGCGGCAGTAGCGTACCGCCTCCGCCTCGTCATGCGCCGAGCGCGGCGAGCACGGGCGGGCGCGGGGCAGCCAGCAGGGCGAGCAGCCCGACCAGGACATCGGCGGTCGCCTGCGCGTCCGCCAGCGCGCGATGGCAGGGCGCCGTCCTGGTCGCGAAGAATTCCGCCAGCGTGGCCAGCTTGCAGTCGGGCATTCCCGACGGCCCGGGGACACCGCCGATCACCAGCCTGGCCAGCACGGCGGTGTCGATCACCGCGAAGGCGGGCCAGCCGATGCCGGACGACTGCGCTGCGGCGGACAGGAAGCCGATGTCGAAGGGCGCGTTGTGCGCGGCGAGCACGCACCCGCTGGCAAAAGCCAGGAACCAGGGGAGCACTTCGCCAATCGGCGGCGCCGGGGCGACCAGTTCGTCGGTGATGCCGGTCAGCCCGGCAATTTCCGCCGGAATGGGCTGCCCGGGATTGACCAGGGTCGAGAACTCACCGGCGGCCTGCCCGGCGGACAGCCGCACGGCGCCGATCTCGGTGATGGCGGCCTGCTCGGGCAGCCAACCCGTGGTCTCCACATCCACCACGACGAGGTCAATCTGCGCCAGCGGAGGGAGCGGGCCGTCGGCCGCCAGCGGGCTTGTCACGCGTTCACGCTAGAACGGCACACTGACAGTCTTGCTGTGGTCACACCGCGCACCTTGGCATCCATTGGCCGGCGGGTGGTTGTGTCGTTATGGGTTCGTTATTCCGGTGAGACTTTCAACACGCGCCACGAGAGTGTCCGAAGCGGTTGAATCCACCCTCTGGCGTCACTAGTGTCGGGCACCGAGCCGACTGCTCAGCAGCCGCCACGGTGGCGGCGGCGGCCGGCCGCGCCGAATCATCATCGCTGGCCACGGGGCCAGCGGGAGAGCCGGGGACCCACCGGAGAAGGCCTGGCATCCGATCAGGTCCGCTCCAGGGGTGAATCGGCCGGGTCCGCCAGGCGGACCGGCCGTAGGGCATCTTCCACAGCCCGAACCCGTCAGCTGACCCGGCAGGCGAACGTGGGAGAAGGAGCGTGCCGCGCACGTGCAGAAGCCATCAGTTCGCAGAAGTGTGAGCAAACGCGGCGCGGCTGTCGCTATCAGCCTCGTCGCGACTGGTGCAATTGTCATGGTCGGCGGCGTCGCCGGAGCCTCGCCTCAGCCGACCCTCGCGCAGGTTCAGCATCGGCTCAACAGCCTGAACAACGAGGCCGACCGGGTGGGCCAGCAGTTCGACCAGGTGCAGCAGGAGCTGACGGCGGCTAACCAGCGGCTCGCTCTGGTCAACCGCGAGGAGGCCCGCTATCGCGCCCGGTTCGAGTCGATGCGGTCGCAGATCGGCAGCATTGCGGCGACGGCCTATGAAGACGGCACCCTGAACTCGTCGGCGGCGCTGCTGACCTCGGGCAACCCGCAGCAGATCCTCAACCAGTCGTCGATCCTGACCGAACTGTCGTCAGCTAACCGCGCGGCGATGCAGCAATTCGTCTCCGCGGCCCGTGAACTCACCAGCGCGCAGCAGTCAGCCAAGCGCACCGAGCAGGGCATCGCCCAGCTGAAGGCGGGCCTGACCAAGCGCAAGCAGTCGCTCAGCAAGCTGATCGGCCAGGAGAAGACACTGGTCGCGCAGCTCACGCCTGCTCAGCGGCAGACGGCCCTGCCGGGCGGCGGCGGTACCGGTACAGGCGGCGGCACCAGCACGCAGAAGCCACCGGCTCCGCCGAAGGGCGCCACCGGTCAGGCGGCGCAAGCGGTCGCTTACGCCTTCGCCCACATTGGCGACCCCTACGTCTGGGGCGCGACGGGCCCGAGCTCGTTCGACTGCTCGGGGCTCATGATGGCGGCCTGGGCGTCGGCCGGCGTGTCCATTGCGCGCGTCAGCTACGCTCAGATGAGCTCGCTGCCGTCGGTTCCGCTCAACGATCTGCAGCCCGGCGACATCCTCGGCTTTGCCGGCAACTCGCACGTCGGCATGTACGTGGGCCACAACGAGCTGATCGACGCGCCGCAGACCGGCGAGGACGTCGAGGAGGTCCCGCTGAGCGGCTGGTACGCCCAGGAGCTCGATGGTGCGGTCCAGCCTTAGGGTGTACTGCCCACGGCAGTACGCCTAGGGCCCGCTAAGGCGCCGTCACTGGCGCAGTCTCCGCGAGCAGAGC
>JBKQMG010000012.1:0-5108 GCA_052146815.1 Streptosporangiaceae bacterium | reverse complement strand
GGCGGGCAGCGGATGCTGCCCGCCCGCCTACTGCGGTAGCCCGGGGAAGGCTGTTGTCAGGCCGCCCAGGGGGAGCGGCTGCGATCAGTGCGAGACGAAATGGGCGAAGAATCCGGCCGCCGGGGATCCGACGCCGGTCACGTCGTCGTATCCGCGGGTGGCCTGCAGCAGCGCGGTGCCGCCGCCGTCCATGCCGAACGTGCGCAGCGTAGTGCGGACCGGCCCGCCGGCCAGGGCCGGGTTGGTGTAGTCGTTCCTAGTGACCGCGATCTTGACGCGGCGGCCCAGCGGCGTGTCGGTGACGTCGTGGAACGCGGGGGAGCCGGCCAGCTGGTAGAGGAGCGGATTGGCGAATCCGAGTGTGCGCCTGCCGGTGACCTGGGCCGCGTCGGCTTCCACCCCGGCGAACAACGGCGACGACAGGCTGGTGCCGCCGATGCGGCTGAGCTGGAAGCCCGTCTTGCCGTTCTTCAGCACGACGGTCTCCCCGTAAAGGAATCCCGTCTGCGGATCGGCGTCGGCGGCGACATCCGGCACCTCGCGCATTGGCTTCCTGCTCATCCTGCCGTCCGGCAGCCGCCGCGCGAGGGAAGCCGGCACCACGCCCGCCTGATAGGCAGGCTGGCGGTAGGCCGTGCTGGTGCCCCCGCCTGAACCGTAGAGGTAGCTGCCGGGGTAGGTGCCGGGCGGCGAAGGACGCCACGCCGTCCCGCGCGTGTTCAGCCCGGTGCCGAACTCGCCCCAGCCGGTCTCCCACCGGTAGTTATTGCTCTTGCCGATGGCCAGGCTGGTACCGCCCACGGCGGTCACCCAGGGCGAGGAGGCGGGGTAGTTGACCTGATTGCGGGTCGAGCCGTCGCCGGCCCCGCAGGAAGTGGCCGGGTTCTCGTAGCCGCAGTCACCGGCGGAGAAGTCGAAGCCGATGCCCTGGACGGCGCCCTGGGCGAAGATCTGGTCGTAGGCCGCCCGCAGCGCCGGCGACGTGCCGCTCTCCACGCCATCCCAGGAGTCGCTGACCACGCTGGCCAGGTGGTAGTCCACGATCCGGCTGAGCGCATCGAGCAGGCTCTGATCGGTGCAGTCGGCCGCGCCCACGTAGACCACCTTCGCGTCGGGTGCCATCGCATGCACGGCCTCGACATCCAGGCTCTCTTCCGGGTACCAGCCGGCCGCCCCGCACTCACGCTCGTTCTCGAACGCCGCAGGCAGCACCTGCTGGTACTGGCCGGGCCGGAATGGCTTGTCCCCGACGGCGGCGGCGTACTGATTGGCGTCGGCTGGCATGGTGGGTGAGGCATAGGCGTCGACGATGGCGACGGTCACGCCCTTGCCGGTCAGCGGGGTGGCGGCCGCCCCGTACGCGCTGCGCAGCTGCTGCGGGGTGTAGCCGCACAGCACCCACGGGACGTGCCGCCCGTAGGCTCTCGGCTTGCCCGTCGCCTTTCTCTGGCCGAAATATTTCGAGCACGGCCGGGCGGTGTAGTAGGCCGCGGGCGGTCCCGGCAGCTGCGGCTTCATCCGGTAAGTCGCCGTATCCAGGCCGGTAATGGTCAGGACGGAGCGGGATACCGCCGCGGGCACGCTGGCGTCACGCGCCGGCGCCAGGGCCGGCTGGCCGCCAGGGCCGCTGAACTGGCCGAAGCGCACATCAAAGGCGGCCTGCGCAGCGGCCAGTGAGCCGGAGACGGCCACGTAATGCTGGCTGACGGCACTAACCCGCAGGCCGGCGCCGGTCAGCCACTGCCGGACGGCCGCCACCTGGCCCGGCGCCGGTCCGAAACGCTGCCGGGCCTGGGCGGCGGTGAGGTACTTTCCGTAGTCGCGGTTACCGGGGGTGGCGACGGCCATGGCGTAAGCCGCCAGGCCGGCCGGATCGCGCCCGGCGAGGTAGACGCGGGCGCTTATCGGCCCGGCGAGCTCCGGTGCCGCAAGCGAGCGGCCCGTGACCGCCCAGGACGGGCTGGTCCCGGTGATGGGGACCCGGGCCGCGGCGGCGTCAGCGCTGCCCGCAGCCGCCAGGCCGACGGCGGTGACCAGGCCGGCGGTGATCGCTGCGGTCGTCATCAGGCGTCGCGCCTGTGCAAGTGCCATGCGCGGATCGTAACAGCTATGTAACGCGTAGTAGCTGAGTTTTGCGGCGGCGACGGCCTCGCGTTCGCGGCAGTCCCGCTAAGCCGCCGACATGGCCGCGCCGACGACACCCGCGTCGTTGCGCATCGCGGCCGGCACGACCGGCGCGCGCAGGCTGGTCAGCAGGGGCAGGAACTTGTCCGACTTCCTGCTGACGCCGCCGCCGATGATGATCAGGCTCGGAGACAGCAGCTTTTCCATGTGCTCGAGGTACTCATCGACCCGGCCCGCCCATTTCCCCCAGCTGAGATCCTCTTCCTCGCGTGCATGCTCAGACGCCCGCGCTTCTGCTTCCTTGCCGCGGATCTCGATATGGCCGAACTCGGTGTTCGGCACGAGGATGCCATCGATGAACAGGGCGCTCCCGATTCCGGTGCCGAGCGTCAGGATCAGTACCGTGCCGCCCTGCCCGGCGCCGGCGCCGAATTTCATCTCGGCCAGTCCGGCCGCGTCGGCGTCGTTGAGCACGTTGACCGGCAGGCCGGTCGCCGCGCCGAACCGCTTTCCCGCATCCGTCCCGACCCAGGCCGGATCGACGTTGGCGGCAGTCCGGACGACGCCATCGAGCACCACGCCCGGAAAGGTGATGCCGGCCGGGCCGTTCCACTCGAAGGCCCGGGCCAGTTCCTGGACGACCGCGGTCACCGCACCGGGCTCCGACGGCTGCGGCGTGGCGATCTTGCGGCGCTCGGCGATCAGCGTCCCCGTCTCCACGTCGACCGGCGCAGCCTTGATCCCCGTGCCGCCGATGTCAACGCCCAGTATCTGCATCTTGTGGCCTCCGCGGTTCGCCCGGTCTGTCCGGACTAGTCAGCCACAGCGTAAGGCGGCCGCTGCCGCGCGGCCAGCCAGTACGGCGGGCCGCCCGGACCAGCGGCACTGGCTTGGCCCGGCGGAGACCTGATCGGTCCCGGGCTGTTCACCGTCCTGTCAGTTCGACACGATTGACTACTGCACAGGGGTTGCGGGAACCCGCAGCGCGGGCGGTGTCATCGCCGGAAACGGCATGGCCGGTGCGCGCGGGGGTCGGCCGCCGCGAGGAAAGGACGCCGCCTGATGGAGCGAGTCGTGATAGTCGGCGGCGGGGTGCTCGGCATCATGCACGCGGTCGAGGCCCGGCGGCTCGGCTGCGGCGTCGTGCACCTGGAACGGGAGCCGGGCCCGCGCGGGGCCAGCGTCCGGAATTTCGGCCTGGTCTGGGTGAGCGGCCGGGCGGCGGGACCAGAGCTGGCCCTCGCGGTGCGGGCCAGGGCCCGGTGGGAGGAACTGGGTGCTGTAGTCCCGGCGGCCGGCTTTCGCGCGAACGGATCCCTGACGCTCGCCGCCGATGACGGCGAGCTGCAGCTGCTCAAGGAGGCCGCCCAGCTGCCGGACGCGGCGCAGCGCGGGTACGAGCTGCTGGACTCCCGCGCCGCCAGGGAGCTCAACCCGGCGCTTCGCGGCTCGTTCGCCGGCGCGCTGCTGTGCCGGCGCGACGCGGCGGTCGAGCCGCGCCTGGTGCCGGGCGCCTTCCGCGACCATCTGCTGGCGGGCGGCACCGGACAGGCGCCCCCAGCAGGGGATCAGGGGCCCGCGGAAGGAGGCCGCGCCGACGCGGCGCCGCCGGAGGGCGCGGCCCGGTACGCCTGGCTGCCGGGCCGGGAGGCCGCTCAGGTCGCGCCGCATGCGGTGCGCGACCACACCGGCACCTGGCACCGCGGGGATCTCGTCGTGCTGTGCACCGGGGCCGCGCACACCGGGATCGCCGGCCCGCACCTGGCGGGTTACGAGCGGCCGCCGGTCCGCCGGGTCCGGCTGCAGATGCTGCAGACTCTGCCGTTTCCCGCCGCGCTGACCACCTCGGCGGCTGACGGGGACTCGCTGCGCTATTACCCCGCTTATGATCTGCCCGGCCGCCTCCGCCTGCCGCCGCAGGAGCGCGCGGCAGCGGCCGCCGCGGCGCAGCTGCTGATGGTGCAGCGGCTCGACGGCAGCCTGACCATCGGCGACACCCATGAGTACGACGAGCCGTTCGCCTTCGACGTCGATGAGAACGCCTACGACCATCTGCGCGGCCGCGCAGAGAAGCTGCTCGGTACCGCGCTGCCGCCCACCCAGCGCCGCTGGGCCGGCGTCTACAGTCAGGTCACCACCGACGAGCTGTATCACCGGTCGGCGGTCGCGCCCGGCGTGGTTCTGGTCACCGGGCCCGGCGGCCGCGGCATGACCTGCGCTCCGGCGATCGCCGAGGAGACCTTCGCATGAGCCGCCGACCCGCCGCCAGCAAGGAGCGCCGATGAATCACATCACGACCGCCTGCCTGGACATGGCCGGCACGACGGTCGCCGACGACGGCGGCGTGCTGGCCGCCTTCGATGCGGCCATCGGGCAGTTCGGGCTGGGTCCCGGTGCTCCCGGTTACGACGAGGCACAGCGGGTCGTGCATGACACCATGGGCCAGTCCAAGATCGAGGTCTTCCGGCGGATTCTCGGCGGCGAGGACCAGGCCCGGCAGGCCAACAGCGCGTTCGAGGAACATTACGCGGCGTCCGTGCGCGCCGGGAACGTGGCGCCGCTGCCGGGCGCGATCGAGACCATCACGGTGCTGCGCGCGGCCGGGATCAAGGTCTGCCTCGCGACCGGGTTCTCGCCGTCGACCAGGGACGCGCTGCTCGACGCGCTCGGCTGGCGGCAGCTGATCGACCTCGCGCTCTCCCCGGCGGACGCCGGCCGCGGGCGGCCCTGGCCCGACCTGCCCCTCACCGCGCTGCTGCGCCTCGGCGGGGGAGCGGTCAGCGAGCTGGCCGTGGCCGGCGACACCGCCAGCGACGTTGAATCCGGCCTGCGGGCCGGCGCCGGGCTGGTGGCCGGCGTGCTGACCGGGACCGGCAGCCGGCTGGAGTTCGAGAAGGCGGGAGCCCCGCACATCCTGGACGCCATCACCGGCCTGGTGCCCCTGCTCGGCCTCGGCCTCGGCCTCGACAGCCAGGCTTCCTAGG
>JBKQMG010000011.1:0-14135 GCA_052146815.1 Streptosporangiaceae bacterium | reverse complement strand
CGGGACCGAAAGGGTACGGCGGTGGGTCTGGCGGCCTGGTGAGACCCGGCGCATACATCGTCCTGTCGAGCCGTGGCCGCCCGCCAGGTTCTGCTGAGCAGGGCCTTCATCCCACCCAACCCGCATCGGCAAGACTGGCCGGACGGTATCCTGCGAGGGTCGGGCGCGTGAACTGAGGAGCCACGTGAGTGGGCAGGATCAGCGCGGGCCCCGACGGCGCGACCGGGAAGCGGATCCCGGACCGGGGAGCAGCAACCGAGGAGCACCGCAAAGTGCAACCGAGGAGCACCGCAAAGTGAGTGTGAGCCGTCCGGCTGCGGTCATCATCCTGGCCGCGGGCGAAGGTACACGGATGAAGTCCGATACCCCGAAGGTTCTGCACGCGATCTGCGGCGAGACCCTGCTGGGGCACGTGCTCGCGGCCGCGCGGGAGACCGATCCCGTCCGCGTCATCGTGGTGGTGGGCCACCGGCGCCGTGAGGTCACCGACTACCTGGCCCAGCACGCGCCGGACGCCCAGCCTGTGGTCCAGGACCGCCAGGGCGGCACCGGCCACGCGGTCCGGACGGTGATCGAGGAAGTCGGCCTGGACCACGGGACGATCGTGGTGGCCTGCGCCGACACCCCGCTGCTGCGCGGTGCCACGCTGGCCGCCCTGGTCCGTGAGCACCACGCCACCGAGGCCGCCGCCACCGTGCTGACCGCGCGGGTCACAACCCCACCGGCTACGGCCGCATCATCCGCGACGAGTCCGGGGACTTCCTGGCCATCGTCGAGGAGGCCGACGCCACCCCGGCGCAGCGGGCCGTGGACGAGATCAACTCGGGGGTTTACGCGTTCGAGGCGCACCTGCTCGGTGACGCGGTCAAGCGGGTGCCTACCGACAACGCCAAAGGTGAGGAGTATCTCACCGACGTGGTCGCCATCCTGCGCGCCGAGGGCCAGCACGTGGCGTCGGTGACCCTGGATGACCCGGACGAGGTGCTGGGCGTGAACGACCGGGCCCAGCTGGCGCGGGCGCGGCACATCTTCAACGCGCGCCTGCTCGGCAGCTGGATGGGCGCGGGCGTCACGATCGTGGACCCGGCGACGACCTGGATCGACACCGGGGTGAGCCTCGCGCGTGACGTCGAGATCGGGCCGGGAACCCAGCTCGAGGGCCGTACGGCGGTCGCGGAGGGGGCCCGGGTCGGTCCTGGGTCGCAGCTGCGTGACACCGCCGTGGGCGAGAGGGCCACCGTCATCCAGTCCTTCTGCCGGGGGGCCGATATCGGCGCGGGCGCGGTCGTGGGTCCCTTCGCGTACCTTCCTCCAGGCAGCAAGGTCGATGCAGGAGGCTCGGCAGAGGGTATGGACAAATCAGGACGCCGCAACGATTGAGGGAGCTCAGGACGCGTGACCGGCATCACCGCGACCGGCGAGAAGAAGCTGATGCTTCTCTCCGGCCGGGCCCACCCGGAACTGACCAACGAGATCGCGGGCTGCCTGGGCATCGAGCCCACGCCAGCCAAGCTCTTCGACTTCGCCAACGGCGAGATCTTCGTTCGCTTCCTGGAGTCGGTGCGCGGCAGCGACGCGTTTGTGCTCCAGAGCCACACCGCGCCGATCAATCAGTGGATCATGGAGCAGCTGCTCATGGTCGATGCGCTCAAGCGCGCCTCGGCCAAGCGGATCACCGTGGTCGCGCCGTTCTTCGGCTACGCCCGTCAGGATAAGAAGAGCCGCGGCCGGGAGCCGATCTCGGCCCGGCTGATGGCTGACCTGTTCCTGACCGCTGGCGCCGACCGGATCAAGGCCGTCGACCTGCACACCGCGCAGATCCAGGGCTTCTTCGACGGCCCGGTGGACCACCTGTTCGCGCTGCCGATCCTGGCCTCCTACATCGAGGGCAACCTAGACGTTTCGCAGGTCACCGTGGTGGCGCCAGACGCCGGCCGGGTCCGGGTCTGTGAGCGGTGGACCGACCGGCTTGGCAGCCCGCTGGCCATCATCCACAAGCGCCGCGATCCGGACGTTGCCAACAAGGTCGCGGTCTTCGAGGTGGTCGGGAAGGTGGCCGGGCGCACCTGCATCGTGGTGGACGACATGATCGACACCGGGGCCACGATCATCAAGGCGGCCGATGCGCTGTTCGAGCAGGGTGCCGCGAAGGTCATTGTCACGGCCACGCACGGCGTGCTGTCCGGCGGGGCGGTGGATGGGCTGAAGAATTCGCGGGTCAGCGAGGTCATCGTGACGAACACGCTGCCAATCCCGCACGACAGCCGGTTCGACAAGCTCACCGTCCTGTCGATCGCGCCGCTGATCGCCCGGGCGATCAGCGAGGTGTTCAGCGACGGATCGGTGACGAGCCTGTTCGACGGGCAGAGCTGACTTTCGACGGCCGGAGCTGACCGGAGATCCGGCGGCAGGCGCTGAGCAGGCTCGGACGAGGTGGCCGCCGCCTCCGTCCCCCCAATGCAGCGAACGGAGGCGGCGGTCACCAGCTCATGCCGCGGACTGCGCCCCCGCGTGGCCGTCCTGCGGGCACGGCCGCACTGCCCTGACCTGGGCCGCCGCCAGTGGCCCGGGTCAGCCCGCTGGCAGCGCGAGCGTGACTCTTCAGGCAGAATGACCGGCCGCTCTTGAGCCAGCATTGAGCGCCGATTGCGCAGCGCCAGCCCGCTTGCGCTCGGCCGGATCCGACGCGGCGTACCCGGTCGGGTGCTGCGGCGTCTTCGGCTCCCTGGCTCCGCTGCGCTCCGCGCCCTAGATGATCAATTCCAAGGGGTAGCTGCGGAGACGAAGCGAGGGCATCCAAGATCGGTTTGTGACAACAGACCTGGATACCCTCGCTGCCGCACTGTACGCGACTGCCGACGACCTGCTGAAGGGATCACCGCAGCTCGCGCCGTACCGCCCTGAGGTCGGCATCGACCCGAAGCTGACCGATGCCGAGCTGGTCACCCTTGCCGTGATGCAGGCCCTGCCGGGGTTCACCTCCGAGGCCCGCTGGCTGCGGCACGCCCGCGCTCACCTGCGGCACCTGTTCCCTCACCTGCCCCAGCAGCCCGGCTATAACAAGCGCCTGCGCGCTGCCGCATCGCTGATCCGCCATTGCATCCGCGTCCTGGCTGCCGACGCCACCGTATGGACCGACGACGTCTGGGTGGTGGATTCCACCCCAGTCGAGTGCGGCCGGTCCCGGGAGACAGCCAGACGCTCTGATCTGGCCGGATGGGGCCGAATACGGGTACTGCGCCAGCCACTCGCGCTACTTCCGGGGACTGCGCCTGCACCTGGTATGCACCCTGCAGGGCCTGCCTGTCGCCTTCGCCCTGACCGGCGCGAAGGCAGACGAACACGACGTGCCGGCCGGCATGCTCACCACCGACCCCGATCTGATCACCACCCGGCCCGGCCAGACTCTCATCGGCGACAAGAACTACTTCGGCCGTGACTTCGAGGCCGCTATCGCCAGCGCGGGGATCAGGCTCCTGCGGCCCGCCCGCAAAGGCGAGCCCGCACGGGCAGCCGCGCACCTGTTCAAGCCGCTGCGCCAGCTCATCGAATCGGTCAACGACACCTTCAAAGGCCAGCTTGACCTGGAACAGCACGGCGGCCACACCCCCGCCGGGGTGGTTATCCGCGTCTTGCAGCGCATCCTCGCCCTCACTGCCGCCGTCTGGCACAACGACACCACCGGACAGCCAGCCCTGCGATCCCTCCTGGCCTACGACCACTGACCTTGGAATTGATCATCTAGGGGCTGACGATGCGCTTGCCTAAAGGCATGACTAGTAGCAGCGCCATTTAGCTGGGCCTTGCGCGATAATTAAGAGGATTTGCTGCTCCGGCCCCGGCTTCGGTGCTATGGGGGCACGTGCGCAAGAGTGGGCCCGCTGAGATGCCGGACTGCGGGCCCGGACGGGACGGCGGTTTGCGGTTTCGGGTACTGGGGCCGCTCGAGGTCTGGACGGGTCAGGACTGGAGCGGGATCGGCGCGCCGAAGTGGCGCGCCCTGCTCGCTGTGCTGCTGCTAGGTTCCGGCCAGGTGGTGCCGACCGACCGGCTGGCCGCCGAGCTGTGGGGCGATGAGCCGCCCGACCGGGCAGCGAACCTCATCAGCGTCTACGTGCTCCGGCTGCGCCGGCTAATCGGTGACCCGGACGGCCGGACCCTGATCACCCGCTCGCCTGGCTATCAGCTCCGGCTTGGACCGGACGACCTGGACGCGCAGCGGTTCGAGGCGCTGACCGCGCAGGGCCGGGAGCAGCTGGCTGAGGGGAACGCCGAGCTGGCCTCGGGCGTGCTCGCCGAGGCGCTGGAACTGTGGCGCGGCGGCGCGCTCGCGGACGTACCGCCTTCTCCGCTCGTCAGCGCTGAGGCCGACCGGCTGGAGGAGTCCCGGCTGGCGGCCCTCGAGATGCGGATCGAGGCGGACCTCGGCATCGGCCTGCATGCTCAGGTGGTACCCGAGCTGCGCAGGCTGATCACCGATCATTCGCTCAGGGAGGGCCTGTGGTGCCTGCTCATGCGGGCGCTGGACGGCGCGGGGCGCCACGCCGAGGCGATCGCGGCCTACGGGCAGGCGCGGGAGATCATCGCCGATGAGCTGGGCGTGGATCCGAGCCCCGAACTCCAGGCGCTCTATCAGCGGATGCTCTCGGCAGGTAACCCAGCCGCTCGGCGCGCTTCGTCCGCCGCCGCCCCTCCGGCGGCGGCCGCACCCGGCACCGCCTCCGCTGCCCTCAGCGCTGCGCAGTGGGGCGCGCAGCCGGGGCAGCCGCCCGCGCAGCTCCCCGCAGACGTGGCCGATTTCACGGGCCGCGACGAGCACGTCAGGCAGTTGTCGGGACTGCTCAACGCAGCGCGCCGGGCGGATATCCCGGCTGTCGCCGTCGCGGTGGTCGCGGGTGCGGGCGGCGTGGGCAAGACGGCGCTGGCGGTGCATGCTGCCCACGCGCTAAGCCCAGGTTTTCCCGGCGGCCAGCTTTACGTCAGCCTACTCGGCGCTGGCCAGCATCCGGTCCCGCCCGAGGAGGTGCTGGCCAGGTTCCTGCGCGATCTTGGCGTGCCCGCCACGCAGATCCCGGTGAATCACGAGGAACGCGCGGCGCTGTATCGGACCAGACTGGCCGGGCGGCGGATGCTAATCGTGCTCGATGATGCACGAGACGCTGCGCAGGTCAGGTCTTTGCTGCCGGGCAGTTCCTCCTGCGCGGTAATCGTTACCTCTCGGCAGAGGCTGTCTGACCTGGCCGGCAGCCAGCTGCTCGACCTTGATGTCCTGGATCGCGACGAGGCGGGGCGCCTGTTCGCCCGGATCATCGGCGCCGAGCGCGCCGATGCCGAGCCGGGGCCCGTGCACGAGGTGCTGGCTGCGTGCGCCGGCCTGCCCCTGGCGATCCGGATTGCGGGCGCCCGGCTGGCAGCGCGCCGCAACTGGACCGTCCGGACGCTTGCCGACCGGCTGGGCGACCAGGGCCGCCGGATCGATGAGCTCACGGCGGGGGACCTGGCCGTACGGGCCTGCTTCCAGGTGAGCTTCGACGCGCTGCGCCGCGGCGAGAGCGCCGGATCAGACCCGGCGCGGGTATTCCGTCTGCTGGGCATTTGGCTGGGGCCCTCGATTGCGCTCCCTGCGGCGGCCGCGCTGACAAATGAGCCGCAGGACGCTGTCGCTGATGTTCTCGAGGTCCTGGTAGATGCGCATCTGCTCGAGTCGCCGGCTCCGGACCGCTACCGGCTTCATGATCTGCTGCGCGTGTACGCCGCGGAGCAGGCGCATGCCGACGAAAATCCGCAGGCGGTGCAAGACGCCATCCGGCGGATAGCGGGCTGGTACCTGCGCACCGCAGATGCCGCTGCCGGCGCGGTGGCCCCGTACCGGGACCGGGTTCCTCCTGAGGCCGAACCCGGCAGCGAGCCGCTGACCTTTGATTCCGCAGAGCAGGCACTCCACTGGTGTGAAGCCGAGCGTGCCAATATTGTCGCGGCCACCCGGCAGGCCGCGGCCTGCGGCCTGCACGACATCGCCTGGAAAGTGCCGGTGGCAGCGGTCGTCTGCTTCGAACGCCTCGGATACCGGTGGGAGTGGCTCACGGCGCACCGGATCGCCCTGGACAGCGTCCGGGAAGTCGATGACAAGCGGGGGGAAGCCCAGGTGCTGAACAACCTTGGCATGGTCCTCGGCCAGCAGCAATCCGCCGACGCGCCGGGCTACTTCGAGCAAGCGCTGACGCTCTACCGCGCGGCCGGTGACCGGCAAGGTCAGGCTCGGGCCGCCAACAACCTCGCGTTCAGCTACCGGTTCCTCGGAAGGCACGAGGAGGAGGTGGCGGCGCTGCTGAGCGCTCTCGAACTGCAGCGCCAGATCGGCCGACGGTCCGGGGAAGGCGTTGCGCTGTGTAATCTCGGCGAGGCCTACCTGGAACTCGGGCGGCACCAGGAGGCCATTAGCTGCTCGCAGGACGCACTCATTGTCGTACGGGAAATCGGGTCAGCGCGCGATGAGGGCTACGCCCTCTACAACCTAGGCCGGGCAAACCTGGAACTGAACCGGGCGGCCGAGGCGGCTGACCTCCTCAAGCAGGCCCTAGCTGTTCATCGGGTCGCTGGTGATAGATACGGCGAGGCACAAGATCTGTACAAGCTAGGACTGGCCTACGCCCGGACCCGGCGACTGGCGCAGGCCAGGGAGTGCTGGATGTTCGCCCGCGCCCTGTTCGAAAGCCTGGGAGACGACAGCCAGGCGGCCGAACTCCGCTCCCAGCTGGCAGGGCTGGATCCACTGCTCGCCGAGACCTGAAGCTAGCGCGTTGCGCGCTCGCCGATGCGTTAATCATTCGGTTGCCTGATTCTTGAGCATTGCTCCGATTACGATGCCATTCGTCAGCAAGCAATGGCCCTGTTCTGACTCGCGAGCCAGAACTCGAAAGGACGATCATGAACAGTCTGACGGTGAGTGACGAGACGCAGATGAGCGCCAGCCAGGAGCCGGAGGTGAAGCCCGACGCCAAGCCCGAGGCGAAGCCTGACACCGAGGCGAAGCCCGACACTGAGCCTGAGGCGAAGCCCGGCGAGAAGCCCGATCCGTGGGACGTCTAGCCTGCCGCTTAGGCAGATGGCGCTGCCCGTCCTGGTGACCGCACGGGGCCCGGCGTCGCAGGCGAAGCCCCAGGCTGGGCCCAGGCTGGGCCAGGCAGTGCCTCGCCGGATGCGCCAGGCCTGGCTTCGGGCGAGCAGGCGAATCGTTAATGAATGGCAACGGGCGTTGTGGTTATAATTACATAACGAGTGTCATTCAAAACCCCATGAGACCGAGAAGAAGTACAGCCCGCGGGTGGCGTCATATGCTTCGCGATAGGTTTCATGCAGACGGCGGTAGTCGCTCGCTCGCTCTTCGGCCTGCCGGAGTGCGCGTGCTGATATCCGGATTCGGTCGGCGCGGTGACCGGCGAGCGGTCGCAGGGGAGACCGGCCGTAGCAGGGAAATGGGCCTGCGGCTTGCGGCGCCGGGGATCGCCCTCCTGGCTCCTGGCCGGCGGGACAGGGCCGGTCAGAGTCGGCTAGACTTTCGTTGATTCTCCGGGGCTCCGGAGTTCGTACCCGCGTGCCAGTACCGTCGCCGCGCGGAGATGGGGATCGCCCCCGAGGCTCGTCAAGCCCTGACGTTACAAGGAGTGTCACCGTGCCTGAGGTCCGTATTGCCGCCGAGCCGCGCACTGAGTTCGGCAAGGGCCCAGCCCGCCGTGAGCGCCGCGCGGGCAAGGTTCCCGCTGTTCTCTACGGCCACGGGACCGAGCCGCGGCACGTCAGCCTGCCTGGCCACGAGGTCCTGCTGGCCCTGCGGACCGCGAACGTGCTGATCCGGCTCGAGGGCCTGGCCGGCGGCAGTCAGCTGGCGCTGCCCAAGGCCGTGCAGCGCGACGCCATCAAGGGCTACGTCGAGCACGTTGACCTGATCATGGTCCGCCAGGGCGAGAAGGTGACCGTCGAGATCCCGGTGACCATCACCGGCGAGGTGGTTCCGGACGGGATGCTGGACCAGCAGCTAGTCCAGATCGCCGTGGACGCCGAGGCCACGAACATCCCGCCGGGCATCGAAGTCGATGTCGAGGGCCTGGGGATCGGCGAGTCGGTGCACGCAGAGGACCTGAAGCTGCCCGCGGGCGTTACCCTCGCCGTCGAGCCCGACATCCTCGTCCTGCATGTCCTCGCCGCGCCGACCGCTGAGCAGATGGCGGCCGAGCTGGGCGAGGGCGAGGCCGAGGAAGAGGTCGCCGAGGTGCCCGAGGCGCCGGCGCAAGCGCCCGACCGCGCTCCCGAGGCTGGCGCCGAGGAATCTGGCTGAGCTGGCCGTCCGGACGCCGGGTCGCGGCGCCGGCCTGGCGATCCGGACGGGCACCCGGAGTAAGTGCCTGAGGTGAGTGCTGCGTGGCCGACGACCGCTGGCTGATCGCCGGGCTCGGCAACCCTGGCACGCAGTACGCGGGCAACCGGCACAACGTCGGGTTCATGGCGGCCGACGAGCTCGCGCGCCGGATGGGTGCGTCGCTGAAGCGTGACCGGTCCAGGGCCCGCGTGGCCACCGGGCGGCTGGCCGGCGTCCCGGTCGTGCTGGCCGAGCCGATGACATACATGAACCTCTCGGGCCGTCCCGTCGCGGCCCTGCGGACTTTCTACAAGATTCCCGCGGACCGCATCGTCGTCCTGCACGATGAGCTGGACGTGCCGTTCGGAACGATCCGGCTCAAGCTCGGCGGCGGCGATAACGGACATAACGGGCTCAGGGCGATCACCCAGGCGCTGGGCACCCGGGACTACTACCGGGTCCGGCTCGGTATCGGCCGGCCGCCCGGCCGGATGGATCCGGCAGATTTTGTTTTGCAAAATTTTTCGGTCGCCGAGCGGGAGCACCTGCCGGGGCTGCTCGCCACGTGCGCAGACGCGGTGGAAACCCTTTTGAGGCAGGGACTCGCGGCCGCGCAGAACCAGTTTCATGCCGTGACGCCCCCCGGCGATTCGTGACCATCCACCACACTGTGACCGGGGGCTATGCCCCTGACCTGGTATAACCGAATGTCCATGACCTGTGATGACTAGGTCACATCTGGCCTAAGATGCTCATCATCGCGGCTAATCGATGTCAACCGTCCGATTTGGCTGGGCGTCTATTTAACATCACCGCGAGGTGAACGGAAGGTAGCTAGCGGCTGCCGCCGGCGGCTGTCTGGCAGTGACGGGGACCGTAGCCGGGGCGCTGACGGGCGCCACAGCGCTGGCGGGCGCTGGCCGATGAGCGCAGCGCCAGGTGCGGAGCGAGCGGAGGGGGTGCGCGTGGCCGGTCAGACCGCCATCGGCGGCCACGGCCGGGCCGACCGCGTCGTCGCGCGCCTGGCCACGCAGACCTCCACGACCTGGACCAGCGGTTATCTGCGCCAGGCCCTCGCCGCCGACGTGATCTGCGCGCTCGCGGCCGGGATGCTCGCCTTCCAGCTGCGTTTTGACGTCCGCGGCCAGTACCCGAGCCCTTACCTCCTGCTGACGGCGGCCCTGCCGCTGTTCTGGGTGCTGGCGGTATGGATGGCCGGGGGCTACGACTGCCGCTTCATCGGCGTGGGGCCGGATGAGTTCCGGCGGGTACTCAACGCCGGCATCTGCCTGACCGCCGGCGTCGCCATTCTCTCCTATGCCACCAAGACCGACATCGCCCGCGGCTACGTGGTCATCGCACTGCCGGCCGCCGCCCTGTTTGACCTGCTAGCGCGATTCACGCTGCGCAAGCGGCTGCACAAGCTCCGCAAGCTGGGCAGCTGCATGCGCAAGGTCGTCATCGTCGGTCACGCCAACGTCATCGCCGATCTGGCCACGATGCTGCGCCGGGAGACTTACCACGGCCTGTCCGTGGTCGCTGCCTGCGTGGCTGGGCGGGAGGGGCCCGGTGGCATCGCCGGGATTCCGGTGATCGGCGGAATGGATCATGTGGCCGACGTCGTGAAGCGTTTCGAGGCCGACACCGTCGCCGTGCTCTCCTGCCCGGAGATGAGCGGCGTGCGGCTGCGCGAGCTGGCCTGGGCCCTGGAGAAGACCGGCACGGACCTGTGCGTGGCGCCCGCGCTGCTGGATGTGGCCGGGCCCCGCACCACCATCCGGCCCGTGGCCGGCCTGCCGCTGCTGCACCTCGACCACCCGGAGTTCACCGGCGCGCGGCGCGCGCTGAAGTCGGGCTTCGACAAGGTGCTGGCCCTGTCCGCGCTGCTGATCGCGGCCCCGCTGCTCATCGGCATTTCGGTGCTGATCAAGCTCACCGACGGCGGACCTGCGCTTTTCAAGCAGACCAGAGTCGGCCGCGACGGCCGGGCCTTCACGGTCTACAAGTTCCGCACGATGGTGCTGGACGCCGAGGAGCGCAAGGCGCAGCTTGCCGACAACAACGAGCATGACGGCGTCCTGTTCAAGATCCGTAACGACCCGCGGGTCACGACGGTGGGAAGCTGGCTGCGCCGCTGGTCGGTCGATGAGCTCCCGCAGCTGCTCAACGTCGTCTTCGGCGACATGTCGATGGTCGGCCCGCGTCCGGCGCTGCCGGAAGAGGCAGCGAGATACGGTGACTATGTCCGGCGCCGGCTCGCCGTCAAGCCGGGTATCACGGGCTTGTGGCAGGTCAACGGACGTTCCGACTTGTCGTGGGACGAGTCGGTGCGGCTCGATCTGCGTTATGTCGAGAACTGGTCGTTCGTGCTCGATCTCCAGATTCTCTGGAAGACGTGCTCGGCGGTCGTGCGCGGTTCCGGCGCGTACTAGCCTGTTATTTTCCCCTTGGGGTCAGTCCCGGTCTGGAGCCACGCGTGCCGATTGACGATGACCACCTGCTGGCCCGTGATCTCGCGGCCGCGGCGGGCCAGCGCCTGCTGGCGCTGCGCCAGGTCCGCGGTGACGACGACGCCGCTCAGCTGCGGCGCGACGGGGACCGGCAGTCACACGAGTTCCTGGCCGGGGAGCTCGCCCGGCTGCGGCCCGCTGACGCGCTGCTGTCCGAGGAGGGCGTCGACGATCCGGCCAGGCTGTCCGCCAGCCGGGTCTGGATCGTCGACCCGCTGGATGGCACCAGGGAATTCGGCGAGCCGGGGCGCAGCGACTGGGCTGTGCACGTCGGGCTCTGGGAGCGGGGGGAGCTGACCGCGGGCGCGGTGGCGCTGCCCGCCCAGGGCATCACCTTGTCGACGGCCGGCCTGGCGCCCGCCGCCCCCCCGGCCGCGCCGCAGCGGCGGCTGCGGCTGATCGTCAGCCGGACCCGGCCGCCGGCGATCGCGGTGGCCCTGGCCGCGCAGCTCGGGGCGGAGCTTGTGCCGCTCGGCTCCGCCGGTGCCAAGGCCGCCGCGGTGATCACCGGGGAGGCTGACGCTTACGTGCATACTGGCGGCCAGTACGAGTGGGACTCGGCCGCGCCGGTGGCCGTCGCCCTGGCCCGCGGGCTGCACGCTTCGCGGATCGACGGCTCGAAGCTGGAGTACAACCAGGCGGACCCTTCGCTGCCGGATATTCTTATCTGTCCGGCCCCGCTGGCGGCCATGCTGCTGAAGGCCATTGACGCCGAGCAGCAGCGCCTGTGAGGCCGGACCCGGCAGCGCCGCCTGACCTATTGACGCTCACGATCCGGAGATCTGTAATGCCAGTGCCCCGTTCCGACTATCTGCTGTCTCAGCTCGACGTCCTCGAAGCGGAGTCGATCCACGTCATGCGGGAGGTCGCCTCCGAGTTCGAGCGGCCGGTCCTGCTGTTCTCCGGTGGCAAAGACTCCATCGTCATGCTGGCGCTGGCCGAGCGGGCGTTCGCGCCGGCCCGGATTCCGTTCCCCGTGATGCACGTGGACACCGGGCACAATTTCTCCGAGGTGCTGGAATTCCGGGACCGCCGGGCGGCCGAGCTCGGCGTGCGGCTGATCGTCGCCTCCGTGCAGGAAAGCATCGACTCCGGCAAGGTGGCCGAGGAGACAGGCCGGTGGGCGAGCCGCAACCGCCTGCAGACCACGACGCTGCTCGATGGCATCGCCGAGCACCGGTTCGACGCGGTCTTCGGCGGGGCGCGCCGGGACGAGGAAAAGGCGCGGGCCAAGGAGCGGGTGTTCTCGTTCCGGGACGAATTCGGCCAGTGGGACCCCAAGACGCAGCGGCCGGAGCTCTGGAGCATCTACAACACGAGGATCCGGCGTGGCGAGCACATCCGGGTGTTCCCGCTGTCGAACTGGACTGAGCTGGACGTCTGGCACTACATCGAGCGCGAGCAGCTTGAGATCCCCGCGATCTACTTTGCCCACCGGCGGAAGGTGTTCGAGCGGGACGGGATCCTGCTGGCCGACAACTCGTTCGTGGAGCGCGGCGAGGATGAGACGGTGTTCGAGACGTCGGTCCGCTACCGCACGGTCGGCGACATGACGTGCACGGGCGCCGTGGAATCCACAGCCGTCAGCATCGCCGAGGTCATCGACGAGATCGCGGCGACCCGCATTACCGAGCGCGGCCAGACCCGCGCGGACGACAGGGCCAGCGAGGCCGCGATGGAAGACCGCAAGCGAGAGGGCTACTTCTGATGACGGCCACGGTTGCCGGCCCGGGCGCAGGGCCGGCCGACGGGGACAGGCACACGGACATCCTGCGGCTGGCGACAGCCGGATCGGTGGATGACGGCAAGAGCACCCTCATCGGGCGGCTGCTGTTCGACTCCAAGGCCATCTTCGAGGATCAGCTCGCGTCCGTGGAGCGGACCAGCAAGGAGCGCGGCGAGGAGTACACCAACCTCGCGCTGCTCACCGACGGCCTGCGGGCCGAGCGGGAACAGGGCATCACCATCGACGTGGCCTACCGGTATTTCGCGACGCCGCGGCGCAAGTTCATCATCGCCGATACGCCCGGCCACATTCAGTACACCCGGAACATGGTCACCGGGGCCTCGACGGCGGACCTGGCGATCGTCCTGGTCGACGCGCGCAACGGGCTGACCGAGCAGAGCAGGCGGCACGCGTTCCTCGCCACCCTGCTGCGCGTGCCGCACCTGGTGCTCGCCGTCAACAAGATGGACCTGGTCGATTACGACGTGGCCGTCTTCGAGCGGATCATGGAAGAGTTCACTAATTTCGCGGCAAAACTGGAGATCGGTGACCTCACCTTCATCCCGATCTCCGCGCTGCACGGTGACAATGTGGTCCAGCGCTCGACGAATATGCCGTGGTATGACGGCCCGTCCCTGCTGCATCATCTGGAGCACGTGCACATCGCCTCGGACCGCAACCTGATCGACGTCCGGTTCCCGGTGCAGTACGTCATCAGGCCGCATCAGGCGACCGACCCGCAGCTGCATGACTACCGCGGCTACGCCGGCCAGGTGGCCGGCGGCATCCTCAAGCCAGGCGACGAGGTGATGCACCTGCCGTCCGGCCTGACCACCACCATCGACCGCATCGACGGGCCGGCCGGCCCGCTGCCCGAGGCGTTCCCTCCCATGTCGGTGACCCTGCTGCTCGCCGACGATCTCGATGTCTCCCGCGGCGACATGATCTGCCGTCCGCACAATCAGCCGCAGGTCACCCAGGATGTCGAGGCCATGGTGTGCTGGATGAGCGACACCCGCGCGCTGACCCAGGGCAGCCGGCTGATCGTCAAGCACACCACCCGGACCATCAAGTCCATCGTCCGCGATCTGCACTACCGGCTGGACATCAACACCCTGCACCGGGACGAGACCGCCACCCAGCTCGGGCTCAACGAGATCGGCCGGGTGACGCTGCGGCTGACCCAGCCGGTCTTCTGCGATCCCTATAACCGCAACCGGATGACCGGTGGCCTTATCCTCATCGACGAGGCCACCAGCGCTACTGTCGGCGCCGCGATGATCACCGATTCCAGCTGATCAGCCCGCTGGCCGGGCCGTCTGGCAGCCCGGCCGCAGGCGAGTCGCGGAAATGAGCGCGGCATGACCGCTAGCTGGCCGCAGGACTCCGCTATCGCGCGGAGGCTAACCTCGGCCTTTCGTGCGCCCAGCAGATCGGGAGGTGACGCTGTGACGTAGCAGCGGATCTTGCTGTTCGTAAGCTCGTCGTCGCCTGCCGGTGTGAGTCCGGTCCGGGTAGCTGCCAGGAGGCCCGGTAGCAGGCT
>JBKQMG010000010.1:0-16375 GCA_052146815.1 Streptosporangiaceae bacterium | reverse complement strand
CCAGCGGGGCCGCAGCCGGGAGGACAGCGGCAATGACAGACTGAACCACAGCGAAGCTCCGGCAGCGAGAGTCTTTGAGCGGACCCCTCGTACTACCGGAGCTTCGTGCTGGCCTCCCGCCCGACACGCCACACCACGCTCACATCATGATCTAGCGTCACACATCGTCCGCCTGCCCCACTGCGTAAACAATCTTGAAACGACCGTGGCTCAGGCTCCGGGCGTCTCCCAGTCGCGCTGCTCCTATTCGGCTGTGAAGAAAATAGCGGTGGCGCCCTTTCGTGCCTCACCGTGACCGCGCCCCAAGGGGGAGCGGCTAGCCGGACACGGCTACCTCGTGCCACCGGCGGTCGTTCAGGTTAAGCCCGTTGCCGTTCGCCTGTCCTGGAGCGCTGTCGCCGACTAGGTGTACAGCGGATGCCCGTCATAGGTGGCCCGGACCGACCGGTCCGAGCGCTTGATCACGGAGCGCCTGCCGGCAACGCCCGGCCTGCTTCCGCCGGTCCCGTGATACGGCAGCCGTACTTTGTGACTTGATCATGGGAAGGTCTCCAAGCCCCTGAGCCGGGCGCGGTGGTCGTACCAGCGGGCGAGGCCTGGTGCCGGCGTCGCCATCGGGGCCAGTGCAGACCGCGGGCGATGTTGTGCAGGGTCTGGTTGAACAGCATGCACAGCCGTTTGACCTCGGGAACGGTGAACGGGATCAGGCAGCTGCATCCGCCAGGACGCAATGACCCGCCAGGCGGCGACTAGGATCACAGTGTGATCACCGGCATGCACGCGATCGTGTTCTCCTCCGAGGCTGAAAAGGTCCGTGCGTTCTTCGGGGAGGTGCTCGGCCTGTCGTCAGCTGACGCAGGCGGAGGGTGGCTCATTTTCGCCCTGCCTCCCGCCGAGCTTGCTGTTCATCCAGCTGACGGCGACACCCGATACGAGCTCTACCTGATGTGTGACAACATTCAGGCTACTCTCGCCGAATTGAGAGACAAGGGCGTCGAAGTGGCCCGGGATATTAGCGATCAGGGCTGGGGGCTCCTGGCTGCAATTCGCCTGCCGGACGGCTCAGAATTCCCCATCTATGAGCCCAGCCACCCGTCGCCGCTGCAACCCTGACCAGATGCCTGAAGTAACCACTCCGCTGTTCATGCTGTCACGTGCCTCGGGGCAGCCGTCTTCCTCGGCTCATCTAATGTCCATCTCTCGGCCCGCCGCATCTAGCACAATGAGCCTTAAATTCGGCGGCGCCCCACCCGGGGTGTGACGGCTGCGGCCACTACCGCGGTCCTGGCGACCGGGGCGCGCCCGGGGGTGACGGCGGCGGCCACGACAGCGGTCTTGGCGACCGGGGCGCGGATGACGCCGACTCTTCCGACGCGTGCTGGCCTGAGGGGCATTGTCAGTCTCCTGCGGTTGGGGTTGCCTGGTCGGCCTCGATCGAGGCGATGATCGACTGGATGGGGATCCGCCCGTCGGCGATCAGCTGGCCACCCGAACGCCGGGCCGCGGATGCGAAGGGCGCGGCCCAGAGGTTCTCCCAGATGAGAACTCCGGCGGTGCTGCCCGGCTCCATCGCAGCGGCGAGGTTGTCGATGTCGTCCGCCGCCAGAAGTTCTCCCAGCTCGGCTTCGAGTGCCTGCAGGTCGCCGAGGTCACCGACGTCGGATAGCTCGGTCGCCTCGACGGTGCCGTCCGCGTCCTTGGTGAGGATCAGCACGTCGATCACGCGGATGGTGCCGGCGTCCACCAGCGCTCGCAGCTCTGCTGCCATCTCACCGGTGAAGTTACTTGCTCCCGCCGGGAACTCGACAACGACGTAGTCAACGGGACCTAGTTCATCCAGGGATACCTCAGTCATCATCATTCCCGTTCGCTGGCCCGAGCTAGGCTGCCGCGACGCGGAAGTCTCGCGGGCTTACTCACCGTAGACGTTCCGCCGCCCGGGCCACGTCACCCGGCCGGGGTGATGTAAAGCGAAACGGGCACAGCGATTCTGGATCGGCCCCCGTTCCCGTTTCTTCGGCAGGACCTGGTCAGCAAGCAACACGGACCCGAGCTGCTGGCCTGGCGCCGCGCAGAAGCGCATGAATCTCAGGGCGTCTCTCGAACGTTCTGAGCGAGCGAGCTGAAGGAGTCCGGTCATGGCTGATGTGCAGCGTTCGGTTCTGCCTATACCCGAGCGGGCGCATGTTGGCCTGGTCACCTATGACGCGAAGGACCCGGATACCTCGTTCCCGCCGATAGAGCCGCTGCGGCCGCCAGCCGGGGCGCCGAACGTGCTGGTCGTGCTCATCGACGACTGCGGGTTCGGGGCGTCGAACGCGTTCGGGGGGCCGATCGCGACTCCGACCGCGGAGCGGCTCGTGGCGCGGGGCCTGAAGTACAACCGGTTCCATACGACGGCGTTGTGCTCGCCGACCCGCCAGGCGCTGCTCACCGGCCGCAACCACCATGCGGTAGGCATGGGCGCGATTACCGAGCTGGCGACTTCGGCACCCGGCTACAGCTCGGTGCGCCCGGATAACGCTGCGCCGCTGGCGGAGATGCTGCGGCTCAACGGCTACAGCACCGGCCAGTTCGGCAAGTGCCATGAGGTGCCGGTGTGGGAAACCAGCCCGATGGGCCCGTTCCGCCAGTGGCCGACCGGCAGCGGTTTTGAGTATTTCTACGGCTTCGTCGGCGGGGAGACCAATCAGTACTACCCGGCGCTGTACGAGGGCACGACCCCCGTCGAGCCGCCGAAGCCCCCCGCTCAGGGCTACCACTTCACCGAGGACATGACGGATAAGGCGATCTCCTGGGTGCGCCAGCAGAAGGCGCTCATGCCCGGCAAGCCGTTCTTCATGTACTACGCGCCGGGCGCCACGCACGCTCCGCACCAGGCACCGCCGGAGTGGATCGAGCGGTACCGCGGCCGGTTCGACGGCGGCTGGGACGCGCTGCGGGAGGAGACGTTCGCCCGGCAGAAGGAACTGGGCGTGATCCCGGCCGACGCCGACCTCACTGCCCGCCACGAAGAGATCCCGGGGTGGGACGACGTCGCCGACGAGCTCAAGCCGGTACTCACCCGCCAGATGGAGTGCTTCGCCGGGTTCCTGGAGCACACCGATTTCCACGTGGGCCGGGTGATCGACACGCTGGAGGATCTCGGCGTACTCGATGACACACTCGTCTACTACATCATCGGCGACAACGGGGCGAGCGCCGAGGGCACAGTCAACGGGACATTCAACGAGCTGCTGATGCTCAATGGCGCGGCCGCGTTCGAGACACCAGAGTCGATGGCCGCGCACGTCGAAGAGTTCGGCGGCCCGACGGCCTACAATCACTATGCGGTCGGCTGGGCCCACGCGATGGACACCCCCTACCAGTGGACCAAGCAGGTGGCATCGCACTGGGGCGGCACTCGCAACGGCACAATCGTCCACTGGCCCGGCGGGTTCGCGGCACGCGATGAGATGCGGGCCCAGTTCCACCATGTCATCGACATCGCCGCCACGATCCTCGACGTCGCCGGGCTGCCCGAGCCTGCGTTCGTGAACGGCATCCAGCAGATGCCGCTGCACGGCGTGAGCATGAGGTACTCATTCGACGATGGTTCCGCTCCGGAGCGGCGCGAGACCCAGTATTTCGAGATGTTCTGCAATCGCGGCATCTACCACAAGGGCTGGACCGCGGTCACCCGCCACAGCACCCCTTGGGTTGTCGGCGTGGAAATGCCCGCATTCGACGACGACGCGTGGGAACTCTACGACACCAGCACCGACTGGACCCAGGCCCACGACCTGGCGGCCAAGATGCCCGACAAGCTCCACGAGCTCCAGCGGCTGTGGCTCATCGAAGCCGTCAAGTACAACGTGCTGCCGCTCGACGACCGGCGAGTCGAGCGGTTCAACTCCGACCTGGCCGGCCGGCCGGTGCTGGTGAAGGGCAACTCCCAGCTTCTCTTCGGCGGGATGGGCCGCCTTACCGAGAACTCGGTGATCAACCTCAAGAACAAGTCTCACTCGGTCACCGCCGAGATCGTCGTGCCTGACGGCGGTGCCGAGGGCGTCATCATCGCCCAGGGGGGCGCCTTTGCGGGCTGGGCGCTCTACCTCCGCGACGGCAAGCCCGCCTACTGCCACAACCTCCTCAGCCTTGCGCGGTTCAAGGCCCATGGCGACACGGCAGTCCCGTCCGGGGTGCATCAGGTCCGCATGGAATTCGCCTACGACGGCGGGGGCCTGGCCAAAGGCGGGACAATCACCCTCTATATCGACGGGCGCAAGGCAGGAGACGGCCGCGCAGAGGCCACCGTCCCGATGATGTACTCAGGCGACGAGACCTGCGACATCGGCGTGGATAACGGCTCTAACGTCAGCGACGACTACTCCCCCGAAACCAGCCGCTTCACCGGAATCGTCAACTGGGTGCAGCTCGACGCGGGCGACGACAACCACGATCACCTGATCTCACCAGAAGACCGCCTCAAGGTAGCCATGGCACGACAGTAATGTCCTCTTCGTGACAGCCCTCCCATTGACGCGTGTGTCGCCACCAGCTCCACTTCAATTGCTAATGTCGGCTTCACATCAACGACTGCCATGCGTCTCCAGCATAGACGTCTGTGCCGAGTTCTATGAGGCTGATCAGATGTAATGCGAGATCCTGGACCCGGTCGAGCAGGCCGTACAGCTCGCAGTCATCCCTGACCGTGAAGGTGACGCATGTCCGGCCGCGGCCCGATTCGATCGCCGCATCCGCGAATAGTGCTGCTACGAGCGATCCGCACTCCCCGCGCAGGGTCACCTGGCGGCCGATCTCACGCAGTGACAGCGAGCCGCGCAGCAGCCTCAGCACCGCCAGCTCGCGCTCGGTCAGCGGCCCGGCTCGCCCCGCTCTCCGCCGCTTCCCCCTGAGCCGCTGCTCGAGCTGGTCAAGCCTGGCCAGCTGAACGCCGGCGCCGTCCGGCGACCCGGTCAGCTCGTCCCTGGCCTCGGCGAGCAGCGATATGGCGGCAGGCCCGTCTCCGGTGCCGGACAGTACCGCCGCGAGCCGCAGCAGGATCTCCACGGTGGGCCAGGGGCTGATCCCGAACTGCCGCCGACGCAGCGACAGGGCACGCTGCAGCTCGTCGCGGGCGTCAAGCAGCTGTCCGGCCGCACCGGATACGGCCCCGACGGCCGTGAAGGGCGAGGGAACTTTGAGTGGCCCCGCCAAGGCCGGGCTCAGCGCCGTTCACGATCTCGCCGGCAGTGCGCGCAAGGCTGCTGAGCCGCAGCCGGGTTCCCCCGGTCAACTGCGATCAGTGCCAAGAAGGCGAACCCCAGCATGCGCACAAGCGCGATGGACCTGGTGCCAGATACTCAACCAGCCACCGCCGACGAATTAACGGGCCTGACCTCTAGTGTCCCGCGCCTGAAATTCGTCAGATAATTGTAGACTTCGCCTGTGACGCGAACCGGGAGGCCGAAGGCCCCGCTTATGCTGACGGATGCGGAGCGCGATCAGCTGACCCGCTGGGCGCGGCGGGCGAAGTCGTCGCAGGCCCTGGCGCTGCGGTCGAGGATCGTGCTGGCGTGCGCGGAGGGCTTGCCGAGCCGGGAGGTCGCGGCGCGGCTGGGTGCGCATGAGGACACGGTCGGCAAGTGGCGGCGGCGATTCGCGGCCCGGCGGCTGGAGGGGCTGGCCGATGAGGACCGGCCGGGCCGGCCACCATCGATCATGCTGGACAGGGTCGAGGACGTGATCGTGACGACGCTGGAGGAGACCCCGGCTGATGCCACGCACTGGTCCCGGGCGTCGATGGCCGCCAGGTCGGGGCTGAGCAAGTCCACGATCGGGCGGATCTGGCGGGACTTCGGGCTCCAGCCGCACCTGGCCGACGGATTCAGGCTGTCATCGGACCCGATGTTCGTGGAGAAGGTCGTGGATGTCGTCGGGCTGTACCACGACCCGCCGGAGAAGGCGGTGGTGCTGTGCGTGGATGAGAAGTCGCAGATCCAGGCGCTGGACCGGTCGCAGCCGGTGCTGCCGATGATGCCCGGCATGCCCGAGCGGCGCAGCCACGACTACTACCGGCACGGCATCACCAGCCTGTTCGCCGCGTTCAGCATCGCCGACGGCACCGTGATCAGCGAGCTGCACCGCCAGCACCGCGCGAGCGAGTTCAGGAAGTTCCTGGCCGCGATCGACAAGGCCGTCCCGCCGGAGCTGGACGTCCACCTCGTCTGCGACAGCTACGGGACCCGCAAGACCCCGGCGATCCGGGCCTGGCTTGCGAAGCACCCTCGCTTCCACATGCACTTCACCCCGACCGGGTCATCATGGATCAACCAGGTGGAGCGGTGGTCCGGGCTCCTGACCAGCCAGTTGATCCGCCGCGGAGCCCGCAAGAGCGTGCAGGCCCTGGAGTCAGACATCCGGGCCTGGAACTGGAACGAGAACCCAAAGCCGTTCGTGTGGAAGAAACCCGCCGAGGAGATCCTCGACTCCCTCGCCAGACATCGTCAACGAATTTCAGGCGCGGGACATTAGCTCAAGGTCAGGCAGGCCGAGGATCTTCAGGAGATCGCAGAAATCGGTGATCGTGTAGTCGGCCGCGCAGTCCAGGTGCACTTTCGTGCCCTGATCGGAATCGAACATCGCGGTCCTCATGCCCGCCTCGCGCGCCCCGAAGATGTCGCGATACATGTCGTTGCCGACGAACAGAACATTCTCGGCCGCCACTCCCATCCCGTCGAGAGCCAACTGAAAGAGCCGCCGGTCTGGCTTGCGGTACCCGTGGTCGCCGGAGACGATGATCGGGTCGAAATAGTCGGTCAGGCCAACCTTGTGCAGTTCGCCGCGGGTGTATGCGCTCTGCGCATCGGTGACCAGTGCGAGCGGGTAGCGCTCGCGCAGAGCATCGAGCACCTCGCGCACATGCGGGTAGAGACCTAGCGCGCGGCGCGAGATACCGCGGGACATTTCAGCCAGAAACAAGGGCATCTGCTCCAGTTTGCCGGTCGGGAGGGCCCGGGTGAAAGCCGTCTGGTGCTCCTCGACGATGCTGCGCCAGATGCCGACGGCGTCAAACTCGGGGTACTGCTGCGGACTGGCCCGCTGCTGCTCCTTCATGATCCGGAAATAGAGATCCCGGATCTCATGGCGATGCAGGTCTATCCCCTGATACGTGAGAAAGTGCGCCGCGGACCGGAAGATCTGATCCATGCCCTCCTCGGTCAGGATCCTGACCAGCGTGCCGTTCACGTCGAAGGCGACCGCTCGGATGTCCATGCTCCGCTGTCAGCGCTCCTTGCTCGACCGGGCGAAGCGCCTCGTAGCTGGGTGCTGGCCAGGTGGCGTAGGCGGGAACGCAGGACGTCCCCCTGATTGCGAGCTTACGGATCCCCGCCACCTGGCGGCAAGGCAGAGCCATCGCTAAACCGAGACACACTGTCACGGAAAGTGACGTCCCGCGTCCTCCGGCCGGCGCACTGGAGTAGCCTGCCTCCGAGTGCGCGTGCTCAGGCAGCAGCCCGGAGCAGCTTCTTGGCCCGTGCCACGAGCCTTTGGCCGTAGTCCTGGCCGATGTAGTCATTGCGCGAGATTCTCAGCAGGTTCAGCGCCATGTAGTACGGTGCGCGCGCACTGATCGACTCGAACGCTCGCTGGCGATCGGGGAAATGGCAGCTGTATTCCCAGAGGAAATGCACGATGAACGACTCGGCGCGGTGCCTGTCACCGGTGCACATGAAGGCGTGCTCGAGCTCGCCCGCGACCCGGCCGACATCGAACATCCGGTCCCCGCGCTTCATCCGCTCCAGGTCGATTGCCGCGACGTCCAGGCCGCGGCCAAAGAGGAAGTTTGCCGGCGTCGCGTCACCGTGCAGCCAGACCTGCTGGTCCTGCCACATCTGCGGTCGGCCCCGCCACTGATCGCGCAGCCAGGAGAGCTCGTCGATGTCCCGATGTCCGATGCGGCGGGCCTTCCTGAGCCGGCCGACGAGCGTGTCGAAGTACCTGCAGTCGGGATCGAAATCGACGCCTGATCCGCTGGCCGTCCGGTTGTGCTGCGTGGCAAGGAAGTAGGCGAGCGCCTTCAGCCGCCAGTAGAGGTGGGCGTCGTCCTGGTACTGCGTCGCCCGCGCGATCGCCTGGCTGAATTCCTCGCCGGAATAGTATTCCAGTGCCAGCATGCCGTTGATATCGCGGCTGAAAGCCAGCGGGCGGATCACGTGATGCGGCGACCCGACCAGGTTGTACCGGCGCAGCATCCTGAGTCCCTCGTACTCCTGCTGTGCCATGCGGGCGGCCCTGTCCCGGTCCCATCCGAATCGGGGGCCATAGAACTTGCAGATCACCTTGGCGTTGCTGAACTTCTCCTCGTACCCGTAGACCTCGTTGCTGCCGGAAAGCCGGAAGACGCGGAAGGCAGGCTGTGACTCACGCACTCCCAAGCAATCGCGGATGGTCTTGCAGAGGAAGCCATGGAGCGGGTCCTGACCCGCGACGTATCCGAGATATTTGCCGTTCATCCGGCAGCCTTCCCTCGCGCCGGCTCCCACATTCTGGTGTTCCCCGTTTCCGTACACATCGATTCCCTCGGATCGCTTGTTGCTGTCTCGGTCCCCTGTAAGAGCGCGCGGCCGGCTGGCTGATACCGAAACGCCGCCTCCGTTACGCGCCCGTGACACATCCCGTTACCGGGCTGTTAACCTCAGCCCGAGCCCGCCGCGCGGGATGGCTGCGGCTGTTGCCGAGGACGCCAGGTCACCGGCCTGCACGGACTGGCAAGTGAACCGCGACAGCGTCAGGTACGACCTGGGCGGCGGCGGCGTCCGCGCCGTCCGGCGGACCCGCGCCGGTGCGCAGGATCAGAGCTCCCCGGCCCCGCCGGCGCCCGTCAGGCACCCGGGGCCGCGAAATCGCTGCAGCTGTGGCGCCAGGTCCGCGACAGCGACGAACTCAGGATGTTCGAAGGACCGCGAATATAACGGGCTCGCCAGGGTCATACGGACTGCGGGCACCAGGCGTGCGATTCCCGCCGTCGACGAGGCGCGCTTCCGCACCTGAGTCTCATCCGGCCGTCCACGCCCGTGGGGCGCCAGCAAATAGGCCAAGGCCTGAGCGTGGGCCGCTCGACGGGCATGCACACTGGCGGCAGCGGGCGGCCGGACGGTCAGCTGAAGCTGCGAGTTACTAAACGTTCTCTCGCAAAGGGTCTTGCGTGTCAGCTGCCACGATGCTAAAAGGCAGAAGTATCTGGCAGGCTGCCCGGCGGACCGGGCCAGTGCGAGGGGGGTTACATGAGCTTTTCCGTTGAGGGCGACTATTTCGAGGTATGTAACTGCGACGTCAGCTGCAACTGCGTATGGCTGGGGGCCGCCACCCAAGATCACTGCGATGTCCTGCTGGCGTGGCACGTCACCAGCGGAAACAAGGACGGTGTGAACCTGTCCGGCCTTAACGCCGTGATGGCCGTGCACTCGCCGAAGCGGATGACTGATGGCGGCTGGAAGGTAGCGCTGTACCTGGACGACCGGGCCTCCGCCCAGCAGTCCGAAGCCCTGGGTGCGGTCTTTTCCGGGGGTGCTGGCGGCTACCTCGCCGGATTGGGCCCGCTGATCGGCGAGGTCGCCGGGGTAGAGCCGGCGGCGATCACATTCCAGAAGTCGGACGGTTCCCTGCACGCTGAGGTCTCGGGCGCTCTTTCGATGAGCAGCGACCAGCTCGTGGGGATGGACGGCCGGGATCCGGCCGTGATCACGAACGCGCCCTTCGGCGCTGTGACGCAGCCGGTCCGGCAGGCCAGGGCGAAGGACGTGAGCTACCACGGCCACTGGAGCGCCGATTTCTCAGGAACGAACAGCTTCGTCACCGATTTCCGCTACGAAGGCTGATCGAGGACCCCGCCATGGCTGACCACGCCGGCCCGGCCTCGGCCGCCCGGCCTGTGCATGCCCTGCCGCCGCGTCAGCTCGCCCTGCCGTGGATTGCGGTCGCAGCGCTCGCGGCGGCGGCGTGGGCGGTCACCCTCATGCTGGCCGGGAACATGGGCAACGGGCCAGGGACCATGGGCCTGGCGCTGCTGCCGTTCCTCGGGCTATGGGTGGTGATGATGGCAGCGATGATGCTGCCGTCGGTCACGCCGGTCGCCGTGCTATGGACCCGTCTGATTACCGGCGCCGCGGCCGGCCCCGAGCGCGTGGCGCGGATGAGCCTGTTCCTCAGCGGTTACCTGCTGGCCTGGGCTGCATGCGGGGCGGTCGCGTTCGCTGCCCTCACCGGAACCGAACGGCTGCTCACGACGGCCCCGACCGCGGCTAAATGGCTGGGCGTCGCGATCTTCATCAGCGCAGGCATCTACCAGCTCACCCCCTGGAAAGACCGGTGCCTGCGCCGCTGCCGCTCGCCAATCGGCGCGCTGATGTACTACATCGGCTTCAAGGGCCGCAGCCGCGACGTCCGCGTGGGGCTGCATCACGGAGCGACATGCGCCGGGTGCTGCTGGGGCCTTATGATCTTGCTGATCGCGGTCGGCGTGATGAACGTGGCGGTCATGGCGGCGCTTACGGTGGTCATCTTCGCTGAGAAGCTCTGGCGTCACGGGAAGCCATTCGGCCAGGCCGTCGGCGTGCTCCTGGTGGCGATCGGAGTGCTGGCCATCTGGTTCCCATGGCTGCTGCCCGGCCTGCACGCTTCCACGATGCCGCCGATGTAGGACGAGCGACCCGCGTTAGCCTCGCAGGCAGGGTGCAGCCGGGTCTGCGCTTGGCCTAAGCGCTAAGCGGCGATCGCGGGCCTCTGCGGTATCGCTTCGCCGTTGACACACGCTAGCTCGTCTCAGGTTGCGCTGGGCTCGCGGATCCTTAGGCGTAGCTTCGGCCGCTCCCGATCAGATGCCGTCATCGGCTGAGGGAGAACGGCATGGACAGGAGAGGGGGCGCATCAGACTGCCCATGGGCTGAGGACTTCCGGATCCGGACCGGAGTGATGATACGGACCGGGGTGATGATGGTGCGATGGTAATGGTCGAGCAGTGGTCAGTGTTCCGGCGTGGCACGCAGGGTGGTATCCGTGCCCGGTCGTTACTGATGCGCGCGCTGGCGCCGGCGCAGATACTGGCGATCGCCGCACATTACAGTCATGAAAGTGCCTTTGTCACTGATGTCACCGTGTCGGGTGTCCGCATGCGGTATTTCGTGCCGGCGCACGAGATGCGTGCACGCCACCATCGCGGCCGTCATAGCCCTGGCCGGCTCTGGCGCGCTCTGCGGCCGGGACACCCTCGTGCGCACCGCCTCAGGACAGCACCGGGTGAGCTGGAGCGACGGTGATCCGCTTGAGGTAACCGTCGAACAGCACCCGCCGACGTTCGGACCGCCAGCCGCAGTCCGCAGCGTGGCAGCGGCGGCGCTGGGACTGCCGGAGGCCGCCATCGCGCCGGCACCCCCGATCCGGTCGATCAGCGTGGCGCGGCCGAAGCTGATCGTGCCGGCCCTTGACACAGCTGCGGTCCAGGCGGCCAGCCCCGATTTCCCGGCGCTCTGGGAGCTCTGCCGCCGGCTGGACGCCACGGGCGCGTATATCTTCGCGCCGCATGCTGACGGGCGCCGGGATCACGTAGTGGCCCGGCAGTTCCCCGTCGACGCCGGTTATCCCGAGGGCCCGGCCACCGGCGTGGCCGCTGCCGCGCTGGCCGCCTACCTGGCCGACGGGCTGCGGCCGGACCAGCCGGCCTGGGCAGGCATCACGATCGACCGGGGCGACGCCATGAACCGGCCCAGCTGGACGGCGCCTTCCGTTTTCAAGGTCGCCGACTCCATCGTGGTGGCCGAACCGGGAAAGTTCCTGTTCATCCCGCGTGGCACGCCACACTTGGACCAACGCGCTCGACGTGCCCGCCACGATGCTGCTCACCTTCGTCCCCGGCGGGATGAAGGCCCTTTTCGACGAGGCCACGCCGCTCATGCGTGGCCAGCCGCTCGATATGGAGGTACTCACCGCCGTGAAGGCCCGCCACGCCACCACCGTCGTCGGCCCTCCGCCGCGGCCCGGTCCCCTCACCGGCGGCCAGCCCTCCTGACAGCCTCCTGCCGGCCACTCTCCATAGCGCGGCGCTAACGGCAAGCGCGGCGTCGCAGAATTCCACTACGGCTGCGGCGACGGTCTCGGGCAGCCGCTGGAAGGATGGGCCGCCGGGCGGCAGGCTGGAGGCGGATGTCGTACCGCGCCACCGGCGCGACAGTCACCCGCCGGTGGCGCGGCGTCGGGCCAGGTCCTGGCGGACCGCCGCCAGCTCCGCGCCGGGCTCGCCGCGGCCGAGCGCGGCCAGGCTCTCGGAGATGCGGGCAACCGCCTCGCTGTCGCCGAGGATATCCAGGGTCATCTCCAGCCCTTCCAGGTCATCGACTGACAACAGGACAGCCTCGGCCTCGCCGTTGCGGTCAGGGCGATCCGCTCGTGCTGGAGCCGAACCCGGCGCGCCAGCTCGGACCACCTTGGCCTCGGAGTGGCAATCCTGCGCCGCGTCGTCGGTGAGTCTGCGCGACAAGGTTACGCGGCAGACGCGCCGACGAGCGACAAGGCACGTCCGGCTTCGCGGGCCGCATCCAGCGCGGCGGCGTGCATTTCGGACGCCATGTCGGTGAAGGCATCCAGGGCCGGGTTAATGCCGACCAGCGTGAACTCACGCTCGACCACTGTCAGGTCGCCACCCCACACCTCGGCGAGGATCCGCTTGAGGTACGGGGTGGAGTGATCCCATCCCTCCCGCGGCGTACCGGCTCCGTAAGCACCCCCGCGGACAGTCGCCAGCACGACGCGCTTGCCGCTGAGCAGCGGCTGATCTCCGCCGTTCCGGGGGTCGGTCATAACGAGGTCGATCCAGGTCTTGATGTGCTGGGAGACACCGAAGTTGTACAGCGGCACTGCCAGCAGGATGCCATCGGCGCTGAGGAGCTCGTCGGTCAGCGTCGCAGCCAGCGCGCGCGCATTGATCTGCTCGGGCGTGCGGTCGGCCGGCGAGGTCATCCCCGCCGCCACCGCGTGTGCCCAGGCATCAGCCGGAAGCACGTCGACCCCGATGTGACGCCGCTCGACCTGGTCCCCCGGGTGCGCGGCCAGCCACTCGGCTTCGACGATATCGGCGATCTCGCGGCTCGACGAGCCCTCGCCGCGGATGCTGGCGTCCAGACGGAACAAGGTCATGACAGAATCCTTCCTCGAGTGACTGTAACTTCAAGCATGAAGTCCCTATCTTGGCATCTTACTTCACGCTTGAATCCTTCCAGGCGCTTCGCATCGCAGGCGGCCCGATAACAACGCCAGTCGTCGTGACTGAGAGAATGCAGCGAGTTCGGTAGCATGAGGAGATGGCGGACGGCGACGTGAGCCGGGGTCCCGGACCGGTATCTGAGGCCAGTCCGCGCTGGCTGAGCTCTGAGGAGCAGGAAACGTGGAGGGCGGTAGCGGGGCTGCTGCTTGTGTTGCCCGGCGTGCTGGATGCGCAGCTACAGCGCGCTGCGGGCCTGAGCCTGTTCGACTATCTCGTGCTCAGCTCGCTGTCGATGGCTGACCAGCGAACGCTGCGGATGAGCCAGCTGGCGCAGCTGGCCAACGGCTCGCTGTCACGGCTATCTAACGTGGTATCGCGCCTCGAGCAGCGCGGGTGGGTTGCGCGGGGCCCGGATCCAGCCGACGGCCGCTACACCAATGCCACCCTCACCGAGACAGGCTGGGAGCTTGTTGTGCAGGCCGCCCCAGGGCACGTTGCCGCAGTCCGCCAGTTCGTGCTGGACCCACTCACCTCGGCGCAGGCTCGTGCGCTGCATGCTGCTGGCGAGCGGATCCTGCGCCAGATCAGGCCGTGCTGAACGTCCCCTGGGCATGCCCGCAGATCCTTGAAGGGCCGGGCTGCGACTGACCGCGTCGGCTGATCAACCGGTACGGCGACCCGGTTACAGGCCGGTTCACCTCCGTGTGGACCCGGCTCGACCCTGCTCGACCGCGACCCTCTCGACGTCGCGCTGAAGGCAGATGATGTCCAGATCCCTCGGACTGAAGACGTCCAGGTCGGCCGTCGCGGGCGACCTGGACGTCATGATCAGACGAGCTCGAACCGGTCGAGGTTCATCACCTTGTCCCACGCAGCGACGAAGTCGTTCGCGAACTTCTCCTTCGCGTCATCGCTCGCGTAGACCTCCGCGAGCGCGCGCAGCTCGGAGTTCGACCCGAAGATGAGGTCGGCACGGCTGCCGGTCCACTTGACCTCGCCCGTTGCGGCGCCGCGGCCCTCGAACGTGTTCTCGTCCTCGGACGTCGCCTTCCACGTCGTGCCCATGTCGAGCAGGTTGACGAAGAAGTCGTTGTTCAGGGATCCGGGGGTCGTGGTGAAGGCACCGAGCGGCGACTGCTGGTAGTTCGCGCCCAGGACGCGGAGGCCACCGACGAGGACTGTCATCTCGGGGGCGCTCAGGGTCAGCAGGTTCGCCCGGTCGATCAGCAGGTACTCAGCCGGCAGCCGGTTGCCCTTCCCGAGGTAGTTGCGGAACCCGTCGGCGGCCGGCTCGAGCGCGGCGAACGACTCCACGTCGGTCTGCTCCTGTGACGCGTCCGCGCGTCCCGGCGTGAAGGGGACCTCGACGTCGAAGCCGGCGTCCTTGGCGGCCTGCTCGACGGCCGCGCCGCCAGCGAGCACGATCAGGTCGGCGAGCGAGACCTGCTTGCCGCTGGCCTGGGCGGCGTTGAAGTCCTCCTGAATACCTTCCAGGGTGCGCAGCACCGTCGCCAGCTGGTGGGGGTCGTTGGCCTCCCACCCGTTCTGCGGCTCGAGGCGGATGCGCGCACCGTTGGCACCGCCGCGCTTGTCGCTGCCACGGAAGGACGAGGCCGCCGCCCACGCGGTGGACACGAGCTGGGACACCGGCAGGCCCGAGGCGAGAACCCGGGCCTTGAGGGAGGCGACATCCGCAGCGTCGATGAGCTCGTGCGTCACCGCGGGGAGGGGGTCCTGCCACAGCAGCGTCTCGGCCGGGACCTCCGGGCCGAGGTAGCGCGCGACCGGGCCCATGTCGCGGTGGGTCAGCTTGAACCACGCCCGGGCGAAGGCGTCCGCGAGCTCGTCGGGGTTCTCGAGGAAGCGCCGCGAGATCTGGTTGTAGACCGGGTCCACGCGGAGCGAGAGGTCGGTCGTCAGCATCGTCGGGGCGTGGCTCTTCGACGGGTCGTGGGCGTCGGGGACGGTACCCGCCCCGGCGCCGTCCTTCGGCTTCCACTGGTGCGCACCGGCGGGGCTCTTGGTCAGCTCCCACTCGTAGCCGTACAGAGTCTCGAGGAAGCTGTTGTCCCACGTCACCGGGGTATTCGTCCACGTAACCTCGAGGCCGCTGGTGATCGTGTCGCCGCCCTTGCCAGTGCCGTAGGTGCTCTTCCAGCCGAGGCCCTGCTCCTCGAGCGAGGCAGCCTCGGGATCGGGGCCGACGTGGTCCTCCGGGCCCGCGCCGTGGGTCTTGCCGAAGGTGTGACCGCCCGCGATCAGGGCGACCGTCTCCTCGTCGTTCATCGCCATCCGGCGGAACGTCTCACGGATGTCGCGGGCCGCGGCGAGCGGGTCCGGGTTGCCGTTCGGGCCCTGCGGGTTGACGTAGATCAGGCCCATCTGGACCGCGGCCAGCGGGTCCTCCAGCTCGCGGTCGCCGGTGTAGCGCTCGTCGTCGAGCCAGGTGGTCTCGGGACCCCAGTAGACGTCGTCGTCCGGCTCCCAGACGTCCACGCGGCCGCCGCCGAAGCCGAAGGTCTTGAAGCCCATCGACTCCAGGGCGACGTTGCCGGTGAGGACCATCAGGTCGCCCCACGAGATCTTCCGGCCGTACTTCTTCTTGACCGGCCACAGCAGCCGGCGGGCCTTGTCGAGGCTGACGTTGTCCGGCCAGCTGTTGAGCGGCGCGAAGCGCTGCTGTCCGGCCCCGGCGCCGCCGCGGCCGTCGTTGATCCGGTAGGTACCCGCGAGGTGCCACGCTATCCGGATCATGAGCGGGCCGTAGTGGCCGAAGTCGGCCGGCCACCAGTCCTGGGAGGACGTCAGCACCTCAGCGATGTCGCGTTTCACCGCGGCGAGGTCGAGGGTCTTGAACGCCTCGGCGTAGTTGAACTCCTCGCCGAGGGGGTTGGCCACGGCGGGGTTCTTGGCGAGGATCTTCAGGTTGAGCCGGTTCGGCCACCAGTCCTGGTTGGCGTCACCCTGGGTGGGATGCGTGAGGCCAGGCACGACCGGACATCCCCCGCTCTCCGGGGTCGAGCTTTCGACGACTACTGGATCATGGTTCTCAGACATGGGAATCCTTCCTGACTGGGCGGAACACGGTGCTCAGGAACTGTGCTCATTAACTGGGGGCGGTGGAACAGGCGGGGC
>JBKQMG010000009.1:0-2717 GCA_052146815.1 Streptosporangiaceae bacterium | reverse complement strand
GCTCGATAGGATTCCACAATCAGCCTCTGAGCTGCGCAAACACGGGAGAGTCACCCCGGCAGCCCGGCTGACCCCCGGAGAAGGATCCGCTGCGCCAAGGACACCGGCCTGCGCAACCTGCCCCTGCTTATCTTGAGCCCGATAGATGATCATGGATGTGAGCTACGGTTTTACGATGCGGACAGTGTCGCCGACGCGACGGCAGGCCGCTGCCTGACACGGTGGCGGTCAGGTTCGGGATCCCTGCGCGCCGGGCGTGTCGCGGTCGGCCGCAGCGGACCTGAGGACGCTGGCGGCGCGCTGTTCGCCCAGGGCTGCTGACAGTGCGTCCCGCAGCTGCTGGTTGTCGGATTCGAGGTGGCGGATGCGGGCGGTGGCGGCTTCGAGACGGCGGTTCAGGGACGCGTCGCTGGCGCGCTGCTGAGCGGGGACGGGCGGGGACGAGGGTGCCTGGCGCTGCCGCTGCCGGAGGGCCCCGATCTGCGCACGCAGGTCTGCCTGGGCATATAGCCAGGAACGGGAGACGCCGGCGGTGGCGGCGACCGCGTCGAAGGTGACCTGCTGGCCGGTGGCGTCCATGCGCCGCAACGTGGTGATGGCCCGCTGGCGTGCCTGCTCGGCGCGCCGCCGGGCGGCGGCGATGATGTGGCGGGAGTTGTCAGCCCGCATCGGCGGCCTCCGGGGTATCGGCGCTGCTGGCCTCAAGCTCGCTGATCATGCGGTCCAGGTTCGCCGCGACTTGCTCGTTCATTTCGCTGACGCGCGCCTGACTGCTGGCCTGGGCGGTATCGATCAGGGCGAGCGTCCGCTGCCGCTGCTGGCGTAGTTCGGGCAGGAACTCCGGTCCAGTGATAAAGACGGGGCAGGTCAGGCAGGCGTTGGCGTGCGGGCAGCGTTTCTGGATCGGCAGCCCGCAGTACCCGTTGGGCAGTGTCTGGGTGGCGATGCCGTACCTGGTCTTGGCCCGCTGGGCCTGCGCCAGCAGCCCGTCCGGGTCGATAGACACGTGCTCGCCGTTGATGCTGAACTTGGCGGCTTCTTCCCAGCGCCGCCGGACGGTCTGGTCAGTGATCCGGGCGTAGTGCGCGGTCATCTGGGTCGACTGGTGGTCGGGCAGCACCCGGATGACCTCCTGGGGGACGTCTTTGTTGATCAGCCGGCAGGCGGATGTGTGACGCCGCTGGTGGGGTGTCAGGTGCACCGGGTCGCCATGCTCGTCGCGGATGTCGCAGGTCACCAGCCAGCGGTTGAGCATGCCGCGGTAGCTGTAGTAGGTCAGCGGGTGCTGCCCGCCGGCGTTGCCGTTGATCGCAGGGAACAGATGGGGGTGCCGGCCCGGCCGCCGGCCTGCGACCCTGCGCTGCTGGGCGTGGATTTCGGTTTCCAGCTCGCCGTCGACGGGGACCGCGGCCTCGCGGCGCATCTTGTGGTTGTAGTAGCGCAGGTAGGGTGCGCCCTGGCCGTCGTGGAGCAGGCAGTCGAACGCCAGCGTGCACGCGTCGCTGGCCCGCAGCCCGCACCTGATCAAGATCACGGTGATGAGCCGGCCTTCCGGGGTGGTCCGCCGGCTGAGGCTCGCGGGTGCCTCGACCTGCGTCATGACATGCTCGGCCAGGTGCCGGGTAAGCCGGGGCGGGCGAGGCGGGATGTCGCCGGGGAACAGCAGCGCGGTGACGGGCAGCGTGTCGTCCCAGCCATGCATGCGGATCGACTGGAGGAACGTGCCCAGCGCGGTGATGGCGTCCTCGCGCGCGCCGTGCCCGATCGGCTGGCTGGCCAGCCAGGCCAGGTAGCGTTCCAGCAGCTGGCGGTCGATGATGTGCATGCCATCGGCGGCCGGAGCGACGGCGGCCAGGAACGCGCTGAACCGGGTCAGCGCCGCGATGTCGCTTTGCGCGGTGCCGGCGCTCAGCCCCGAACTGAGCCGCAGCCGGGTCCAGCGTTTGGCGGGCGCGCGCAGCCAGGGCTGGGTGACCCGGTCGAAGCGCAGGTGCAGGCGCGGGTGCGGCGCCTTACCGGGGTTCATCGTCAGGCCGGGCAGCCGGTGCAGCCGCCACACGTGGCGGGGATACTCGACCTCCCAGCCGGTGCCCTCGGCCAGGACCTCCACCACGTCCCGGGCGAACAGCAGGAACGCCTGGTAGGTGCCCTTCTTCGCACTGGACCGCGTACTGCAGCTCGATCCTGAGCTGGGGCGCCAGGTTCCGGAAGCCGATGCGTGCCTTGCCTCGCAGCAGGCACAGCCCGATGAACTCCTCAGCATCCGGGCAGTCCAGCTGCCGCCACCGGGTCTCGTGCGCCTTGCAGAACAGGTGCGTGCCGTTCTCGGTCCACAAGTCGCAAAACGGCAGCCGGCACCCGGTGCCGCGCTGCGTCCGAAGCGGCGGGGCATGCGCCGCCCAGGCCACCGCGTCAGGCTGGGCTGCCCGCTCCCAGGCTCTGCGGTGACGCATGCACAAGCCGAAGCCGCTGCTGCCGTATCGGCAGCCGGTGACCGAGCAGCCGGTCAGCTGGCGGCGGCCGTTCAGCGGCGGGCCGGCGCCGGCGCGGAACACTGCCAGATCCGGGCGTCCCCGGGCACGCCAGCGGCTGCCATGAGTTGCCCTGTGTCAACCCCTTGGTCAGGCAGCGAGCGGCGGGTGCTGGCTGAGGAGCGCCTGGAGGCTGTTGTGGGCGGCGGGGTCGTAGGGGAGTTTGTCCTGCCAGCAGCGCCAGAT
>JBKQMG010000008.1:0-9462 GCA_052146815.1 Streptosporangiaceae bacterium | reverse complement strand
GCGGCCCGAGGTCGACGTACTCGAAGGGCTGACGACCGCGATCATCGTCGACCAGGAGCGGATGGGCGGCGACGCCCGCTCCACCGTCGGCACCGCCACCGACGCTAACGCGATGCTGCGCATCCTCTTCAGCCGACTCGGGGAGCCGCACCTCGGATCGCCGCAGGCGTTCGCCTTCAATGTCGCCTCGATCAGCGGAGCGGGCGCGGTCACGTTTGAGCGCGGCGGGAAGACCGTGAAGGAGCGGCGCAGCTTCACCATCACGGGTGGCATGTGTCCGCGGTGCGAGGGCCGGGGCTCGGTTACCGATCTCGACCTGACCCAGCTTTACGACGACAGCAAGTCGATCAACGAGGGTGCACTCACGATCCCCGGCTACAGCATGGACGGCTGGTTCGGTCGTATCTTCAGCGGCTGCGGCTTCTTTGACCCGGACAAGCCGATCCGCAGGTTCACCAAGAAGGAGCTCCGCGACCTGCTTCACAAGGAGCCGACCAAGATCAAGGTCGACGGAATCAACCTGACGTACGAGGGCCTGATCCCTAGGATCCAGAAGTCGATGCTGTCCAAGGACGTCGACTCGCTGCAGCCGCACGTCCGCGCCTTCGTGGAGCGGGCGGTCACCTTCACCACCTGTCCCGAGTGCGGCGGCACCCGGCTCAGCGAGGCAGCCCGCTCGTCGAAGATCAAGGGGATCAGCATCGCCGACGCCTGCGCGATGCAGATCAGCGACCTGGCTGAATGGGTGCGGAGCCTGGACGAACCGTCGGTCGGGCCGCTGCTCGCCACGCTGCAGAACACTCTCGACTCGTTCGTCGAGATCGGGCTTGGCTACCTCTCGCTCGACCGGCCGTCGGGGACGCTCTCGGGCGGCGAGGCGCAGCGCGTCAAGATGATCCGGCACCTCGGATCGTCCCTCACCGACGTCACCTACGTCTTCGACGAGCCGACGATCGGGCTGCATCCCCACGACATCCAGCGGATGAACGACCTGCTGCTGCGGTTGCGCGACAAGGGCAACACCGTGCTGGTCGTGGAGCACAAGCCGGAGGCGATCGCGATCGCCGAGCATGTTGTGGACCTCGGCCCGGGCGCCGGCACCGAAGGTGGCGAAGTGGTGTTCGAGGGGACCCTCGAGGAACTGCGGGCCAGCGACACGCTCACGGGGCGGCACCTGGATGACCGCGCCGCACTGAAGCCCTCGGTGCGGGCGCCGTCAGGAGCGCTGCAGGTGCGCGGCGCCAGCCTCCACAATCTGCAGGGCGTCGATGTCGACATACCGCTCGGCGTGCTGGTGGTGGTGACCGGGGTGGCCGGGTCGGGAAAGAGCTCACTGATCCGCGGCTCGGTGTCGGGGCGGGACGGAGTGGTGTCGGTCGACCAGGCAGCGATCAAGGGCTCGCGGCGGAGCAACCCGGCGACGTACACCGGCTTGCTGGAGCCGATCCGCAAGGCATTCGCGAAGGCGAACGACGTGAAGGCCGCCCTGTTCAGCGCCAACTCCGAGGGCGCCTGCCCGACGTGCAACGGCGCCGGGGTGATCTACACCGACCTCGCGATGATGGCCGGCGTCACCTCGATCTGCGAGGAATGCGAGGGGAAGCGGTTCCAGGCATCGGTGCTGGACTACCAGCTCGGCGGCCGCGACATCAGCGAGGTGCTCGCGATGCCGGTGACCGAGGCCGAGGAGTTCTTCAGCGCCGGCGAGGCGCGCACGCCGGCCGCGCACGCCATCCTCGGCCGGCTCGCCGACGTCGGGCTCGGCTACCTCAGCCTCGGCCAGCCGCTCACTACGCTGTCCGGCGGCGAGCGGCAGCGGCTCAAGCTGGCCACCCGCATGGCCGAGAAGGGCCGCGTCTACGTCCTCGACGAGCCGACCACCGGGCTCCACCTCGCCGACGTCGAGCAGCTGCTCGGCCTCCTCGACCGGCTCGTCGACTCCGGCAAGTCGGTCATCGTCATCGAGCACCACCAGGCGGTCATGACGCACGCCGACTGGATCATCGACCTCGGCCCCGGCGCCGGCCACGACGGCGGCCGGATCGTCTTCGAGGGCACACCCGCCGATCTCGCCGCCGCCCGCTCCACCCTCACCGGCGAGCACCTCGCGGCCTACGTCGGCACCTGAGCTTCCGCGCCGAGTAGGGCGGTGGCGTTTGGTCGCGGACCGCCGCGCAGCGCTGCCGCATTTCTGGTTCACCGGACAGCGGAGTTCAGATGAGCGCTAGCGCCATCCAGACGTCATCAGCGTAGCTGCCGCCGGGAAGCCGGATCTCGTCCCTGAGACGGCCCTCCTCCGCGAAGCCGTGCCGCAGATAACGTGCCGCAGATAAAGAGCAATAGCGTGCCCGTTGGTCAACAGGGCGCGCAGTCCCAGCTTGCGGGCGCCGCGCCGCCGGGCCTCGGCGACCGCCGCGTCCAGCAGTGCGGAACCGACCCGACGCCCGCGCGCTGCCGGTGACACCGCCAGCGCGTAGAGGTGCAGCACGTGCGCGTTGGCCTCGATCGGCATGTGGCGGCCCAGCCTGGCGTACCCCAGCAGGACATCCCCTTCCTCAGCCACGAGTACGTCCTCCGGGCTCCGGCGGGCACCGAAGAACGGCTCGCTCGTCGGCTGAGGGGGTACCACCCACAATTCCGGAGGCCATACCTCGGCATCGAGGGCAGCCAGCGACCGGTCGTCGGCCTGGCGGGCGGCACGGATGAGAACAGGCACTTTGGCTACCTTACAAACACCAGCGCGGACCTCTCAGGCCGCCGGCCCGGCTTCCTGCGGCTGCCGCCGCTCAGGTTGGGCTGGTGTCTGGACAGTTGTTGTGTGCCTGGCTGGCCGCCCGGATCCTTCGCAGAGAGCTCTAGCTGACAGAGGCGGCCAGCTCGCGTGCGGAACGCGGCCCTCCCGCCCCGCATACCGGGAGGCTCAGCGTGATCCGGAGTCCGCATGGCCTGACCGCCGCCGCTTCCGCGGTGCCGCCGTGCGCTGATGCGATCTCGGCCGCGATGGCCAGCCCGAGGCCGGCACCGGCGCGGCCCGACCCCGCTCCGGCTCGGTAGAAGCGCTCGAAGATGTGCGGCAGCTTGTCCGGCGGAACGCCGGGGCCGTCGTCGCTGACCTCGATGGTGACGCGATCGCCGGCTTCAGACGCGCTGATCATGCCCACGGTCTCGCCGGGGGTGTGCACGAGCACGTTCATGAGCAGGTTGTCGATAGCCCGTCGCAGCAGTTCCTCGTCGCCGACCGTGGTCAGGCTGTCAGCGATCCGCACCCGCCAGGACCGGGCGGGGTCGGCGACCCGCACCCGGTCTGCGCAGCCGGTGGTCACGGCGGTCAGGTCGACAGGCTCCTGGGACTGGCCGGGCTGCTGGCCGAGGCGGGCCAGGCGGAGCATGTCGCCGACCAGCCGGCCCATCCGCCGTGTCTCCAGCACAATCCGGTCCATCACCTCGTCGACATCATCGGGGCTGTCCAGGACACCCTGCTGATAAAGCTCGGCGTTGGCCCGCAGCGAGGCCAGCGGCGTGCGCAGCTCATGGCTCGCGTCGGCGAAGAAGCGCCGCATCTGCTGCTGACCGGCCTCGCGTTCACCCACGTCGGCCTCGATCCGGGCCAGCATGCCGTTCAGGGCCGCGCCTAGCCTGCCCACCTCGCTTCGGGGGTTATGCGGGGCCACCCGCTCCGTGAGGTGGCCGCCGCTGATCCGGTCGGCCTGTCCGGCCATCGCCTCAATCGGGTGCAGGCCACGGCGCAGCACGACGACCGAGCCGAACACGACGATGACCTCGACCTGATCGACGGACTTCGCGACCTGGCTGAGGCTGGTGCCGACGACCAGAGAACCGCCTCTGACCTGGATTGCCTGGACGCGGAACGGGGGCTTGCCTTTCGCAGTGAGCACGGTGTGCGGGCCACGGCGGACGGCCGCCCTGGCCGCCCTGGGCGACAGTACCCAGTTGTGGCCGCGAACGCTCCCGCCGGCGCTTTCCTGCAGTGTCACCTGGTGGCCGCGCAGCGGCACGAAGGTCATGTCGAAAGCGCCGGGGAGCGCCGGGAACTCTCCAGGTGGCCGCCTGGTCTTCGCCTGCACGACGTGCGATTCTCCGCGAGGGCCGGGCGGGAACCCGGACAGCATTGCGTTCAGCCGCGGCACGGTCAGGATCGCCGCCACATGCAGGTTGTTGTCGGTCTGGGTGAGCAGGTAGCGGCGCATGGTGGCGACCGCGGCGACGTCGAATGCCACGAGTGCGATCAGCGTGACCACCACGACGCCGGCCATCACCCTGAGGCGCAGCTGGACGCGCAGCAGCCGCCTGAGCATTGCGGTCGCTCGGGAAGTTCCCCTGGGACTCATCGGAACCGCCTGGCTTTCATCTGGGCTGGCCAACGTCTTCGGCGCGAGCCTGCTCCTGCTCGGCACAGGCCTGCCCGGCGGGGCTTACTTCGCCGGGGATGGTCTCCTCGCTGGGGCGAGGCAGGCGCAGGCTGTAGCCGCATTCATGCCACGGGGACCGTGGCCGACCTGGGGACGGCCACGACACTGGCGCCGGCCGGAGCGGTGGTGAACATCGGGGGCGGCTCGGGCCCGGCGGGCTCTTCGGGGTCCGCCGGCTCCGGGTCCACCGGGTCTTCCGGATCAAGCGGCTCAGATAGCTCTGGCAGTTCCAGTGGCTCTGGCGGTTCGGGTAGCTCAGGTGCAACGGTCTTCATTCCGCTGAGCGTGCGAGCGTCCAGGTCGCTGCCGGTGGCGCTGAACGGCGAGAACGTCCTGGTCACCGTGGAAACCGGGCATACCGAGGGGCCGGTGCTCACGATGCCGGTCGCCGCGGTCGTCACCACGGCGTCGGGCACCAGCTACGTCACCGTGGCGGGCGCGTCGGGAAAGCGCACCGAGGTCCGCGTCACGCCAGGCCTTTCCGAGAACGGCTATGTCCAGGTGACTCCGGTGACCTCCGGCTCGCTCGCCGCAGCCGACCGCGTGGTGGTGAGCGGCTGATGACCACACCAGTGATCGAACTGCAGGGCCTGGCCCGCACCTATCTGGCTCGCCGCCGGTGGCGGCACTGCACCCGGCTGACCTGGTCATCGAGGCAGGCGGTTACGTCGCGGTGACCGGGCCCTCCGGCTCGGGCAAGTCGACGCTGCTGCACTTGCTCGGCCTGCTTGACTCGCTGACCGCAGGCCGCTACCTGCTGGACGGCCTGGATACCAGCACGCTGAACGACCGGGACCGGTCCGCTCTGCGCGGCCGGCGGATCGGGTTTGTCTTCCAGGCCTTCCACCTGCTGCCCTACCGGACGGCGCTGGAGAACGTGCTGCTTGCCGAGCTCTACAACCAGACGCCGCGGGGCGACCGGGTTCAGGCGGCGGTCGACGCCATCGACGCGGTCGGCCTGGGGCACCGGCTCGATGCGCTGCCCACCACGTTGTCGGGCGGGGAATGCCAGCGGGTCGCGATAGCGCGGGCCCTGGTGAACCGGCCGAGCCTGCTGCTGTGCGATGAGCCGACGGGGAACACTGGACTCCCGGAACGCGGCGGCGCTCATGGAACTGCTCGACCAGCTGAATGCGGCTGCTTTCACGATCGTGGTGATCACACACGACGGGAAGGTGGCGTCCCACGCCGGCCGGATGATCGCGATCAGCGACGGAGTGCTGTCCCAGCGAGTCGAGGCCGATCATGGCTAGGTCAGCTACTGGCCTGCCGTCGTCCCGGCTGACCGTGCCGGACGCGGCTGCCGAGGCGGTCGCCGGGATCGTGCAGCGGCCGGGACGGGCGGTGCTGACCATGCTCGGCACGGTCCTCGGCGTGGGTGCGTTCGTAGCCGTGCTCGGCCTGACCGCCACCGGGGCGGGCCAGATCTCGCGTCAGTTCACAGTCCTCGAGGACACCACGGTGACCGTGGAGGACAACGGCCCGGCCAACAACGTCGCCGCGCCCGGCACCAATCCTCCGATCGGCTTCCGGCCGACGCGGACGCGGTCGCCGACCACATCAAGGGCGTGGTCGCCGCGGGCGTCTGGTGGCCAGTATCGCTCCCGGAGGGCACGAGCTTCACGGGCGGGCTCGCTCGCGCTCTCCGCCGCCGCGTCTCAGACGATCAGCCTGCTGGCCGCCTCGCCGGGCGCGGTGCGGGCGATGGGCCTGAAGCTGGTGGCGGGCTCGCCGCTGAGCGCGTACGAGAACGACACCAGGCAGCACGTCGCGGTGATCGACACCACCACGGCGGCCTCCCTCGGCATCTCGGCCGCGCGCCTGGCCAGCCATCCTGCAGTGTTCGTCGACGGCGTTGCCTACACGGTGGTGGGCGTCTACAGCTCCGCCCGGCGCGTGGCAGCCCAGGAGAGCGCGATGCTGATCCCCGAGCAGACGGCGCTGGCCGACTACGGCAACCCCGAGCCTGGTATCGGGAACCAGGACGAGGCCCAGATGGTCCTGTGGACCAGGACCGGAGCGGCGCAGGCGGTGGCCCGGCAGATTGCCGCCGCCGAACTGCCGGCCGATCCGGGCCGCCTGGTCGTGACCTCACCACCCAGCCCGCAGAGCCTGCAGAGCGAGGTGAGCGGCGACCTGGCCGGCCTGTTCCTGATCCTCGCTCTCGTCAGCCTGCTGATCGGCGCGGTCGGGATCGCCAACACCACGCTGGTCGCCGTGCTCGAGAGAACCGAGGAGATCGGCCTGCGCCGCGCCGTCGGCGCCCGGCCGCGGCATATCGCCGCGCAGTTCCTGGCCGAGTCCACGGCGCTCGGCACGCTCGGCGGACTGATCGGCACCTGCATAGGCGTCGGGACCGTGGTGATCTTCGCCGCGGCCAGGGACTGGACCGCCATCCTGAACCCGGTTTACACCCTGCCCTGCCCGCCCCGCTGATCGGCAGCGTCGTCGGCCTGCTGGCCGGCGCGTACCCGGCGCTGCGCGCGGCGCGGATCAGCCCGCTGGCGGCGCTGCGGAGCGGTAGGCCCCGCCGTGCGCCTGAAAGGAACGATGATGCGCATCCGCACCGGCCGGTGGCTGCTGATCTGCTGTTGCGCGGGCCTCGCCGCGTGCACCGCCGGCTCGCCCGGGGGCCGCACGTGACACTGACCACGCCCAGCGTCGGCAGGCCGCCGCCACCTTCCTCCGTCCAGGCGGCGCTGTCCCCGGGAGGCATTCACCCCCTACGCCGCGGTCGGCCAGTCCGACAATGACGGGCTGGCCCCCGGCGAGTCGAATTTGGCCCGGACGCGACCGCGACCGCACCCAGCCTCGGCAGGCCGCCAGCTCCGGATTCTGCGCAGGCGGCCCTGTCGACGGAGGCCTTCACCCCCTACGCCGGTCTCGGCGCCAGCACCGACGACGGGCTAGCGCCCGGTGACACATACGCAGCCCTGCCGACATCCGGATCCCCGGTCTTCACGGGGGCCGGGCGCGGACCCGTCCCGAAGCGGTCATCGCCGACAGGGCGTACTCGGCCGCCGCCTGCCGCGCGATGCTGCACAAGCGCGGAAGCACGGTCGTGATCCCTCAAAAGAGCGACCAGATCGCGGCCCGCAAGAGACGCGGGCGCAAAGGCGGGCGACCTCCGGGGCTGGACGTCGAAGCCTGCAAGGGACGCAACGTTGCAGAACGCTCCTTCGCCCTGGCCAGGCAGTGGAGGGCCCTGGCCACCCGATACGACAAGCTTGCCATCACCTGCCGCGCCGCCGTCGTCCTGTCCGCGTGCATCACCCGGGCCCGCACATAGGAGAGCCGACCACCAGCACGAGCTTCCCGCGCACGTGACCGTCCTCGCTGACGCGGTGCGCCTCCGCGATCTCGGCGAGCGGGAAGGTCTGCGCGACCGGGAGCGAGAAGCGCCCGGACTCGATCAGCTCGCCGATCTCGGCGAGCGCGCGGACCGCGCGGCCAGCGTCCCCGCTGCTGAACGTCACCCCGTGCTCCTGCGCGCCACCGAAGTCGGCGATCGTCACGACGTGCTCCGGGCCGCCCGCGAGCTCGATGAGCTCGGGCAGGACGCCGCTCCCGGCGACGTCGAGCGCGGCGTCGACGCCGTCAGGCGCGAGCGCGCGAACCCGCCCGGCGAGGCCCTCGCCGTAGGCGACGGGGTCGGCCCCCAGGGAGCGAAGGTACTCGTGGTTTGCCGGACTGGCGGTGCCGATCACCCGCGCACCGCGCACCACGGCGAGCTGAACCGCAGCGCTGCCGACGCTTCCGGAGGCGCCGTTGATGAGCAGCGTGCTGCCGCTCCCGGCGCCGAGCTGGTCGAGCGCGCGCGTGGCCGTCTCGATGGCGGCCGGCAGCGCGGCAGCGCCGGGGAAGTCAAGCGACGGCGGGATCGGCGCATAGCAGGACAGCACCGCCAGCTCGGCCTGGGCCGCCCCCTCGGCGGAGAAGCCGAACACGCGATCACCGACGGCCGCGTCCGCAACGCCCTCGCCGAGCCCGTCGACGACGCCCGCCGCCTCGTGGCCCATGGTCTGCGGGAGCTCCCCATCCATCAGGCCCTTGCGCTTCTTCCAGTCGCTCGGGCTGACGCCGGCCGCGCGCACCGCAATCCGGACCTGGCCGGGACCCGGATGCGGATCGGGGAGATCCACGATCTCCAGGACCTCCGGGCCCCCGAACTGGCTGAAACGGACTGCCTTCAACATTCGCTCCGATCCCGGCTCAGGGTGTCGCGGTTGCCGCGCGTACGACAGTCTGCCAGCCTCGCGTGCCGGGCCGGAGCTCGGCGCCACCCGCGGGCAGGGCGAGTTTCGGGGCTGCGCGGACGTGCGCGCGTTCGCCTTGCTTGCCGATGAGGCTGAGGTACTCGACGGGACCGGAACTGGTGGCCCCGAACCAGTGCGGGGTGCGGGTGTCGAACTCGGCGGCTTCCCCGGGGTTGAGGATGAGGTCATGCTCGCCGAGCACAAGGCGGAGCGTGCCGTTGAGTACGTAGACCCAGTCATAACCCTCGTGGGTCCGAAGGTCGGGTTCAGCATTGTCGTTTCCGGCCGGGAGGACGAACTTGTAGGCCTGGATGCCTCCGGGCCGACGGGTCAGGGGCAGGATGACCGATCCGTCTTTGCAGGCGACGGGGCGCAGGTTGATGCGGGGGTCACCGGTTGGCGGCGCGTCGACAAGCTCGTCGAGAGTGACGCCGTAGGCGCGAGCGAGCGGGAGGAGTTGCTCAAGCGTGGGGCGCCGCAGCCCCGCTTCGAGCCTGGACAAGGTGCTGGCGGAGATGCCGGTTTCTCCCGCGAGGTCGGTGAGCGTGATGTCGCGGCGGAGCCGCAGCCGCTTCAGCCTCGGCCCGACAGCGTCGAGTGTGCGATCCAGTTCGTCATCCACCCCTTCATTTTGCCATTTGGCAAGAAGTTTTGCCAGTCTGCCCGGTTGCAGGTCATGATCGTTTCCGGCCCACGAAGGGGCAAGAAGGAGAAGTCCAATGGCCAGGCGACGCCCCTGAATCACACGCTGTCGCCGCAGGTAAGCGCGGTGATGG
>JBKQMG010000007.1:0-5599 GCA_052146815.1 Streptosporangiaceae bacterium | reverse complement strand
GCTGGCCCGCGCGGGCCAGCGACTGCATCGCGGCTAGGTCCACCTCTTCCAGGTCAGGCGCTGGGTCCAGGGGGGCGACGACCGGCAGATACATGGCCACCTCAGCCCGGGCCAGCCGCCGGGCGCGGGCACTGTCGTCGTCCACGACCGTCACGGCTCCGCACACTAGCCCGGTCTCGCCCGGCGGCCGGTGGGCGCGCATCTCGCCGTGCGTCAGTGACTTCTTCGCCGGCGCCAGCAGCGCCGGGTTCGCCGTGCCGCCGATCTTGACTTCGGAGGCAAGCTCACCCGCCAAAGACATGCCGAGCGGGCCCCAGGTCCCCAACATCAGGTCCACCTCTGTCCGCACTGGCCGGTATGCGAGGCATGTTCCCTGCTCCACCTGGAAGATCTCGCCGCGGTATGCGTCGTCGTTGCCTGAGAACAGGTGGCGTACCACCGCCACCGCCTCGCACAGCCGCCGCACCGGGCGCTCTTGGGCGATTCCCACAGCGCCGAGCCACGCCCCGCGGGCCAGCCCGAGATAGGCGCGGCCGTTCGAGACGGTGTCAAGCATGTGGAGCTGATTTGCTATCTCCAGCGGATGGAGCAGGTAGGGATTCAGACAGGCGGGGCCGAGCCGGATGCTGCGGGTGGCCCGAGCGATGGTGATCAGCGGGAGCAGTGGCGAAGGGTGGAGCAGATCGCTGTAGACGGAGATGGTCCCGAAGCCGAGCTCCTCGATCCGGGGGGCAAGGCTGGCGTAGGTCGCCAGGTCCTCGTCCGATTGCAGGGCGATGCTCAGCTCACGCCTGCCGCGGGCGGTACTGGGGGTCATGTCACCTCGTGAAGCGTGACAGTTCGCTGGCCGGTCCGCTCGATCCGCATGATCACGCGCTCGTCCGGGTCGGGGCAGGCAACGTGCACGTCCTGCTCCAGCCAGTCTCCAGGGGGAAGCAGGCGCTGCTTCGCAGGGAGCAGGGGAAGCACCGCGGCGAGTGCATAGACGCAGAAGAAGCAGCCGGGCCGGGTGCGCAGGTGGCTGCTCTCGGTGAGCTCGAACCAGTCACCGGGCCGCATGCCGCACACCGGGCGCCCCTCGATGCGCTCGACTACCACCCGCAGGTCGTACAGCGGTGCCGACTTCGCCGTACGACGGGCCTGGGCCTCCTCCCCGGTCGGTGCGCCACCGCTCTCCCCAGCCGGCGGGCTGTCGCTGCTCATCTCACCCACGAATCGTCCCGGTAGACAGCCCCGTCCTTCATCACCCAGTGCAGCGTCCGCAGCGCGGACACCGATGCCGTGGGGTCGTCGGTCATCGCGATGAGATCCGCCCGTTTCCCGATTTCGACCGTCCCCGCTTCGTCACCGATTCCAAGCCACTCGGCCGGCACCTGGGTGGCCGCGAGCAGCGCATCGCGCGGCGGCAGGCCGAAGGCCTCCATGTGCTCGAGCTCGCGGACGGTGGCCGAAGTTCCCTCGGTCTTCCAGAACGGCGGGACGTCACTGCCCAGCATCATCGAAACGCCGGCCTCCAAGGCGATGCGGTAACTTTCCTCATGGATCGGGGCGGCACCAAGAGCCCGCTCCCGCATCCACGCCGGCACCTGCATCGCCTCGAAAATGTCAGGGCACCTGGTCACCGAAAGAGTGGGGACCAGAGCAGCGCCGTGGTCGCGTATCTTATGTGCAGCATTGCTGGTCAGCCGGTACCCATGTTCGACGCAGTCGAGCCCAAGGTCCAGCGCTTTTTCGATTATTTCCGCCGGGCCGGCGTGAGCCGTCACTTTCCGGCCCCAGTTGTGCGCCGTGACGATCACCGCCTCAAGCTCGCCCGGTGTGAGCGGGATCGTCTCCATGGTTTCGTTCGCCCCGGCGATGCCTCCGGAAATCATGACCTTGATCAGATCGCCACCAGCGCTGATCTGCGCCCGCGTACCGCGCATAAACCCGTTAGGCCCGTCGCATTCGAGTGTGACTGACGACTCATGCCCATGCCCACCAGTGCACACCAGTGCTCGCCCGGCCGTGAAAATACGCGGTCCCGCAGTGTGCCCTGCCGCGATCGCCGACCGCAACGCGAAGTCCGTGCCTTTGCTCTCCCCCACGCACCGGACCGTGGTCACCCCGCTGAGCAAGGTCTCCCGCGCGCAGCCCGCGACATAAAACGCCAGTTCATGAAGCGGCATGGCCTGGATCGAGTCGCCCAGCGGCCCGGGCAGCGCAAGGCCAAAATGAGTATGCATGTTAAACAGGCCGGCCATCAGGTACGACCCATGAAGGTCGACAACGACGGCGTCTTCGGCCGCGCCTGCCGCGGCTGCCGGCCCGATCCCCGCGATGTTGCCGTCCCGGACCACAACGTACTGGTCACGGCGCACGTCAGGGCTCCGGCCGTCGAACACGTGGCAATTGACAAGGACCTTCGCTTCGCCCATGACCAGTCCCCTCCCGCTCCTCGGCGCCTGCACTGACCACATCGCCCGCAGGATGACGCTCAAGAACGCAGCACAGGTCCATGATGGCCGGCCCGCCGCCGCGGTTACCCGGCAGGAGGGCCGCGGGAGAGGCCGCCGTGGCGGCAGGCCTGGCCCGGGCGGCCATCCCACCGGCTAGGTTGCTACGATCTTGCCCGCGCCATGAGCCCGGCCGGATCGTAGACTGGCCTGCCAGCCAGCAAGGTCAGCACGACCTCAGTGTCCGGCAATGCCCCGGCCGGGCACGACAGCGGGTCGGTGGCGAACGCGACCAGGTCGGCGTCCATCCCCGGCCGCAGCTCGCCCCGGCGCTCCGCGATTCCCAGGAGGGCCGCACCACGGCGGGTGTAGAGGTCAAAGGCGAGAGTCCGCGCCATAGCCTGATCCGGCCCGATCAGCCCACCGGTACGGTCCGTGCGGGTCACCATGAACCAGATATTGCGTATCGGGTCAAATGGGGGCACATCCCCATCACTGCCCGCCGCCACCTGAACGCCAGCCGAGACCATGTCGCGCACCGGGGCTGCCTTCGCGGAATTCTCTGCGCCCCAATAACGCCGCATCTCATCTGCGAACTCGTAGACGATGCCCGGATGGGCGGATACCCCGACCCCGGATACGGCCAGCCGCCGAATCGTTTCGGGCGTGCAGTTGAGGGCATGCTCGACGATTAGCTGCCGCGGCTCCCGAGCCAGCCCGGTAGCCAGCGCTCTTTCGTAGACGTCGAGTACCATCCGGACTGCCTTGTCACCAACGGCATGGCAGCCAACCCCCGTGCCCCGCGCCAGCGATTCCCGCACCATGACCCACAGGTCCGGACGGGTTACCCTAAAGGGCTCCGCGCATGCGTAGTCCGGCCCTGGCTGCCAACTGATCGCCGCGTCCGCGATCCGTCCGTCCACGAACATCTTGACGCCGGTCAGCCGCAAATACGGATCCGCCAGGTCATCCGCTGGCATTCCCTGGATACGCTGGCGGGCCGTCTCCAAATCGCTGCCTTCCGGAACGCGCCACAACAGGTCGCACCGCAACGACAGCCTGCCGTCCTCCCGGAGCGCCTGGAACAGTTCCAGCTCACCGCCGTCCACCCCGGCCTCCCGGATGGACGTGATGCCGCGCGCATTGAAGCGCGCCATCACCGTTGCCAGGTCGTCGCGACGCCCGGTAAGACCACGTTCCCCCGCAAGCTGGACAGCCCGGGCGATCAGGGTCTCCGACGTCACGGGCGCCGCACCGGGCGCATCGCTTTCGCCGCCCGTCACGTTCGCGTCGGCGCCTGCCTCCATGGCCTCACCATGCTGAGCCAGCACCGCCCGGGCGCGCGAGTTCAGCACGGCGAGATGACTTCCCCGCCGCAACAGGATGGGCCCGGGAACACCCAGCGCATCCAGTTCCTTCATTGTGGGCAGCCGGCCCTCGCGCAACTGGGACTCGTGCCAGTTGCGCGCGGACACGGTCCACTCATCCGCCATGCGGCGCAGCGCGGCCGCCCGGACTACCGCCAGCAGGCCTGCGACCGTGGTCACTTCGCGTAGGCTGACGAGCCGTGCGTCCGCCGCCGCCTGTATCGCGTGGACGTGGGTGTCGATGAACCCCGGCCCGGCACAAGCAGAACCCAGATCGACCCAGCACGCCATTGGCCCGGCCGCCCGCCCCGCTTCCTCCCGCGTGTTCGACAGTGCCTTCACCGCGCCATTCACAATGACGATATGCCGGAAAGAAGCACCGGACCGGTAGTCAGGCCTGATCTTCCCGGCCGTCAGCACGGTCGCCGGGCCTTCTGCCATCTATTCCCCCAGGGACAACCGCGGTGCCGTCGAGGGGCAAACCCTGCCTCTCCGGAGCATACGCAGCAGCTCACCGCGGCCCGCCAGACCGGCCGGCATGGCGCAGTCAGGGGTATGCCCGGGCGGCCGCGGATCAAGGTCCCGCTGTCCGCGTACCCTGCGCTACCTCATAAGCCATTTACGGCAGCAGGGCGACGAACGTCCGGATCTGCCGCCGACCGGGTCTTCGCGGGATGAGGCTGAACACCGCCGATCACCATTGCCTGGCTGCCGTGTCCGCCATCTCATATCCGGCATGTGGCTCCGGTCTGTTCAGGAACTGATAGTTCCGAGCGCCGCTGTGATCTCCTGGATCGCCTCGGCCTCGGCGGGGCTCACGCCCTGCCCTTCCTCCCTGTGCGCTGCCGCGACCTTACTCGCGAGGGTGAGGACGAAGCGCCGGTACCCGTCGACTTCCCCGGCCGTGGCCTTGCTCTCGAGCAGTGCCACCGCGTCGCGGAGGTGCTTGAGCCCGTTGTCCCTGAGTTCCGCGGCGGAGTGATACCTCGTGTGGTCCGTCTCGGGCTTCGCCGCGACGATCTCATCGAGGAGCTCGCTCTCGCCGTGCTGAGCGCGCGCATCGACGTAAGCCTTCGACATCGCGATTGACTCACGGATCATTCCCCCGCGCGCCGCGGTGACCACGATCATGCCGGCGCTCGGCGGGCCCTCGAGCACCACCTTCCACTCCTCGGGCGAGAAAGCCGCTCTTGACGTCATTCGAGGCTCCTTCGGAACTATGCGAAATCAGGAACTGCATATGCGCGGTACAAGAAACGCACGATCGCGATCATCCCCAGGCCGGAGGCCGCCGACACCACCCCAGGGCGGCAGATGTGCTCAAAGCCAGGCCGCCGGGCTGGGAGCGGAGCGTAGCGGGCTTGACCTCAACGAACGCGCCCTCATGCCGCGGACAGGAACCCGGAACCGGGTCACATACCGGGCTAGCAAAGGCCTGCATGCGGCAGTCGCATGGTGGGGTGCTGCACCTCGGCTCGGCTAGCGGGCCGGTGCCGCGCAGTGCCGACCGGGAGGAGCATGGCAGGCCCGGCCCGGCCCGGCCCGGACCCGGGGCTTGCTGGCGAAGCAGCGGTCCGGCTGCTGGAGCTGTGCTGCGCCTGCGGTTACGGTGGTGGTTATGCGGGGTGTGCCGTGGTGGGGCCTGGTCTCGTCGGCCGCGGCCCCGGTGCTGATGGTCGCCGGGTGGACGGTTGCCGCCGGGCTGCAGCCCCGCTCCTTCGACCCCGTTGCCCAGCCAGTCAGCGTGCTGGCCGCGCCGGGTGCTGCCGACCGGTGGGTGATGACGCTGACGTTCCT
>JBKQMG010000006.1:0-3497 GCA_052146815.1 Streptosporangiaceae bacterium | reverse complement strand
GGACATCAGGCTGACGAAGGTGTGCCTCAGCTCCCTGGGCGACCAGCTGCCGCCAACGCCAGCCTTCTCGCAGAGAGCGCGGAAGCCGCGGCCGACATTCGCAACGTCCAGCGGCCTGCCCGTGCTGCTGGTGAAGACCAGACCATGATCCTGCCATAGCTCGCCAGCGGCTAGCTGAGCCGCCGTCTGCCGCTTCCGCTGTTCCCGCAGAGCCGCGACCGCACTCTGCGGAAGCCCCAGGGTCCGCCGGGATCGCTCGGTCTTGGTGTCGTTCCCGGCCCGGACCGACCGCCACACGGCGATGTGCGGCCGGACTCCGGCGCCAGGGTCGCCATCCAGGTCGACGTGGTCCCAGCGCAGCGCCCGTGCCTCCTCGGTCCGGATACCCGTGGTCAGGGACAGGATGACGCAGGGGCCGCGGTAACCATCCTCCCTGGCCGCGCGCGGCAGCGCCGCGGCCTGGTAAGCGGTCATGGCCCTGGATGGCCGCCCGCCCTTACCCGGCGGCGGTTTGACCTGCGCGGCAACGTTGCGCCGGACATGGTCCCCGGACTCGGCATGGCGGATGGCCCGGACCAGGCAGTTATGCGTTAGCGCCACCGTGGCGCTTGATCTCGACGTGGCCAGCTCCGACAGCGCGCGGCGGACGTCGTGGGTGCGCAGGGCATGCAGCGGGATGCCGCCGATACTGGCCAGTACCGGCCGCAGGATCAGCTCATCTCGCCGCAGCGTGCGAGCTGACCGGCCGTCCCGGCCCTCCCTCATCCAGTCCGCCACAGCTTGATCGACCGTGTAGCTGGCGGAGGTCTGCACGCCCGCGTCCGGGTCGGAGTGCAGTTCCCTGAGCTTGTCCTTGACCTCGGACTTGGTCTTGCCAGAGACCTTGCGCCGCAGCCGCTTGCCGCCAGAGTCGAAGCCGAGACTGACCGAGCCGTACCGGCGGCCCTTGCTCTCGTCCCAGCAGATCGTGTCTTCGCCGTGACCCCGGCGCTTCGTCGGCTGCGCCATGAACAGGGAGCCTGCAACCAGTTTGGCTCCCCAGTTGGCTCCCCTGAGGGTTACAAGCACCTAACTTGATCACTAATCATGGGGTTGAACTGCGATTTCCTGGAGCCGCCTGTCGGAATCGAACCGATGACCTATTCATTCCGAGAGGCCCGGACGGCGGCCCTGCACCCGCTACCTGCACCGATGGCCACGCAGCCTGCCCGGGAAGCCCTATACGCACCGAGAACCGCAGTTGGTCGTTCCACGACCCGTTCCACGGCCGGAGCTGGCTCGGCCTTTAGATCCGAGGTGGCATTTCCCCGGACATGGCCTCACAGGTCCACTGCGGCCACGCAGCGGGATGCCGAGCTGCTCCAGCTCAGCGAGGGTAAGGCGTCCTCCTGCTACTCGCTCAGGGCGGCGATGATCTTCCGGCCGTAGGCGGTCGGTCGCAAGGCGTGCTGGCCGGGTGACCCGTCGGGCAGGCGCTGGCCGAGTTCGCATTCGATACGGTAGAGCCGTCCCGGCAGTGGCCAGGCGCCCTGACTCACAGCTGCCGGGCAGCCCAGGCCTGCAGGCCCTCGTCGGTGAGCAGCAGGGCGAACGCCTCGTCAGCGGCGCCGAGGAGGGGTGCGTCCGATCCCAGCCGGGCAGGGACGATCGGCGGCGGTGGTACCGCGCGGAAGGCCATGAGCCCGTCGTGACAGGCGGCAGTGACCTCATCGGCGGCGATGTGCAGCAGCTCGGGCCCGAGGCCGCCGACGACCACGAGGTGCGGGTCGAGGCCGTTCACAAGCCCGGCGACGCCCCGGCCGATGGCGCTGGCGACGGCCCGGATCGCGGAGAGCGCGCCGGGCTGCCCGGCGCGGGCCGAGGCGAGCACGCGGCGGAGGTAGCCGGCGTCGTCGGCGGGGACCCGCTGGTGCAGCAGGCGGGCCAGGGCCCGGCCGTCGAGGCTGGTGTTCCAGCAGCCCCTGGCGCCGCACCGGCAGCGTCGGGCAGGATCGCCGAACGGCATGTGCCCGAACTCGCCAGCGGCGCCGGTCGTGCCCCGAATCGCACGGCCGGCCTCGATGACCGCGCCGCCGACGCCGGCGTCGAGGTGCAGATACACCATGGTGCCTGCGCCAGCGCACGCACCGTGGCATGACTCGGCGACCCCGGCGAGGGTCGCGTCGTTGCCCGCAACGAACTCCCTGCCGGGCTCGTAGCGGGGCCACAGCGCCGACAGCTCGATGCCATGCCAGCCCAGCCCCGGGGCGGTCACGAGCTTGCTGCCCGCGACCGTGCCGGGCACGGCGACCGCCGCGGCCCGCACGCGGGCGCCGAAGCGCCGGTTCACCCTGTCCAGCTCCGCGGCGACCGCGTCGAGGACGCGGCCCTGGTTGCGGTGATGCGGGCGTACCGTCGCCGCCACCTTCGTGCCTCCGAGCTGGACCGCGGCGATCTGCCAGGTGTCATGCGTGATGGCGGCGGCGGCCACGAGCGGCCCGTCCGGGTGCGCGCACAGTGACGTCGTCGGCCTCCCGCGCCGGCCCGTGGACGGGGCCGGCCGCTCGCAGACGAGCCGGGCGGCGACAAGACGGGCGACGGTCTCGGCCGCGAAGCCGCTCGGTATCCCGATCTCGGCGGCCACCTGGGCGCGGGTCACGCCGGGGTGGCCGTGCACCGCGCGCATGATCGCGGCCTGCGCAGACGTCCGGAGTCCTGCCTTCATCTCACCGCCCATTTTATGCTCGTTCAACGATGATAAACTCGCGGGAGTGACAGGGGTTCACGGCACGGGCGGGAAACAGGCGCGGCCATGACTACGCTGCTCGCGTTCGTCACGGTGGCCGCCTTCGGTACCTGGATTCCGCTGGCCCAGCTCCTGCCCGGTGTGCCGCAGCGCTCCCGGATCTTTTACGTGGCCGTCGGCAACCTCGTCGTCGCCGCGATCGCCCTCCTGGCCGGCGGTGGCCGCCTGGAGCTGGGCTGGCGGGGCTTCTGGCTGCCGCTGGCCGGCGGCGCGGTATGGACGGCGGGCTACTACTCCGCCTTCAGGGCCGCCGAGTCGATCGGGCTCGCCCGGGCCGCCGGAACCTGGACGCCGCTCAACATCATCGTCGCGTTCGCCTGGGGAGCCCTGCTCTTCGGCGAGCTCGACCATTTCTCCGGCACCCGTTTCGCCATCCTCGGCGTCGCCCTCCTGGCCGTGCTGGCCGGAGTACTCCTGATCGTCAGTTCCCAGGGCGGCTCCGCCACCCCGCCCAGTCCGCCGTCCCCGCGGGCTATGGCGGCCGAGCCGGGCCGGCCGGCCGCCACAGCACGCGGTGGCCTGCTATGGGCGGGCGCGGCAGGGCTTCTGTGGGGAAGTTACTTCGTTCCAGCACAGCGGGCCGCAGTGCCCGCGCAGGTCAGCAACTTCCCTCTCGCCATCGGAATCCTCAGCGCCGGCCTGGCCCTGGCCCTCCCGGCCGGCGAGCCGGTCCGGCTGGGCCTGCGGCCCGCGGCCACACAGCTCGGCGCCG
>JBKQMG010000005.1:0-6822 GCA_052146815.1 Streptosporangiaceae bacterium | reverse complement strand
AGCCGGTGGTAATGCGTGTTGTGGTTCCAGTAAGCAGGCTCGGCGGCACGGAGCTGATCCTGTCACGCCCGCAGGACCGGTAACTGGTTCACTGAGAGCGGTCTGTGGAGGAGGGACGGGGCTAATGGCTTTCACCAGGTGGTCCGATGTCCGTGATCAGCAGATTGAGCGGATCGGGCGGGAGGAATTCGAGGCGGGCAAGGACCAGATGCTCGCCGAGGCGCGCGGCTGGCGGCTGGCCGAGATCCGGCGCCGTCGCGGCATGACCCAGGCGCAGGTCGCGGCGCGGCCACCGCAAGGCAATCCGCCGGGCGCGGGCTCATCGCGACGGTGACCCGGGCGTGAGAGAGTGGCGCCCTGACTGCGAGGAGAGGGGCGGGCGCATGCAGCCGATTCCGGAGGACTGGACCAGGGCCGTCGCCGTGGTCGCGCACCCTGACGACCTGGAGTATGGCGTGGCTTCGGCTGTTGCCCGCTGGACCGGGCAGGGCAAGGAAGTCGCCTACGTGCTCGCGACCAGGGGCGAGGCGGGCATCGCCGGAATGCAGCCCGGCGCCGTCGCCCCGCTGCGGGCGGAGGAAGAACGGCGCAGCGCGGCGGTCGTCGGCGTGCACCACGTCGAGTTCCTCGACCATCCCGACGGGACGGTCGAGTACGGGGTGCCGCTGCGGCGCGACCTGGCTGGCGCATTCCGCCGGCTGCAGCCCGAGGTGGTCATCACCATGAGCTTCGACCTCACGTGGGGCGACGACGGCCCGGTCAACCACTCCGATCACCGCGCCGTCGGCCTGGCCGTGCTCGACGCCTGCCGGGACGCCGCCAACGAGTGGGTGTTCCCCGAGGCGGGGCCGAGGTGCACCGGGATCCGCGACGCCTACGTCGCCGCGACCGGCACCCCGACCCACTTTGTCGACGTCACCGCCACCATCGACCAGGGCGTCGCGTCGCTGCGCGAGCACCGTGCCTACATCGAGGGCCTCGGCGGCGACTTCGATCCCGACGAGTTCCTGCGGGACATGGCCGGCTACGTCGGCCTGGCCGCCGGCTGCGAGTACGCCGTCGGCTTCCGCCGCTACCCGATGGGCTAGCCCGGCGCGCCGGGAGTCACCGTCTGCGGGTAGCGCAGCGCGAAGGCCGCCACCGCGTCGTTGCGGATCGCCCGCCAGAGCTTCCGGCTGAGCACCCAGTTCAGGCGGACAGGACTGTCGCCGCCCGCAATGACCGAGCCGCCGACCACCGGAGCGCTCACGAACGTACCCGCGCCGCTGTTCAGCGAGCCCAGCCGCAGCGCCAGCGACTCCAGCTCGCCGTTGCTGAAGTTGCTGTCGACGCTCAGCGCGCCCGTCATGGCGTGCAGCACGTGATAGTCGGTCGTGATGTGGCCGAACAGGTGCTGGTGGGCGATCGCGTCCAGGATGGCCCGGATCAGGTTCTGCTCGAGGAGCTCGCGGCCCAGCTCGCTGTCGGACGGCTGGCGCACGTAGGCCAGCACATCGGCGGCATTGAGATGGTCGGTACCTTTATGGAATGTGTAGCCCAGGCTCGTGGTCGTATAGGGAACGGTCACGTTGACGCCATGAAGGGCACCGATGACCTGCCGGACACCCTGGAAGTCAAGTACCGAATAGTGATTGATGCGGACATCGGTGAGCTGCTCGACAGTCTGGATGAGAAGGGAGGGGCCGCCCAGCGCCAGCGCATTCCACAATTCCGTTTTCCCGTGTCCTGGCACAGAAACCAGGGTATTCGGCGGAATGGAGACGACCGCGCCGCCATGCCCATTGGCGTTCAGGTGAATGAGGGCAATGAGACCGCTTTGTCCCTCGGGCGCCGTCGAGGCCCCGTCGGTGCCGCTGCCGCCCCGGCTGGACGGCTCGGTCGCGGACCCGGTCAGCAGGATGGTCATGCTCTTACGGGTCGCGGCGGGCATGACCGGCTGGTCAGCCGCGGTCAGCGCGGTGACATCCGGGATGCGGTGAATGCTGCTGAGCAGGTGATTGGCGAGCAGGAAGCCGCCGCCGGCCACCAGCACGACGATCGCGACGATCCCGCCGGCGCAGGCCATGGCGATGCGCTTGACCAGCCGCCTGCGGTGGCTGCGAGGGTTCGGCTGGCTTCGGGACGGGCTGCGTCTGGCGCTGCGGCGCCGGTTTGAATGATCGGACACTTTTGTCTTCTGCCCCCTTTGAAGGTGCCGGGCCCAGGTAAATCCCGTTACGCAGATATAGCGGTAATTCGCGACGGCGGGCCGGCCGTCCTGCGGCGGCCCCGGACTTTCTCCGTGTTACCAATGGCATCCGGTTAATGTCAGAGAGTAATGTACGCAGCCGGCGGCCCGCAGGCGAGTGGGAAAGGCGGCGCGGCGGAAACGGCAGGGATCCGGCACAGAAATGGAGAGTCGTGAGCGAGGAAGCGTTTCGTGGCGAATCACGGCACAGGCCGGCCCTGCGTGCCCGGCTGCTGGACCGGCGCCTGCATTACCGGGCGCTGGAGGCAGGCTGTGATATTTCCGCCTGGCTCTGCGGGCTGACCGCGGCGGCGTGGATCACTCACGATGTGGCGCGGCCCGGTCAGCTGTGGCTGGCGCTGCTTCGCGGCGCCCTGGCGGTCGCCGTGCTGGCCGTGGGCTGCGGCGTGCTCGGCGGCCTGTACCGGGGGCGCTACCAGCGGGGCAGCTTCGACGAGCTGATCGGCGTCGGCCGGGCGGGCTGCGCGACCGCGCTCGCGCTCGCGGTCCTCGGCCCGGCGCTGGTGCCCGGCCAGCGGGCCGAGCTGCCGACGGTGACCGGCGGGGCCATCCTCGCGCTGCTGGCGGTGGTCGGCGCCCGCTACCTGGTGATCGCCGAGCGGCAGCGGGCCAGGCTCTGTGCTTCCCCGGGGGTGCGGGTCATCGTCTTCGGCGCGGGCGACGCCGGCACGCAGCTCGTGCAGAGCCTCGCCCGCCAGCCCGCCGTCCGGTACCGGCCGGTGGCGTTCCTCGATGACGACCCGGCGAAGCGGCGGCTGCGCATCTACGGCATCCCGGTGCTGGGAGACCGGACGCGGATGGCGGAGGTCGCGGCGCAGACCGGGGCCACCGTCCTGGTGATCGCCATCGCCCGGGCGAGCGGCACCGCGATCCGCGATCTGACCCGCGAGGCCGAGAACTGCGGGCTCATCCCCAAGGTGATCCCGTCGGTGGCTGAGCTGCTCAGCGGCGGCGCGCGGATCGACGGGGTGCGTGATCCGCGGATCAGCGACCTGCTCGGCCGCCGGCCCGTCAGCACCGACATGGACGCCGTCGCCGAGCACTTTGCCGGGAAGCGGATCCTGGTCACCGGGGCAGGCGGGTCGATCGGCTCCGAGCTCTGCCGCCAGCTGCACCGCTTCGGTCCCGCCGAGCTGATCATGCTGGACCGGGACGAGTCGGCGCTGCACGGGATCGAGCTTGCGCTGCATGGCCGGGCGCTGCTGGACTCCGACCAGGTGGTGCTGGCCGATATCCGCGACCCTGACCGGATCGGGGAGATCTTCGAGAAGCGACGGCCGGAGATCGTCTTCCATGCCGCTGCGCTCAAGCACCTGCCGCTGCTGGAGAGCTCTCCCGCCGAGGCGCTGAAGAGCAACGTCTGGGGGACCCTTACCGTGCTGGAGGCGGCGGCGGCCTGCGGGGTGCGGTCGTTCGTCAACATCTCCACCGACAAGGCCGCGGACCCCGTCAGCGTGCTCGGTTACTCCAAGCGGATCGCCGAGCGCCTGACCGCTCATATGGCCCGTCAGGCGTGCGGGACGTACCTGAGCGTCCGGTTCGGCAACGTGCTCGGCAGCCGGGGGTCGTTCCTGACCGCGCTCAGCGCGCAGGTCGCGGCCGGGGGCCCGCTGACGATCACCCATCCGGACGTCAGCCGGTACTTCATGACCGCCACCGAGGCCGTGCAGCTGGTGCTCCAGGCGGCGGTGATCGGCCGGGCCGGCGAGGTCCTCGTGCTCGACATGGGCGAGCAGGTGCGCATCGCCGACATCGCCCGGCGGCTGGCCGCGGGCGCGGAGCAGGAGATCGACATCGTCTTCACCGGACTGCGGCAGGGCGAGAAGCTGACCGAGACCCTGCTCGGCGCCGGCGAGACCGGCGAGCGGCCCCGGCACCCGCTGATCCGGCATGTTCCGGTGCTGCCGCTGCTGCCCGAGCAGGTCACCGGCATCGACGCCGGCCTGCGCGACCGCGAGCTGCGCGCGGTCCTGGCCTGGTGCTCGGACGCGCCGCGGTGCCAGCCGGCTCTGCCGGGCGGTCCGGCTTCGCTCAGCGGGGTACTGCCTGTCCCCAGGCCAGCGCCGCAAGCTGTGCCAGCAGATGGTCCAGCTGGGCGACGGTAGCGGCGTAGGCCGCGGGGGGGCCGCTGACCGGATCGGCGATGTCATCGGCGGGGGAGTCACCCATAAGCGCCAGCCGGTCCCGGCCCGCGTGCGCCCGGCCGAGCCAGCGCGCCAGTGGCTCGGCGGCGGCCCGCGGGCCGGCCAGCTGGCCGCGGCGCACTAGTTCCTTCAGCGTGAACGCGCGCGGCCACGCCGCGGGGTCCATGACGACCGCGTGCCGCAGATGCTCGCGGGTCATCGCGAGCACCAGGTCCGCTCGGGTCAGGTCGTCTGCGGTGACCCGTCGGCTGTGGTGGGACGCCGCGTCCAGGCCGTAAGCGGCCAGCGCGGAGATCACTTCAGGCGGCGGCGGTGCTCCGTCGCCGAGCAGGCCGGCCGAGCTGATCGCGGCCGTAACGCCGCCAGCGGCCAGCCGATGTCTCAGCAGTGCCTCCGCCATGACCGAACGGCACTGATTCGCCGTGCAGAGCACCAGAACACTGTTCATGAGATCAGCCGCCTGTCGAGCAGCTCATCTCGATGAGCACCCTGGCCATACGTGCCATCACGCAACGGAGTCGAGTGTACACTCAGCGCACATGATCTACGGCCGGACGGAACGCTTCCGGCCGGTGCTGCGGGCCGTTTTTCGCTGCTATCAATCAGCCGGGAGGACCGGGGATGACGACTGAGTTCGGAGGAGCTCCGACTCTTCGTTCGTACATAGGACTGGTCCGCAGGCGGAAGTGGTGGATCGCCGCCGCTGCGATCCTGGGCCTGGCCGCGAGCCTGGGCCTTTCTTTCACTCAGGCCAAGCAGTACTCGGCGACCGCTCAGGTTCTCGTGCAGCCTGCGGGCGGCACCACGTTCGGCGTCGCGCCGGCCGCGGTCACCCCGACCCAGGTGCAGACTGACCTGCAGCTCGTGACCAGCGCGCCGGTGGTCTCCCTGGTCAGCAGGACGCTCGGCAGCCAGCCGTCGGTGTCGGCGACCGAGGTCGCGCAGACCAATGTGATCGCCATTACCGCGATCAGCTCCACCCCTGCGGGCGCCGCTCTCGTCGCCAATACGTACGCGCGGGCTTTCGTCGGTTATCAGGTAGGCGTGGCGCTGCGGAGCCTGACCAGCGTCGAGGGCAAGCTGAAACGGCAGATCACGGCCCTGGGCAGGCAGATCAAGACCCTCAGCGGCACGGGGAGCACGGCGTCGGAGCAGTCGGCTCTGCTGAACCAGCAGGCGGTGCTGCGCGAGCAGCTGGCCCAGATGCAGGTGAGCGGGGCGGCGAGCAACACGGCGGGGCTGGAGTTCGTGACCCCGGCGCAGGCGCCGACGTCGCCGAGCTCGCCGAAGCCCGTGCAGGACGCCCTGCTGGGCCTGGCGGCCGGCCTGGTCCTCGGCCTCGCCTTCGCGTTCCTGCGGGAGAGCCTCGACGACGCGCTGACCTCCAAGGAGGCGGCCGAGCAGCTGAGCGGCGCACCGGTGCTGGCCATGGTGCCGATGGTCGCCGCATGGAAGAAACGCGACCAGCCGCTGGTGGTGTCGGTCTCCCATCCGCTCTCCCCGGCCGCCGAGTCCTACCGGTCGCTGCGCACGTCACTGCAGTTCGCCCGGCAGGAGCGCCCGCTGCGCACGCTGGTGGTCACCAGCCCGGCGGCGGAAGAAGGCAAGACCTCGACAGTGGCGAACCTCGGCGCGGTGTTCGCCCAGGCCGGCGAGCGGGTGGTGCTGGTCTCCTGTGACCTGCGGCGTCCCCGGCTCGCGGAGTTCTTCGGCCTCGAGGAGAAAGCCGGCCTGACCACCGTGCTGCTCGGCGAGCAGGAACTGGCCGACGTCGTGCAGCCGGTGGCCGGCCACGAGACGCTCTGGCTGCTCGGCGCGGGACGCGTCCCCGCCAACCCGGCCGAGCTCCTGAGCAGTCCTGCGACCAGGGAAGTCTTCGCGGCGCTGCGCGCCGAGTTCGACCTGGTGATCATCGACAGCCCGCCGGTGCTGCCGGTCACCGACGCCGCCGTGCTGTCGAAGGACTGCGACGGGACGCTGCTGGTGGTGGCCGCCGGCCAGACCAAGCGGGTGGATCTGCGGCGGGCGGCCGAGAAGCTCGCCCAGGTCAACGCGCCGGTGGTCGGCACGGTGCTGAACGAGGTGACCCGGCAGACCGGCTACGGCTACGGCAGCGGCTACGGGTACGGCTATGGCAACGGATTCGGCTACGGCGCGCAGAATCCCGATCAGCCGCTGGCGAGCGTCCCGCTGCAGGCGAACGGCCACGGGCCGGCGGCCGCGATTAACGGCAGTGGCGCAAACGGCAGTGGCTCGAATGGCAGCGCGCCCAGCGGGAGCAAGCCCGTACGCAGGTAGGCCGGCGGCTGCCGCCGGTGCCCGGCCGCTGCCAGTCCGGACGGCCGGCCAGGCCGCTGTGACTCCAGGCGGCCGGCGGTCACACCCACAACCCCCGGGGGTCGTAGATTACCATCCCCGTGAGCTGGGTCT
>JBKQMG010000004.1:0-16551 GCA_052146815.1 Streptosporangiaceae bacterium | reverse complement strand
CAGCCGCAGGGCCGGAAGATCGCGCCGGCGGGGCGGCACGGGGCCAGGCGCTGCTGGACCGGATGGACCGGCTGCCGGGATGGCCGCTGCCCCGCTTCGACCTTTTCGTGCTGGGCCTGGCGTACTTCTTCGTCTTCTACGACATTACCGATATCGGCTTCGGGTTGCCGGCCATCGTCAAGCAGTTCGGCCTGAGTTCCAACGACGTGAAGTTCGTGGCGATAGCCATCGGGCTGGTCGGCTACATCGTGGGGTCGAACCTCATCGGCGCGCTCGCGGACTGGCGCGGCCGCCGGCTCGCGTTCCTGACCTCGCTGCTCGTGTCCGGCCTGGGGTCCCTCGGCAGCGCGTTCGCGACCGGGATCGTCTCGCTGTCGGTCTGGCGTTTCCTGACCGGTATGGGCGTCGGCGCGGCCCTCAACCTCGCCTCCACGTATGTGGGCGAGCTCTCTCCTCCCTCGCAGCGGGGCCGTATCTCGGTGACGATGTTCATGATCGGCATCATCGGCCAGGCCATCACGCCGTTCGTGGCCCTCGCCCTGGTACCGCACTTCTACATCGGCTGGCGGCTCCTGTTCGGAATCGGCGCGCTGATCGGGCTGGCGGGCGTGCTGTTCGGAATGCGGCTGCCGGAATCACCACGATGGCTGATCCAGCACGGCCACCTCAAGGAGGCCGAGGCAATGGTCGGGTCGATGGAGCAGCGCTTCGACCCGACCGACCTCGCGGCATCCGCCGCGCCGCTCTCCGGCGGGCACGAAGGCGCTCCGCCGACCGGCGACGACGAGGATACGGGCAGCACCATGCACGAGCTGCTGCACGGACGATACGGCCTGGCGGTCCTGGCCATGATCACCATGTGGTTCCTGTGGTACATCGGCAACTACGGATTCCTGGGGGACGCCGCGACCCTGCTCTCCGCGCACGGCCTGGGGATCGGCAGCTCGATCCTGTACCTGGCGGTCGGAGCAATCGGGTACCCGGCAGGGGCGGCGATCATGATCGTCACGGCCGACAAGGTCGAGCGCAAGCACCTGATCTTCGGCGCCACGGTCGTCTGGCTGGCCGGGATGCTGCTGATCGGGACCCTGGCCAACGGCGCGGTCGTGACCGTCGGCTCGTTCCTGGCGTCGCTGGCCCTGGGGTCCTACCTCCAGGTGGCCTACACCTTCACCGCCGAGAACTTCCCGACCCGCCTGCGGTCCCGCGGCTTCGCCCTCGCTGACGGCGGCGGGCACCTGGGCGGGGCGGTGGGCGCCCTCCTGCTGCCCACGCTAGTATCCGACACCACCTTCTTCCTCCTTCTTCCTCGGGTTCGCCATCATCGGGATCACCGGGCTGCTGGCCGGCCTGATCGCCCTGGGCGGTCCGAAGACCAGCGGCCGTTCACTTGAGAAAGTGGCGCGGTGACCTGTGTGCGGCGCGGGCAGCCGGTGAGCGCGGGCCGGTCCACGACCGACCGCTGGAGCGAGGAGAGCGAGGAGAGCGATGAACGGTTCAAGCGGCGGGCAGAGCCGCATCGTCGTGGGAATTGACGGGTCCGGATGCTCGAAGGAGGCGCTGCGCTGGGCGGCTCGGCAGGCTAAGTTCACCGGAGCCGCTTTGGAGGCTGTCATGGCCTGGCAGAACCCGCTGGAGTTCTACGGCTGGACGGGCCCGCGGGACTTCGACACTGGCGGCGCCGCACAGCGAGCCCTCAGCGGGGTCGTCGATGAGGTGTTCGGTCCCGATCGCCCGGCTGGGCTGCGGATCTGGGTGGCCGAGGGGCACGCGGCCAAGGTTCTGGTCGAGGCAGCGGCAGGCGCCGAGCTGCTGGTCGTGGGCACGCGCGGGCACGGCGATTTCGCTGATCTGCTACTCGGCTCGGTCAGCACCTACTGCGTCCATCACGCCCAATGCCCGGTCACCGTCATCCGGCCGGCCGGCCACGCCGCAGAAGCGTCCACGCCGGGCCAGGGAGGGGCCTAAACTGCACTGCTCACCACCGCCGCGGGTGGCTGCCCGGACGCGGCGCCCGGCTCGTAGCGCTGCAGCTCGCAGCTGCGACGGACCTGTGGGTTCCAGAACTCGGCCACGGGTCTTGACCTGGGCTTACGCTGCCCGCTCGTATTCGCTGATGAGGCCGCCGAGGCCTGTGGCCGGCGCTTGATCCGGTGCTGGGCGAGGTCGGCGACGGGGTGGTCGCCGGGCGGGCGGAGCTGGCGGCTGCGATGGGACCGTGGTCCGTTGTAGTGGGGCCGCGTACTCGGCCAGAAGCCATCAGCTCGCGGGCAACGTCCATAACCTCCGGCGCTCCAGCATCATCGGCCTGGTAGTCGGCGGCATCCTTGCCCTGATCTGGGGGAATGACCGGGCTCGCGCAGGCAGGCCTGTTCACGATGGCGCAAGTGTGGAACCTGCCAGGGCCCGCGCGGCCCGGCTACCCGCAGCGCCTCGGGCGAGCCGCACTGTTCCTCGGCGTGCTCGGGGTCGGCGTGCTCGTCACGATGCTCCTGACCGGCCTGAGCATCTACGGCCACCACGCGCTCGCGCTCGCCGTTCTCTTTGAGGTGCTCGCCGTTCTCTTTGAGGTTCTCGTAGTCGCGGCCAGCATCGGGATGTATGTCATCGGCTTCCGCGTCCTGACCCCCAAGGGCGGACCCGCAAGCTGGTGCCTGGCGCGGTCGCCGGAGGCGTCGCATGCAGTTCTGCAGGCGTCTGGCACCTATCTGGTGCACCATTTCCTGCACGGCGACCCGGTGTACGGCGTGTCCGCACGGTGCTCCGGGCTCGTCGCCTGGATCTGCCTGGGCGCCGAGATCACCGTGTACGCCGCCGAGATCAACGCGGTGCTTGCCCCGCGGCTGTGGCCGCGGGGCAAAATCCAGCCGTTCACCGAAGCCGACCGGGCCGGCATGGCACTTCAGGTGCTGCAGAACCAGCGGCGGGACGTGCAGCATGCAGAAGTGTCGTTTGATGACCGGCCAGCCGACGCCCGGGCGTCCAGCAGGACGCCGCGGACGCCCGGTGAGATCGCCGCGCCCGCACAATCCCGGGCGGCCGGCGGCTCTGATCAACCACCCTGGAATGCATCACGAGCACGCTGAGCGGCCGCCTCCGATCCCTCAAGAACCGGACCAGCGCGACGCGCCCGCCCATCCAGTCACATACCAGGGACGAGCCGCTGCCGGGCCTGGCGGGCCGGTCGCCGGCAGCAGGAATCCGCCCGCGCGCGTCGGTGATCCCGGAACTGCAGTGCTGCCGGCGCATTCCTGCGCGGCCGAGCGCGGCGGGGACTGGCGGGAGCGGCCCGCCGGGTGCAACATCAAAGAATGCCCACGGACCCGGGCTGCTACGAAGAACGCTGCCGGCTGACCGGCCGCGTCGCCCTGTCCCCGGCCCCTGGCCCCTGGCCCCTGGCCCCCTGTTCCTTGCCCTCGGCGCCTTTCTCCCTCTGGCGCGGGTGATTGCCCTCGCGGTCGGCGTAGTCCTCGCCCTGCCAGGCGTGACCGGGCCTGCCAGCCGCAAGATCGCGTTTCGCGCCGACCGCGCAGGCATCACGCTCGGCGCCGACCTGTTCAATCTGCCGTTCCGCTTCTCCGCCGTGTTCGTCCCCTGGCAGATGCCGACCGGATCATCCTCTACCCGCGGCCGGGGCCACGGTGGGGCGACAGGGACGTCCGGTGCATCGGAATCCAGCGCCGCCCGGGAGCCCCGGCCCTCTCCCGGCGCGGCGAGCCGGCCCCCGGCTGCCCGGTACCCGGCGTAGCGGCCGGGGCCTGTACCGCAGGATCAACACCTGGCGGCTGGACCGCCAGCGCCTCGCCGCCGTCACCGCGGCGGCTGCACCGGGCATCCCCATCATCGACACCAGCACCGGCCCCGACCCGGGCGTGGACGGCCGGCCCACGGAGAGCTCTCATGAGATCAGCGTGGCCGGGGGAGGGAACAATCTCCCCGCGAGCTTCAGCGGAAACCGCTGCCCTCGCCCCGGCCTGTTCATGCTCCGGGCCGCGCGGCCACCGCGAGGCGGGAAGCAGGGTGAGGAACGCGCCCGCATCCGCGCGCGTGCTCATCGGCGGCCGGCTGCCGCGCGTCCAGCCGGCTGCGTAGCCGGCGGCACCGACGGAAGGGACTTCGGTGATCAGGCATGTCTACGTGATCGATTACCGGCCTGGCGGCAAGCGCAAGTTCCTGTGGAGTGGATCCGGCCGATCTCGGATGCTCTGCAGGCTCCCGGTGAGCGCGGCGGCTGGCGTCGTACGACAACGTCTGCTCGGCGACCCCCCATCGCGTCGTCGAGTTCACCTTCGGCTCGCCGGAGGACGCGGCGAGGACTTCGGCCGAAAGGAGATCGGCCTGATACTGGAAGGCGAACTGCCGGCGCACAGCGCCAGCATCCGCATCAAGGTCCTGGCGCTGCGTGACGATTACACCAAGGACACCGTGGCGGGGAAGGCCGCTGCCCGGCCGGATCAGTCCTGAGTTCCTGCCCGATCCGTCGCCGCCGGAAGCGACGTGCGCTGGAATGGCACCCCGGCCAGCCGCGCACCGGCCAGGATTACCGCGCCGGGCCTAGCACGCGCTCGTGCGTCCTTGCTCGCCGTAACGGACATCGAAGGGCTCGTCATCAACGAGCAGCCGGATCAGCTTGCCGTTGGTCACGTTGATGATCGCCTGCGCAGACTCCGGCAGGTCGTACGGGCCTGCGGCATAAGGCAGCGGCGCACCTCGTTAACGCCGTTGAGATAGGTCCCCGGCAGGCCGAGCGGCTCGCCCTCGTCCAGGTTGGCGCGCCATCCCAGGTGACCGTTCGACAGCGCGAAAATTGACTCGAGCCCAACGCGGGCGACCTCATCGCCGAGGCGGCGATGGCGATCGAGATGGGCGCCGACGCAGCCGACATCGGCCTGACGATTCACCCGCACCCGACGCTGTCGGAGACCGTCGCGATGGCGGCGGAGGCTTTCGAGGGCACGGACACCGACCTGTACCTGGCCAGGCGAGGATAGTCGCGGACTTTGTGCCCTACACGCAGTCGGCGTCGCCGAGAGATCCTGACCGGGTGAACTAGGCGGCGGCCCGGACTGTAAGACGAGCACTGAGCCCGGAGGTCGGAAAGCGGCCGGGAGGCTAAGGCTGCGAGATCCCGTGCACATCTGGCGGCGTGCTTGTGAGATGGCGCCGACGAGAAAGGCGGCCGCAAATGGCTCTGGCAGAGGTCATCCGCGCAGACGAGGTTCCCGCGCTTATCCCGGACGGGGCAACCATGGCGGTGAGCGGGATCGTTCTGTCCGGCTTCGCCGAGGAGGTGGCGATCGCCGTTGAGCAGTCCTTCCTCGGCAAGGGCCATCCCCGGGGCCTGACGCTGGTGCACGGCGCTGGCATCGGCAACGCTGTACCGCCGGTCGCCCCGGAAGACTTCGCCGGGACCCACCACTTCGGTCACGAAGGGCTCGTCGCCAAGTGGATCGGCGGCCATACGGGCGTGGCGCCTAACATGGCGCACCTAATCGAGCAGAACCGGTGCCAGGCCTACTGCATCCCGCAGGGCGTGGTGGTCCAGCTCTACCGCGAGATCGCCGCTCACCGCCCCGGCATCATCACAACGGTCGGCCTGGGGACCTTCCTCGACCCCCGGCTCGGCGGAGCCAAGATGAACGCGGCGACGACTGCCGACTATGTCGAGCTTGTCGAGCTCGGCGGCACGGAGTACCTGCTGTACAAGTCGTTCCCCATCGACGTCGCGCTGATCCGAGGCACGACCGCCGATGAGCGGGGCAACCTGGCAATGGACGAGGAGGCGCTGCTCCTGGAGCAGCTTCCGCTTGCCCAGGCCGCCAGGAACAGCGGCGGAATCGTCATCGCCCAGGTCAAGTACGTCGCGCTGGCGGGCTCCTTGCACCCTAAGCATGTCCGCGTCCCGGCTCCCCTCGTGGACTACCTGGTGGTCGCCGCGGCTGAACACCATCCGCAGACCGCCAGCGAGCAGTTCAGCCCGGTCCTGTCCGGTGACGTCAAGGTCCCGATGGGAGGTATCCCGGCTCTTCCGATGAGCGAGCGCCTGGTCGTGTGCAGGCGGGCGGCCATGGAGCTGATGCCCAGGGCCGTGGTCAACCTCGGGTACGGCATCCCTGACGGGATCGGCAGCGTCGCTGCCCAGGGGGACGTGGCCGAGCTGTTCACCCTCACCACTGAGGTCGGCGCTATCGGCGGCGAGCCAGGCTCCGGACTCGACTTCGGGACCTCGTCCAACGCCGAGGCGTTCATCGAGCACCAGGCGATGTTCGACTGGTACGACGGCCGCGGCATCGACCTCGCCTTTCTCGGCCTGGCCCAGGCCGACAAGGACGGAAACGTGAACGTGAGCCGGTTCAGCGGCAGGGCCGTCGGCATCGGCGGTTTCGTCAATGTCGCCAATGGCACCAAGGCCGTCGTCTACTGCGGGTCGTTCACCGCCGGCGGCCTCAAGGTGGCTACCGGTGACGGCGAGCTGCACGTGGTCCAGGAAGGCAGGCAGAAGAAGTTCCTCGAGCATGTCGAGGAGATCAGCTTCAGCGGCCCCTACGCGGCCCGCTCCGGCCAGCGCGTGCTCTACGTCACCGAGCGGGCCGTTTTCGAGCTCCGCGACGGGCATATGACCCTGGTCGAGATCGCCCCGGGCGTCGACCTGGAGCGTGACGTGCTGGGCCAGATGGAGTTCGCTCCGGTCGTGGCCGCGGACCTGGCGCTCATGCCGGCGGAGATCTTCCGCGAACGCTGGGGGAAGCTGCGGGCGATCGTCGAGAGCCGCGCCCCCGCGGCCGCTGGACGACGACGGGCCTGAAAATTATCGGATCCCGGCTGCTGCTGGACCGGAGTTGCTACGCAGCGGTGTGGTACTCGCTGATAAACACCGCCGAGGATCTTCCGGCGCTGGACCTGTGCGCCGGGCGGTGCGACAGGTGATGCGCCGCGGTCGGGTGGCCGTTGCTGGCGGGACTGGTGCGGGCGATGGCCGTTGTAATGTCCGGCGTACTCGCCGAGGACGGATCGCAGGTGCCTTTCGTCGTAAATCAGTATCCGGTCGGTGCACTCGGCCCGGACGGTACGTACCCACCGCTCGGCATAGCAGTTCGCCCGCGGCGTCCGCGGCGGGATCTTGACGACCTGGACGCCAGAGGCGGCGAAATCTCGTCAAAGGCGCTGGTGAACTTCGCGTCACGGTCGCGGATGAGGAACCGGAACGCGGCGACCTTATCCCCGAGGTCCATAGGCAGGTTACGGGCCTGCTGCGCGGTCCAGGCGCCGTCTGGACGGGCGGTGACGCCCAGGATATGGACGCGCCGGGTCGCGGCCTCCATGGCGAACAGGACATACAGCCGCCGGAGGAAGATCGTGTCGACGTGGAAAAAAAGGTCGCAGGCTAGCAGGCCGTCGGCCTGGGTGCGGAGGAGCGCCCGCCAGGAAGTGTCTAGAGCGCGGGGAGCAGGCCGGGGGTGCCTGGCGCGCATGATCCGCCGCACGGTCGCTGCGCTGACGTGCTGGCCGAGGCGCGTGAGCTCGCCGTGCACCCGGCGGTATCCCCGGCCGGGGTTCTCCCGTGCGAGCCGCAGCACCAGGTCCTGGATTTCCTGGCTGGTTCCTCCGGCGTCCCGGCCGATGAGGGTAGGTCCAGGAGCGTGAGACGAGGCGGCGGTGCCAGGTCAGCAGGGTGCCCGGTGTGACGAGCCGGTGACGGCGGAGTACGGCGGGAAGGAACCGGGCCAGTGCGGCCAGGACCGCCCGGTCGGCCCAGTCCAGCCTGGGCCGGGTGACCTGACGGCGCAGGACTGAGACCTCATGGCGCAGCACCATGATCTCGGCCTCTTTCGACGCCTGCCGCGGCTCGGTAGGTGTAGCCAGCCAAACGCCCGGACGATGATGAGGTAAAGAAGTCGAATCGGCACAGTCCGCGATCTTGCCTCACCATGGTCAGGGGGACAAATTGCAGGTCACGAGCCTATGCATCGAGTTCTGGAGCGGTACATCCCACGGGCCACCAGAATAGCCAGGCTGAATAACCAGCGCATCAGCAGGCAGACGATCTTGAGCAGCACCTGGCCAGCCAACCATCACCGCACCAGCCCCGCAGGATAAACGGCCAGGTCAACGACACGATCGAGTTTCCGAGCGGCACAGGATCAAGATCCCGGCGTCCTTCCACCACGCCTCCCAGCGGGACAAGCCCAGCATCGACACGGCCCGCCGGCCGCCTGGCGCAGGCCCCGAGCGGAGGCGTTTGCCCGCGAATTTGCCCAGGTGGCAAAGGTTTTCGGCACCCACAGGTGCGCTCGCGATCGGAGAGACCCAGACGGAGCTGCGGCGAACGGGACGATCATTGATCCTGCTCGCAGGCGAGAACGCTACCTGGCCCTCGGCCGTTCTACTGCCCGCGAAACACGATCAGGGCCATGTCATCGGCAGGTGCACCGGATCCGAACTCCCATGCCTCTCGCTGGATTCTGGCGACGATCGCACCAGCGCTCAGGCCTGAGCAGTCGCTGAGCCGCTGGCGCAGGCCGCTGTCGTCGTCGAGAAGCCGGTCCCCGGAACGGCGTTCAGTCACGCCGTCGGTCACGCAGAGAAGCACGTCGCCGGGAGAAAGGCGGCAGGTATCGCAACGGAAAGTCGCGCCGTCCATCACGCCCAGCAACGGCTGCGGGCCCGCTGCAATCTGGGTGCCGCCTGTGGAGCACAGCAGAAGGGGCGGGGGATGGCCAGCGCACACCATGGAAAGGGCAGCCTGACCGGGCGTCAGGACCAGCTCGCCATGGATCAGCGTGACGAATGGCACCGCGGAACCGTCTTCGAGCAGGAGCGAGTTCAGCCGCTCGATCACCGTCGAGATATCGTGTCCCTCCCTGGCCAGGATCCGCAGCGCATGCCTGGTCAGGCCAGTGACCGCTGCGGCTTCCAGGCCCTTGCCGCATACATCGCCGATGGCGAACCGCCAGCGGTCGGGACCGACCTCGAAAAAGTCATAGAAGTCGCCGCCTACCTCGTTTCCCTCGCCCGCGGGCTGGTATCCAGCCGCCACTTCCAGGCCAGGGATTTCCGGGAGCCGCGGGGGCAGCAAGCTGCGCTGCAGCATGTGGCTGGCTCGCAGCTGCTCTGAGTAGAGCCTGGCATTATCCAAAGCCAGCGCCACCCGCCCCGTCAGGTCCCCTGCCATATCCACAGCCTGGCTGCCGAGCACGCCCGGACCTGGCTGCCCGATAACGAGGGCTCCCAGGCGACGGCCACGCACCAGCAGCGGAAAGCGCCAAACTGGGCCAGAAGCCAGTTCAGCGGCCTCGGGAGTGAGTCGTTCACCCACTGGCGCAGTCAGCGACCACTGCAGCCTGCTCCCGTCGAACGATGCCTGCGGCGGGGGCGCCTGGCTCAGCAGGTAGCTCAGGGCGTCATTGCGAGTCTCGTCGGCGTGCCAGACGTGAGCCGATGCCGTTTCGCCATCGTCGTCAGTCAGCAGCACCGCACACCAGGTCGCGAGCCGCGGGACAACAAGCTGGGCAGCGAGCGAGACGGCCTGCTGCTGGTCCAGGGTACCGGCGAGCAGATCACCGGCTTCAGCAAGAAACCTGATCCGCTCGTACTGAGCACGGTCGTGCCCATTCAGCCTGACCGGCTCCAGCGTCGCAAGCACCCCGGTCTCCCCGACGAAGCGGCGAGTGCCAGCTACCGCAGTCGGCTCGGCGCCATGGGCTGTGGCTGCGACGAGATCCACGTTCCTCTCGATTCAGGCGGGCACGTTCGGTGGCGTTTGCGGCAGACCGATCCATCTATCGTGACAGACTCGTGATGTGGGCACATCACAGTTGTCGTAGTTCGACTCGGCGGCGACCAGGACGGGAGTGCGGGCCACTGCTGAGGAGGACATGCGATGACCAGGGCGGCGGCCGCCTCACGTACCGCGCAGGCCAATGGTACGCGGGCGGAAACGGGCGGGACCGAGGGTAACGGCGCGCGTCCAGACGCCGGGACTGTTCAGTACAGCAACGCCGACCTCGAGCCGATCCGGGCCACGCTGGCAGCACTTCGGGCTGGTGACTTTCGTCCTCGCCTGGGACGTGGCGACCGCGGAGAGACCGGGCATGCGGACGAGCACATGGTCGACGAGATCTGCTCGCTGGTAGACGAGCTCGGTGGCGAGCTTGCCGCGCTCACTGCGGAGGTCACTGATAAGGCCGCCCAGGTGCGCGACATCGCGCTCATTACTACGGCGGTTGCTCGCGGTGATCTCACCCGCAAGGTGACCGTCGATGCGCAGGGCGAGATGCTGCAGCTCAAGCAGACCGTTAACACGATGGTGGATCAGCTGTCGGCGTTCGCCGATGAGGTGACCCGGGTGGCCCGTGAGGTCGGCACCGAGGGCAGCCTGGGCGGCCAGGCGCAGGTCCGCGGGGTATCCGGGGTCTGGAAGGACCTCACCGACTCGGTGAACGGGATGGCCAGCAACCTCACCGTGCAGGTCCGCAACATCGCCCAGGTGGCCACTGCGGTGGCCAACGGCGACCTGAGCAAGAAGATCGACGTCGACGCCCGCGGCGAGATCCTGGAGCTGAAGACCACCATCAACACGATGGTGGATCAGCTGTCGGCGTTCGCCGATGAGGTGACCCGGGTGGCCCGTGAGGTCGGCACCGAGGGCAGGCTGGGCGGTCAGGCGCAGGTCCGCGGGACATCCGGGGTCTGGAAGGACCTCACCGACAACGTCAACTTCATGGCTGGCAACCTCACCGGCCAGGTCCGCAACATCGCCCAGGTCACCACTGCGGTGGCCAACGGCGACCTGAGCAAGAAGATCGACGTCGACGCCCGCGGCGAGATCCTGGAGCTGAAGACCACCATCAACACAATGGTCGACCAGCTGTCGGCGTTCGCGTCCGAGGTGACCAGGGTCGCCCGCGAGGTCGGCAGCGAAGGGCGCCTGGGCGGACAGGCCGAGGTCGAGGGCGTTTCCGGCACCTGGAAGCGACTGACGGAGAGCGTCAATGAGCTGGCCAGCAATCTCACCACCCAGGTGCGTGCGATCGCCGGTGTGGCCAGCGCGGTGGCCGAGGGCGACCTGACCCAGTCGATCACGGTAGCGGCGCGTGGCGAGGTCGCGGAGCTCAAGGACAACGTCAACCTCATGGTCGCGAACCTGCGCGAGACCACACGGGCCAATCAGGAGCAGGACTGGCTGAAGACCAACGTCGCCCGGATCGCCGGCCTGATGCAGGGCCATCGTGACTTGCTTGACCTGGCTCGGCTGATCATGAGCGAGCTGACGCCACTAGCCTCCGCCCACTACGGAGCCATTTACCTGGCCCGCGACTCAGCGGACACGGCCGGTCAGGAGCAGGAATTTACCCGGATAGCCACGTACGCGTTCAGGAAGGGCGGCCTGACCCAGTTCGCAATTGGGGAAGGCCTTGCCGGTCAGGCCGCCCTGGAACGCATGCCGGTACTGATCACCGATGCGCCGCCCGGTTATCTCAGCGTCAGCTCGGGACTCGGGGAGGCAGCCCCCGTGAGCGTGGCCGTGCTCCCCATCCTTTTCGAGGACCAGGTGCTCGGGGTGGTCGAACTGGCTTCCCTGACCGGTTCAGCGATGTGCACCTGGCGTTCTGCGACCAGGTCGTCGGAACCATCGGCGTCACCATCAACACGATCATGGCGAACTCGCGGACCGAGGCGCTGCTCAGCGAATCGCAGCGGCTCACCACCCAGCTGCAGGAACGCTCCGACGAACTGCAACGCCAGCAGGGCGAGCTGCGCAGGTCCAACGCCGAGCTCGAGGAGAAGGCCGCACTACTCGCCCAGCAGAACAACGCCATCGAGGTGCAGAACACCCAGATCGAACAGGCCCGGCGTGCCCTGGAGGAACGCGCGCAGGAGCTTGCGACCTCCTCCAGGTACAAGTCGGTCTTCCTCGCCAACATGTCGCACGAGCTGCGCACCCCGCTCAACAGCCTGCTCGTTCTTGCGAAGCTGATGTCGGAGAATGCGGACGGAAATCTTACCGGCCAGCAGGTCGAGTTCGCCCGCACGATCCACCAGGCGGGGTCCGACCTGCTCCAGCTGATCAACGACATCCTGGACCTGTCCAAGGTCGAGGCGGGCAAAATGGATCTTCACCCCGCCGAGCTGCCGCTCGAGACGCTCGTCGAGCACGTCCAGGCCACCTTCAGGCCGATTGCCGTCGACAAGGGCCTGAAGTTCGATGTCGCGTTGCGTCCCGGCACTCCGGACCGGCTCTACGTCGACGAGCAGCGCCTGGAGCAGATTGTTCGCAACCTGCTGTCCAACGCCGTCAAATTCACCTCCGTCGGCGAGGTCAGTCTCAGTATCGGCCAGGCCGACGAGGTGGAATTCAGCGGCGAGCTCCGTGCAGCGACCGGCGTGCTGGCCTTCGCCGTATCCGACACTGGCGCTGGTATCGCCAGGGACAAGCTCGACGTCATCTTCGATGCGTTCCAGCAGGCGGACGGAACCACGAGCCGCCGGTACGGCGGCACCGGGCTTGGGCTCTCGATCAGCCGCGACATTGCCCGGCTGCTCGGCGGGGAGATCCGGGTGTCCAGCCAGCCCGACAAGGGCAGCATCTTCACGTTGTACCTTCCGGTTCGCAGAGGAGCGCCGGGTGCCGCACCGACCCTGTCCTCGGCGAACCGTGCGGGTGCACTTACGCCAAACGGCGCACTGGCCCTTCCGCCCGGAGCGCGGACCCCGGCTGCTGGTGCGGTTTTTGCTGCCGGGAAGGGCGATGACCCGCTGAACCGGGCCAGGATACTCATCGTCGATGACGACGCCCGCAGCGTTTTCGCGCTGACGAGCGTGTTCGAGCGATTCGGAGCCGAGGTGCTGTACGCGGAGAATGGGCGCGCCGGACTCCGAGCGCTGGAGCAAAATGAGGACATATCGCTCGTGCTGATGGATGTGATGATGCCCGAACTCGATGGAAACGCCACGCTCAGAGCCGTCCGGCAGATGCCGCAGTTCGCTGAATTGCCGATCATCGCGCTTACCGCGCAGGCAATGAAGGGGGACCGGGAGAAGAGCATGAACGCTGGCGCGTCCGACTACGTACCCAAGCCGGTCGAGACCGATTACCTGCTGCAACTGATGCGCAGCTGGCTCTCTCCCACAGCGCCCTGAAGGGAGCAGCGACGGTGCCGCACCAGGCGAAGATCCTGCTTGTTGACGACCGCTCCGAGAACATCACCGCGCTCGAGGCGACACTCGCCTCGCTCAACCAGACGCTCGTGCCGGCACGCTCGGGCGACGAAGCGCTGAAGGCGCTGCTCGGCGATGAATTCGCCGTCATCCTGCTCGATGTGCTGATGCCCGGCATGGACGGGTTCGAGACCGCGGCTCACATCAAGCGGCGGGCCAAGACTCGTGACGTGCCGATCATCTTCCTGACCGCCCTCAATGCCGAGCCCGACTACGCATTCCGCAGTTACTCCGCGGGCGCCGTTGACTACATCGCCAAGCCATTCGACCCGTGGGTCCTGCGCGCGAAAGTCTCCGTGTTCGTGGAGTTGTACCTGATGAATCGTCAGCTCAGTGAACAGGCGGCCTTGCTGCACGCGCAGCTGGCAGCACCCGCAGCCGCCCTCGACATCCACGAGCCGGCGTTCACTGAGATCTCCCGGCGGCTGGCGCTAGTGGAGGATCTGGTCGCGACCGTCACTGGCCAGATCGAGGGACCGGCGGACCCGGCTATCTCCGGCTCCATCGAGCAGCTGAAACAGCGCCTGGCACAACTGCGCGACACAGTCGACGGGCTGCGCGTCCGCAGCTAGCAGGTTCTGAGGTCACCAGCAGGCCCGGCCCAATCACCCGGCGCGGCACGGGGGACAGCTATCTGGCGGGGTCGGCTGTCCCGTAGACGAAGGCTTCCCGAGACGTGGAGCTTCTACTGGCTGAGGACACCGTTCGAGGAACGGGAGCAGGTGAGGTGCCCTCCGCGCGGCGGGCGCTGAGCGAGATCGCCGCGGGCGGCCCGCGGATGCAAGCCCGGCTCAGCCGGGCGGTGAACGCAGCACGCTCCACGGCAATGCCGCACCCGTCGCCACAGGGTCACAAGACCAGTCCGGCTTCGGAACCCGACGGGGCCTTCCGGCGCGGACTTCCGGCATCTCGCAGGCAGCACGAGCACGGCAGCTGCCGGCGTTGCATGTGCTTCAGGCGCCTTGGAGGTGGGCCCGGTAGAGCTCGTGGAGTGCTTCCCAGTGCCGGGCGTCCGCTTCGGTGTCGTAGGTCAGGTTGTCAGGCACCGCGAATCCGTGGCGGGCGGGGTAGAACTCGAGGGCGTGGTCGACTCCGGCGTCAGCGAGCGCGCTTTCCAGTAGCTCGGCCTGCTCGGCGGTAAACGAGCCGTCATCCTTCGCGGCGGCCACGTAGACCGTGGCGGTGACGCGGCCCGCCGACAGGTGAGGGCTCGACGGGTCGCCGGCGACAGCCAGCCTGCCGCCGTGGAACGACGCCGCCGCGGCGATCTTGCGACCGAGTCCGCCCGCGGCGATCAGCGACATGCGTCCCCCCAGGCAGTATCCGGTGGTGCCGATCGCGGATCCCGTCACTTCCGGTCGCGCCAGGAGGAAGTCCGAGTAGGTGCCAGAATCGGCGATGATCCGGTCATTGGTGAGCACGCTCGTGAGGCCGGACAGCCGCGCCCGCTCCTGCTTGTCGGTGAACACAGTGGCCATGTCGAAAGGTGCCCACTCGCCCGCGCGGTAGTAGATGTCCGGGATCAGCGCGACGTAATCCATGCTCGCCAGCCGGTCGCCCATCTGCCGGAACGTCTCCCGCACTCCGCCCGCGTCGGGAAAAACCAGCACGCCCGGCCACGGGCCATTCCCATCAGGGACGTGCAGCGTCCCGTTGCTGTGGCCATCGAGCGCGGGGATCTGAACGTCCAGGCGTCGCATTCAGCTGCCTCCACCGGGCTCGTCGAAGCTGATCGCCCGAAAGTATCACCACGCGGCGCCCGGCCCCGTTGTTAGCGGGCTGCGACCGCGCCCGTGAACGGCGAAGACACCCTGCATCACGGCCAACGGGCCTGCCTGGCCGCTCTCAAGGCGCCTCCCGGAAAACGTGCCGCGCCAGATCGACGGCGCGCCTCAGCTGATGAGCGTAGAGGGGCCACTAGCCGTGCAGATCGGCGGCTCGGCGCGCGTTCTCCCTGACTTTTCCGTCACTCAGCGTAATGCTATTGATCGACGTAGCCCGAGGCCGACCTCGGAGCGGTCCAGTCTGAACGATCTGCTGGTCACAGTCGGTCGCTGGCCGAGGTGCTTGTCGATCTAGCACCGCGGCCGCCAGGCGGCTGCATCATGCCTGGCCTGACGAACCCTATGCGGCAGATGCGGTCGACTGTGGCGTCCCGCTTGAGCAGTGCCTGCCGACTGGCGGCTGAGTGCCGGGGGGCGGGGCAGACACTGGGGTGGTGTGGGTCCGCGGCCCGTGTCTGCTGGTCCCGGCGTCGGCAGCGCGCACGATGGTGCGTTGGTCGTCCGGGTCAGCGCGCGTGCCGTGGACGGTCAGGCTACGGCGGCCGCCCTAGCCGCGGTGGCCGCCGCGCGCGGTCTCCGCCGTCCTGCGGTAACGCTGGTTGCGGGGCGTCTAGCCGGACGAGGATAGTGGAGCTGGCGGGCGCCGATCCGGCTGTGCTCGACTGGCTGCTGGGCTGTGATAGCTGGGGACAGCTGCGGCACGTGCCACGATTGGTGCGCCGTCAGGGCTACCTCTGTGCCGCCGCTTCGGCCTTATCGAACCGGCAACCAGCGCGCTTCTCGGCATAGCGGGCGTGCCGCAGCATCACGCCGGGACGGATTGCCCGGCGAGTCCTAGCCGGGCATCCCCCCCTCGGCTATTGCCTGCACGGCACGGTCGCGGATCTGCCGGGCAACGGTCCTGGACGTCGCCCGGGCTAAGTGCCAGGCTCAGGTCCGGCGGCGAACGTCGCACTTGCCGATCCGGGCCAGCCCCGGGCCGAGGTTCAGCCGGATGCGGACCAGCTGAGCGTCGCGGCGCCCGGGCAGACAATCCATCAAAGGAGAGCGTCATGAGCGTGTACAGAGTGACCGAGGTCATCGGGACAAGCGGCACTTCATGGGAAGACGCGGCAGCGCAGGCGATCAGGACTGCAGCCGGGACCATCCACGATCTTCGGGTGGCTGAGGTCGTTAAGCAGGACATTCACCTGGACGAAGGCGGGGCGATCACCTACCGCACCAAGCTTCAGCTCTCGTTCAAGTACGAACGCGAGCACTGACCCCTGGTCTGCTCCCCCCGCTGACAGGGTTCGGTGCGCCAGTTCTCAAGCCAGCCCTGCCTCCAATGCCTGGGCGGCCCTTACCCATGCCTCGTGAAACGCCCAGGAATACCCGCCCGGTCGGCGGCATTTGCGGGCGTGCGGTTATACGAAACGTGGCAGTCGGGATATCCGGGTGCGAATGGGCTGCCCGGGCAGGACACTGGCGGGCTTGGACAAGGATGGGCAGAGTGGACGGTGCCCACCTGTTGCCCGCGGTCACCGCTCCTCAGCGTAGCCTACGAGAG
>JBKQMG010000003.1:0-3060 GCA_052146815.1 Streptosporangiaceae bacterium | reverse complement strand
GGTGATGACGCTCGGCGGCAACCCGCTGCTGGCCGCGTTCATCCGGATCGCCTTCGCGGGCGTCGCGGCCGTCAAGGGAACCTGCGTCGACTTGACCGGCTACAGCGTCGGCTTCTTCTTTCCCAAGTGGTACTCCGGCCCGCTGTCGGCGCCGCTCGGATGCCTGACCAGGACCTGGGACCAGATCCGGCAGACCCAGCACCTGGTCGACATCTACAAGGCGCTGCTCTCGCAGGGCGACTGCGTGCTGGTGCTCGGCTACCGCAGCTGCCCGTGGTCCTTCGGCAACTGGCAGGGCGGCAGCCTGACCGGCGGCCCGGCCTCGGGCGCGAGCTGCCAGGACCAGTCCCGGCCGATCAGCCCCGACGATCCGATTACGGTCACGCAATGGCAGCAGGCGGGCGTGGTGGGAACCGAGCTGAACACCCTCATCAGCCACGCGGTCGGCGAGGCTCAGGCCTGGGCCAAGGAGAGGTGGCTCGACACGACCCGCTACCTCGACCTGCAGTGGACCGAGCCTGACCCCGTCCAGTGGGCCCTGCACCAGCCGCTCAGCGCCAGCCCGTGGATCCAGCTCAACGACACCTGGATCCACCCGAACCAGGCCGGCACCGCGCAGCTCGCCGACACGGTCACCTCCGCGGCCGACTTCCAGCTCTGGTGCGGAACTCCGCCTGCCTGGGGCTAGCGGCTGTTCTCATGCCGTGGGGCGGACGGCTGGCGCGGCTCGCGCCCTGACGGAGACCCTTCAGGGCGCAGGCGGATGGCCCTGACGACAGGAGCCAGGTATCTTTATCAAGGAACCTTGCTAAGCTTTCCTTGATAAAGATACCTTGTTCATTATGACTGGCGAACCAGGACATCCCGACCCGAAGGCGCTGCGCGCGCTGGCCCACCCGCTGCGCTGGAAGCTGATCGACGTGCTCGGCAGCGAGAACGGCGCCACCGCCACCCGCTGCGCTGAGCTCCTCGGCGAGTCCGTGGCCAGCTGCTCCTATCACCTGGGGATGCTGGCGAAGTACGGGTACATCGAGGAGGTCCCGGACCGGCCCGGCCGGGAGAAGCCATGGCGGCTGACCCGGCCCGACCAGCAGCTCACACCGCCCGGCCTCGACCTGGACGGGGAGCTCGCGGCCGAGGCAGCGCTCGATGTGTTCCTCGACCACGAGCTGGACCGGACCAAGAGCCGGGTCCGGAGCGGGTCGCTGGAGCCCGCGCCGTGGCGGCCTGGCCTGCAGGGCATGACCGCCTGGCTGACGGAGGCTGAGTTCGTCGCGGTGAAGCAGCAGCTCATCGGCGTCCTGGAGCAGTTCGCTCCCCGTGCCAGGGATGCCTCGCTGCGCCCCGAGAGCGGGCGCGAGGTCCGGCTGTTCGTCGCCGCGTCAGCTGCCCGGCCCACTCCGGCTGGGGAACCCTAGATGCGAGCGGGCGCACTGGGCGACCCCCGGTTCCGGCGGCTCCTGGCGGGGCAGGGACTGTCGAGCTTCGGCGACAGCGCCCTCTACCTCACCCTGGGCATCTGGGCCAAGTCGCTGACCGGCAGCAATGCCGCGGCCGGCGGCGTCTTCCTCGCCATCACGGTCCCGTTTGCCTTCGCGCCGCTGGCCGGCCACCTGGCTGACCGGGTGCGGCGCAAGCCGCTGCTGATCGCCACCAACGCCGTCACCGCGGTGATCGTGCTGGCCCTGCTCGCGGTGCGATCGCGCGAGCAGCTGTGGATCATCTACCTGGTCGCCTTCTGCTACGGGGCGTCCTGGAGCATTCTCAGCGCGGCCGGGGCCGGGCTGCGCAAGGACATGCTCAGCGGCAGCGACCTCGCGTCCGCCAACGCCGCGCTGTCCAGCATGAGCCAGGGCGTGCGCGTCCTGTCGCCGCTCGTCGGCGCGGGCATCTTCACCGCCGTCGGCGGCGCCTGGGTGGCGGTGCTCGACACCGCGACATTCGGGGCGGCGATCGCGGCCCTGATCAGCATCCGGGTACCGGAGTCACCGCCCGGCGAAGCCCGCGGATCGTTCTGGCGCGACCTCAGCGCCGGCTACCGGCACATCCGCGCCGTGCCGCTGCTCGCCCAGCTGGTGCTCGTCGGCGCGGTCGCGTTCAGCGTCATCGGCCTGAACGAGACGATCATTTTCGCGGTGATCGGCCAGGGACTGCACCGGCCGCCGACGTTCTTCGGCGTCCTGACCAGTACGCAGGGCGCCGCGTCGATCGTGGCCGGCCTCACCGCCGTCCTGCTGCTGCGGCTCGCCGGGGCGGCGCGGGCGGGCGGCATCGCGCTCGCCTGCTTCGCGGTCAGCTCGCTGTGCTACCGGACCTCCTCGATGGCGCTGGTCGTCGCCGGGACAGTAGCCGACGGATTCGGTGTCGTCTGGCTCGCTACCAGCCTGAACACCGCGGCACAGCGCTGCACCCCGCCGCGGTTGCAGGGCCGGGTGGACGCCGCGGTCGACATGTTCCTGCTCACCCCGCAGACGGCATCGATCGCAGCGGGGGCGGCGTTGATCAGCGTGGTCAGCTACCGGGTGATGCTGCTCGTGGTCGCGTTCGTCATCGGCGCATGCGCCCTGTTCCTGATCATCCGCTCGGCGGCCGAAGCGCAGGACCCGCAGCCGCCGGAAGCGCACCCGCGCTTCCATGCCGCCATCGGGCGGAATACTCTGGTAAAAACCCGCGAGACCTGCTGAACCCGCCCTTCTCCCTACCGTCCGGAAAGTACGGGCAGCCCGGGCCCCGGCTGATCGGAGGCATCCGATGCAGGGTCACCCCGATGCCCCTGCCGAGCCGGGCTCGATGCCCGCACCAGCCAGCCAGGAGCGAGAGTGAGCACGAGAAACAGCAGTCAGGCCGGTTCCGGCGGCTCGGCAGACGGCCGCCGGCAGCGGCGCCCTGGCCTGCCGCGGCGGCGGTTCCTGGCCGGGGCGGCCGGCGCCGGCGCACTCGCCGCTGCCGCGGGCGCGCCATCAGGGCTGGCGGCGGGCCGGCGGGCGAGCTTAGCCGCCGGACCGCCTGGCGGCCTGCCCGGTGTCCGGCAGGTGCGGCACTGGGAGGAGCAGCTTGTCC
>JBKQMG010000002.1:0-4727 GCA_052146815.1 Streptosporangiaceae bacterium | reverse complement strand
GCCCCGACCGCTATCGGCACTGGCGGGTGTCCTACGACGGCCCGGTCGCGACCCTGGTGATGGACGTCGACGAGCAGGGCGGCCTCGTGCCCGGCTATGAGCTGAAGCTGAACTCCTACGACCTCGGAGTGGACATCGAGCTGTACGACGCGGTGCAGCGGCTGCGCTTCGAGCACCCCGAGGTGCGCACGGTCGTGATCACCAGCGTCAAGCCCAAGATCTTCTGTGCCGGCGCGAACATCCGTATGCTGGCGGCCTCCGCGCACGGCTGGAAAGTGAACTTCTGCAAGTTCACCAACGAGACCAGGAACGGCATCGAGGATGCCACCGCCAACTCCGGGCAGACCTACCTGGCCGCCGTCAACGGCACCGCCTCGGGCGGCGGGTATGAGCTGGCGCTGGCGTGCGAGCACATCATGCTGGTCGACGACAGGTCATCGGCGGTGTCGCTGCCCGAACTGCCCTTGCTCGGCGTGCTGCCGGGCACCGGCGGGCTGACCCGGGTGTCCGACAAGCGGCACGTGCGGCGGGACCTGGCCGACTACTTCTCCACCCGGCCGGAGGGCATCGGGGGCAAGAAGGCCGTCCAGTGGCGCCTGGTCGACGAGGCCGTCCCGCGGCCCCGGTGGGACGAGACCGTCGCGGACCGGGCCGCCGAGCTGGCCGGACGCTCCGGCCGCCCCGAGGGCGCCGCCGGAGTCGCGCTGACCCCGCTCGGCAAGACCCGCGACGCCGACGCAATAACCTACGAGTACGTCTCGGCCAAGCTCAACCGCGACGCGGGCAGCGTCGACATCACCATAGAAGGCCCGCAGGCCGACCCGCCCGGCGACATCGCCGAGGCAGCCCGCCAGGGCGCGGCCTTCTGGCCGCTGGCGGTGACGCGCGAGCTCGACGACCTGATCCTGGACCTGCGCACCAACGAAACCGAGCTCGGGACCTGGATCTTCCGCACCGAGGGGAACCCGGCCGCAGTGCTCGCGTACGACGACCTGCTGCTCGCAGCCGCGGGGGACTGGTTCGCCAACGAGGTCCTGCACTACCTCAAGCGCACGCTGCGGCGGCTGGACGTGACCAGCCGCAGCCTGATCGCGGTCATCGAGCCGGGCAGCTGTTTCGCCGGATCGCTGCTCGAGCTCGCCCTGGCCGCCGACCGGTCGTTCCAGCTGGCCGGAGTGTTCGAGGACCAAGACCCGGACGCCGAGCCCGCGGCCATCACCCTCGGGGACATCAACGCCGGGCCGCTGACGATGAGCAACGGACTGACCCGCCTGCAGACACGTTTCTGGGGCGACGAGGCCGGCTACGAGGCGGCAGGCAAGCGCCTAGGCGCGGCGATCGAAGCCGAGGACGCCGCCGACCTGGGTCTTATCACCTTCGCGCCGGATGACATCGACTGGGACGAGGAAATCCGGATCGCGACCGAGGAGCGGGCCAGCTTCAGCCCCGACGCGCTCACCGGCCTGGAGGCCAACTACCGGTTCGCCGGCCCGGAGACCATGGAAACGAAGATCTTCGGCAGGCTGTCCGCCTGGCAGAACTGGATATTCAACCGGCCCAACGCGTCGGGCCCGGACGGCGCGCTGCGCCGGTTCGGCACCGGGCAGCGGGCCGTCTTCGACCGGAAGCGAGTCTGAACCGTGACCACGACTGCCGACTACACCGAGAAGATCCCGAACAACGTCAGCCTGCATGAGGACCGGCGGCTGCAGCGGGCGCTGGAGTCCTGGCAGCCGAACTTCCTCAACTGGTGGCAGACCATGGGCCCCTCGCTGCCCACCGAGGATGTCTACCTGCGCACCGCGGTCAACGTCGGCCGCCAGGGCTGGGCTCATTTCGGCCACGTCCCCATGCCCGACTACCGGTGGGGCATCTTCCTGGCCGAGCGCAACAGGGACCGGCGCATCGCCTTCGGCCAGCAGAAGGGCGAGCCAGTCTGGCAGAAGGTGCCGGGGGAGTACCGGTCTGAGCTGCAGCGCCTGATCGTCATCCAGGGTGACACCGAGCCGGCCTCCGTCGAGCAGCAGCGCAACCTGGGTGCCACCGCGCCCAGCCTGTACGACCTGCGCAACCTGTTCCAGGTGAACGTCGAAGAGGGCCGCCACTTGTGGGCGATGGTGTACCTGCTGCACGCCTACTTCGGCCGGGAGGGACGCGAGGAAGCCGAGGAACTGCTGCACCGCAACTCCGGCAGCGAGGACAGCCCGCGGATCCTCGGCGCGTTCAACGAGGAGACGCCGGACTGGCTGTCGTTCTTCATGTTCACCTACTTCACTGACCGGGACGGCAAGTACCAGCTCGGCACGCTGAAGGAGTCCGCGTTCGACCCGCTGTCGCGGACGTGCGAGTTCATGCTCAAGGAAGAGTCGCACCACATGTTCGTCGGGACCACGGGAATCGACCGGGTCGTCGAGCGCACCGTGCAGGTAATGATCGAGAACGAGACCGATGACGTGGGGGCCCTGGGCGCGATCCCGCTGAACGTCGTGCAGAAGTACCTGAACTTCCACTATTCGGTGTCGCTGGACCTGTTCGGCTCGGAAACCTCGACCAACGTGGCCAACTACTACACCGCCGGGCTGAAGGGCCGCTGGTCGGAAGAGCGCCGCAAGGACGACCACAGGCTCACCGATGATTCGATCATGGTCGACACGGTCAGCGACGGCGAGATCGGCCAGACCGAGGTGTCGGCGCTCGTCGGCCTCAACACCGACCTGCGCCGGGCGTACATGTCGGACTGCCAGAACGGCGTGAACCGGTGGAACCGGATCCTCGAGGACGCGGGTCTGCGAACACGGCTGCGGCTTCCGCACGTGGCGTTCAACCGGAAGGTCGGAGCGTTCTCGGGGATCGAGGCCGCGCCGGACGGCACGATGCTGCCGGCGGACGAGTGGCAGCGGCGCCAGGGCGAGTGGCTGCCCATCGAGGTCGACAAGACCTACGTCCGGTCGCTCATGCAGCCGGTGCACCAACGCGGCAAGATCGCGGCCTGGCTCGCGCCGCCCCGGACCGGGATCAACGGCCGGCCTTTCGACTACGACTACGTTCACCTCGCCTGAGCGGCGGCCCCGGTGACTCCCGGTATAACGCCTGCGAGTACCTGCTTGACCGGCGGAGCCGTGGCCGGCCGGGGGCTGCCTGGAACGCTCTACGTCCGCGGGGAACCGATAGCGACCGGCTGATGCTGGCCTTGGGCCAGGCCGCCACCGAGACCGAGCTGGTCAGGGTTCTGCCGCGATGGGCTGCCGTCATTCAAGCGTCCCGCAGGGTCATTTTCGTCGACAGCTACCCGACGACGGCCACCCGGAAGATCCGCCGCGTCGAGCTGGGGCAGATGGCGGTGACGGCCTTCACCGGCTCCGGCGTCACGGTCAGCGGGGGCGCCGACCCTGCTCCCGGCACCGGCGATCTGAGACGTCAGGTTAGCCATGAAAGCGCGCTCGCGCAGCGTGACCGCAGCTAGGCCACCGCGCCAGCGGCGCCAGCGCAGCGGGCGACCGTGCTGAGCCGGCCAGGCGGCTTCAGCCAGCGCCGTTATTGATCTGAGTCCACTGCATCAGTGCATCAGGCGACCACTTCGCGTGGCGCTCGGCGAACAAGCATGCCGCTGTCGCGCCGCTCCACCTGGCCGGCAGCAGCTCACGTGGCAGGCCCGGATCGAGCGACGGAAAGCGGCGCCAGGCGTGGACCAGGTCGGTCAGCCGGACCAGCGGGTCCGCCGCGGATGCGGAGCCGAACTCGGCGAGAAACTCCTCGTACTGCTGCTCGATCGCGGGCAGGTCCCAGGACTGTGCCACCAGATCCGGCAGGTCGCCGCCGCCCCGATGCTCGGCGATGAATAGCTGCCCGCCGGTAACGGCCGCCTGCCGCAGAACCTGCTCCACCTCGGCCCGGCGCTCAGTGCGGGTCGTGACCCACACGCCGGGGGCCGGGCTGCCGAGACCGGCCCAGCCAAGACGGGTGCGGAGGACGTGGCGGGCCGATCGATCGCTTTCCGGCACTCGTGCCAGTACCAGGAGCCAGGTGCCATCCCAGTCGCGCTGCGAGCCGGCGAACGCGAAGATTCGCTCCGTTCCCGCGGTCAGCAGCCTGTCGCCGTCGGGCGTCAGCTCCCACCGGGTTCGGCGTCCGAGGCGCTCCGGCCTGATCCAGCCGTCAGCAGCCGTCCGCGCGAGCGCCTGACGGATGGCCTTCTCCTCGACCCCCATCCGGGCAAAGACCTTGATGAACGCGGACGTCCACGCTGAGCCGCCAGTCGGCAGCACGAATTCGCCGAGGACTGTGAACAGCAGCCCGCGCGCGCTCTCCGCTCCCGCCGCATGCCGCCGTGACAGTACAGGAGCAGACTCCCCGTCATTCTGGGCTGGGAACGCCATCGGCTCCTTACCTCTCTTCGCTGGCCGCGCGCGCTCCCGCCCATGGCGATCTCAGCCAGCGCATGCATCCGCGCCGAGCGGCAGACTGCTACCAGCCGATCTTAGCGGCGGCCCGTGGCATCCCTGCTGTTCGCGGGCAGCCAGATTGCCGCCCGCGCCGCGGTCACGGGCCGCCGCGGTTCTGGGCGCCGGGATGTCATCTTCGGACCGGTCACCAGTGCGTGCGGCCACGCCCATGGAGGTGGTGTATGAGATGGCCACCTCGTGATCTATTCTTATCTAAGCACCAATGGCCTCAATTGTCACGCCGACACCATTAGTTTCAAGCTGATTTCCGGTTTTCTGGCAGGC
>JBKQMG010000001.1:0-19524 GCA_052146815.1 Streptosporangiaceae bacterium | reverse complement strand
TGTTTTGCGTCTGACTTCGTGAGCCAGTTCCCGGCAGAAATACCCAGCCACCAGACGGCGTGTCTGACCAGTCTGGAGGCTGATCACAATGTCGGATCGGATCATGAACCCGCCCACGAGAAAGACGGGACGTCGGCTGGCGCCCAGCGAGAAGTACGAGGTGTTCGTCTCGGTTTTGACCGGGCAGGCCACCCAGCGGGAAGCGGCGGAGAAGTGGCAGGTCGACCGTTCCACGGTGCGGCAGATCTGCCAGACCGCCAAGCAGGGCGCGCTGGACGCGCTGTCGGCGTCAGTGCCGGGCCGACCGGGGATGACGGCCGAGCAGGCCGCGCTGGCCGAGGCGAACGCCGAGCTGGCCCGGCTGCGGGCCACCGTCACCGAGCAGGCGGTCGTGCTGCACCTGCAGCGGGGAAAAGCGCCCTGGGACTGACCGGCCTGGTCCCGCCGCGGGTGGACGCCGACGTCAAGGCCGGCCTGCTTGACCTGGTTGATCAAGCCGCTGATCAGGGCGGCTGGTCAGCCCGGCAGGCATGCGCGCTGCTGGGCCTGGACCACATGCGCGCGGGCCGCTGGGCGTTGCGCCGGGCGGCCGGGCAACTACAGGACGCAGTGCCGGGCGGGCACCCGGTGCACGGGCTGCTGGCCTGGGAGCGGGCCGCCATCGTGGAGCTGTTCGAGGCCTGGGGCGAGGTAGACCGCTCCCACCGCAAGCTGGCCCACCGCGGCTCGCGGCTCGCCCTGGTGCACGTGTCGGAGTCCACCGTCGCCCGGGTGCTGCTGGCGGAGAACCTGGTGCTGCCCGGCAACCCGCCGCGCGAGCCGGTGCCGCGCACGCCGTGGCCGGACTGGCTGGAATGGAAGCCAGGCCGGATCTGGGCCTATGACTTCACGCACTGGAGCCGGGCACGCCGCGCCTCGATCGCCATCCTGGACGTGGTCTCCCGCAAGTGGATCACCACGCTGACCAGCGCCGGGGAGTCCTCCACCCAGGTGGAGGCCTGCTTCCTGGCGGCCCTGGACGCCGAAGGGCTGCTGGACGAGGCCGACGCGCGGGCGACCGCGGCGCTGCGCGAGGCGATCGCCAGCGCCGACCAGGACCAGGTGCACCAGCTGGCCGGCGACGGGCAGCTGCCGCTGCTGCTGGCCATCAGCGACAACGGGCCGCAGATGCGCTCGGTGTCCACCCGCGAGTTCATGGCCGGCGTCGCCATCGCCCAGCAGTTCGGCCGCCCGCACACCCCCCAGGACCAGGCCTGGATCGAGACGCTGTTCGGCCACGTCAAGGGCGAGTGGCCGCACCTGGAGAAGATCCGCGACCCCGGCGAGCTCGACCTCGAGCTGCACCGGGTCCAGGCCGAATACAACGGGCTGCGGCTGCACGCTTCGATCGGCTACGTCACCCCCGACGACGAGCACGAAGGCCGCGGCGACCAGATCCGCCAGGCCCGCCGCGACGGCCTCGCCGCGGCACGGCTGGCACGAATCGACTACCGTCGAAACCAACCCGAGGAGTACCAGTGACCACCAGCCGCTGCTGGCTGGGTATTTCAGCCCCGGCTTGGCTCAAAGAGTCAGACACGCCTCACATTCCTCACCACAGCCCTGATCCGCGAGCCTCAGCGGGTGGGCAAGCCGCCGCGTGATGACCTGGCCGGGCCTGGTCCGCGTGCCGGGGTACTTACCGCGTTCTGTACCGCATCCGCCAGGACCTCCGCGAAGTGATCGTGCTCCTGATGGAGCATCGCCGGGATTCTTACCGGCCGCTGTGAGCGGGCCGGCAGCATCGATCAGCGGTGATTACTCACAGGAGGTCCCTAGGCTTACACCAAGGTTGAAATTTGGTGTAAGGTTTAGTCATGGCGCTGAACATAAAGAACGCCGAAGTCGAACTGCTCGCAGCGGAGGTCGCACGCATCACTGGTGAGACTAAGACCGAGGCCATCCGCCAGGCGCTGGCTGAGCGGCGCCAGCGTCTCGCCTATCGCGTCAATCTCGCGGACCGCCAGACGCGCGCGCTGCGCTTCCTTGAGCGCGAAGTCTGGCCGCGGATTCCCGCGGACGAGCTCGGCCGCCGCCTGAGCCGGGACGAAGAGGATGAAATCCTCGGTTACGGCCCGGAGGGAACGTGATCGTGGATTCCTCGGTGCTGGTCGCCGTGACCTTCCGCGAGCGGGGCCACGAGGAACTCATCGCCAAGATGACTGGTGCGTCTTCGGCCGGGATCGGAACCCCGACGCTCGCCGAGACCGGGCTGGTAATCGGGTGGCGGCTCCGGCAGGACCCCCGTGACCTGCTGGTGCGTCTGCTAGACGAATTGGGTATTGATGAGGTCCCGTTTGGCGAATCGCACTGGAAGGAAGGCGTAGGCGCCTATTTGCGGTTCGGCAAAGGACGGCACAAGGCGCAGCTCAACTTCGGAGACTGCCTCACCTACGCCGTGGCGCGGCTGGCAGACGAGCCTTTGCTGTTCACTGGCAGCGACTTCACCGAGACTGATCTCCAGCTGGCTTGAGAGACCCCAGCCCGAACGACTGTCCCTTGCCAGATCGGGCGTAGCGATTCCGGGCCGCGCCCTGTGGCTGGCGGCGCGGAGCCTTTCAAAAATCCGCCGTAGCGCACACGTAGAACTCATTGCCTTCAGGATCGGTCATCACCACGTAATCGTCGGGCACTGGCTTCAGCACGAGCGCCGCGACGAAGTCAGCCAGATCCTGACCAGCTGGCTCGCCTCCCTGCCACCTCCCTGCCTGCCTGAGAGCCCCCGTCCGCCCGCACGCCAGGTCGCAAAGGGGATTGCGGCCGCACTAGAGGCTTGGGACGGGCCTGCGAGGGCCTTTAGCCCCTAGCGGGACAAAAGGAATTCCAAGATTCTCAGAGGTTCTGAACTGCCGCGATCCCAGCCAGCCCGGAGCCCGGTGGGCGCCGCTGCCCCGACCGCAGGAGAACTCAGCGTGAGTATCAACGCAGGAGGCGTCGAAGACGCGGAAACGCAGGCGCTCACGGCAGCCCGGAGCACGGCTGGTCATTCGCCGACCCCGGGCTGCTGGCCGCCCTCGAGGCGGCGCCGCTGGACCGGATTGACGAGATTGGCTTCGGCCTGATCGTCATGGACCGCAGCGGCGACGTGATCGGTTACAACGCCCTCGAGTCGCGGCGGGCCGGCTTCCCGGCGGAACGGGTCATGGGCCGGAACTTCTTCCTGGTCGTCGGGCCATGCACGAACAACTACCTGGTCGCGCAGCGCTACCAGGACAGCGAGGAGCTGGATGAGCAGCTCGACTACGTGTTCACCTTCCGGATGGCGCCGGCCCCCGTCCGGCTGCGCCTGATGGCCAGGGCCGGGTCGACGCGGCAGTACCTGGCGGTTCGCTCCCGGTGAGGAACCCTCCGGCGGCAGGGAGGCCCGAGGGGGCTGGCGAGCCGCCGGAACTGCAGGATCTGCGCCAGTTTTTCTACCAGTGCCCGGTGGGCTTGTTCGAGATCAGTGACGACGGAGCCGTGCGAACGGTCAATCCGGCCGCGGTCGCGATGCTCGGCCCCTCGCTCGGCGGCGACGATCTCTCACAGCTGTTTCCGCTGCTGGGCAGGCTGGCGCCGGAAACTGTCGACCTCATCAGGGGCAACCGGAGCCGGATGGCGCCGCTGGCGGCCGGGCGGCGGATCCTGATTCCCGCAGGCGCACACGGAGAACTGTGCCTGGAGCTGCGGGCAGTGCGCGTCACCCGGGACCGGGTGATGATCGTCCTGCAGGACGTGACTGAGGAACGGCGGCTGGCGGAGCGCAAGCACGAGATCGCCGTCGAGCTGCAGCTGGCCATGCTGGGCCGGATCGACGAGATTCCTGCCATGCCGGTCGGCGTCACCTACCGGGCCGCCGAGCTCGAGCTGGACGTGGGCGGTGACTGGTACGACGTGATCAGTCTTCCGCGGGCCGCGCCGGGCTGCTCGTCGGCGACGTCGTCGGATGAGCCAGGCACTGACGGATGCGATGCTCGCCGACGGACCGCCGCAAGACGACGTCTGCGTGCTGGTCGCCCGTCCTCCCGGCGCCGGATCCTGAGACAGCCTGGCCGGCGCTGCGCCGATCCGGTGACGGTCAGCGGACCCGGCCCCGCCCGGTGAGCCTTACGGCCCCGCTGACTATTTAGCTCGGAACGGCCCACCACGGGCCGCTGAGCGTGCGATGTTTAGGAGGTTATGCCGCGGGCAGGTCCGGAACGCCATTCGGGCCGTGAGGGAGGGCTCACTATGACCACGACATCGGCGGCGCCGCTTGGCGCCGTTCGGCGGCAGTCTGCCGGATCACCGGCAGCGGGCATGAGCGGGATTGAAGCATGCTGGCTGTGCGGGACCCGTCAGCCGGCCGCGTCCATGGTGGCTGACGGCGGCCCCGCGTGCGCGGACGTCCGCTGGTACTGCGCGGACACCCAGTCCTGCACGCACCGATGGACCCGGGCACCGCAGTCGCTGCGCACTCGCTGAGCGCCGCCCGTCCGCCAGAGTACTAGCACGGGGTGGATTTAATGCCTCACGACGCAAGGTGGCGTTTGGCCTGATTTGCGGCATACTGAAGTCGCCGTCACGGTGCCGCCCAGATTCTCGCGGCTGCCCGTCACGTCGCTGCTTGTCACCGCGCCTGCAGCATTGCGCAATTGCCAGGCTGCCGGGAACCGGGTACGCGTAGCCTCTCGGCATGACGACTTCGAGCGAGCACGTGGACCCATCGACTCCAGCTGAGCCTGAGGGCATGGGCCTGCAGACCGACGAGGCGAAGGCCACTGCTGCGGAGATAGCGGCCGAGAATGCCGCCCTGGAAGAGGCGTTCGAGTCCGCGGAGGCGCAGGCCGAGGTGATCGCCGGGCAGGCGAGCCAGCTGGCGGAGGCGACGGGCGAAGTGCTGGCCGAGCTTCAGGACGAGGTCAGGGACGACGCCGCCAGGGCCTGACCAGGTCGCAGGAACATCAGCGCGGTCCGGGCGAACGCTTCGGGCTCGGCATCGTGGATCAGGTGCCCGGCCGCGATCGTCTGCTTCCGGGCGCCGGGAATCCGGCGGGCCAGCTCGGCTACCCGGTCCTGGGGAATGTGGCTGGCCGGGCCGCCCCCGATGACCAGCGTCTCGGCGGTGATCCTGCTGAGCTGCTCGAGCCACGCCGGGTCGGGATCGTCAATCTGCTTCCTGATGGCCAGCACCATTTCCCAGTCATAAGGCAGGTCGCCGCCTGGCCCGTCGGGGATGGTCCGCGGCCGCGGCAGCGGGGCCATAACGTCCTCGAGAATCAGCCGGCCGATACGTTCCGGATGCTGCTCAGCAATCAGCAGCGCCACCGCTCCGCCCATCGAGTGCCCGATCAGGTCCACCCGGTCCAGCGCGAGCGAATCCAGGAAACCCGCGACATCGCCGCGCATGAGCTCTAGCGAATACTGGCCGGGCCAGTCGCTTCGGCCGTGGCCGCGCAGATCAGTTGCATACACGCGGAAGCGGCCAGCGAAGGCCGGCGCGACGCCGTCCCAGTCCGCCGCTCCCTCGGCCAGCGCGTGCAGCAGGACGAGCGGCGGCGCAGCGGCGGATCCCCAGACCTGATACGCCAGCCGGACCCCGCCGATCTCGATCGCGCAGTGATCGGCCATGGCTGAAAAATAGCCGCCGCGGGCCGCCCGTGCGGCCAGCGTTCACCACGGGCTGAGCGGGCCACAGCCGCAGCAGCTGTGGTCATGCCCGTCGGGCGTGACCGTGCCTACCAGGCCTCGCCGGTGACGTCATCGCCGAACTGAGCGAATCCGTCTGCTTCCCCGGCCACCGGACCTCCCTCAGCTCGGCATGTTCATTTGGTACGACCACCTGGACCCGCTGGAAGGTTCAGAGGTGCTCACTGGGGCTCCGCCAAGCCGCTCTCAAGGCCGCTCTCCGGGCGGCCTAGGCATGGAGTGCGGGGATCTGGGCAGAGCCCTGGAAGGTACTGCCCGTTCCCTGCTGATACCGCACGGTCACAGAAGTGCCATAGACCAACGCGACCAGACCGGCGGTGACCTGATGAATCGCAAGACAATGGCGGGAAACGGCCAGCTGGACATGAGTCCGGTAGAGGCGGCCGTTGCCGTCCTGCTGAAGACGTGCGAGCAGGCCGTCGATGAACTCGGCGGGGCAGTGCCGCCCGCTCAGCTGCGCGCGCTGCTGGTGATCGACCGGGCCCACGGGTGCCTGGGCCTGCCGCAGCTTGCGGCCGGGCTGGCGGTCTCGGAGTCGGGCGCGGGCAGCCGGTAGCTGACCGGGCTGCCTGCGCCAGCAGGACACCGACGGGCAGCATCTTCCCGGAGGCGGACTGCAGCAGCCAGACCTCGTAGAAATGGCCGCGCCCCGCGGGCGGCAGGCCGGTGATGGTGATCGTCATCCGCCGGGCGGCGGGACCGGGGCTGACCATCACCACCGTGCCGCGAGCGGCCACCCGGCGCGGTGCCGCCGGCACCTGGCAGCAGCGTGCCGACAGCTACCGTGGCCGGCTTGGCCGCCTGCCCCGGCCGGGTCAGGGCGTAGGTGCTGACCGACGTGGCTGCATCCGCGCCGCGTCTGTTCTGCCGACACGGAGTACCCATGAAACTGACGAGGCTTCTCGCGGCCGGGGTGGGAGCCGCGGCCGTGATCGTGGCTCCGCTGCTGGCGACAGCCCCGGCGGGCGCAGCCACCGCCGCCAACGCGACGATCAAGGTGGTGCACGGGATCCCCGCGACGCCCGTCGACGTCTACGCCAACGGCAGCAAGCTGCTGTCGGACTTCACCTTCAAGACGGTCTCCCAGCCGCTGAGCGTGCCGGGTGGCAGCTACACCATCGACCTGCGCAAGGCCGGCTCGCCCGCCAGCAGCGCGCCCATCCTGTCGGCGACCGAGAAGGTGCCGGCCGGGGCCAATGTCACGCTGGTCGCCGACCTGACGGCCGCGGGCAAGCCGGCGCTGGTGCCGTTCGTCAATGACACCAGCGCAGTCGGCTCCGGCAAGGGCGTGCTCGTGGTGCGCCACACCGCCGCGGCGCCCGCCGTCGACGTCTACGCCGGCTCGACCAAGGTGATCAGCAGCCTGACGAACGGCAATCAGGCCAAGCTGACCGTCCCGGCCGCGATCATCCCGGCGAAGGTCACGCTGGCCGGGCAGACCGCCGCGGTCATCGGCCCGGTCAGCGTTCCGGTGACGGCCGGGATGGCCACCGTCGTGTACACGATCGGCTCGGCGTCCGGGCACAGCCTGACCGCGGTCACCCAGCAGTACGCCCTCGGCGGCACTCCCGGCAGCGCGCAGGGCCGGCAGCGGCGGCATGGCGGCCGACTCGAGTACGCCGGCCTGGCCCTTCGCCGTCGCCGGGGTGGCCGGACTGATGCTCGTCCTGTTCGGCGGACTGCGGCTCGCGAGGCGCTAGGCAACGTGCGGCTCGCCAGGGCGCCAGTAAGGCGCCCGCGAGGACCGCGCTGACTGGCCAGCGGAGGTCGCTGAGGGCCCGGCGGGGCCGCGGCCGGGTACGCCGTGACTCGGCCGCCCGACCACAGTTTCGGCGTGGTCCCGGCCGGCCCGCTTCCGCCGGCCAGCCCGCGGCACGGGCGGCGATCCCAGGCGCGGCCATTGCCGTCCCGACCCGCCTGCGGATCCGGGCGATCGGCGTCGAGGCCCCGGTCATGCCGGTAGGCGTCGCCGTCGGCGGGGCCCTCGACATCCCGACCGACCCGTCGGTGATCGGCTGGTGGGCCGCGGGCAGTTCACCGGGACGCCCGGCCGGGACCACGGTCCTGGTGGGCACGTCGACACGGTCGTCAGCGGGCCCGGCGCCCTGTTCTACCTGCGGGACCTTCGCCCAGGCGATGTCTTGTCGCTGCGGGCCGCACGGCACACCTACCGGTATGTCGTGCGGGCGATGCGTGCCTACGCGAAGGCAGTACTGCCTGCCGCCTCGATCTTCAGCCAGCACGTGGCGGCCCGTCTGGCCATCGTCACGTGCGGCGGCCCCTTCGACGCCGCCACCCATCATTACCTGGACAACATCATCGCCTACGCAGTGCCCGTTCCTGCTGCCTGGTGACGTCCGCGCGCTGACCTCTCCCGGTGACTCTCCCCGCTACCGTGTACCCGCTGACCGGCCCGCTGCGGCAAGATGGGCGCATGCTCGTCGTTCACGTTCATGTCCATGTCAGGCCCGAGCGGACCGAGGAGTTCCTCGCCGCGACGGTGGTGAACGCGCGGGCGTCGCTGGCCGAGCCGGGCGTGCTGCGCTTTGATGTCATCACCGACGACGCCGACCCGGCGCACGTGGTCCTGACCGAGGTCTACCGCGATGACGATGCGGCCACGGCGCACAAGGAAACCCCGCATTACGCCATCTGGCGGGATACGGTCGCGGACATGATGGCCCGGCCGCGCGAATCGGCGAAGTTCTCCGCCGTTTTTCCGGCCACGGACGGCGGCTGGGCGAGCCGGCCGCAGTGACCGGGGAATCCCCGGTCGGGGCGTCGTTCGAGTTCGCCACGGCCGGACGGGTCATCTTCGGGCCCGGACGTGCCGCAGAGCTCCCGGCTCTGGTCGCCGGGCTCGGGTCCAGGGTCCTGGTCTGCACGGGGTCGCGGCCTTCCGGCGTCGCCGGGCTCCTGGACGGGCTGGCACTGCCCGCCGCGCGCATCACCGCCGCAGCAGAACCGTCGCTCGACTCGGTCGGCGCGGCGCTCGCGACTGCGCGCGAGCACGGCGCGGACGTTGTCGCCGCGATCGGCGGCGGCAGCGTGATCGACCTCGGCAAGGCCGTGGCAATCCTGCTGGCCAACGGCGGCAACCCGCTGGATTACCTGGAGGTCATCGGGTCCGGCCGGAAGATCACGCAGCCCGCCGTGCCGCTGGTCGCGGCACCGACGACCGCCGGGACCGGGGCCGAGGTCACCGCGAACGCCGTGCTCGCCTCCCCGGCGCACCAGGTCAAGGCGAGCCTGCGCAGCACGCTGATGATCCCGCGAGTCGCGCTGATCGATCCGCTGCTGACCGTCAGCTGCCCGCCGCAGGTCACGGCCGCGAGCGGGCTGGATGCGCTGACCCAGTGCCTGGAGCCGTTCGTCTCGATCCGGGCGAACCCGCTGACCGATGGCCTGGCCCGCGAAGGCCTGCGCCGGGCCGCCGCCGGGCTGCGGCGCGCCTACGCCGACGGGACCGACATCGCGGCGCGCACTGACATGGCGGCGTGCGCCCTGCTGGGCGGGATGGCGCTGGCCAACGCCAAGCTGGGCGCCGTGCACGGGCTCGCCGGCGTGGTCGGGGGGACCGCCGACGTGCCGCACGGCGCGGCCTGCGCCGCCTTGCTCGCGCCGGTTACCGAGGCCAACGTGCGCGCGCTGCGGGCCCGGCGGCCACAGGCCCCGGCGCTGTCACGTTACGCCGAGGCCGCGCGCCTGCTGACCGGTGATCCGGGCGCCGCGATCGAGGACGGAGTGGCCTGGATCCGCGAGACGGTTACCCGGCTCGGCGTTCCCGGCCTCGGCGCCTTCGGCTTGCGGCCGGCCGACTACGCCGGCGTCGCCGCGAAAGCCGCGAAAGCGAGCAGCACGCAGGGCAACCCCTTGGTTCTCGATGAGGAGGAACTGCGGATGATCCTCGCCGAAGCGGCGTAACCGCCAGGTGCATGATGGGCCGGTGCCACTGTTTTCCTTCGAAGGCCGCGAGCCGTCCGTCAGCCCCGCCTTGGCCGGCTCTGGTCGCGCGTCGCCGAGATCAGCGGCCTCGGCCCGCTGCGGGTGAAGACGTTCATCGCCTTCGGGATGCTGCTCAACGACATGGCCGCGCTCGACGCGCGCGGACTGGGCTCGCCGTGGGCGCAGCACGCGACGACGCCCGTGCCCCGTGAGCTCTACGAGTTCCCGCTCTGAGCGTCGCCTGCCAGCAGGTGGCGGAAGTACGCCCGGGGCTCGTTCATGAACTGACGCCAGGTGCAGCAGGCCGGCCAGCGCGAGGCAGGCCGTGAAGGACAGCGGCGAATCCGGCTCGTCCATCAGGTAGAAACCGGCCTGGTTCACCCCGGTCCGCAGCATCTGCAGGAAACCCTCGCCATGGCTCATCTCGTGGAATGGCTCCCGCCCCCCCGCCGGGGTTCTCCTCGAGGTAGCTGTACAGGCCGGGAATGGTGTCCGCGCGCAGGAAATACGACCAGTGCGCCCTGGCCGAGGGCCCTCGCTCCACAACCAGGCTGGCGCCGATATCCGGCTCGCTTTTCCGGGTCCGGAAGTGGCTCGCCATGATCGAGCCGCCCTGCGGGTTCAGTCCGGAGGCCTCGGCCAGCATCTCGACGACGGTCGACTTCCCCGACCCGTTCTCGCCCACGAGCACGGTCAGCCCCGCGGGACCATCCAGGCCGTCCCGCAGGATCTGCGCGACCGCGGGTGCGTTTCCCGGCCGCGTGGACTCATCGACCGGCGTGGCCGGGTCGCTGCGCACCCTGCGGACGGGGCGATCGTCCATCCTCTTCCTTTCCGGCGCGCCGGGCTCGCGGAGATGACCTGGCCGCCTGGCTCTCGCGCTCCCCCGTGCCGCAGGCTTACACTCGCGCCGAGGGTGATTCCATGGATGATGTCGCCGGCCAGTTCCTCGACCTGCTGCACAGTCTCGAGGAAGTCAGGGATTCTGTCTCGCCTGAGCGTGCCCACGAGGAGTTCGACGAGACGACCCTGCAGGTCTTCTGGAAGAAATGGCCGGGGCTGTCGGCCTGGGCCGGATCGCTGTGGCGGATGCTTTCGGAGGAGCTCGCCGGGCCCGGCACGCCGCACGCCGATCCCGAGCTGGACGAGGTAGGCGGCAGTGGCTGAGGGACTGCGGTCGGCCGCGCCGACTCTGCGGGTGCTGCGCGATCTGATGACCACGCGGGTGGCATCGATCACCGCGGAGACCTCAGTGGCGGCGGCCGCCGCGCAGATGACGGCGGCGGGAGTCGGCTCGGCCATCGTCATGCAGGGCCCCTTCCTGGCCGGGATCCTCACCGAGCGCGACGTGCTGCGCGCGGCCGGGTCGGGCGGGGACCTGCGTGCCTGCCCGGTCTCGGCGTGGATGACCCCCGACCCGCAGTCGGCCGCGCCCGACACGCCGATTGAGGACGCGGCGCAGATCATGCTGCTGAACGGATTCCGGCACCTGCCGGTCGTCGACGGGCGCACCGTCTGCGGCGTGGTGAGCCTGCGGGACCTGTTCGCGGCCAGGATCCGGCGCCCGCCCGCGCGCTGACCGGCGCCCGGCGCAGCCCCTCGGGCCCGGGTGATCAGGGTCCCGGGAGATCAGGCGAACTGCGGAGCCTCCGCGCCGATCGTGGTGTCGTCACCGTGCCCCGTATGCACCACGGTGTCATGCGGCAGCGACATCAGCACCCCGCTAATCGAGGTCAGGATCGCCGGGCGGTCAGAAAAGGACCGGCCCGTCGCGCCCGGGCCGCCCTGGAAGAGCGTATCCCCGGAGAACACCGCGCCGAGCGCGGGCGCGTACAGGCACACGCTGCCGGGCGAGTGACCCGGCGTGTGCAGGACGCGCAGCGGGGTGGCGGCGATCTCGATGATCTCCTCGTGGGTCAGGTCGCCGTCGGGAACCTGGTCGGGGTATGCCATTCGCCACAGCACCTGGTCGGCGGGATGCAGCAGGACCGGCGCGCCAGCCCGGTCGCCGACGGACGCCGCGGCGTTGATGTGGTCGTTATGACCGTGCGTGCAGAGCACCGCCGTCAGCCGGCGGCCGCCGACTGCGGCCAGGATGGCGTCGGCGTCGTGCGCGGCGTCGATGACGACCACGTCGTGATCGTCTCCCACCAGCCACACGTTGTTGTCGACGGCGAAGTCCTGCCCGTCCAGGGAGAACGTCCCTGATGTGACGATCTTCTCGATGCGTGCCGTCATCGAAGGTTCACCGTGCCCCTCGCAGCCTGCCGCGCTGCATATCCTCGGAAGCCTCGCCGATCGCGGGACAGTTAATTATCGCCAAAACGAAGATCCCTGCCGGCCGCCGGCCCTCCGCCGCCGCGCCGCGGGTGTCATCCGCGACGAGAAGGAGGCCGGACGTGCCCGGACCGGCGGACAGCACAGGGACCGGTCAGGATGCGGCGCGCCCAGCGCGGCCGACACCGCCGCGATGTTCGGCAACGCGGACTTCCTGGCCTGGTTTGCCGAGGCCAGGCAACAGTGAGCACGCACGCCGGTTTAGCGCCGGGCTCGCGGAGCAGGTTTAAAGTATGGAATATCGCACACTGGGACTCAGCGGCTGCGCAGTATCGAGTTTGTGCCTGGGGACCATGACCTTCGGCACCGAAGCCGACGAGGTGGTCTCGCACCAGCAGCTCGACCGGTTCGTCGAGACCGGCGGGACATTCGTCGACACCGCCGACGTGTACAGCGGCGGGGCGTCAGAGGAGATCATCGGACGCTGGTTCGCCAGCCGGCCGGCTGACGTGACCGAACCCGTGGTGCTCGCCACCAAGGGCCGTTTCGGCCTGCAGAATTCTCCCAACAGCGACGGGCTGTCCGCCCGCCACCTGACCCGCGCGCTCGACGCGTCGCTGCGCCGGCTGGGCCTTGACAGCGTCGATCTCTACCAGGTGCACGCATTCGACCCGTGGACGCCACTGGAGGAGACCCTCCGCACGCTCGACGGATTCGTGCGCGCGGGCAAGATCCGGTATTACGGGCTGTCGAACTTCACCGGCTGGCAGCTGACCAAGGCGGTGCATCTGGCCCGCGCGCTCAGCGTGGCCGCGCCGGTCACCTTGCAGCCGCAGTACAGCCTGCTGGTGCGGGAGATCGAGTGGGAGATCGTCCCCGCCGCGCTCGATGCCCGCCTCGGGCTGCTGCCCTGGAGCCCGCTCGGCGGCGGCTACCTGTCCGGGAAGTACCGGCGCGACCAGCGGCCGTCCGGGGCCACCCGCCTCGGGGAGGACCCTGACCGCGGCATGGAGGCCTGGGACCGGCGCGGCACCGACCGCACCTGGGATGTGATCGACGCGGTGCAGAAGGTGGCTGAGGACCGCGGCGTCTCCATGGCGGAGGTCGCCCTGGCCTGGGTGACGGACCGCCCCGCGGTGACCTCGACGATCCTCGGCGCCCGTACGCTCGAGCAGCTGGACGTCAACCTGCGCGCGGCGGGCCTGCACCTCAGCGAGACGGAGACGGCCGCGCTCGATGCGGCCAGCGATCCCCGCGCCGCTGACTACCCCTACGGCGAGCTCGGCGAGGACCAGCGCGGCCGCAGCCTCGCCGGCCGGTAGCCGCCGGCGGCTCAGCCCGCCCGCTCTGCTGCCGCGGTGCTGTCACGCCCCGCCCCTGTCCTGCCGCGCCGCCGTGTCACTGCGTCGCCGTCCCCCCGACCCCGAGGGCCGGCGGTCATGCGATGCCGTATTATTGGTGAGCCGGCTCATTATGAGGGACGTCATCGAGAGCCGGCTCAGGAAATGAGCGAGAGAGAGGGTGCCGTGATGGTGTCGCCCGAGCAGGTAGGCGAGCGCTATCTGGCTGTTCATCACAGGATGCGGCGCGCGGCGGCCGACAGCATGAGCGGGTGCGGCGTTTCCATGGCGCGCACCAAGGTCTTGATGCAGCTGCGGCACCGCGGACCTGTCCGGCAGAGCGTGCTCGCCGCCGATCTCGGGGTCGCCGCGCACTCGGTCACCGACATCGTCGACGCCCTCGAGCGTGACGGGCTGGTCGAGCGCCGGTCCGATCCCACTGACCGCCGGGCCAAGCTCGTGGCCCTGACCGGTGCCGGGGAGGCCGCGGTCACGGTCGCGTGCACGGCCCGCGAGCGGCTGATGACGAGCGTCTTCGGCGCGCTCACCGCCGAGGACCGGGCGACCATGCTCCGTCTTCTCGGCGTGCTCGACACCGCGGTGGCAGCGCTCACCGGCTGCCCGCCGGAATCCGCCGCGGAACCGGGCGGCCGCGTCCCGGAATCCGACACCGAGCCAGTTGTTCTGGCATGAGCCGCATGAACGCGGGGTAGCAGCGCTTCTGCGCCGCGCCGCACACGAAACCACTCCGGGGGAGATTGACCAGCATGTCAGCACCTGACCTTCTGGGCCGGCCGCGAGCGAGAACCGATCATCGCTGGCTGATTCTCGTCATCGTGGCCATCGCCCAGCTGATGGTGGTCCTCGACGCCACCGTCGTGAACATCGCCCTGCCGTCGGCTCAGCGCGCGCTGAGCTTCCCCAACAGCGACCGGCAGTGGGTGGTGACCGCCTACGCGCTGGCGTTCGGCAGCCTGCTGCTGCTGGGCGGCCGGATCGGCGACATGTTCAGCCGCAAGCGCGTCTTCATCGTCGGCCTGATCGGCTTCGCCGGGGCCTCCGCCCTCGGCGGTGCCTCGACCTCGATCGGCATGCTCATCGCCGCCCGTGCCCTGCAGGGCGGGTTCGGCGCGATCCTGGCCCCCGCGGCCCTCGGCACCCTGGTCAGCACGTTCCAGGACCCGCGCGAACGCGGCCGCGCCTTCGGCGTCTTCGGATCGGTGGCCGGCGCCGGCGGGGCCGTGGGACTGATCCTCGGCGGGTTCCTCACCCAGTACCTGTCCTGGCGCTGGACCCTCTACGTGAACCTGGTCTTCGCCGCGATCGCCGTGGCCGGCGCACTGATCTACATGCAGACCAGCAAGCCCGCCAGCCGCCCGCGAATCGACGTGGCCGGGACGCTGCTGGCCTGCTCCGGCCTGTTCTGCATCGTGTTCGGTTTCTCCCACGCCGAGTCGGCCGGCTGGACCGCGGCCCTCACCATCGGATCCCTGGTGCTCGGCGCGCTCCTGCTCGCCGGGTTCGCCTTCGCCGAGCAGCGGGTCAGCCAGCCGCTGCTCCCGCTGCGCGTCATCCTGGACCGCACCCGCGGCGGCGCCTACGTCTCCGTCGGCGTGGCCGGCATCGCAATCTTCGGCGTCTTCCTGTTCCTGACCTACTACCTGCAGACGATCAAGGGCTACAGTCCCGTGACCGCGGGCCTGGCGTTCCTGCCGATGATCGCGTGCATCCTGCTGTCCTCCAACACTTCCAGCATCGTTCTGCTGCCCCGCCTCGGCCCCCGGACGCTGATCGCCACCGGGATGCTGCTCGGCGCGGGCGCGATGGCTTACCTCACTCAGCTCACCGTGACCGCCAGCTACCCAGGCTCCATCCTGCCCGCGCTGATCGTCCTCGGCCTGGGCTTCGGCATGATCTTCGCGCCCGCTATCAACACCGCCACGACCGGCGTCCAGCGCCAGGATTCCGGCGTGGCCTCCGCCCTGGTCAACACCATGCAGCAGGTCGGCGGCTCGATCGGTACCGCCCTGCTGAGCACGATCGCCCTGACCGCGACCACGAGCTACCTGATCGGCCACCACAGCGGCCCGCTCGCCCCGGCCGCGGCCGCCACCCACGGCTACACCGTGGCCTTCGCCGTCTCGGCCGCCTTGTTCGCGGCCGGCGTGCTCCTGGCCCTGTTCCTGCTGCCGACCAAGCGGCGGCTGCAGGAACTGCGCAGGGCCTCGGCGTCGGCGGCGCCGGCTACCGCCGCGGCGCCGTCTGCTGCCACCGAGTCCGCCCGGACGCAATAGTGCCCAGACGCAGCAGGCTGCCCGAACGCCCGGTACGCCCGGCGCGGTAATCCGCCGGGCGTACCGGGCGTGGGCTGCGCGCCCGGGACCGCTCACCGGGATCGATGCTCTAGCGGGCCGAGCCGCTCCGCGCCGGGACGCCAGCGTCACGCCGTCGGGCCGGGGCCTGCCGGCGCGACGCCGGCTTGTCGATGAGGAGGCTGATGGCCAGCACCCCTGCGGCCGGGAGGGTTACCAGCGCGGGCAGCTGGTAACGCCAGGAGAACTCATAGACGTCGGACACCAGCAGGATGGCCGCGCCGGCCGTGAAGAACAGCAGGCCGCCCAGGGCCAGCTCACGGCCGGCGGGGCCGCGGGGCCGGCGGCACAGCGCGGCCAGCGAGCCGAGCAGGCCCGCGAGCGCGAAGATGGCCAGCAACGGGCCGGGGGTGTATCCGCCGCCCAGCTGATAGGACCGCAGGAACGCGGCGACCGGCCGGTCTACCTGCGCTTTGCCGCCGTAAGCCGGGCTGAGGCGCCGGTATCTGAACGGTGCCGTCCTGCTGGCCTGGATGCCGACGACGATCACGTTGGCGCGGCTGACCCTGATCTCGGGCGGATAGACCGGGTAGGTGTCCTGGAACTGCCAGCGCGAGATCGGCGTGATCGCCGGGCTGGCGGCGCGGGTCGGGGCGAACAGGCGCACCGAATCGCGGGCGATCGCGCCCAGCACCCGAGGCGGCTGCTGCCGCTCCACCGCTGCGTCGAACTGTGAACCGAGCGCCGCCCGGCTTATCCCGTGCGGTACCGGCGCGTTCTGCAGCGGGGAGAGATGCGAGTGGTCGAGCCAGTCGGCGCCCCGCGCCTGCTCGGCGGGCGTCGGGCACACCGGGCGCACGGCGGCTGGCAGCCGCAGCGCGGCGCAGTCGGCAGCACCGGCCAGGCGGCCGGTCGCGCTGCCCGCCGAGCTCAGCCAGAAATGCCCGGTCAGCGCGTAGGACCCGGCGCAGTAGCAGAGGATCGGCAGCACGAAGGCCGCGCACAGCGCCGCTGCCTTGCCGGCGGCCTGCCGCCAGCCGCCCCCCGCGGCCAGCAGGAACACCGCGGCGGGCACGATGAGGATCGCGCCCACCTCGCGGACGGCTGCCGACGAGCCGAGGACCAGCCCGGCCGCGATCGCGGCGGGCAGCGTGACCCTGGGCCGCCAGAGCAGCACCGCGAGACCCGCGACGATCATCGCCTCGAACCAGACATCGGGCATGATCGTCTGCTCGATCTGGAGCTGGTAGGCGTCGAGCAGAACCGGCGCGACCGCCAGCGCGGCCAGCCAGCGCGCCGTGCCCCGGCGCAGCAGCACGGCATAGAGCACGCCCGCCATGGCCAGGCCGACCAGATGCTGGACGGCCGTCACCGTAGCGAGGCTGCCGAAGAACAGCGCAACCTTCAGCACGCCGGTGTATCCGAGCGGATCGGCTCCCGGCCAGGCGCCGTAGAGGTACTTGAGCGTATCGGTGTACAGGAGCGCGGGGCTGTAGGCGATCTGCGCGGCCACGCGCAGCGCGAGCCCGGCGGTCAGCAGCGCGCTGACGAGCCAGTGACGGCGCAACGCGAAAAGCGCCCGGCCGCGCCATGACGGCGCGGGGGCGGTGCTGCGTGCCTGGTCCGGCCCGGAACTCCGGCTGACCGGGTACTCCTGGCGCCGGGTAAGACCGACCATGACACCAAATGCATCAGATGATGCTGGGCACAGACGGCGTTTTGCCTCATATTTAAGACAATATCCGCCGCCTGGTCAGCCGGTGTTCCCAGGGCGTGACCCCGCACATCCGGCACGGCAGGCCAGATGAGATGGAACCTGGGCAAGCGGCCTCGCCGATGCCCCGCGAAGCCGGGGGCTGATCAGCTCGTCTGGGCGCGCACCTGATGCTTGATCCGGGCGAGCATCGCCGCCAGACCGCGCAGCCGCAGCGGGCTCACCAGGTCCCGCAGGCCGAGATCACCGGAGAACTCGGCGGGCGTCGCCAGCACCTCGTCACTGCCCAGGCCGTCCAGCCCCGCATGCAGGATGCTGGCGAAACCACGAGTCGTGGGGGCTTCCGGCGGCGCGTCGAAGAACAGGCGAACACGGCGGTCGTCATCCACCTCGACGGCCAGGAAGAGCGGCGACTGGCATTCGGGCACGGGCTCGAGCCGGTCGCGGTGCTCGGCGTACCGGGCGGGCAGCGGCGGCAGCTCCTGGGAAAACTCCAGCAGCAGCTGCAGCCGGTCCCGGTCCGGGACCGCCGCGAAGTCCTCGACGATCTCCTGCAGGCGGGGATTGAGGGTGCCGGTCGTCACGGCTGCTCTCCCCTGGTGATGGGCACGCGGACAGAGTTGCCCCACTCGGTCCACGAACCGTCGTAGTTGCGTACCTGCGGGTAGCCGAGCAGGTGGTGCAGCACGAACCAGGTGTGGCTGGACCGCTCCCCGATCCGGCAGTAGACCACCACATCGTCGTCGGGACGCAGCCCGGCCTCATCCTGGTAGATAGCCTCGAGTTCCTTGCGCGGCCGGAACGTGGCGTCCTCGGCGGCGGCACGGGCCCACGGGACGTTCTTCGCGCCCGGGATATGACCGCCGCGGACTGCGCCCTCCTGCGGGTAATCCGGCATGTGCAGCAGCTCGCCGGTGTACTCGCCCGGCGAGCGGACATCGATCATCGGCTGGCCCAGGTGCTCCACGACCTGGTCGCGGAACGCGCGCAGCACCGAGTCGTCCCGCTCGACCACGGGGTAGTCCGCAGCAGCCCGCTGCGGCACGTCGGTGGTGAGCGGCCGGTCCTCGGCGATCCACTTGGCCCGCCCGCCGTCAAGCAGGCGGACATCCGGGTGCCCGAACAGCGAGCAGACCCACAGGGCGTAGGCCGCCCACCAGTTGTTCCGGTCGCCGTACAAGACGAGTGTGGTGTCCCGGCTGATGCCCTTGGCCGACATCAGCCGGGCGAAGCCTGCCCCGCCGACGTAGTCGCGGGTGAGCGGGTCGTTGAGCTCGGTGTGCCAGTCGAGCTTCACCGCGCCGGGGATGTGACCGGTCTCGTACAGCAGCACGTCCTCGTCGGACTCGGCCACGACGAGACCGGGATCATCAAGGTGCTCGGCCACCCACTCGGTGCTGACCAGCATCTGCGGACGGGCGTACTCCTGGAACCTGGTCTCCTGGTCATACGGCAGCGCCACGGTCGTCCTCACTTCGCTTGTTCTCGTTGCGCCCGGTCATACAGCGGCCGGCGGATGACGGCCCGCCCGAATGACCGGCCGCCGGAGTGACAAGAAACTGCCTGCTCCCTAGCAGCAACACGACAGCCGTGCCCAGCCTTCCCCGCCTGAGGGCGGTTATTCTGCCGCCCGCCGAAGGGCCCCTGTCCCGGAGGGAGCGGCACCAGGCGATATGCCTCCGGGACAGGGATTCCCGCGGGATGTGCGCCCGCGCAGCTGCTCCCCGCTAGCCGCTGTAGGGCAGGAAGCAGATGCCTGCGAGGTTGGTGGCGTCGCCGCAGGTCTGGCTGCCGTCGAAGCTGTCGCTGCCGATCCACAGGCCCTGGCCTGTCGTGATCATCGCATCGTCGGCGCCCAGGCCCCGAGCCCGGCTGTAATAGCCGGCCGACGCCCCGGCGTTCAGGTACAGGGCCCCGGTGGACGGCTGCAGGCCTTCCATGCCCGGCGCGTTGTAGCCGCCCGGCCCGAGCGCGTCACAGTCGTTCGGGTTCATCGAGTACCGCTCGTGTCCGGCGAAGTAGGCCGCGTTGGCGTCGGCGGCCGCGGCATACAGCGAGTCGCAGCCGGTGTAGTTGACCCAACTGTGCAGCACCGAGGTCTGAGTCGCCGGGAACGCCGCGGCCGCGTCGCACAGCCCGTTGCGCGGCGTCGCCCCGACCGGCCAGCCATTCGGGTGATAACCCGTCGTCCCGAGGTAAATCGTCGAATCATCAGGCGACCAGGCCGCCG